>JACKLI010000001.1:3081930-3698317 GCA_024235995.1 Burkholderiaceae bacterium
GCCACCGGCCAGCCCTTCGACGACGTTGCCAAGGATCGTCTGGCCGCGACGGAGGCCGCGCAATGAACGCCTCCTGGTTTGCCGACAAGATCGAGCAGTGGCCGACGGCCAAGCTGCTGCCCTACGCCCGCAACGCGCGCACCCATTCGGATGAACAGGTCGCGCAGATCGCCGCATCGATTGCCGAGTTCGGATTCACCAATCCCATCCTGGCGGGCAGCGACGGCGTGATCGTCGCCGGCCACGGGCGGCTCGCCGCCGCCCAGAAGCTTGGACTGGAGGTGGTGCCGGTGGTAGTGCTCGATCACTTGAGTCCCACCCAGCGCCGGGCCCTGGTGATCGCGGACAACCGCATCGCCGAGAACGCAGGGTGGGATGACGCGATGTTGCGCATCGAGATCGCCGCTTTGCAGGACGATGACTTCGACCTCTCGCTGACCGGCTTCGATGCCGATGCGCTGGCTGAATTGATGGCGGGCGATGAGCCGGAGGGTGAAGGTCAGACCGACGACGATGCGATGCCTGAAGTGAGCGAGACGCTGGTCTCGCGTCCGTGCGACGTCTGGCTGCTCGGCGGCCATCGGCTGCTGTGCGGCGACGCCACCAACGCCGAAAGCTACGAGCGCGTCCTGGACGGCGAACAGGTGGACATGGTCTTCACCGATCCGCCGTACAACGTGAACTACGCCAATACGTCGAAAGACAGACTGCGCGGCAAGAGCCGGGCGATCCTGAACGACAACCTCGGCGACGGCTTCTACGACTTCCTGCTGGCGGCGCTCACGCCGACCATCGCCAGTTGCCGAGGCGGCATCTACGTGGCAATGTCCTCCAGCGAACTCGACGTGCTGCAGGCCGCGTTCCGCGCCGCCGGCGGCCACTGGTCGACGTTCATCATCTGGGCCAAGAACACTTTCACGCTGGGCCGCGCCGATTACCAGCGCCAATACGAGCCGATCCTCTACGGCTGGGCCGAGGGCGCGCAGCGCCATTGGTGCGGTGACCGCGACCAGGGCGATGTCTGGCAGATCAAGAAGCCGGCGAAGAACGACCTGCACCCGACGATGAAGCCGGTGGAGTTGGTGGAGCGGGCGATCCGCAATTCGAGCCGTCCGGGCAACGTGGTGCTCGACCCGTTCGGCGGCTCGGGCACGACGCTGATCGCCGCCGAGAAATCAGGACGGCTGGCGCGCTTGATCGAACTCGACCCCAAGTACGTCGATGTGATCGTGCGCCGCTGGCAGGACTGGACCGGAGAGCAAGCCACCCGCGAATCCGATGGGGTGGCGTTCGACGATCTGTCAGGACTCGGGCAAACTCGGGTAGAGGTCGCCGCTGCTGATATCCGCAACGTAAGTGACGTTGCGGAATTCGTCGGCGTGGTCGGCAAGGATGACGCCGCCGACTGACTGGATTGCCACACCATACTTGCGGGTGAGCGCAGTCAGTTCGGCGACGAACTTGTCGTAGTTGGCTTCGATGGTCAGGTTGGTGGTGACTGCGGCCATGTCGTTCTCCTCAGGCGGCGAGTTCTTCTTCGACGATCTCGCAGTGAATCACGAAGCCCGTCAGGTAAGGCAGGCCGCGCGGGATGCCGTAGTCTTTGCTGGTCTGGCGTCCGATCTTCCAGCCCATCCACTGCTCGGTGGCGGCGTGGATCGCGTCCGCCAGGGCGCGGCCTGCGTGCATCTGGTTCAGGACATCGTCCGCGAAGTGGCGTCCGTGCCGGCTGTCGAGGAAGGCCCGGACCGAGTCGAGGGGTTGGTGCGTGGCATCCGAGATCGCGGTCATAGCCGTCGGCCAGGCTGCGGCGGCGTTCTCGTTCATCGTTCCCCAAAAGCCCCAGGCGTCGTTCCGGGTGGCGGGGATCTGGTTGGTGTTGTTCATCGTGGGCTCCTTGCGGTTGATCGTTGCGACACACGTAGTAACGCGCTGTTCGATTGAGAAGCCAAGTTGTTCCTGGCTTCTTTCTCGATCTTTTCGATTACCCGAGGCGGGCCACGTAGCGGGCGTAATCGCCGCCCTCCGGGTTGATGTACAGATAGGGGCGACCCGGCGCCTTGACCTCGACGCAGAGCTAGCCGTCGCCGGTGCCGCCGCCTTTGCCGCGCAACCAATCGCGCGATACCAACAAGCTGCTGGCAAAGGCGTCGAACTCGGCCGGGGTCAGTTCCTTGGTCTCGGTGATGTAGACCTTGGTCTGTTCCCTGCCAGCGACCTCGCCGAGATCGGCGGGTTTGCGTGCGAACGGCAGGCGGATGCTCAACTCCTCGACCTCGATGGTGTTTGTGCCAATCCGCAGAGTGCAAGGGGTGCGTTCGATGGTGATGGTCATGGTGCTCATAGCTGTTCTCCTTGGTATGCGTCGTCAATCACGACATCAGCATGAACGCGCTGTTCGACAGGGAAGCCAAGCGTTTTCAAGGGTGGTGGCGATGGATGTTTCGGGGGGGCAGGCAGGGCCGGCACCCCGGCGCTGATCACGCAATCCGATACACGCGCTCGCCGCCCTCGGCCTTGTCCGAGACGATGGCGAGTCCGAGTTTTTTCTTGAAGGCCCCGGCGAAGGTGCCGCGCACCGTGTGCGCCTGCCAGCCGGTGATATCGCAGATCTGGCGGATGGTCGCGCCCTCGGGGCGCTTGAGCATCCGGATGACCTCGGCCTGCTTGCTGTTCTCGCGGGTGCGCGGCGTGGCCTTGGCCTCCTGCTTCCACGTGGCTTCGGCGGCAGCGACGTCCTGCTCCAGTTCGGCGTCGAACTGTGGCGTCGGCTGCTGGACGCCGGGGCGCGGCATGCCCAGCGCGTCGTAACCCTCGGCGGCAATGCGCCAGCCCTCGCCGTCAGGCGTGATGAGGGCGCGGTTGAACATGCTCTCCAGCACTTTCTTGCGCGCGCCGCCTTTGACGTTATCGGGGAACCAATCGATCTTGCCGTCGCTGGAGTGGATGGCCTTGGCGAGGATGGCGTGCTGGGCCGGGGTCAGTTGGATGGTGCTCATGGTCAGTTCCTTTGCAGTGGTTGATTGGGATCGTGATGAACGCGCTGTTCGCCGGTGAAGCCAAGCTCTTTCTGCTTCAACGCCTGCGGAGCGACGAGATGCCCGCTTCGGCCAGTTCAAGGGCCGCGGCATGGAACGCGGTTTCCGCGATCCAGGGTGCGTCCCGAGCGTCATCCAGCAGTTGATTGACGACCGACTTGGCTCGTGTGCGCATCGAAGCGCATGCAGCTTCGAGTTCGGCATTGCTGGCGGAGGCGACCTCGTCGCGGCAGGCGCGCACCAAGACCGTCATTGCGGCTTCGGCGAGCTTGACTGCAAGGGTGTCGGGGGCTGGGTTGTTCATCGTTTGTCCTTTCGACGTGATTGATGGCGTGACGTGATGAACGCGCTGTTCCCGATGGAAGCCAAGCTCTTTCTCGACGAAGGACGAACACATGATTGAAGGTGCCGATGGGAATCTCGATTCGCGCCTACGCGCGTCACCGTGGCGTTTCGGACGCGGCTGTGCGCAAGGCCATCGCTGCCGGGCGCATCACGCCGGAGTCGGACGGAACCCTTGACCCGCAGCGCGCCGACGCCGAGTGGACGCGCAACACCGAAGCGCCGCGCACCGGCACGCGCGCCCATGCCGTCAAGGCCGTCGTGCCGCCGGAAACCGCCACCGCCGCGCCCGTGGGCGACGGTCAGGCTGCCTTGCCTACCGGCGGCGCGTCGCTGTTGCAAGCGCGCACAGTCAACGAGGTGGTCAAGGCGCAGACGAACAAGGTGCGGCTGGCCCGCCTGAAGGGCGAACTGGTGGATCGGCCGCAGGCCATCGCCCACGTCTTCAAGCTGGCGCGCTCCGAGCGCGACGCGTGGCTGAACTGGCCCGCGCGCATCTCGGCGCAGATGGCGGCCAAGCTCGGTGTCGATCCGCACACGATGCACATCGCCCTTGAGGCGGCGGTGCGTGAGCACCTGCAGGAGCTGGGCGAGATGCGCCCTCGGGTGGATTGACGATGGACATGGACTACGAAGGCGCGGCCGAGATCGAGCGCGCATGGCGCGAAGGGCTGACGCCCGATCCTCTGCTCACGGTGTCCGAATGGTCGGATCGCCACCGGATGCTTTCCAGCAAGGCATCCGCCGAGCCGGGGCGCTGGCGTACCAGCCGCACGCCATACCTGAAGGCGATCATGGACTGCCTGTCGCCGACCTCGCCGCTCGAACGTGTGGTGTTCATGAAGGCCGCCCAGCTCGGCGCGACCGAGATGGGCTCGAACTGGATCGGCTACGTGATCCACCATGCGCCGGGGCCGATGATGGCGGTCTGGCCGACGGTGGAGATGGCCAAGCGCAACTCCAAGCAGCGGATCGACCCGCTCATCGAGGAGTCGGCGGCGCTGGCGGAACTGATCGCGCCGGCGCGTTCGCGCGACTCGGGCAACACGATCCTCGCCAAGGAGTTCCGGGGCGGCGTGCTCGTGATGACGGGCGCGAACAGCGCCGTCGGTCTGCGGTCGATGCCGGTGCGGTATCTGTTTCTCGACGAGGTCGACGGCTATCCGCTGGACGTCGAGGGCGAAGGCGACGCGATCTCGCTGGCCGAGGCGCGCACCCGCACCTTCGCGCGCCGCAAGATCTTCATCGTGTCGACGCCGACGATCTCCGGGGCGAGCGCCATCGAGCGCGAATACGAGGCCAGCGACCAGCGTCGCTACTTCGTGCCGTGCCCGCATTGCTCGCACCGGCAGTGGCTGCGCTTCGAGCAGTTGCGCTGGGACAAGGGCGCACCGGAGACGGCGGCCTACATCTGCGAATCGTGCGACGAGTCGATTGCCGAGCATCACAAGACCTGGATGCTGGAGCACGGCGAGTGGCGCGCGATGATCAGCGACGGGCCCGGCAAGACCGCGGGATTTCACCTGTCGTCGCTGTACAGCCCGGTGGGCTGGCGCAGTTGGCGTGACATCGCCGCCGCGTGGGAGAGCGCCGTCAACAAGGAATCGGGATCGGCGGCTGCTATCAAGACCTTCAAGAACACCGAACTGGGTGAGACCTGGGTCGAGGAAGGCGAAGCACCCGACTGGCAACGGCTGGTCGAGCGCCGCGAGGACTACCGCATCGGCACGGTTCCGCAGGGAGGACTGCTCCTGGTGGGCGCGGCCGACGTGCAGAAGGATCGCACCGAGGCGTCGATCTGGGCCTTTGGGCGCGGCAAGGAGTCCTGGCTGGTGGAACACCGCGTGCTGATGGGCGACACCGCCCGCGACGCGGTGTGGAAGCGCCTCGCCGAGTTGATTGCGGAGAACTGGACGCATGCCTCGGGCGCGGCGATGCCGTTGGCCCGGTTCGCGCTCGACACCGGCTTTGCGACGCAGGAGGCCTACGCTTTCGTGCGCGCCTGCCGCGATTCGCGCGTGATGGCGGTCAAGGGTGTGCCGCGCGGCGCGGCCCTGATCGGCACACCAACGGCCATCGATGTCTCGCAGGGCGGCAAGAAGCTGCGCCGGGGCATCAAGGTGTTCACGGTGGCGGTCGGCATCGCCAAGTTGGAGTTCTACAACAACCTGCGCAAGAACGCGGACGTCAGCGAGGACGGCGTGACCACGGTCTACCCGACCGGCTTCGTCCACCTGCCCAAGATCGATGCGGAGTTCATCCAGCAGCTCTGCGCCGAGCAACTGATCACCCGCCGCGACCGCAACGGCTTCCCGGTGCGCGAGTGGCAAAAGATGCGCGAGCGCAATGAGGCGCTCGACTGCTACGTGTACGCCCGCGCGGCCGCGTCAAGCGCGGGACTGGATCGCTTCGAGGAGCGCCACTGGCGGGAACTGGAGCGCCAACTCGGGATGGAGCGGCCACCGGATGAGCCGCCCCCGATTCAAACATTTGACCCAGACGAGGCCACCCAACGCGGTGGCCTCGCTGTTTCTGCAACCCCATCACGCCGGCGCGTCATCCGAAGCCGATGGCTTCGCTGATCCCCGCTGGTTGTCCTGATCTGCAAAGGAGTTTTCATGAGTCTTGCCACGCGCATCGAGAGCCTGGTCATCCGGGTCGCCCAGGAGTTCAACGACGTTCGGGCGACGGCAGGCAATCTCGCCAGCCTGTCCACCACCGACAAGTCGAGTCTGGTCGCGGCGATCAACGAGTTGAAGGCGGCGGTGCTGTCCGCGACGGCCATCGACGACAACCAGATCGCCACCTCCACCACCTATTCGTCGAACAAGATCGTGTCGCTGCTCGATGCGCTCAAGGCCGACATTTTGGGTGGAGCGGATGCCGCCTACGACACCTTGGTGGAAATCCAGCAGCTGCTGCAGAACGGCACCAGCGGACTGGATGCGCTCCTAGCCGCAGTCAATCTGCGTGTGCGCTTCGACGCGGCGCAGACCCTGACGGTGGCTGAGCAACTGCAGGCGCGCACCAACATTGGTGCGGTGGCTGCCGCCGATGTCGGCAACACCGACACCGACTTCGTCGTGATCTTCGACGGAGCGCTGGCCTGATGAACCTCGCGTCCAGCATCGCCGCGCTGGCGGCGCGCATCGGCTTCGAGGTCAAGACCAAGATCGACGCCACACATCCCGGCATCGCCCGGGTGTGGGTCAGCTTCGGCTACGTCAATGGTCAGGTCGTGATCGCGAGCGCGCGCAACGTCGCCAGCGTCGTGCGCACCGCTGCGGGCCGTTACCGCGTGCATTTCGCCGTGGCGATGCCGGACGCGAATTACTGCTGGTTGGCGCTCGCCCGCAGCAGCACCAACAGCGGCACCCAGCGCGTGGCCATCGTGCGCGCCAGTTCCGATCTGAAGACCCCTCAGTACGTCGACATCTCCTGTGCGACCGCACAGGCGTCCTTTGACGACTCCTCCGAAATCAACCTCGTGGTGTACCGCTGATGGCCTACACAGAAGCCCAACTCCAGGCCTTGGAGACGGCGCTCGCCAAGGGCGAACGCCGCGTCTCCTTCGGCGACAAGACGGTCGAGTACCGCTCGGTCGATGAACTGATGGCCGCGATCCGCGAGGTCAGGCGCGGACTGCTGCAGCAGGCAGCCGAAACAGGCCTGTTGCCGGGCGCGCCGCGCCAGATCCGGGTCACGACCTCGAAGGGGTTCTGATGGCCTGGTATTCGAAACTCCGAAGCCTCTTCGGCCAGCCTCCCGTTCACGAAGCGGCGGGCCGTGGCCGTCGCTCGCTGGCGTGGATGCCCGGCAACCCCGGCGCGGTCGCGGCGATGCTGGCGACCAATACGGAACTGCGTGGCAAGAGCCGTGACGTCGTTCGCCGCAATGCATGGGCGCAGGCCGGGATCGAAGCCTTCGTTGCCAACGCCGTCGGCACCGGCATCAAGCCGCAGAGCCTGTCGCCCGACGACTCGTTCAAGGCCGAGGTGCAGGCGCTGTGGCGCGACTGGACGGCGGAAGCCGACGCGGCCGGGCAGACCGACTTCTATGGCCTGCAGGCGCTGGCCTGCCGCGCGATGCTCGAAGGCGGCGAATGCCTGATTCGGTTGCGGCCGCGCCGCCCGGAAGACGGGCTGGTCGTGCCGCTGCAGCTCCAGTTGCTGGAGCCCGAGCACCTGCCCATCAATCTGAACACCGATTTGCCCTCGGGCAACGTCGTGCGCTCCGGCATCGAGTTCGACAGCCTGGGGCGGCGCGTCGCCTACCACCTGTACCGCTCGCACCCCGAAGACGGGCGTCTGGCCCCGATGTCGGGCCAGGGCGGCATGGACACGGTGCGCATCGATGCGAAGGAAATCATCCACCTGTTCCGTGTTCTGCGTCCCGGCCAGATCCGGGGCGAACCGTGGCTGTCGCGGGCGCTGGTCAAGCTCAATGAGCTCGACCAGTACGACGACGCCGAGCTGGTGCGCAAGAAGACCGCCGCGATGTTCGCGGGCTTCGTCACGCGCCAGAACCCCGAGGACAACCTGATGGGCGAAGGGGCGGCCGATGGCGACGGCATCGCACTCGCCGGGCTGGAGCCCGGAACGCTGCAGATTCTGGAACCGGGTGAGGACATCAAGTTCTCCGATCCGGCGGACGTCGGCGGCTCGTATTCCGAGTTCCTGCGCACCCAGTTCCGCGCGGTCGCCGCCGCCATCGGCATCACCTACGAGCAACTCACCGGCGACTTGACCGGCGTGAACTACTCGTCCATCCGCGCCGGGATGCTGGAGTTCCGGCGTCGCTGCGAGATGGTGCAGCACGGCGTGCTGGTGCATCAGATGTGCCGCCCAGTGTGGGCCGCGTGGATGAAGCAGGCCGTGCTCGCCGGTGCGCTCGAAGCGCCGGGCTTCGCGCGTGGCGGGCCGGCGCGTCGCCGCCAGTACCTGCAGGTGAAGTGGATTCCGCAGGGCTGGCAGTGGGTCGATCCCGAGAAGGAATTCAAGGCGATGTTGCTGGCCATCCGCGCGGGCCTGATGAGCCGTTCGGAAGCGATCTCGGCCAACGGCTACGACGCCGAAGACGTCGACCGCGAGATCGCCGCCGACAACCAGCGCGCCGACGACCTCGGCCTGATCTTGGATTCCGACCCTCGCTACACATCGAAGGATGGCGGCAGCGCGGAACCCAACCGCAACGCCGTCGCGCCCGACGCCACCGGCGGCGACTCCATCGCCTGACCGCTTTCCCCGAAGGATTCACATGACCGTGCTGCCTCATCTGGCGGCGCGCCTGTTCGGCGTGCCGCTGGCGATCCATCGCCCGAAACTCGACGTCATCCTCTCCGTGCTCGGCGCACGCATCGGCCTCGCCGATCTCGCCGCGCCTGTGGGCTACACGCCAGCGGCGCGCGCGCCGGCGCCGGTCAGCGGCAAGGTCGCTGTCATCCCGATCTACGGCACGCTGGTGCGCCGCACCTCGGGCCTCGAAGCCGAATCGGGTCTCGCCAGCTACACCGGCATCGCGGCGCAACTGGACGCCGCTCTGGCCAGCCCCGAGGTCGCTGCGATCTTGCTCGACATCGATTCACCGGGCGGCGAGTCGGGCGGCGTGTTCGATCTGGCCGACCGCATCCGCGCGGCGTCGCAAGCGAAGCCCGTCTGGGCCGTGGCCAACGACATGGCGTTCTCGGCGGCCTACGCGCTGGCGTCCGCCGCCACCCGCGTGTTCGTCGCGCGCACCGGCGGCGTCGGTTCGATTGGCGTCATCGCCATGCACGTCGATCAGTCCGTCAAGGACGCCAAAGACGGCGTTCGCTACACCGCCGTGTTCGCGGGCGAGCGCAAGAACGACCTCAACCCGCACGAGCCGATCTCCGACGAGGCCCACGCCGTCCTCAAGGCCGAGGTGGATCGCGTCTATGACCTGTTCGTCGAGACGGTCGCGCGCCATCGCGGCCTCGACGCGGACGCCGTTCGCGCCACCGAAGCGGGCCTGTTCTTCGGCTCGAACGCCGTCGCCGCCGGTCTGGCCGATGCCGTCGGCGGCTTCGACGACGCGCTCACACAACTCACGCAATCGCTTTACCCGCTCCCGACACAGGTGGCTCCGGCCAGCCAAGCGGGCTTTCTTCGCACCCACCAGATGGAGTCTTCCATGAATGATCGAACCAACCCCGCTGCTGCTGATCGGCCTCTTGCTGATCCTGCTGGCAGTCCTTCTCAATCGGCCACCACCACGGCAATGACCGTGGCCGACGCCGTCGAAATCGCTCAGACCTGCACCTTGGCCGGGCGCACCGACCTGATCGCGGGCTTCCTCGAAGCCAACGACTCGCCCGCGAAAGTGCGCAGCCAACTGCTCGCGGCGCAGGCCGAAGCCAGTCCCGAAATCACCAGCCGCATCGCGCCCGATGCCGCGCGCCCTGCGGCCAGCAATCCCCTGATCGACGCCGCCAAGCAGATCGCGGCGCAGTCCACCAAGAAGGAGTTCTGAAATGTCCGTTCTCGCCGAACCGCTGAACCTGGGCGACCTGCTCAAGTACGAGGCGCCCAACCTCTACTCGCGCGACCGCGTCTCGGTCGCTTCCGGCCAGAACCTGCCGCTGGGCACAGTCGTCGGCATCGTCACTGCCACTGGCAAGTACAAGCAGATCGACCCGTCCGCCGAGGACGGCACGCAGGTCGCCGCAGGCGTGCTGCTGCAAGCCTGCGATGCCACCTTGATCGACCGCGATGACGGCCTCGTCGTCGCGCGCCACGCCATCGTCGCCCACCACGCACTCGCCTGGCCCGACGCCATCACCAACGCCGAAAAACTCGCCGCCATCGCGCAACTGAAGGCGCTGGGCGTGCTCGTCCGCCAAGGAGCCTGACCATGAACAACCCCTTCAGCAATCCCGCCTTCTCGATGGCCGCGCTGACCGCCGCCATCAACATCCTACCCAACCGCTACGGGCGTCTGGAAGAACTGAACCTGATGCCGGCGAAGCCGGTGCGTCAGCGCCAGATCGTCGTCGAGGAAATGAACGGCGTGCTCAACCTGCTGCCCACGCTGCCGCCGGGTTCGCCCGGCACGGTCGGCGTGCGCGGCAAGCGCAAGTGTTGATTCATCAGCACAACTGAGCCAGTGATCACGTTGAATATTGAGCCACTGGGTTGATGGATTCTTTGACTATTCGGTTGTGGATAAGTCTATCGGGTCTGCTGTTTTTCGATCTCCTTTCTGGCTCTTTGGGCGTTGCTTTGGGGGAGCCGCGCCAGCGGCACTGGAGTGCTTGAATCGCCAGCTCTCGTTGCCCGTCTCGACGATGTGGCAATGGTGCGTGAGCCGGTCAAGCAAGGCCGTGGTCATCTTGGCGTCTCCAAAGACGCTGCTCCACTCCGAGAAGGTGAGGTTGGTGGTGATCACCACGCTCGTTCGCTCATAGAGTTTGGAGAGCAGGTGGAACAGCATCGCGCCGCCCGACTGCGTGAATGGCAGGTAGCCCAGTTCATCCAGGATCACCAGATCGACGTACATCAGGCGGTGCGCCATTTGCCCGGCCTTGTTCTGCGCCTTCTCCAGCTCCAGGGCGTTGACCAGCTCCACCGTTGAGAAGAAGCGCACCCGCTTGCCATGCATGCGAATGGCCTCGATCCCCAGGCTCGTGGCCAGGTGGGTTTTACCCGTGCCGGGGCCACCAACCAGCACCACGTTGTGCGCCGACTCCACGAAGCGAAGGGTGTGCAACTGGCGCACCAGTGCTTCGTCGAGCTGCGCGTGGGCGAAGTCAAAGCCGGCGAGGTCACGGTGCGAAGGGAAGCGCGCCACGCGCATCTGGTAAGCCATGGAACGCACCTCACGCTGAGCGGTCTCGGCCTTGATGAGCTGGTGCAGCACGGCCTCATGATCCAGCGACTTCATGCGGGCGGTGCCCAGTACCTCCGGCCAGGCACTGGCCATGCCGTGCAGGCCCAGCGCTTTGAGGGCATCAATGACGTCATGCATGGTCGGACTCCGGTGATGCCTCATGAGGCTGGACGTTGCGCAGTGCGTCGTAGCGCTGCAGGTTGGCCAGTGGCGGCGTGTTGAGCTTGAGCATCGTGGCCACCGGTGGCTCGGGCACGCGCTGCTCCTTCAGACGCGAGAGCACGTTGAGCACGTGCTCGGCACTCACCCGCCCGGACTGCAGCGCCAGCTCTACCGCCACCACCACGGCCTCCAGTCCATGCAGGCTCACCCCCATGAGCACCTGCGCCATCACCCTGTCGCCACCGCTGTGGCGCAGCAACTGGCGCTGCATTTCCTGCAGTGGCTCGGGCATGGTCTTGAAGGGCGCGCCGTTGCGCAGCGCGCCGGGCTTTCGCTCGATGAGCGCGATGTAATGCATCCAGTCGTAGAGCGTCTGATCACGTTCGAAGCTGCGCGCCAGGCGCACCTGTCGCCCATCGGGCCCGACCACCAGCAGGCCATCCGCGTAGGCCCGCAGACTGACCACCGCATGAATCCATTCACACGGCACGCTGTAGCGGTTGCGCTGGAAGTGGATCAGTGCGGTCGCAGAGACCCGTACCGGCTGCTCCACGTAGCCATCAAACGCACGGGGGTTGGGCATGAGACGAGCACGTTCGTCCTGCCAGACATCGGCCACCGTGAGCTGAGTCCATTCCGGGTGACTCATCTCAGCCCAGGCCTTCACGCAGGCCTGCTGCAACCAGTCGTTGAGTTCACCAAGCGTCCCCCAGCGCCGCTCGCTGGCCTCACGCCAGATGTCCTTGCGCCGATCCTGAACGTTCTTCTCCACGACCCCCTTCTCCCAGCCGGCGGCCCGGTTGCAGAACTCCGGCTCGAACAGGTAGTGCCCGGTCATCGCCTCGAAGCGTGCATTGACGCTGCGCTGTTTGCCATGGCCGACCTTGTCCACAGCGGTCTTCATGTTGTCGTAGATGCCCCGCCGGGGCACGCCACCGAAGAGGGCGAACGCCCGTGCGTGCGCATCGAACAGCATCTCGTGCGCTTGGCTGTAGTACGCCACCAGGCAGAAGGCGCGACTGGCCGCCAGCTTGGTGTGTGCCACTTCCAGGCGGCGGCGCAGCCCGCCGATGAACAGGTACTCGCAGCTCCAGTCGAACTGGAACGCCTCGCCCAACTCGAAGCTCAGCGGCACGAACCCCGCACCACGCGCAGCGTTGCCTTGCTCTTGCTGCCAGCGCTGGGCAAAGGCGTAGACCGGCCCTCGGCTGCCGCTGTAGCCCTGCGCGCGCAGCGCCTCAAACATGGCCTTGATCCCGCGTCGATCGCGTTTGCTGCGATGGCTATCGGCCTTGAGCCATTGGCTCAACTGCTCCTTGTACGGATCCAGGATGCTGGGGCCCGACACCCGCTGCGGGTATCGGGGTTCGGCCATCTGCCCGTCTTTGAGCCACTTGGTGGCTGTGTTGCGCGAGATGCCCAGGCGCCGGCTGGCCTCGCGCACCGACACGTCCTGCCTCAGCACGAGGCGGCGTAACTTGCTCAATGTGCTCACGTTGATCACTCCTGCTCCCCCGTGCTGAAAAATTCAGCAGGATAGAGCGGCAACGTGGCTCAAATTTCAACGTGAATGCGTCCCGAAATGGCCCAGCTTTGGAAATGAATCAACAACCGGCAGCCTGAGCGTCGCGCAGAACCGCCTCGACTTCGCGCCCAACGTGCTGCCGTCGGTCGGCACCCAGATCACCGTGAGCTATGTGGCGGGCCCCAAGCAGGAGGATGCCTTCGCGCACCCCTCCCGCAATGTTGCGGGGACGTTGCCGGTGACGGCGACGCTCGGTGCCATCGAACCGGGTTCGCTGGAGGTCGAGTGGAACACGCTGACCGACACGGCGGGGCTGGGCGCGTACACCTTCGCGCAGTTGCAAGAGATGGGGATTGCCATCTCGATCTGGCGCGACCCGACGCAGATCGCCCGCGACGATGGTGGCGGCAACGTCGTCCTCAACGGCGCGAGCATCGGCACGGTCAACTACGCGACCGGTGAAGTGATCTTCAACCCGGACGTGACGATCCGGATTCCACGCCCGAACTACAGCCTCGGCGCGGCCATCGCCGGCACCGGGCGCTGGCGTCTCAATTACGGTGGCATCAGCTACGTCACCGCGCCGTCGCTGTACCCGAACGACGAATCAGGCTACGTGAAGCTGCGCTACAACAGCGCGGGCGCGACCAATAATCAAACGGAAACATTTCAGTTCGCGCCCAGCTTCAAGCTGGTGCCGGGCGTGAACGCCCAGGTGGTAACGGGCACGGTGCTGCTCACGACCAGTGGCGCGCAGCCCTGGGGCGACAATGGTCAGGGCACGTTGCGCGAGTTCACGCCCAGCGGCTGGGTGACGCGCGGCACGATCAACTACCTCTCGGGCGACGTCACTCTCACGTCCTGGACGGCGGGTGTGACCAATGCGATCACGCGCGCCAGTTGCGTGACCACGGTCGGCGAGAACATCTCCAGCGAATTCGTGTTCCGTACCGGCGCGGCCCCGCTGCGACCGGGATCGCTCTCGATCCAGTACGCCCGCGCGGTCGGCGGCACGCAGAACGTGACGGCAGGCATCGACGGCAAGATCGAGGCGACCGGCATCAACGGCAGCGTCGACTACGAGACCGGCCTGGTGCGCGTGCGCTTCGGCACGACGGTCACGGCGGCAGGCAACGAGAGCGAGCCGTGGTACGCCGCCGACCGCGTGGGTACCGACGGCAAGATTTTCCGGCCCGAGCCGGTGGCTGCCTCCAGTGTGCGCTACAGCGCAGTGGCCTACAGCTATCTGCCGCTGGATGCCGATCTGCTCGGCATCGATCCCGTGCGGCTGCCCAGCGATGGGCGAGTGCCGATCTTCCGTCCGGGTGGCTTCGCCGTCGTCGGCCACACCGGCAAGATCACCACCTCGGTCAGCAACGGCCAGACCATCGATTGCGCCCGGGTGCGCCTGTCGCGCGTGCGCGTTGTCGGTCACGACGGCGCGGTGATCCACAGCGGCTACACCGCCGATCTGGAAGCGGGCACTGTCACCTTCACCAACGTGACGGGCTACAGCCAGCCCGTGACCATCGAGCACCGCATCGAGGACATGGCCGTCGTGCGCGACGTGCAGATCAGCGGCGAGATCAGCTTCACCCGCGCGCTGACCCACGAGTACCCGCTGGCCAGCCCCGGCGATCCCGCCTCGGGCAGTTTCGTTTCCAGCGCTCTGGTGGCCGGTGACCTGTTCGCCCGCGTCAGCCTCGTGTTCGATCAGGCGACCTGGAGCGGCGCGTGGTCGGACGCGCTGTCGGGCAGCTCGGCAACCGCCACTTTCAACAACACGCAGTACCCGATCCGCGTGACCAACCGGGGCGCGTTGACCGAACGCTGGATCGTGCGCCTCACCAACAGCACCTCGTTCGAGGTCATCGGCGAGAACGTCGGCGTGATCGCGACCGGCAACACCAGCGCCGATTGCGCCCCCAACAACCCGGCGACCGGCGTGCCGTATTTCCATCTTCCTGCGCTCGGGTGGGGCAACGGCTGGGCCACCGGCAACGTGCTGCGCTTCAACACCATCGGCGCGCAGTTCCCCGTCTGGGTGGTGCGCACCGTCCAGCAGGGGCCGGAGTCCGTGCCCGACGACAACTTCACGCTGCTGATTCGCGGCGACGTCGACACCCCCTGATTTCTGAAACCTTCTCCCAGGAATTCCTATGACCGACCTGACCGTCAAATACTTCAGCAGCGGCATGACGGGTGCGCCGCAGATCGCCAACAACTGGGGCGATCTGGTGACGATGCTCGATGCCTGTCTCGTCAACGGCTTCGCCCTGAAAGCCATCGACTCGTTGACCTTCGCCAACGGCATCGCGACGGCGACGATCACCTCCGGACACGCTTACCTGCGCGATCAGGTGGTGTTGATCGCGGGGGCCGATCAGCCCGAGTACAACGGGCTGTTCCGGGTGATCTCGACAACCACGACCACCTTCACCTACGCGGTGACCGGCACGCCGGTGTCGCCCGCGACCACCGCCGCCAGCCTCTCCGCCAAGGTCGCACCGCTGGGCTGGGAAAAGCCCTTCTCGGGCACGAACAAGGCGGCGTACCGAAGCAAGAACCCGGCTTCGCCGCAGAACATTTTGCTGATCGACAACAGCCTCAAGACGCCGAACTACACGACGGGCTGGGCGAAATGGGCCAACGTCGGCATCGTCGAAGACCTGTCGGACATCGACACCATCGTCGGCGCGCAGGCTCCCTACGACCCGAACAATCCGACGCAGAACTGGAAGCAGGTCACGGCCAGCCAGTGGGGGTGGTACAAGTGGTTCCACGCCCGAAGCAGCCAGTACGAAAGCAATGGCGACAGCGGCGGGGGTAGCCGCAACTGGGTGCTCATCGGCGATGACCGGCTGTTCTTCCTCTTCTGCACCAATGCAGCGGGCTACGGCTGGTATGGCCGCAACTGCTACTGCTTCGGCGACCTCATCAGCTTCAAGCCTGGGGACAACTACGCCACGGTGCTGGCCGCCGACGACAACTACTCGGGCATGAGCAATTACTGGAGCTATCCAGGACAGTTCAGTGGCTATGGCCTGGTCTCTTCGCTCGACTTCACCGGCAAGGTACTGCTGCGCAATCACACCCAGCTCGGCAACCCGGTGCGCTGGGCGACCACGTCGCTGAACACGAACAACGGCCAACAGATCTGCGGTCGTGGCCCGACGCCGTTCCCGAATGGGGCGGACTACAGCCTGTGGCTGCTGCCGACCTACGTGCGGCAGGAGGACGGCCACATGCGGGGCCTGATGCCCGGGATGCTATGGATGCCACAGGATCGTCCGTACAGCGACCAGACCATCGTCGACAACGTCGTCGGCCAGGCGGGCAAGAGGTTCCTGCTGGTCAGGACGCAGTACAGCTCGGAAACCGAGGGGGCGCAGATCGCATTTGACATTACCGGCCCGTGGAGGTGATCCGTGAGCTACCCGCTCAACGACACCTTCGCCACGGCACCGGCGAACGGCTACACCACGGTGCTCGGCAGCATGTCCGCCAGCTACAACGGCGCGCAGCAGGCCATCGACATCTCTGCACCCAATGGACAGTCGATCCTGCGTTTCAATGAAACGGCACACGGCGATTTCTGGTTCGAGGCCGATGTCGAGTTTCTGACCGACCCGAGCGCCCGCAAGCACATCGGCCTGTGGATGACGACGGGCAATGGAGCCGAAGGCTACCGGTTCGCACATCTCGACGGTGCCTGGAGCGTTTCCCGCTGGAACAGCGGCTTCGGCGACGGGGCGGCGGTGACGGGCGGCGTCAATGACGGCGCGAAACCCGTCGCCGGGATGCCCGACGCGGCCCCGGCCTTCAACGTCGGTCAGCGGATGATCCTGCGCTGCGAAGTCATCGTCGGCGCGTTCGATGCGAATGGGGTGCCGTGGGCGCGCCTGATCCAGTTCAAGGCCGGCGGCGTGCTGATGTTCCAGGTCGGCGATGCGGCCTACCGGGGCAAGCTGATTCCGGGCGTGTTCCTGTACGGGGCCACGGTGCGCGTCCACGCCATCGCAGGTGACACGCCGTCGGGTTTGCCCGCGTTTCCCGCGACCGTGGGCGTGAACGCCGACGACGAGCTGGTGCGGCTAGCCGGTGGTTCGACCTCGGTGTTGCCCGATCCCGCTGCCGACATCGGCGTCAACGCCCACGTCGACCTGATCCGCCGCAACAGCCCATCGAGCGAGTTGTGGAGCCGGGATGGCGGCTACGACTGGCGCTTGCGCACGTTTCCCAGTGCGCGCAAGGACATTCACTTCAGCGGTCACGGCGTGATCGCCGGGACGGTGAAAGAGAAGGGGCAGCCCGACCAGCCGCTGGTGCGACGGGTGCAGCTCATCAGCGAGAACGCCCGTGTCCTGGTCGCCGAGACCTGGTCTGATGCCAGCGGCAACTACCGATTCGAACTGCTGGACCCGGCGCAGCGATACACCGTGGTCAGCTACGACTACAAGCAGATGTACCGCGCCGTGATCGCGGACAACCTCAAGCCAGAACCGATGCCATGACCGTCGCCATCACCGTCGAACACAACGAGGCGCGGCTCGCTGGAACCTTGGCCTTCCTCGACGCGGGACCCAATCCGGCCCGATTGCGCATCTACGGCGGGACGAGGCCAGCAACGCCGTCCGCGACGCCGACCAGTGCGATGCTGGTTGAGATCAAGCTGACCAAGCCCGCAGGCGCGATCTCGGGCGGTCTGCTGACGCTCACGCAGCAGGAGGACGGGCTGATCACGGCGACCGGCATCGCCACCTGGGCGCGGCTCGTGAACGGCAACGAGGTGAACGCCCTGGATCTGGACTGCAGCGGCACCGACGGCAGCGGAGACGTGAAGCTGGCCAGCACCAATCTCTATCTGGGCGGCGACGCCCGGATGGTGTCGGCGATCCTGGGGTAAGCCGTGCCTGCCATTCCCAACGAGGTGACCTTGGTCGCCGCGTTGCCCGTGCCCACTGCGGGCGTGGCGGTCGGGCCGCCTCTGGTCGATCTGCTGTTCGATCAACCCGCAGCCACCGACGCCAACTTGGTGTTCGGGGCCAACTACGTCGCCCCGCGCGACGACGTGACGGTACGGGCCACGCTGCCGCTGCCGGTCATTGCGATCAAGTTCATTCCCCCGGCCCGGGCCGAGCTGTTGGCCGAATTGCCGGGCCTGACGGTGCGCTCGCTGGTCTTGCGCCCAAGCGTGCCGTTGAACGTGGGGACTGGCGCGGGCGCGAGCCTGCCCGGCGTGGTGTTCACCGGCGAGGTCAGGTACGCCTCGCACACGCAACGGCCCACGGTCGGTCAGACCTCGCACCACTGGCAGGTGGCGCAGCAGACGGAGGACGGCGCGGATCACGGCCAGCAGGATGCGGCCGCGACGCCCGCTGGCTGGGAGACATTCTGGCGGCGCACGCTCGCTTCGCCACAAGGCATCGAGCATCGATTGCCCCCGGTCTTGGCGGCCGCGCCGGAGCAACGCCGCACGGCTCAGCAGCAGGCCACGCGTCTGATTGAGGCGACGTGGTTCGCCCACCAGGATGGCACTCACGGCGAACTGGCCCGACAGGGCTCGTTCCAGAACGCTGTTCCGATGCGGGACGCCACGCGCTTCCGGCATCAGGATGGTGATCGCACCAAGCGCGCCGGTCGAGTCGCTTTCTGGCAAGTCGCGCGGCTGCTCACCCAGCATCAAGGCACCGACTTCCAGAGCGCCAGCCTTGCGCCGAAAGGTTGGCGTGGCAGGTTTCAGGAAGCCGTACCGCCACCGCCAGGGATCAGCGTCTGGGTGGTTCCCGAACCGCCCGCGCCGCAACCTTGCTACACGCCGAGCGCGCATCTGCTGTTCGCCGCGCTGCCCCCAGCGGACGGCCACTTGCTGTTCGTCTGTGAAAACCACACCGACCCGCCGCCTCCGGATGGAGAGACGGTGGTCGTTCCCGTCCGGAGGGTGTACTTCGTGATCAACAACGTGACCCTGCACCGGCTGCCTGATGGTTTGCCGGTGCCGGTGTTCAACCTCTCGCTCTCGCTCGACACCGCATCCTGGACGTGGGGCTTCGAGGCGCAACTGCCCGCCAAGGCGGAAAGCTTGGTGGCACCCGGCAGCGCCACCGGCCCGGTCGAACTGGTCGCCACCATCAATGGCACGGCATTCCGCGTCTTGGCTGAGAGCATCAGCCGCGAGCGCATCTTCGGTGACGCGAGCATCCGCATCTCCGGTCGTGGACGCAACGCCGTGCTGGCCGCGCCCTATGCACCGGTGATGACCTTCGGCAACGCCGAGGCACGCACCGCGCGGCAGCTGATGGACGACGTCCTCACGCTCAACGGCATCCCGCTGGGCTGGACGGTCGATTGGGGCCTCACGGACTGGAACGTCCCAGACGGAGTGTTCGCCCGACAGGGAACGTGGATCGAGGCTCTGACCGCCATCGCCAGTGCGGTCGGGGGCTACCTGATCCCGCATCCCTCCGACCAGAGCATCCGCGTGCGCCACCGCTATCCGGTTGCCCCTTGGGAATGGAACACCGTCACGCCTGATTTCGTGCTGCCCGTCGATGCCGTTGCCCGCGAATCGCTGCGCTGGCTGGAGAAGCCCACCTACAACCGCGTGTTCGTGTCCGGGCAGGGCGTGGGCGTGCTCGGGCAGGTGACGCGGGCCGGTACCGCCGGAGACGTGCTGGCACCGATGGTCGTCGATGCCCTCATCACCGAGGCCGCCGCCGCACGTCAGCGTGGCATCGCCGTGCTGGCCGACACCGGGCATCAGACCGAGGTCAGCCTGCGCCTGCCGGTGCTCGCCGAGACCGGGATCATCGAGCCGGGGGCGTTCGTCGAGTACCAGGACGGCAGCGTCACCCGGCTGGGCCTCGTGCGCTCGACGCAAATCGAGGCGGGCATGCCCGAGGTCTGGCAGACGCTGGGGGTGCAGGGCTATGCATAACCTCTACGAGCAGTTCCGCCAGCTAATCCCCGACCCGCCGCTGCAGGCGGGCACGGCGATCGACGTCGGCTCCGGCGTGGTCACCGTCGCGTTGCCGGGTGGCGGCCTGATCAAGGCGCGTGGCAACGCGGCCGTCGGCCAGAAAGTGTTCGTGCGCGATGACGTCGTCGAAGGCATCGCGCCCAGTCTGACCCTGGAGATCATCGAAATCTAAAGCACCGCCGTTTCACCGATTCACCCCTGAGACCCGCCTCGATGCCGACGCATCAGGCGGGTTTCGCATTTCTGGAGAAAGCCAATGACCGAACCTGAACAACAACAGCCCGCGCTCGTCGAGAACATGCTGCTCTTGCGCCGCGAAGACTTCGACGAGCTGCTCGACCGCGCCGCCCAACGCGGAGCCGAGCGTTGCCTCGCCCATCTTGGCTTGGAGAACGGCAGCGCCGCCCGCGACATCCGCGAACTGCGCGATCTGCTGGATGCGTGGCGCGACGCCCGGCGCACCGCGTGGCAGACCACCATCAAGGTCGTCACGACCGGCATCCTGGCCGCGCTGCTGGTGGGTGCCGCCATCAAGCTCAAGCTGATGGGAGGCTCGCAATGATTGAGACCTTGCTCGGTGGCCTCCTCGGCGGGGCCTTCCGTCTCGCGCCGGAAATCCTGAAATGGCTCGACCGCAAGGGCGAGCGCGGCCACGAGCTGGCGATGCAGGACAAGGCGCTGGAGTTCGAGAAGCTGCGCGGCGCGCAGCGGATGGCCGAGATCGGCGCGAGCGCGGATGCGGCGTGGAACGTCGGTGCCATCGATACGCTGCGCGAAGCCGTGCGCACGCAGGGAGAGAAAACCGGCGTGCGCTGGGCCGATGCGCTGTCCAGCAGCGTTCGTCCCATCATCACCTACTGGTTCATGGCGCTGTACTGCGCGGCCAAGACGGCGGCGTTCGCAGCCGCCGTGACTGCCGGCGTGGGATGGGGCGTCGCCATCCTGCACGCCTGGACGGAGGCCGATCAGGCGCTGTGGGCCGGGGTGCTGAACTTCTGGTTCCTCGGGCGCGTGTTCGACCGGGTGCGGCCGTGATCGAGGTGCCGCAAATGGCCATCGACTTGGCCAAGCGCTTCGAGGGCTTCCACCGCGTGCCGAAGACCGATCCGGGTCGTGCTCATCCGTACATCTGCCCGGCAGGCTTCTGGACGATTGGCTACGGCCACCTCTGCGACGCCCAGCACCCGCCGATCATCGAGACGGAAGCGGAAGCCTATCTCGCCCGCGACCTGAGCACGGCGCTGGCCGCCGCGCTGCGCTACTGCCCGGTGCTGGCCACCGAACCCGAAGGACGTCTGGCGGCCATCGTGGACTTCACATTCAACCTCGGCGGCGGGCGCTTGCAGACCTCGACGCTGCGGCGGCGGGTGAACCAGCGGGACTGGGCCGCTGCAGCGATGGAGCTGCGGCGCTGGGTGTACGGTGGCGGGCGCGTGTTGCCGGGCCTCGTAGCCCGGCGTGAAGCCGAAGTGCCCCTGATCCTGCGATCCACGGCTAGCTGATCGGCTCAAACTAGGCACAAAAAGCATATTCAAGATAAAATAGGCGTTAAGTGCATTTTGTGGATGGCAAGATCGTGGCCTTCGAGAGCGTTGAAGAACTCATCCGGGCGGCGCGCAATGGGCGCAGCCAGAAGGAATTCGCCGACCTGCTGGAGGTCGATCAGTCGATGGTGAGCAAGTACGAACGGGGCAAGGCCAGCCCGCCGATCAGCGTCATCAATCGCTGTATGCGTCTGGTGCATACGGCGGAAGGCGAAACGGCTCCGTCGGCGGAACAGCTCGCCGAACGGGTGCGCGTGACCTTGGCAGACCCGGACTTGGGACAAGTGCGCTCGGCGCTATCCCGCTTGGTGGACGCCTTCGCGTCCGAACATGCGCAGACCCACACGACGGGCGCTGCGCCGAAATGACATAGGAGGTCGTATGGCGACGCAATCGACCATCGAATGGACGGAGCAGACCTGGAATCCGACCACCGGCTGCACCAAAGTCTCTCCGGGGTGCAAGCACTGTTACGCCGAGGTGATGGCGCGACGGTTGCACGCGATGGGCGCGCCCGGCTACGAAAACGAGTTCAAGCTCACCGTGCATGAGAACCGGCTGGAGCAGCCGTTGTTGCGCAAGAAGCCGACCACGTACTTCGTGAACAGCATGAGCGACCTGTTCCACGAGGCCGTGCCGGACAAGTTCCTCGACCGCGTGTTCTCGATCATCGAGGCCACGCCGCAGCACACCTACCAAATCCTCACCAAGCGCGCAGAGCGCCTACCGGAGTATTTCGCGCGGCGGGCCTGCCCACAGAACGTGTGGCTGGGCGTCTCGGTGGAGGACAAGAAGTACGGCGTGCCGCGCATCGACCATCTGCGCAAGGTGGATGCGCACATCCGCTTCCTCTCGGTCGAGCCGTTGCTGGAGGACTTGGGCCGCATCAACCTGCGCGACATCCACTGGGTAATCGTCGGCGGCGAATCAGGTCACAAGGCCCGACCGATGCGCGAGGAGTGGGTGGCAAACGTGCAGGCGCAGGCCGAGGCCGCTGGCGCGGCGTTCTTCTTCAAGCAGTGGGGCGGCTGGGGCGCTGACGGCGTCAAGCGCCACAAGAAGGCGAACGGTCGCATCTTCCGTGGCCGCACATGGGACGACTACCCGGAAGCGGTGGTGCAACCCTAGAAATTGAACGCGCCTTGGCCCTCGACGTTGGAGGCCGTGGCCCAGAACTTGTGCGGCAGAGAATGCTTGGCCGCCATCAGCAACCAGTACAGCGGCTGGTTATTACTGCCCGTGAGTAAGCGCATGTCGGTGGAAGGCCACACGCCAAGGCCTGCGACCTTGTCGCGCCAGAACTGGAAAATCTGCTGCCGGAGTTCCTGCTGGCCCTGAATGATCGACACCTTCTCACGCCATCCGGGCGCGAAGGTGTCGAACGGCGAGTTGTCCGTGGTCGCGTAGGTCACGACGTTGCGCTGCAAGTCCATCTGGCTGATGTGAACCAGCATGTCGATGCGCTTGAGCGCTGACAGGGCGACGATGATGTCGAAGTTCAGCGCCGCCAGATCGAAGGGATCGAGAAACGCGAAATGCAGGCCGTATGTTGATTCATTTCCAAAGCTGGGCCATTTCGGGACGCATTCACGTTGAAATTTGAGCCACGTTGCCGCTCTATCCTGCTGAATTTTTCAGCACGGGGGAGCAGGAGTGATCAACGTGAGCACATTGAGCAAGTTACGCCGCCTCGTGCTGAGGCAGGACGTGTCGGTGCGCGAGGCCAGCCGGCGCCTGGGCATCTCGCGCAACACAGCCACCAAGTGGCTCAAAGACGGGCAGATGGCCGAACCCCGATACCCGCAGCGGGTGTCGGGCCCCAGCATCCTGGATCCGTACAAGGAGCAGTTGAGCCAATGGCTCAAGGCCGATAGCCATCGCAGCAAACGCGATCGACGCGGGATCAAGGCCATGTTTGAGGCGCTGCGCGCGCAGGGCTACAGCGGCAGCCGAGGGCCGGTCTACGCCTTTGCCCAGCGCTGGCAGCAAGAGCAAGGCAACGCTGCGCGTGGTGCGGGGTTCGTGCCGCTGAGCTTCGAGTTGGGCGAGGCGTTCCAGTTCGACTGGAGCTGCGAGTACCTGTTCATCGGCGGGCTGCGCCGCCGCCTGGAAGTGGCACACACCAAGCTGGCGGCCAGTCGCGCCTTCTGCCTGGTGGCGTACTACAGCCAAGCGCACGAGATGCTGTTCGATGCGCACGCACGGGCGTTCGCCCTCTTCGGTGGCGTGCCCCGGCGGGGCATCTACGACAACATGAAGACCGCTGTGGACAAGGTCGGCCATGGCAAACAGCGCAGCGTCAATGCACGCTTCGAGGCGATGACCGGGCACTACCTGTTCGAGCCGGAGTTCTGCAACCGGGCCGCCGGCTGGGAGAAGGGGGTCGTGGAGAAGAACGTTCAGGATCGGCGCAAGGACATCTGGCGTGAGGCCAGCGAGCGGCGCTGGGGGACGCTTGGTGAACTCAACGACTGGTTGCAGCAGGCCTGCGTGAAGGCCTGGGCTGAGATGAGTCACCCGGAATGGACTCAGCTCACGGTGGCCGATGTCTGGCAGGACGAACGTGCTCGTCTCATGCCCAACCCCCGTGCGTTTGATGGCTACGTGGAGCAGCCGGTACGGGTCTCTGCGACCGCACTGATCCACTTCCAGCGCAACCGCTACAGCGTGCCGTGTGAATGGATTCATGCGGTGGTCAGTCTGCGGGCCTACGCGGATGGCCTGCTGGTGGTCGGGCCCGATGGGCGACAGGTGCGCCTGGCGCGCAGCTTCGAACGTGATCAGACGCTCTACGACTGGATGCATTACATCGCGCTCATCGAGCGAAAGCCCGGCGCGCTGCGCAACGGCGCGCCCTTCAAGACCATGCCCGAGCCACTGCAGGAAATGCAGCGCCAGTTGCTGCGCCACAGCGGTGGCGACAGGGTGATGGCGCAGGTGCTCATGGGGGTGAGCCTGCATGGACTGGAGGCCGTGGTGGTGGCGGTAGAGCTGGCGCTGCAGTCCGGGCGGGTGAGTGCCGAGCACGTGCTCAACGTGCTCTCGCGTCTGAAGGAGCAGCGCGTGCCCGAGCCACCGGTGGCCACGATGCTCAAGCTCAACACGCCGCCACTGGCCAACCTGCAGCGCTACGACGCACTGCGCAACGTCCAGCCTCATGAGGCATCACCGGAGTCCGACCATGCATGACGTCATTGATGCCCTCAAAGCGCTGGGCCTGCACGGCATGGCCAGTGCCTGGCCGGAGGTACTGGGCACCGCCCGCATGAAGTCGCTGGATCATGAGGCCGTGCTGCACCAGCTCATCAAGGCCGAGACCGCTCAGCGTGAGGTGCGTTCCATGGCTTACCAGATGCGCGTGGCGCGCTTCCCTTCGCACCGTGACCTCGCCGGCTTTGACTTCGCCCACGCGCAGCTCGACGAAGCACTGGTGCGCCAGTTGCACACCCTTCGCTTCGTGGAGTCGGCGCACAACGTGGTGCTGGTTGGTGGCCCCGGCACGGGTAAAACCCACCTGGCCACGAGCCTGGGGATCGAGGCCATTCGCATGCATGGCAAGCGGGTGCGCTTCTTCTCAACGGTGGAGCTGGTCAACGCCCTGGAGCTGGAGAAGGCGCAGAACAAGGCCGGGCAAATGGCGCACCGCCTGATGTACGTCGATCTGGTGATCCTGGATGAACTGGGCTACCTGCCATTCACGCAGTCGGGCGGCGCGATGCTGTTCCACCTGCTCTCCAAACTCTATGAGCGAACGAGCGTGGTGATCACCACCAACCTCACCTTCTCGGAGTGGAGCAGCGTCTTTGGAGACGCCAAGATGACCACGGCCTTGCTTGACCGGCTCACGCACCATTGCCACATCGTCGAGACGGGCAACGAGAGCTGGCGATTCAAGCACTCCAGTGCCGCTGGCGCGGCTCCCCCAAAGCAACGCCCAAAGAGCCAGAAAGGAGATCGAAAAACAGCAGACCCGATAGACTTATCCACAACCGAATAGTCAAAGAATCCATCAACCCAGTGGCTCAATATTCAACGTGATCACTGGCTCAGTTGTGCTGATGAATCAACAGCTGCCCCTTCACCGCACCGGACTGGTCGATCAGCACGCGGCGCAGACCGTAGCCCGCTGGCCCGCCTTGCCGGAAGCCGAGTTCGATCAGACGGCACTGCCCGGCGAACACCTTGGCCGAGAGCTCGCGGCTGTATTCGCCCGCCATCGCACGCTTGACGCCTTTGACGATGGTGGACACCGGCGAGCCGTCGTTCTCGAACTGCTCGGCGCAGTAGGCGACCTGAATTCCGGCGCGGCGGCAGATGTATTCGTAGTAGGCGCTTTCGTCGGCGTCCTGGAACCGGCCCCAGCGGCTGACGTCGTAGACGAGGATGATCTGGAAGTCGGCCTTGCCCGCCTGGACGTCGCCGATCAGTTGCTGGAGCGCCTGCCGACCGTCGATGCGCAGACCGCTCTTGCCCTCGTCGGCGTAGGTGCGGACGATCTCAATGTTGCGCCGGGCGGCGTACTCGCGGATTTTGTCGGCCTGGTTCTCCGTCGAGTATTGCTGGTGCTCGGTGGACATGCGCACGTACTGCGCGGCGCGGAACACCGGCCCCGGCGGGCTCATGGGCGATTCGTTCGATTGCATAGACCCGGTCACTCCGTGATTGGCGATCTCGGGTCTGCCGCCCCTTCAATGGACGCGCCGCCGCCGCACGGCGGCAACGCACACGGTTGGAATCGTTGCCATGCAGGATGTTCGAGAGAACCCGTTTTGGAAGCAAAGTTACGGGCGAATCGACGAGGCGTCGATCACGTCCTCTCTTGACACGTCCATCTTGCACGGACACGTCACGCAGACCGGTGTGATCTCGACGACCCACGAGTCGCCGTTTTCCCTCGGCAATGCCGGATGCCGCGTGATGCGGTACAGGCCGCTCGGCAGGTCGCACGCGTCCATCTTTGCAAGATCGGCGTTTCGGCCCTGATCCCGCGACCGCTGCTGCTCGCGGTTACGCTGCGCGTACTCGGGCCGGGCGTCGCGGTAGTCGCGCCAGTAGTCCTGATTGCGCTGCGACCACGCCTGCTGCGCGGCGCGCTGGTTGATCCGGTAGTCGGAATCGGACTGGAGCTTGGCCCGCTGCCATTGGCGCTTGCGGGCGCGCTGGCAGTCGGGCGCGGAACAGAAGGCTTGATCGGGAACTTGCGGGCGGGGTTCGAAGGGCTTGCCGCAGCAGGTGCAGTGTCGGGTCATCGTCGGGTCTCCATGCAAATCCGCACGGAAGCCGCAACCGATCACCGTCGCCGGATGATCACGCGGGCGATCAGGCGCTCATGGGAGCGAGGCCGCGCGATTACTCATGGGCGACCACTTCCATATAGGGCCGCATCACGTTGGCGACCCGGCACACCTTGGCGTACCGCCACAGATCGTCCGCCGACGCCTTGCGCGCCCTCCAGGCATCTTTCAGCGCCTCCATCGCCACATCCAGGCCGATCTTGTTGCGGTGCTTGAAGCAGTCCACGACCGTCTTGGCCGCGCTGTAGACCCGCAGCGTCACGCCGTCACCCCGGTGTTCCTCGATGCCTGCTGCGTGGGCATCGCCCGTCATCTGCACCATCCTGATCGGCGGCCAATCGATGCGCGGCGCGTGGCAGCCGCGCGGCATGGCGATCCAGACCTGGCGTGGCAGTTGGGTGGTCAGCCCGTGGAATTGCAGCGCGGTCAGCAGGCAGAACACGGCCTGCGGCGCTTTGGCCGCCACCACCACGAGGCTTTCGTGTTCCGAGACCGGATGGCCGGGTAGGCGGTAGAGGCCGCGCCCGACCCGGTCCAGCACGCCGGCGGCGATCAGGCGCGTCAGGATGACCCGTGGTGCGTCGATGGCGTCCAGATCGCTGGCGCGCAGCAGCCCCTTCTGGCTGGCCAGATCGAGCACGCGCTGGCTGTGGGTGTCGGCAGACATGGCAGGGGCATGTTCCATATATTCTCTCAATGTAGCATTTTGGAGAAAATTGGGAACATCGCACGGCTGGATGCGGTGATTAGCCGACACATTCGCCGCACATCACGCGGAGAATGACTTGCTCTTGCGGCGAATAAGGTGTTTAATCTCCGCATGGATAGCGGAGAAAAACTCTACATCTGGAAGGCCGACGACTGGCCGAAATGGCGCTATGACCTGTCGGCGCTCACTGGACCGTTGACCGAGGTCAGCCGCGCCCAAGGCGTGCTGCTGGGCCGTCTGGCCGACGTGGGCATGGCGCTGCGCGATCAGGCCAGCTGTTGATTCATTTCCAAAGCTGGGCCATTTCGGGACGCATTCACGTTGAAATTTGAGCCACGTTGCCGCTCTATCCTGCTGAATTTTTCAGCACGGGGGAGCAGGAGTGATCAACGTGAGCACATTGAGCAAGTTACGCCGCCTCGTGCTGAGGCAGGACGTGTCGGTGCGCGAGGCCAGCCGGCGCCTGGGCATCTCGCGCAACACAGCCACCAAGTGGCTCAAAGACGGGCAGATGGCCGAACCCCGATACCCGCAGCGGGTGTCGGGCCCCAGCATCCTGGATCCGTACAAGGAGCAGTTGAGCCAATGGCTCAAGGCCGATAGCCATCGCAGCAAACGCGATCGACGCGGGATCAAGGCCATGTTTGAGGCGCTGCGCGCGCAGGGCTACAGCGGCAGCCGAGGGCCGGTCTACGCCTTTGCCCAGCGCTGGCAGCAAGAGCAAGGCAACGCTGCGCGTGGTGCGGGGTTCGTGCCGCTGAGCTTCGAGTTGGGCGAGGCGTTCCAGTTCGACTGGAGCTGCGAGTACCTGTTCATCGGCGGGCTGCGCCGCCGCCTGGAAGTGGCACACACCAAGCTGGCGGCCAGTCGCGCCTTCTGCCTGGTGGCGTACTACAGCCAAGCGCACGAGATGCTGTTCGATGCGCACGCACGGGCGTTCGCCCTCTTCGGTGGCGTGCCCCGGCGGGGCATCTACGACAACATGAAGACCGCTGTGGACAAGGTCGGCCATGGCAAACAGCGCAGCGTCAATGCACGCTTCGAGGCGATGACCGGGCACTACCTGTTCGAGCCGGAGTTCTGCAACCGGGCCGCCGGCTGGGAGAAGGGGGTCGTGGAGAAGAACGTTCAGGATCGGCGCAAGGACATCTGGCGTGAGGCCAGCGAGCGGCGCTGGGGGACGCTTGGTGAACTCAACGACTGGTTGCAGCAGGCCTGCGTGAAGGCCTGGGCTGAGATGAGTCACCCGGAATGGACTCAGCTCACGGTGGCCGATGTCTGGCAGGACGAACGTGCTCGTCTCATGCCCAACCCCCGTGCGTTTGATGGCTACGTGGAGCAGCCGGTACGGGTCTCTGCGACCGCACTGATCCACTTCCAGCGCAACCGCTACAGCGTGCCGTGTGAATGGATTCATGCGGTGGTCAGTCTGCGGGCCTACGCGGATGGCCTGCTGGTGGTCGGGCCCGATGGGCGACAGGTGCGCCTGGCGCGCAGCTTCGAACGTGATCAGACGCTCTACGACTGGATGCATTACATCGCGCTCATCGAGCGAAAGCCCGGCGCGCTGCGCAACGGCGCGCCCTTCAAGACCATGCCCGAGCCACTGCAGGAAATGCAGCGCCAGTTGCTGCGCCACAGCGGTGGCGACAGGGTGATGGCGCAGGTGCTCATGGGGGTGAGCCTGCATGGACTGGAGGCCGTGGTGGTGGCGGTAGAGCTGGCGCTGCAGTCCGGGCGGGTGAGTGCCGAGCACGTGCTCAACGTGCTCTCGCGTCTGAAGGAGCAGCGCGTGCCCGAGCCACCGGTGGCCACGATGCTCAAGCTCAACACGCCGCCACTGGCCAACCTGCAGCGCTACGACGCACTGCGCAACGTCCAGCCTCATGAGGCATCACCGGAGTCCGACCATGCATGACGTCATTGATGCCCTCAAAGCGCTGGGCCTGCACGGCATGGCCAGTGCCTGGCCGGAGGTACTGGGCACCGCCCGCATGAAGTCGCTGGATCATGAGGCCGTGCTGCACCAGCTCATCAAGGCCGAGACCGCTCAGCGTGAGGTGCGTTCCATGGCTTACCAGATGCGCGTGGCGCGCTTCCCTTCGCACCGTGACCTCGCCGGCTTTGACTTCGCCCACGCGCAGCTCGACGAAGCACTGGTGCGCCAGTTGCACACCCTTCGCTTCGTGGAGTCGGCGCACAACGTGGTGCTGGTTGGTGGCCCCGGCACGGGTAAAACCCACCTGGCCACGAGCCTGGGGATCGAGGCCATTCGCATGCATGGCAAGCGGGTGCGCTTCTTCTCAACGGTGGAGCTGGTCAACGCCCTGGAGCTGGAGAAGGCGCAGAACAAGGCCGGGCAAATGGCGCACCGCCTGATGTACGTCGATCTGGTGATCCTGGATGAACTGGGCTACCTGCCATTCACGCAGTCGGGCGGCGCGATGCTGTTCCACCTGCTCTCCAAACTCTATGAGCGAACGAGCGTGGTGATCACCACCAACCTCACCTTCTCGGAGTGGAGCAGCGTCTTTGGAGACGCCAAGATGACCACGGCCTTGCTTGACCGGCTCACGCACCATTGCCACATCGTCGAGACGGGCAACGAGAGCTGGCGATTCAAGCACTCCAGTGCCGCTGGCGCGGCTCCCCCAAAGCAACGCCCAAAGAGCCAGAAAGGAGATCGAAAAACAGCAGACCCGATAGACTTATCCACAACCGAATAGTCAAAGAATCCATCAACCCAGTGGCTCAATATTCAACGTGATCACTGGCTCAGTTGTGCTGATGAATCAACAGCCGGACTTCTTGCTGAAGGGGTTGAGTTTCATGGTGGTGATCTCCTGATCAGGGTTGCGGGAAACGGGTGATGTCCAGAAGCTGGACGGGATGCAGGCCGGAGCTATCCACGGTGTTCTCCGTATCGAATACCGCCCATGGATGAAGGAACACCGGGCGGTGTGGCGTGTTGGGTGGTCTGCGCGATGCGCCACAGCGCGCCATCGCGCCCGTGGCCCAGATGGCTGATGTCGATGCCCTTGGCGCGATACGCCGGAGCAATGCGCCGAAGCTGGTCGGCCAGACCCTTCGGCGAGCGCGGCCAGGTACTACGGTCGGGGATACCGAAGTTGCCAAGCAGGTCGTAAAGCTGCCCGGCCGTACCCTGCCAGTTCAGCGGCGTCAGGCGCTCGGCGATGTACTTGTCCAAGGCCTGCGCGACGGCGTTGCTCTCCAGCGCCCGGTCGATGCCCGCACGCACCAGTTCGGCGTATTGCCGCTGGAACTCGCCCGCCTCGAAGCCCAAGGCCCGCGCCACCGCTTCGCCCAGCCGTTCGAAATCCGCCATGCGCTGCTTGCGCGCCAAGGTGACCGTCGGCAGGATCGCCAACGCCGAAGCGAACAGGTCGAGCAGTCCGGCGAACACGCGGGGACGGTCGCGCTCCCATTGCGCCTGCGCATCGGCGTCGTCACGCCGGGCCTCCGGCGCAATGGTCGGCAGATCGACGTGAATCACCCGGTCGATCAGGTCGGGCCGCGTGGCGACCACGGCGATGCCGTTCAAGGCCACCGGTCGCTTCGTCTCCATGACGTGCTCCTCGCCGTTGGTGTAAAGCTGTCGCGCCGCGAAGCCGCCGCCCGTGGACAGGGTGCAGAGCGCATCCTGCTGCTCCGGCGTCAGACCAGAGAGGTTTTCGTAGGAGACGAGCCAGTTGTTGGCGGCGGCAACGAAGATGTCCTCGACCGTCTTGGGTCGTCCGCGCAGCATCACCTTGTTCGGGTCGATCAGGCTGCGCAGCACGGTTTGCGTGGTGGACTTCGCTGACCCCTGCTCGCCGACCAGTTCCAGCACCGGAAACGGCGTGTCGGGACGCCAGCCGTCCAGCAGCCACGCCAACACCAGCACGCGGCGGTTCGGCGGGATATTGGTGTGCCGCCAGAGCAGGCTGATGTCGCCGTTGGCCGCAGGCATCGGCAGCGGCCGCATCGAGGGCGGGCGGGTGAACAGCACCGGGGATGCGGCGACCACCCGCCAGCCGCGCGGGTTCACTTCGACCGCCTGCCAACGTTCATCGCACAGGTCGATGACGTAGCCGTCCTGCCAGCGCACGGCACGGACGTGGACCTCGATGGAGTCGCCGTCGTTGATGCCGGCCGCCGACAACGTGGCCAGCGCCGCCTTCATCGTGGTGTCGGTGACACCGGCCTGCCGGGCGCACCAGTAGGCGGCGCGCAACCAATCTTCGAAGCCGGAGGATTGAACACGCCAGACCTCACGGCGATCCGGCATCGGGATGACGGCCACGGCCCGACGGTCGGCGTCATGGTGCAGTTGGCACTGGGCGCGGGCCAGCGCCACCAGTTCGTCCAGCGTCGAAGATTCTTCGGTACCCTCCGATTCCCCGCGCACGGCGGCGTCCAGTGCCGTGATGGAACAGGCGGGATTGAGCTTCTTGGCCTGCTGGCGCAGTCGCTGGTAGGCGGCGACGTCGCGGCAACGCAGCGCGCAGAGCGCGGCGATCACCTCCGGTTCGAAGATCGCACCGACATCTTCCGGCAGGCGGGCGAGCGCCGCTTCGACGACGGCGAGCGCGTCAGGTGCGCCAGCAGCATCACAATCGTCACCACCATCACCGATGTGACGGTCGTGATGGTGGTGACGGTCGCCCTCTATTGTTGAGGTCGCCGAAAACGAAGGTGCCATGACCAGCCCTCGTCAGCGCGACTGGTCGATCAAGGCGCGGATGTCCTCGGCGCGCCAGACCGTGGTCTTGCTGCCGAGCTTGACACCCTTGGGGAATTTTCCTTCGCGCACCCCGGCCCACCACGCGGAGCGGCTGATCGGGATCAGGGAAAGGATCTGCGGCAGCCGGAGAAAGCCGGTATCGGGCAGAAGCGGACGGGAGAGTTTCATGGCGAGCATCCGTGGTCGTTTCGGGATGCTCGCTATTCAATGCCACGATTCGCCGTGGCGGTAGAACCGCTGCGCGCACAGGAATCACGCTGCGCGCAGCGTGACGGTCGTTATCCGCTGTCGCGCTGCCGGCGATCCTCGAATATCCAGTTCCGCACCGTGGCCGAAGATCGGAATACCTGCGCACCAATGATCTTGGCCGCTGCATCAATGCTGTTGTATTTCCCGTTCCAATACAGTTCCAGCGCGCGGGCCTTGGCTTCACGGTTCGTGGCGTGCCGGATGTCGGCGGCTTTGCGCCCGCCTTGGGATTGGGCGCGCTTGACCTCGTGCGCGACATCGGCGGGCGGCGTCAATCCCTCGCGCCATGCACGCTCGACGACCGCTTCCACCGACTCCACGTCCGGCAGCAAATCCGCGAGCAGCACGGCTTCCCACGATTCCATCAGCGCGGCGGCCACGGGCACACCGAGGACACCCGCCGATTGATCGCCCACGGCATCGATGACCACACCGAGCTTGTAGAGTGCCAGCACGCGGTAGCAGTCGCGGAAGCCGAACGGCGTGCCGTCCTCCAGCGCGAACATCTTGTGGTGTTCGATGGCCCGCATCAGCCAGTCCAGATCGCGTTCGTCGTCGCGCGCGGAACTGTCCTCGCCCAATGCCACGGCCTGCTGAATCGTCGCATCGATCCACGCCAGCAATTCCCGCAACTGGTCGTCGTCGAAACGAACCAATTCCTCCTTCGCCAGCACGACGATGCGGATGGCATTCGGCAGCGCCAGCAATTGTTCCAGCGACGTGCGCAGAGCCAGGGCGAGGAGTTCGGGATTCATCGCCGATCAGTCTACCGGCGAAGGTCGTCCAGCGCCGTCCGAGAATGGGCACGGTCGTCGGCTGCGGTGCAATGCAGGCTTGGCGACCCCGCAGCCTGTTTCCGGCGAGCCATAACAATAGGCGGTGATCGTCACGACCATCACCATCATCACGTTGCCCGCCTGCCGGTGATGGTCGTGACGATGGTGATGGTCACTCCTTATTGTTGTGGTCGGAAAAAACGAAGGTCGCCCGAGGCGAAACGGGTCCTCCTGCGGAAAGAGCAATACGGGGGGCGCGAGCGCGGCGCTTCGCTACTGTCAGGGTGCGAACCGAGGTTCGCACGGTTCGCGGTTCGCACCCGTGGCCGGGGTTCGCGGGCTGACGTCCCGAAAAACGGTGATGGTCGGGAACGCAGCACCCGCGCGGCCTTGCGGCTCATTTCGACGCCCGATCACGCCCAATCGGTGAACGTGGCGGTGGGCCGTGACGGCAAACGATCAACCCCTTCGGCCAGCGCCGAAAGGGTATCCGGAAACTGGACACCCCGGGTGGCCTCCAATGGCTGGAGGTCACCACGTCGGAGGATTCGGAATCAGGCGGCCTGCAGTTCCGCGTCGATGCCGCTCTGGATCACGAACCCCGAGAGGTAAGGCAGCCCGCGCGGGATGCCGTAGTCCTTGCTGGTCTGGCGGCCAATTGTCCAGTCCATCCACTTCTGCGTGGCGACGGCGATGGCGACCGGGAGGGCGTGGCCGTCGTGGAGTGCGTTGTGGACGTCGTCGGCGAAGTGGCGTCCGTGCCGGCTGTCGAGGAAGGCGCGGACGGTGTCGAAATCCTCGCCCGTGGCATCCGCGATGGCGGCCATCGCCATCGGCCACGCGGTGGCGGCGTGTTCGTTCATCGTGCCCCAAAAGCCCCATGCGTCGTTGCGGGTGGCGGGGATGGTGGTGCTGCTCATGCTGTCCTCCGTGGTGATTGGCGATGATGGAAGTAACGCGCTGCCGGAGCCGGAAGCCAAGCTCTTTCTGGCCTCCGGCTCCATCTTTCTTCAGGCCACGCGGTAGATGCGCTCGCCGCCGGGCTGCTTGTCGGACACCAACGTCAGGCCAAGCTTCTTCTTGAACGCCCCGGCGAACGCGCCGCGCACGGTGTGGGCCTGCCAGCCGGTGGCGGCGCAAATCTGGCGGACGGTCGCGCCTTCGGGCCGTTGCAGCATCCGCACGACCTCGGCCTGCTTGCTGTCCGTCCGCGTGCGCGGCTTGGCCCACGTTGCTTCGGCGGCGGTGACGGCGGCCTCCAGTTCCGCGTCTTTCGGCGTGGGCAGCGCGCCTTCGGCATTGGTGATGATCTGGTCGAGCTTGGCCTCGAACTTGTTGATGCGCTGCTTGCTGATGCCGGGGCGCGGGACACCGAGGGCGTCGTAGCCTTCGGCCGCGACCAGCCACCGCTTGCGCACCTGCCGGACGAGCCCGCGTTTGGCGAGGCCTTCCAGCAACTTCTGGCGCGCGCCGCCATTGATGTTGGGCGGGAACCATTCGATCCGGCCTTCGGCGTGATCGATGGCGTGGGCGAGGATGGCGTGCTGTGCCGGGGTCAACTTGATTGCGGTCATGGACGCTCCTTCAGGGATGGTGATTGGGAGCACGATGAACGCGCTGTTCGGCGCAGAAGCCAAGCAAAAGGTGATGCGGGATTGCCATGCTTGTATGCCAGCCTGATAAACTGCTGTTCATCTTCCATCGACCGCCCGACCGAACCGAGATGAAGCGCTGCACCGTTGGCATCCGCCGCCCCGAAGAACGAAGCCGTCCGGCCACTGGCCGGGGCCAGCCTTCGGTCTGGTTCCCGTCGATGTCGACGATGGCGGCGGTGCTGTCCGAGGACAACCGGGCGCTACTGCGCCTGATCCGCGATCAGCGGCCCAAGTCGCTGACGGCGCTGGCGGCGCTCTCCGGGCGACGCGTGCCCAACTTGTCGCGCTCGCTGCGGATGATGGAAGGCTACGGCTTGGTCAAGCTCAAGCGCGACGGGCACGGGGTGGAGCCGGTGGCGCTGGCAACCAGTTTCAAGATTCTGATCGACTGAAGGCCCGGACAGTGAACAACAACAAAGAAGCCGAACGGGCGGAACTGCACAAGACCATCTGGCGCATCGCCAACGACCTGCGCGGCAGCGTGGACGGCTGGGACTTCAAAAGCTATGTGCTCGGCATGCTGTTCTACCGCTTCATTTCGGAAAACCTCACCGCCTACCTGAACGCGCAGGAACGTAGTGCGGGCGATGCGGGCTTCGACTATGCCGCGCTGCCTGACGCCGACGCCGAACAGGGCCGCGCCGAAACGGTGAAGGAGAAAGGCTTCTACGTCCTGCCCTCGCACCTGTTCGCCAACGTGCGTAGGCAGGCGCGGGGCGACGCCAACCTCAACGAAACCCTGTCCCGTGTGTTCAAGGACATCGAAGGCTCGGCCATCGGCGCGGACAGCGAGGACGACTTCAAGGGCCTGTTCGACGATCTCGATGTCAACAGCAGCAAGCTCGGCCCCACCGTTGCCAAGCGCAACGAGAAGCTGGTCAAGCTGCTCGATGCCATCGGCGACCTGCCGCTGGGCAGCTTCACTGATAACACCATCGATCTGTTCGGCGACGCCTACGAATACCTGATGCAGATGTACGCCAGCACGGCAGGCAAGTCCGGCGGCGAGTTCTACACTCCGCAGGAAGTCTCCGAACTGCTGGCGCGCATCGCCGTCAGCGGCAAGACCGAGGTGAACAAGGTGTACGACCCAGCCTGCGGGTCAGGTTCGCTACTGTTGAAATTTGCGAAGGTGCTGGGGCAGGACAAGGTGCGGCAGGGCTTCTTCGGCCAGGAAATCAACCTGACCACCTACAACCTATGCCGGATCAACATGTTCCTGCACGACGTGAACTACGAGAAGTTCGACATCGCGCACGGCGACACGCTCACCGACCCGGCGCACTGGGACGACGAACCCTTCGAAGCCATCGTTTCCAATCCGCCGTATTCCATCAAGTGGGCGGGCGACAGTAATCCCCTGCTCATCAACGACCCGCGCTTCGCGCCTGCGGGCGTGCTTGCACCGAAAGGCTACGCCGACCTCGCCTTCACGATGCACATCCTCAGTTGGCTTGCTGTCAACGGCACGGCGGCCATCGTCGAGTATCCCGGGGTGCTGTATCGCGGCGGTGCGGAGCAGAAGATTCGTCAGTACCTGATCGACAACAACTACCTCGACACCGTCATCCAGCTGCCGCCAGACCTGTTCTTCGGCACGACGACAGAGACCTGCATCATCGTGCTGAAGAAGTCCAAGCACGACAACAGGACGTTGTTCATCGATGCCGGCAGCGAATTCGTGCGCAACGGCAACAAGAACAAACTCACGGACAGCAATCAGCAGAGGATTCTCAAGGCCTTTGTCAATCGCAAGGATGTCGAGCACTTCGCCAAGCTGGTAGAAAACGGCGATATTGCCGGGAACAGCTACAAGATCACGGTTTCGTCCTACGTCGATCAGCCGGACACCACCGAGGCGGTGGACATCAAGGCGCTCAACGTCCAGATCGCCCGCATCGTGGCGCGGCAGGCGGAACTGCGAACGCAGATCGACGCCATCGTCGCCGATCTTGAAGGAGAGCAGGTATGAGCCGCGTTGATCGCCTGATCGCCGAGCTCTGCCAGGACGGCATCGAATTCAAGGCGCTCGGAGACATCGCTGAGCTGGTTCGTGGCAACGGGATGCCCAAATCAGACTTCACGGAGGCCGGCGTCGGTTGCATCCACTACGGACAGATTTACACGCACTACGGCGTCTGGGCGACCGAAACCATTTCCTTCGTTGCGCCGGAAACCGCCGCGCCACTCGCCAAGGTTGCTACCGGCGATCTGATCATCACCAATACCAGCGAAAACGTCGAGGACGTGTGCAAAGCGGTCGCGTGGCTCGGTGAATCGCAGATCGTCACCGGCGGCCACGCCACGGTGATCAAGCACGGGCAAGACCCGAAGTACCTTTCGTACTACTTCCGGACGCCTGATTTTCTCGCCCAGAAAAAGAGGCAGGCCACGGGCACAAAGGTCATCGACGTGTCGGCCAAGAGCCTTGCGAAGATTCGTGTTCCCGTTCCGCCGCTGGCAGTCCAGCGCGAAATCGTGAAAGTGCTTGACACTTTCACCAAGCTGGAGGCGGAGCTGGAGGCGGAGCTGGAGGCGGAGCTGGAGGCGGAGCTGGAGGCGGAGCTGGAGGCGCATCGGCGGCAGTACAAGTACTACCGCGACGCGCTTTTGACGTTCGGCGAACGCACGAACGCTGACGCAAGCAAGCAAGCAAGCAAGCAAGCAAGCAAGCAAGCAAGCAAGCAAGCAAGCAAGGTGGACGACGTTGAGTGAAATTAGTTCAAATATTTCGTCAGGCGGCACACCGCTGTCCACTCGTGCCGACTACTACGGTGGTGATATTCCATGGCTTCGCACTCAGGAAGTCGATTACTCGGACATCCATTCAACCAGCGTGACAATCACCGACGCAGGGCTGAAAAACTCGGCCGCGAAGTGGGTTCCTGCGAATAGCGTCATCGTTGCGATCTCCGGTGCGGGCGTCACGCGGGGCCGCGTTGCAGTAAACAAGGTTCCACTGACGACGAACCAACACTGCTGCAACATGGAAATTGACCCCGCGCAGGCGCACTACAGGTTCGTCTATCACTGGCTCGTCAATCAGTACGACGACCTGCGGTCTCACGGCCACGGGAACCGCTCCGACCTGAACATCGGAATCATCAAGGCATATCCGATTCCTGTCCCTCCGCTTGATGAACAGGAACGCATCGCCGCCATCCTCGACAAGTTCGACGCGCTGGTGAACGACCTCTCCTCCGGCCTGCCCGCCGAAATCAAGGCTCGCCGCCAGCAGTACGAACATTACCGCGACCGCCTGCTCACCTTCCGGGAGGCGGCGTGAGCGAAGACCTCAAGCCCTCCCGCTACGAACCGATTGCGCTTTCCAACGAGAGCACCGTCGTCGCGGAATTCGTGCGCCCAGATGAAGTACGCGAAGAACGCTACCAGTCCGAAGCGGAGCTTGAACGCGACTTCATCGCGCGGTTGCAGGTGCAGGCTTACGAATACCTTCGCATCGGTAGCGAGGCCGACCTGATCGCCAACCTGCGCCGCCAGTTGGAGGCGCTGAACAGGATCACCTTCAGCGATAAGGAATGGCAGCAGGTCTTCGGCGAGAAGATCGCCGGAGCCAACGACGGCATCATCGAGAAAACCGCGCGTATCCAGGAAGACCATGTGCAGGTGCTCAAGCGCGACGACGGCAGCACCAAGAACATTTACCTGATCGACAAGCAGAGCATCCACAACAACCGCTTGCAGGTCATCAACCAGTACGAGGTCGAGGGCAAGCGCGCCAACCGTTACGACGTGACCGTGCTGGTCAACGGTCTGCCGATGGTGCACATCGAGTTGAAGCGCCGGGGCGTGGATATCCGCGAGGCGTTCAACCAGATCGACCGCTATCAGCGCGACAGCTTCTGGGCCGGCTCCGGCCTGTTCGAGTATGTGCAGTTGTTCGTCATCAGCAACGGCACGCTGACCAAGTACTACAGCAACACCGTGCGCGATGGCCACCTGGCCGAACAGCGCGGGCGGCGCGACCGCAAGAAGACCTCCAACAGCTTTTCCTTCACTTCGTGGTGGGCCGATGCGAAGAACCAGCCCATCACCGAACTGGCCGACTTCACCAAGACCTTCTTCGCCAAGCACGCACTGCTGAACGTGCTCACGCGCTACTGCGTGTTCGACGTGGATCGGAAACTGCTGGTGATGCGTCCCTACCAGATCGTCGCGGCGGAGCGCATCCTGCAACGCATCGCCACGGCCACCAATCACCGGCAACTGGGCACGGTGGCGGCGGGTGGCTACATCTGGCACACCACGGGCAGTGGCAAGACGCTGACCAGCTTCAAGGCAGCGCAACTGGCTCGCGGGCTGCCGGAGATCGACAAGGTGCTGTTCGTGGTGGACCGCAAGGATCTGGACTACCAGACCATGCGCGAATACGAACGCTTCGAGAAGGGTGCGGCCAATTCCAATACCTCGACGGCGGTGCTGCAAAAGCAACTGGAGGATGCGAACGCGCGCATCATCATCACCACGATCCAGAAGCTCAGCCGCTTCGTCATCAAGAACAAGAAGCATCCGGTCTACGACGCGGATGTAGTGGTGATCTTCGACGAATGCCACCGCAGCCAGTTCGGCGATATGCACGAGGAAATCACCCGGTCGTTCAAGCGCTATCACCTATTCGGATTCACCGGCACGCCGATCTTCGCCGACAACGCCGGCACGGGCGGCAACCCGAAGCTGCGCACCACGGAGCAGGCGTTCGGCGACAAGCTGCACACCTACACCATCGTCGACGCGATCAACGACAAGAACGTGTTGCCGTTCCGCATCGACTACATCAACACCATCAAGACCGCGCCGAACGTGCGCGACAAGCAGGTGTCGGCCATCGACACGGAACGGGCGCTGCTCGCGCCGGAGCGCATCACGCAGATCGCAGCCTACATCCGCGAGCACTTCGACCAGAAAACCAAGCGCAGCGCCAGCTACCGGCATGGCGGCAAGCGGCTCAACGGCTTCAATTCGCTATTCGCCACGGCGTCTATTGACGCCGCCAAACGCTACTACACGGAGTTCGCCAGCCAGCAGAAGGACATCCCACCGGCGCAACGGCTGAAGATCGGGCTGATCTACAGCTTTGCCGCCAACGAAGACGTCGATGGCCTGCTGGAAGAAGAGGAGTTTGAGACCGAAGGACTGGATCAAGGCTCGCGCGACTTCCTCGACGCGGCCATCAAGGACTACAACGACCTATTCGCCACCAACTTCGACACCTCCGCCGACAAGTTCCAGAACTACTACAAAGATTTGTCGCAGCGGCTCAAGAACCGCGAGCTTGACCTGGTGATCGTGATCAACATGTTCCTGACCGGCTTCGACGCCACCACGCTGAACACGCTATGGGTGGACAAGAACCTACGTGCGCACGGGCTGATCCAGGCGTATTCGCGCACCAACCGCATCCTCAATTCGGTCAAGACCTACGGCAACATCGTTTCCTTCCGTAATCTGGAGGATGCGACCAACGATGCGCTGGCGCTGTTCGGTAACAAGGACGCCAAGGGTATCGTGCTGCTCAAGCCCTACGGTGACTACTACGCCGAGTACCAGAAGAAGGTTGCCGAGCTGGTGGCGCTGTTCCCGCTGGGCAAGGCGATCACCGGCGAGGCGGCGCAGAAAGCGTTCATCAAACTGTTCGGCTCCATTCTTCGGCTGCGGAACATCCTCACGTCCTTCGACGACTTCGCGGGCAACGAAATTCTTAGCGACCGCGATTTTCAGGATTACCAGAGCCTGTATCTCAACCTCTATGCCGAGTTCCGCAGCGCGTCCGAGGCCGAGAAGGAAACGATCAACGATGACGTGGTGTTCGAGATCGAACTCATCAAGCAGGTCGAGATCAACGTCGATTACATCTTGATGCTGGTCGAGCGGTACCTCAAGGCCAAAGGCACCGGCAAGGACAAGGAAATCCACGCGACCATCGAGCGCGCGATCAATTCCAGCCCGTCCCTGCGCAACAAGAAAGACCTCATCGAGGCGTTCGTGGATTCCGTTTCGCCCAAAGCCAAGGTCGATGCGGAATGGCAAGCCTTCATCGTTCGGAAGAAGGCCGAGGAGCTTGACCGGATCATCGCCGATGAGGGCTTGAACGCGGATGAGACAAAGGCGTTCGTGGACAACGCCTTCCGCGACGGCGCGATTCCGGCCACGGGCACGGCCATCACGAAGATTTTGCCGCCAGTCTCGCGGTTCTCGAAGAACAACAACCATTCGGCGAAGAAGCAGACAGTGCTGGACAAGCTCGCGGCGTTCTTCGAGCGGTACTTTGGGTTGGCTTGATCCGGAGACCGATCACTCATGTCCAGCACGCCATCTCAGACCCTAGCCCTATTCGAGGACGACTACCTGCTGCGTGAGCTTGGTCAAGTAGCCCATGTTCCGCAGGTGGCGTTGACCGAACTGGTGGCGAACGCTTGGGATGCGGGTGCGTCGAAGGTGGAATTGATCTTGCCCGCTGAAGTCGGCGGAACCTTGACCGTCACAGATGACGGGCATGGCATGACGCCAGCCCAGTTCAAGAAGCGGTGGATGACACTGCGCTATGACCGCGAAAGGCATCAGGGCACGAACGTTGAATTCCCGGCAGGCCGCACCGCACGCCCACGCCGGGCCTACGGGCGCAATGGCGTCGGCCGGCACGGCCTGCTGTGCTTTGCCGATGAATACGAGGTGCAGACGTGGCGCGACGGTGTGCTAGCGACGTTCACGGTTGGCACGGAGTCCGGCCCCAGCCCCTTCGTTCTGCGTAGCGAAACCTCCGGCAAGAAAACCGGCAGTGGCACGCGACTGTCGGTGCAGGTTGCACGCAAGTTGCCGGACGCCGATGAAATCCTGACGGTGCTGGCGGCGCGCTTCGTCCACGATCCAGAGTTCGAGATTCGGGTCAATGGTGTGCAGCGCACCTTTTCGGAGATCGAGGGCAAGGTCAACGAGCAGACGCTTGATCTTGGAAATGGCCACAGCGCCACGGTCATCGTGATCGACTCGACCCGGCTGAACCATTCCTCCGTGCATCAGGGCATTGCCTATTGGGTACAGAAACGGCTGGTCGGCACGCCATCGTGGTCGGTGGGGCAAATTGATGGCCGCACTCGCTTTGCCCGTCGCTACAACGTGATCGTTGACACACAAGGCTATGAAGCCGACGTGGAAGAGGACTGGACGTCATTCCGATCAACAGATGCTGTGCGCACGTTGTACCGCACCGTCGCCGAACACGTCAGCAAGGTGGCGCAAGAACTCGCCGCCGAGATCGTCGAGGCGACATCCGAAGACGCCCTGACCCAGAACCGCAGCGAACTAGCCACGCTTGGACAAGGTGCTCGCATCGAGGTGGCCGAGTTCACCAAAGTCGTGGCGCAGGCGCATCCAACGGTGTCGCCAGAGTTCCTTGCTACCGCCGTCAAAGCCGTTATCCATCTTGAGAAATCGAAAAGCGGCGCTGCATTGCTGCAAAAGCTATCGACGCTGCCCGCCGATGACATCGATGGTCTGGACAGGCTGCTGGCGGAATGGTCGATCAAGGATGCGCTGCGCGTTCTCGATGAAATCGACAGCCGCATCGGCGTAATCGAAACCATCCAGCGGCTGGCCAATGACTCCACCACCGACGAATTGCACACCCTGCATCCCTTGATTCTGCGCTCGCGCTGGGTATTCGGGCCGGAGTTCGAATCGCAGGAGTTCTGCTCCAACGCCACGTTGAAAACCGTGGCCAGCGAATTGTTCAAGAACACCGAAGCCCAGTTCATCAACGACCGCAATCGCCCGGACATTGTGGTGCTGCCGGAGAACACCACATGGCAGATGACGGGCATTGAATCCTTCGATCCCGCCGATACCACGCTCACGCAGATGCAACAGGTTCTGGTGATCGAACTGAAAAAAGGCGGCTTTGAGCTGACCCGGAAGGAAGTGAATCAGGCGAATGGTTACGTGCAGGACATTGCCTTGTCGGGGGCTATGTCAGGATCACCTTTCGTCTATGCGTGGGTTGTCGGCCAGAAAGTGGCGGCAGGCGTTGGACGCGAGCAGGAAGTGGGCGACGGGAATAGGAAATTCGGACGCGTTCGCGCAACCACGTTCGGCACCCTCGTCGATACCGCCAATGCGCGCTTGTTGAAGCTGCGCAACGTGCTGGCCACCCGGTACGAAGGGATTGCAACCGATCAGTTACTCAATCGCGTGCTGTCGCAACCCGTGCAGACGGGCATCATATTTGCCGGCAAGGAGGAGGGAGCATGAGCAGCAAGCTCCCCATCAACCTGAGCGATCTGCTGCGCCAGCGCACGGTCGAGGGTGAGCGCATCGAATACAAGGCCGGGTGGAACCCGGACGCGATCATCCGCACGCTGTGCGCGTTCGCCAACGACTTCGAGAACCTGGGCGGTGGCTACGTGGTGATCGGGCAGGACTGCGATGCCGACGGCAGGCCCATCTTTCCGCCGGTAGGTCTGCCCGACAACCAGCTCGACAAGATCCAGCGCGAACTGCTGGCGCACTGCCAGTTGATACAGCCGCCGTATTTTCCGGTGTTGAGCCTGGAAGTGGTCGAGGGCCGCAACCTGATCGTGCTGCAAGCGCCGGGTGGACAAACGCGACCCTACAAAGCGCCGGAAGCGGTCACGACGAAGCACAAGGTCTGGAAGTACTTCATTCGCCGGTACAGCAGCACGGTCGAGGCCAAAGGCGACACCGAGAAGGAACTGCTGAGCCTGGCTGCCAAAGTGCCGTTCGACGACCGCTACAACCAGTTCGCGCGCGTCGATGATCTTGCCAAGCCTTTGATGCAGGGTTTCCTGGAGGAAGTGGGCAGCGCGCTGGCGGCGGATGCGCCGGGGCTTTCCGTCGAGGCGCTGGGGCGGCAGATGAACGTTGCGGGCGGCCCTGCCGAATCGCCGTGGCCCAAGAACGTGGGCCTGCTGTTCTTCAACGAAACACCGGAGCGGTTCTTCCCCGGCGTGCAGATCGACGTGGTCTGGTTTCCCGAAGGCGCGGGCGGCGACCGTTTCGACGAGAAGATTTTCAAGGGGCCGTTGGCACGGATGACGCGCGAGGCGCTGGGCTACATCCAGCGCAACTACCTGCACGAAACGGTCATCAAGCATCCCGACCGGGCCGAAGCCACGCGGGTCTGGAACTTCCCTTACGCCGCCATCGAAGAGGCCGTGGTCAACGCCGTGTATCACCGTTCCTACGAGGAACGCGAACCCATCGAGGTGCGCATCAGCCATGACGAACTGACCGTTCTCAGCTTCCCCGGCCCGGATCGATCGATCCGGATGGAAGACCTGAAGGCGGGCCGCGCCGTCAGCCGCCGCTACCGCAACCGGCGCATCGGCGAGTTCCTGAAGGAACTGGAGATGACCGAGGGCCGATCCACAGGTATCCCGAAAATCCTGAAGGAGATGGCAGCCAACGGCTCGCCCGCGCCGCTGTTCGAGACGGACGACGACCGGCTTTCGTTCGTGATCCGGCTGCCGTGCCATCCGCTGTCCCTCGTCCCCACGGCTGGTGCAGGGGAAGTCACAGGGGAAGTCACAGGGGAAGTCACAGGGGAAGTCGAGCGCCTGCTGCGTGCCGTGGGCGGCGAGATGTCCCGGCAGCAAATTCAGTCCGCGCTCGGCCTCAAAGGCGAGGAGCACTTCCGGAAAGCCTATCTGAAACCGGCCTTGGCCACGCAGATGATCGAAATGACCCTGCCCGACAAACCCAACAGCCGCCTGCAACGCTACCGCCTGACGGCCATCGGGCGACAGTGGCTGGAGGCGCATCCCGGCGGGGATTCGGCCTGAGCCACCCGCACTCCCTCGGCAGCCCGCTCCATTGCCATTTGATACAATGCGCGTCTATTTGGTGGCGGCGATGTCCGCCACCACCATTCAAAAAACCAACCGCTCCCGGTTGGTTTTTTTTTTGCTGGCAAACAACGTAGGTTTTTGATGTCCGGAGGCTTCGCTGCCATGACCCCGAGCCAGATCGACCGCTTTTTCGCCACCTTGCAGGCCGCCAACCCGCTGCCCGCCAGCGAGCTCGAATACACCAGCGTGTTCGAGCTGCTGGTGGCCGTGCTGCTGTCGGCGCAGGCCACGGACGTGGGGGTGAACAAGGCCACGCGGCGGTTGTTTCCGGTGGCCAACACGCCGCAGCGGATCATCGACCTGGGCCTGGAAGGGCTGGAGGGCCACATCAAGACCATCGGCCTGTACCGCAGCAAGGCGCGGCACCTGATGCAGACCTGCACCATCCTGCTGCGCGAGCATGGCGGCGAGGTGCCGCGCACGCGCGAGGCGCTGGAGGCCTTGCCCGGCGTGGGCCGCAAGACCGCCAACGTGGTGCTGAACGTGGCCTTCGGCGAGCCCACCATGGCGGTGGACACGCACATCTTTCGCGTGGCCAACCGCACCGGACTGGCGCCGGGCAAGACGCCGCTGGCGGTGGAGCAGGCGCTGCTGCGGCGCGTGCCGGCCCAGTACCTCACGCACGCGCACCACTGGCTGATCCTGCACGGCCGCTACGTGTGCGTGGCGCGCACGCCGCGCTGCTGGCAGTGCGCGGTGGCCGACTGCTGCGACTTCAAGCCCAAGACGCCGGCGCCTTGAGGCTTGGCGGGGCGCCGCCCGCACACCCCTACCCCACGCCAGCCCGGTCAGGATAGCAGCGTCGTGCCAACCCACGGCCGGCACAGGTGTCGCCACTCAGCTGGCGGCCGCGGCCTCGCCCCACGGCGCCTGCCAGCCGCCGCCCAGGGCCTGGATCAGCCCCACCGCCGCCTGCTGGCGCTGCAGCTGCAGCTGCAGCTCGCTGCGGCGCGCGCCCAGGGCGTTGGCCTGCGCGGTGACCACGTCGGTGTAGGCCGACAGCCCCGCCTGGTAGCTGTTCAGGATGCGCTGCTCGGCGCCGCGCGCGGCCAGCGCGGCCGCATGCGCATGCTCGATCTGCTTGGCCAGCGCGGCCATGGCGGTCAGCTGGTTTTCGACCTGGCCCAGGGCCGTCAGCACGCTTTGCCGGTAGCTGGCCGTGGCCGCCCGATGCGCGGCGCGCGCCTGCTCCACCGCGGCGTCGCGCGCGCCGGCGTCGAACAAGGTCTGCGCCAGCGCCGCGCCCAGCGACCAGGCCAGCGTGGGCGCCGAGGCCAGCGTGGCCAGGCTGCCGGCCTTGCCGCCCAGGCCCGCCGAGAGGTTGAGGCTGGGAAAGTAGGCCGCGCGCGCGGCGCCGATGCTGGCGTTGGCGGCGGCCACCGCGCGCTCGCTGGACGCCACGTCGGGGCGGCGCAGCAGTAGCTCCGAAGGCATGTCCAGCGGCAAGGCCGGCACAGTGGCCTGCCAGGGCGCGGGCGCCAGCGTGAACTGCGCCGGCGGCTGGCCGATCAGCAGGGCGATGGCCTGCTCGGTGGTGTCGCGGCTGGCCTGCAGCGCGGCGCGGCTGCCCAGCGTGTTCTCCAGCGTGCTTTGCGCCTGCAGCAGGTCGGTGTGCGCCGCCACGCCGGCCTGGTAGCGGTTTTGCGTGATGCCGACGGCACGCCGGTAGCCGGTGATGATCTCGTCCAGCAGCTGCAGCTCGACGTCGGCCTCGCGCACACGAAAGTAGGCGCTGGCCAGGCTGCCCTGCGCGGCCAGGCGCGCGGCCGCCAGGTCGGCCTGGCTGGCCTGCACGCGCGCGCCCTGCGCCTGCACGCCCGCCGCCAGCCGGCCCCACAGGTCGGGCGCCCAGCTGGCCGTCAGCCCCAGCGTCGCCGAGCCGCCCGCCGGATCGCCGCTGCGCTGCGCCCCCAGCTGCGCGCCCAGCGTGGGGGCCCATTGCGCTTCGGCCTGGCGCAGCAGCGCCTGCGCCTGCGCCACGTTGGCCATGGCCTGCGCCAGGTTCTGGTTGCCCACTTCGACACGCTGCATCAGCGCATCGAGCGGCGCGTCGGCAAACAAGGCCCACCACCGCCCCGCCTGCCAGGCCGCGGGTGCGTCGGCGGTGCTGATCCAGCCGGGCGGCGGCGCGCTCTTCCAGCCCGTGGGCAGCGGGGTGCCGGGCGCCGGCTCGGGCGCCGGGGCGGCGCAGGCGGCCAGCAGCACGCTCAGCGTGAGTGCAAGCGCGAGCGGCGCGCGTCCAAAACGAGGTGGCTGGGTGCGGGCGAAAGGCATGGCGGATGGGAGCGAATCGGCAGTTGTCATTATGGTGGCGGCGGATCGGACGGCCTGCGCGCGCGCCGCCCGCCCTGCGCCAGGTGCAGGCCGATCAGCCGCGCCACCAGGGTGGCTGGAAACAGCTGCCCGATGACCGCCTCGAAATTGGCCAGGCCGCGCGCCAGCGGATGCAGCGGCGTCAGGTCGCCCCAGCCGGTGGAGGTGATGGTGCTGAGGCTGAAATAGGTCAGCTCGGCCGCGCGCTTGTCGGGCATGCCCACCGCCGACAGCGCCGACAGCCCGCTGATCGCGCCGGGCTGCAGCAGCACCATCAGCTCGTAGACGTTGGCGAACAGCGCCGCCAGGTTCAGGTAGATCAGGATGGCGCCCAGCACCCGGTCGGCGCCCACCCGGCCGGGCCCGAAGACGTAGCGCGCCACCAGCACCGTCACCGTGGCGTTGAACAGCGCGACCGTCCAGGTCAGCCATTCGTGCTGGTGCACCAGGGCGTGATGGCCATGGGCGTGGCGCGCCAGCGCCGGAATGCCGACGATGGCGACCAGGCCCGCCACCAGCAGCGCGCGCACCCAGCGGTTGCGCGTGAACACGCGGACGCACACGCCGGCGAAGGCCAGGCGACACACGTCGGCCAGCACCAGGCCCGAGACCCGGAACGATGACAGCGGCACGGCCACGAACAGCGTGAACGTCTGCGCCAGCAACAGCAGCAGCAGGCTGCGCCAGGTGACGGCACGCCAGGGCCGTGCCGGGCGCGGGCCGGGCGCGGCCACCAAGGAAGTACGGAACGACATGACGGGAGGACGGTCTGGCTCGCCGCGGCGCAGCGCGCCGATGGAGCAGGCCCAAGCATGGACACACGGATTCAACGATCCCCGTCGGGCGCGCAAAGTTTCGTAAAGCGCGTCGGCGCTGCGCGCGACGGCCCCGTTGGGTCAGCATGGGCCCGCCTTCGCGGACCCGATTGCGTCAGGAGCGCTTCATGCCCGCTTTCCATTCGTCCTTGTCCCGTTCCACCCTGCGCTGGGGAGCGGCCCTGCTGGCCGCCGGCGCCCTGCTCGGCGGCTGCGCCGTGGTGCCGGCGCCGGTGGCGGTGGCCGACGGCGACGTCTACGCCACGGTGGCGCCGCCGCCCCCGCCATACGAGGTGGTGCCGGCTGTCCCCTACGTCGGCGCGGTGTGGATCGGCGGCTACTGGAATTGGTACGGCGGGCGCCACGTGTGGGTGCCCGGCCGCTACGTGCGACCGCGGCCCGGCTACCACTGGGAACCGCATCATTGGGAGCATGGCCCGCGCGGCGGCTGGGCGTTGCGCGGCGGCCACTGGGTGCGGTAATCAGCCCATCGCCGCGTGCGCCAGCCCAGCCTCGCCGGCGCGGCGGCGGCGCAGCTTGTCCAGCAGCACGTAGACCACCGGCGTGGTCAGCAGCGTGAGCAGCTGGCTGGCGATCAGGCCGCCGACGATGGTCACGCCCAGCGGCTGGCGCAGCTCGGCGCCCTGGCCAAAGCCGATGGCCAGCGGCAGCGCGCCCAGGCCGGCGGCCAGCGTGGTCATCAGGATGGGGCGAAAGCGCAGCAGGCAGGCCTCGCGCACGGCCTGCACCGCCGTCAGACCGCGCGCGCGCTCGGCCTCGAGCGCGAAATCGATGATCAGGATGGCGTTCTTCTTGACGATGCCGATCAGCAGGAACACCCCGATCAGCGCCATCAGCGAAAACTCCATCTTGAGCAAAAGCAGCGCCAGCACCGCGCCAAAGCCCGCACTGGGCAGCGTGGTGAGCACGGTGACGGGGTGGATCAGGCTCTCGTACAGCATGCCCAGCACGATGTAGATGACCACGATGGCCGCCAGGATCAGCAGGCCCTGCTGCGACTGGGTTTGCTGCGCCGCGGCGGCCGCGCCCGAAAAATCACCGCGCACGTTGTTGGGCATGCCGATGGCGCCCACCGCGTCCAGCACGGCCTGGCGCCCCTGCTCGATCGACACGCCGTCGCCCAGGTTGAACGACAGCGTGGCCGACAACTCGCCGCCGTCGTGATAGACCGCCGTGGGCACGGCGCGCTCGCTGACCGTGGCAAAGGCCGACAGCGGCACCATGGCGCTGGGGCTGATGGAGATGGGCTGGCCGGTGGAGCCGCTGCGCAGGGCCGGGTTGGCCGAGCTGCCCCCGGTGCTGGCCGCGGCCTTGCGGTTGGCCGCCGGCACCTGCACGTCGGCCAGCGCCAGCGGCGAGCGCGCGTGGCGCGGCGCCCACTCCATCACCACGGTGTACTGGTTCAGGTCGGTGTAGACGTTGGCGACCTGGCGCTGGCCGAAGGCGTTGTACAGCGCCGCGTCGATGGTGGCCAGCGACACGCCCAGGCTGGCGGCCTTGCTGCGGTCGACCTGGACGAAGCTCTCCACCCCGTTGTCGCTCTGGTCGTCGTCGATGTCGGTCACGCGCTCGTCCTGCCGCAGTTGCGCCGCCAGCTTGAGCGTCCAGGTCTTCAGGTCGGCCGCGTTGTCGCCCTTGAGCGTGTACTGGTAGGCGCTGTTGCTGCTGCGCCCGCCGATGCGCAGCTCCTGCACCGGGCTGAGGAACACGCGCAGCCCGGTGATGCGCCCCAGCTGCGGGCGCAGGCGGTTGATGACGGCACGGGTCTTCTCGCCTGCCGGCCGATCCTTGGCGGGCTTGAGCGCCGCCGACAGAAAGCCCCCGCCCGAGGTGCGCCCGCCGGCAAACGCCACCACCGTGCCCACCGACGGGTCGGCGCGGATGATGTCCACCGCCTGCTGCAGCTTGTCAGCCATCGCCGTGGATGAAATGCTCTGGTCGGCGCGCAGGCCGCCGATCAGCAGGCCGTTGTCCTGGTCCGGGAAAAAGCCCTTGGTGATGGCCGAAAACAGATAGCCGTTCAGGCCGATCACCACCAGCAGCACCCCAATCACCAGCCAGGGCGAGGCCAGGGCCCAGTCCAGCGAATGGGTGTAGGCGCGCACCATCTGCCGCTCGCCCCCGCGCAGCCAGCCGCCCATGCGCGCACGCAGGCGGCCGGCCAGGCTGCGCCGCGGCGCCGTGGCGGGCATGCCGGATTCGAGCCCGCCCTTGGGCAGCAGCAGCGCGCACAGCATGGGCGTGGTGGTGAGCGAAATCACCAGCGAAATCATCACCGCGGCCGAGAGCGTGACCGCAAACTCGCGAAACAACCGCCCCGGCTGGCCGCCCATGAACAAAAGCGGGATGAACACCGCGATCAGCGACACGCTGATGGTCAGCACCGTGAAGCCCACCTCCTTGGCGCCCTCCAGCGCGGCACGCCTGCGCGGGCGGCCCATCTCGAGGTGGCGCGAGATGTTCTCGAGTACCACGATGGCGTCGTCCACCACGAAGCCGGTGGCCACGGTGAGCGCCATCAAAGTCAGGTTGTTGAGCGAAAAGCCCAACGCGAACATCACGCCGAAGGTGCCCAGCAGCGACACCACCGTGGCCACCGCCGGGATCAGCGCCGCGCGCAGGTTGCGCAAGAACAGGCCCACCACGGCCACCACCAGCAGCACAGCGATCACCAGCGTGATCTCGACCTCGCGCACCGAGGAGCGCACCGAGCCGGTGCGGTCGATGGCGACCTGAAGCTCGATGTCGGGCGGCAGTTGCTCGCGCAGTTGCGGCAGCAAATCGTTGATGGCGTCGGCGGTTTCGATCAGGTTGGCGTCGGGCTGCTGCGTGATGTTGACCACGATGGCCGGCTGGCCGTTGAACATGCCGCGCGTGCGCGTGTCCTGCACGCCGTCGGTCACGCGCGCCACCTGCGACAGGCGCACCTCGGCGCCGTTGCGCATGCCGATGATCAGGTCGCGGTAGTCGGCGGCGCGCAGGCGCGGCGCGGGCGTCAGCACCTGCAGGGCGCGGCCATCGGCGGCGTCGCCCAGCTCCACCACGCCCTTGGGCCGCAGCGCGCTGCTGGCCTGCAGCGCGGCGCGCACGTCGTCGCCGCTGATGCCCAGGTTGGACAGCGCAAACGGGTCCAGCTCCACCCGCACGGCAGGCTGCGAGCCGCCGCCCAGCGTGACGTCGCCCACGCCCGGCACCTGCAGCAGGCGCTGGTTGAGGATGTTGTTGACGGCGTCGTAGATCTGCCCCGGGGTGCGGGTCTTGGACGTGAGCGCCAGGATCAGGAAGGGCTGCGCCGCCGGGTTGGCCTTGCGGTAGGTGGGGTTGGTGCGCAGGTTGGCCGGCATGTCGATGCGGGCGGCGTTGATGGCGGCCTGCACGTCGCGCGCGGCGCTGTCGATGTTGCGGCCCAGGTCGAACTGCAGCACCACGCGCGAGGAGCCGGTGCTGGAGCTGCTGGTCATCTCGTTGACGCCGGCGATGGTGCCCAGCGTGCGCTCCAGCGGCGTGGCCACGGTGCGCGCCATGTCGGCCGAGCTGGCGCCGGCCATGTTGGCACTGACGAAGATGACCGGAAAGTCCACCGCCGGCAGACGCGCCACCGGCAGCGCGAAAAACGCCGCGATGCCGGCCAGCGCCAGGCCGAGCGTGAGCAGCACGGTGGCGATAGGGCGCTGGATGAAGGGGCGCGAGAGGTTCACTTCACACCCTCGTCGCTTTGGGTTTTACTCCCTCGCCCCTCTGGGGAGAGGGCTGGGGTGAGGGGCTGGGCGTTGGACGGGTTGTTGGCGATTGCTTCGTCGTTGACGCTACAAGCTTCCGCTGGCCGGGATGTGCGCCCGGCAGCGCACCTTCTTTTCTTTGCGTCGCCAAAGAAAAGAAGGCAAAAGAAAGGCGACCCCACTGGCCGTGTCCCTCCGCTTCGCTGCGGGCAGCCTGCGATGCTCGGTCATGGGGCGGTGCTGCGGAACTCGCTGCGCGCTGGCGCGCTTCGCTCAGACAACCGCAGCAAGTCAGAGCACGAAGCATGGGCATGCTGCGCTGCCCATGCCCGCCCCACGCCCTGCGCTTCTCGGCACGGCCAGAGGGGTGGATAAATCCAATCCGGGCCATCGCTGCGCTCGGCCTGGAATGGGGCCGAGCACAGCGATGGCCCGTATGGTTTTCAACCCCCTGTGGCTGCGCCTGTGGCGCAGCGTTTGCGGGGTGGCGCGTGCACCGCAGGATGCACGCGTTCGTGCTCTGACTCGCGGGGGTTGTTTGAGCGAAGCGCCTTGGCGCGCAGCGAGTTCCACCGCGCACCCCGCAAACGCTGTGACGCAGGTCTGCCCCGAAGCGCAGCGCAGGGGTCGCAGACTTGGGGTCGCCTTTTCTTTGCCTACTTTCTTTTGGCGACGCAAAAGAAAGTAGGTGCGCCGCCGGGCGCACATCCCGGCCAGCCGATGCATCCAGAGTCAGCAGCGAAGCAAACAACAGCGACCCATCCAACGCCGCAAGCCCCTCACCCCAACCCTCTCCCCAAAGGGGCGAGGGAGCAAAGCCAGGCCCGATCATGGCGATGGCTCCTCGCGCCCCACCGGAGCAAGACCGGATTCATCGTCTTCAATCGCCCTGCCCCACCCCAGCCGCTGCCCCAGCCGGTCGAACCACAGGTAGATCACCGGCGTGGTGAACAGCGTCAGCAGCTGCGACAGCACCAAGCCACCAAAAATCGCAATGCCCAAAGGCCGCCGCAGCTCGGCCCCGTCGCCCCAGCTCAGCATCAGGGGCACGGCGGCGGCCAGCGCGGCCAAGGTCGTCATCAGGATGGGGCGAAAGCGCAGCAGCGCCGCCTGATGGATGGCCTCCACCGCCGACTTGCCCTGGCCGCGCTCGGCTTCGATGGCGAAGTCGATCATCATGATGGCGTTCTTCTTGACGATGCCGATCAAGAGCACCAGGCCGATGATGCCCACCACGTCCAGCGCATGGCCGGTCAGCAGCAGCGCCAGCAGCGCACCCACCCCCGCCGAGGGCAGGGTGGACAGGATGGTGAGCGGGTGCACGTAGCTCTCGTACAGCACGCCCAGCACGATGTACACGCACACCACCGCCGCCAGGATCAGCCACAGCTGGTTGTCCAGCGAGCTTTGATACGCTCCCGAGGCGCCGGTGAAGCGCAGCGTGATCGCGCCCGGCAAGCCCTCGGCCTGCGCTGCGTCGCGCACCGCCTGCACGGCCGCGCCCAGGCTGACGCCGGGCGCCGTGTCGAAGCCGACGGTGGCGGCCGGGTACTGGCCCACGCGCTGCACCGCCAGCGGCGCGGGCTCCTCGACGATCTGCGCGATGGCGCCCAGCGGCGTGGTGCCGCCGCCTGTCGTCTTGACCGGCATGTCGCGCAGCGATTGCAGGCTGGTGGCGTCGCCGCGCGCGGCTTCCAGGATCACGCGGTACTGGTTGGTCTCGGTGAAGATGGTGGAGACGATGCGCTGGCCAAAGGCGTTGTACAGCGCGCTGTCCAGGGCGCTGGTGGTGACGCCCAGGCGGGCGGCGGCGTCGCGGTCGACCTTGACCATGGCGGCTGGGCCGGTGGCCCCCGATTCGGTGGTGGCGTGACGCAGCTGGGGCACGCCTTGCAGGCGCTGGGCCAGGCGCTGCGCCCATTGGTTGACCAGGGCCGTGTCCACGCCTTCTAGGTCGAACCGGTATTGCGTGGGGCCAGTGTCGGAGTCGATGGTCAAGTCCTGCGTGGGCTGCAGGAACAACGTGGCGCCCGCCACCTGCTCGGCCACTTTTTGCCGCAGGCGCTGCATGATGGCGGCCTCGGAGTCGCCAAACAGCACGTGCGGCTTAAGGTTGATGACCATGCGGCCCGAGGACAGCCGGCTGTTGTTGGCCGCATCCACCCCCACCACCGAGCTGAGCGAGAGCACGGCCGGGTCCTGCAGCACCAGGCGCGCGGCGTCGCCCTGCAGCGCCGACATGCGCTCGAAGGACACGTCGGACGCGGCCTGCACCTGGCCCTGCAACTGGCCCGTGCTCTGCACCGGGAACAAATCCTTGGGGATGACCACGTACAGCAGCACCGTCACGGCCAGCGTCAGCACCGCCACGAGCAGCGTGAAGGGCTGGTGCGCCAGCACCCATTGCAGGCCGCCGTCGTAGCGGGCGATGACCCGGTCCATGCGCGCCTGGATCCAGGCGCCGATGCGGTTGTGGGCCTCGCCCAGCGGCTCCAGCATGCGCGCCGACATCATGGGCACCAGGGTGAGCGACACCAGCGCCGAGAACAGAATGGTGATGGCCAGCGTGACGGCGAATTCGCGGAACAGCCGCCCGATCACCTCCTGCATGAACAAGAGCGGAATCAGCACCGCGATCAGCGACACCGTGAGCGAGATGATGGTGAAGCCGATCTCGCCCGCGCCCGCCAGCGCCGCCTGCAGCGGGGTCTTGCCCAGCTCGCGGTGGCGCGAGATGTTCTCGATCATCACGATGGCGTCATCCACCACGAAGCCGGTGGCAATGGTCAGCGCCATCAGGCTCAGGTTGTTGAGCGAGTAGCCCAGCAGATACATGGCCGCCGTGGTGCCCAGCAGCGAAATCGGCACGGCGATGGAGGCAATCAGCGTGGCGCGCAGGCTGTGCAAGAAGGCGAAGATCACCAGCACCACCATCACCACGGCCAGCACCAGCTCCATCTCCACGTGCTCGACCGAGGAGCGGATGCCCAGCGTGCGGTCGGTCAGCACCGTCAGCTGCACGCTTTGCGGCAGGCCGCGGCCCAGCGCGGGCAGCTGGCGCTTGATGGCGTCCACCGTGGCGATGACGTTGGCGCCGGGCTGGCGCTGCACGTTCAGGATGATGGCCGGTGCCAGCCCGCTGGCGGCGCCCTTCACGCCCGTCCACGCGCCCAGGCGGTCGTTCTCCGAACCGTTGATGACGCGCGCCACGTCTTTCAACCGCACCGGCGCGCCGCCCACGTAGGCCACGATCAGCTCGCGGTAGTCATCGGCCGTCATCAACTGGTCGTTGGCGTTGATGCTGTACTGGCGCTGCGGCCCATCGAAGTTGCCCTTGGCGGTGCTGGAATTACCAGCACTGATGGCGCTGCTGAGCGCGTCCAGCCCCAGACCCATGGCCGCCAGCGCCTCCAGATTGCCCTGCACGCGCACGGCGGGGCGCTGCCCGCCGGCCAGGGTGACCAGGCCCACACCGTCGATCTGGCTGATCTTGAGCGCCAGCCGCGTGTTGACCATGTTCTGCACCTCGGTCAGCGGCAGGCTGTCGGAGGTAACGGCCAACTGCATGATGGGCGCATCCGCCGGGTTGACCTTGGCGTACACCGGCGGCGCGGGCAGGTCGGCCGGCAGCAGCGATCCGGCCGCGTTCATGGCCGCCTGCACCTGCTGCTCGGCGGCGTCCATCTTCAGGCTGAGCGCGAACTGCAGCGTGATCATCGACACGCCCGCGCTGCTGACGCTGCTCATGCGCGCCAGGCCGGGCATCTGGCCGAACTGGCGCTCCAGCGGCGCGGTCACGGTGCGGCTCATCACGTCGGGGCTGCCGCCGGGGTACAGCGTCTGCACCTGGATGGTGGGGTAGTCCACCTGCGGCAGCGCCGCCAGCGGCAAAAAACGCAGGCCCACCAGGCCGGCCAGCACAATGGCCAGCATGAACAGCGCCGTGGCCACGGGCCGCTGAATGAACAGGCGCGAGACGTTCATGGGCGCACCCTCGCCGCGCCCTTACTGCCCGGCCTGCCGGCGCGCGCGCAGCTGCTCCAGATAGGCGCGCCGCTCCTCGGGCGGCATGGCCATCACCTTCTGGCGCAGCTCGGGCGGCAGGCGGTCGAGCCAGGCCGGGCGGCTGGCGGCGCTGGCCGCGGGCGCCGCCACCGACGATGCCGACGCCGCCGCGCTGGCCCCGCCGCGCTTGCCGCCGCCCGCCGGCGCATCGGCGGGCAGTTGCACCTTGCCACCGTCCTTGACCCGGTCGCCGCCCTCTGTCACCACGCGCTCGCCGGCCTGCAGGCCCTGCGCGATCAACACCTGATCGACTGCGGCCATGCCGCGCGTCACGGGCCGCATGTGGGCGATGCGCTCGTCGTCCACCACGTACACGTAGTCGCCCTGCGGGCCGGTGCGCACGGCGGTGACCGGCACCAGCACGCCCGCCGCCGTGCCCAGCTGCAGCCGCGCATTGACGAACTGGTTGGGAAACAGGGCGCCGTCGGCATTGGCAAAACGCGCCTTGGCGCGCACCGTGCCGGTGGTGGTGTTGACCTGGTTGTCCAGCGTCAGAAACTGCCCCTCGGCCAGGACCGTGGTGCGGCCGCGGTCCAGCGCCACCACGGGCAACCTGCCCTTGCGCTGCGCCGCCAGCACGGCGGGCACGCGGTCCTGCGGCACGGTAAAGACCACGTCAATAGGCGTGATCTGCGTGATGTTGGCAATGCCGGTGGCGCTGCTGCTGCTGACCAGGTTGCCCGGATCGACCGCGCGCAGCCCGATGCGCCCGCTGATGGGCGCGCGGATGCTGGCAAAGTCCACGTTCAGCGCGGCGGCGCGCTCGCTGGCGCGGTCGGCCTCCACCACGCCCTCCAGCTGCTTGACCAGCGCGGCCTGCGTGTCCACGTCCTGGCGGGCGATGGAGTCCTGCGCCAGCAGCGTCTGGTAGCGCCCCAGCGTCACCTTGGCCGCGGCCAGCTGCGCCTCGTCCCGGGCGCGGGTGCCGCGGGTCTGCAGCAGGGTCTGCTCATAGGGGCGCACGTCGATGCGCGCCAGCACCTGGCCCTTGCTCACCATCTGCCCTTCGGTGAACAGCACCTCGGTCAGCACGCCCGACACCTGCGGCACCAGGGTGGCCGTGATGGGCGGCGTGACCGTGCCCAGCGCATCGATCAGCACCGGCAGATCGCCCTGCACCGCGCGCGTGGCGCCCACCGTCACCCCGCCGCCTCCGCCACCGCCGCCCGGCCCCGGACCAAAGCCGCCGGGCGCGCCGCCGGCCGCCGGCGCGCGGGCCCGCTGCACCAGGGCCACCGCGCCGGCCACCATGACCGCGATCAGCAGCAGCGTCAGCACCACCCCCAGCCAGCGGCGGCGGCGCGCGGGCGGTGGTGGCGAAGGGGCAAGGCTGGGGTCGGGCGTCATGCGGGGCAATCCATCGTTCGAGGGCACGGCACTGCGCGGGCGGTCGGGCCCGTGCAAACCCCATCGTAGCGGCCCGCCTTGCCCGCCCGGTCGATGGGCGATGAAGAAATGTAAAGCCCGGGCTTCAATCGGCCCAGGTCACCCAGCCCATGGCCCAGGTCAGCAGCACCACCGCGCCAAACGCGATGCGGTACCACGCAAAGGGCACGAAGCTGTGGCTGGCGATGTAGCGCAGCAGCCAGCGCACGCACACCCAGGCGCTGACGAAGGACAGCAGCAGGCCGACGCCGAACAGCGGTGCGTCGGCCCAGGACAGCAGCGCGCGCTCCTTGTAGAGCGAATACGCGCCCGCGCCGATCAGCGTGGGAATGGCCAGGAAGAAGGAAAAGTCGGTCGCCGCCTGGCGCGACAGCCCCAGCAGCATGCCGCCGATGATGGTGGCGCCCGAGCGGCTGGTGCCCGGGATCATGGCCGCGCACTGCGCCAGTCCGACCTTCAGCGCATCCAGCGCCGTCATGTCGTCCACGCTCTGCACGCGGGCGGCGCTCTGCGGGCGGCTTTCGGCCCACAGGATGACGAAGGCGCCCAGGATGAAGGTGGCGGCCACCACTGGCGCCGTGAACAGGTGCGCCTTGATGGCCTGGCCCAGCAGCAGCCCCAGCACCACGGCGGGCAAAAAGGCAATCAGCACGTTCAGCGCAAAACGCTGCGCCGCGCGGCTGCCGGGCAGCGCGACCAGGGTGTCCCAGATCTTGTGCCAGTAGACGATCACCACCGCCAGGATGGCGCCGGTCTGGATCGCGATGTCGAACACCTTGGCCTTGGCGTCGGCAAAGCCCAGCAGACTGCCGGCCAGGATCAGGTGGCCGGTGCTGGAGATGGGCAGGAACTCGGTCAGGCCTTCGACGATGCCCATCAGGGCGGCCTTGATCATCAGTGCGGTATCCAACTGAAACCTCTCGTATCGCTACGTGTTTTGTAGCTTGCGGCGCATATTCTATGCGCGCCAAAGGCTTGTTTTGTCCATATTCCGGCACCCGAGGCGCGGGCGCGGGCCGGCGCCGCGTTTCGTCCGCCGCGGCTGCATTTCGCGCCCGCCCACGGCCTTTGGTCGCATGCCGCTGGCCCGGCACGGCGGCGCCCTGCACCATGGCGCCATTCATCCACTTCGACACAGGACACCCCATGCTGCTCACCACCTTGCTCAGCCAACACCCCGAAGCCGCGCTCGACATCGTGCGCGGCACCCCCGCCTGGGTCGGCGCCCTGCTGGCCGCGCTGATCGTGCTGGGCTTGTCGGCCACGCGCGAGCGCAGCGCCAGCCCGGCGCGCCTGGCGCTGCTGCCCGCGGCCATGCTGGGCCTGGCGCTGTGGGGCGTGCAGTCGGCCTTTGCCGCCAGCGGGCGCCTGGCCGAGCTGTTGCTGCTGTGGGCCGCCTGCTTTGCCGCCATGCTGGCGCTGGGTTTGCGCGGCGCGGCGCCTGCCGGCACCACCTGGAACGCCGGCGCGCGCAGCTTTCACCTGCCCGGCTCGTGGGCGCCGATGGCGCTGATCCTGGGCGTGTTTCTCATCAAGTACACCGTCGGCGTGCAGCTGGCGCTGGAGCCCGCGCTGGCACGCGATGCCGGCTTTGCCCTGGCCGTCACCGGCCTGTACGGCCTGCTGTCGGGCTGGATCGCCGCGCGCACCCTGCGCGTGCTGCGCCTGCAAAAATCCGCCGCCCCGCTGGTTGCCGCCTGAAGGGAGTGCGCCATGTCTCGCCACGACCGCGATATCGATTCACGGCCCGCCCATCCGGCGGACGACGAAGCCGCCCGCGAGCGCCTGGCGCGCAAGCGTGCCGGCGCCAAGATGGGCTGGTATGTGCACGCCCTGGTTTATGTGTGCGTCAACGCCGGCCTGGCGCTGATCTCGCTGAGCAGCGGGCGGCCCTGGTTCCTCTTTCCACTGGCCGGCTGGGGCCTGGGCCTGGCCATCCACGGGCTGGTGGTGTGGCTGTCTGCCGGCGGCGCCGGCCTGCACGAGCGCCTGCTGCAGGCCGAGCGTGACAAACTCCAGCGCGAGATTCGCTGACCGCCATGAAACCCACCGCCAACCGACGCAGCGTCGACCTCGGCGCCTGGCCCGACCTGGTCGTGGTCTACCTGGGCATGCGCGTCAACGCCTGGGCCGGCCTGAAGACCCTGCGGGGCTTCGGCCCCAAAATCGCCCGGTCCGTGGCCGACCGGCCCGAAGGACTGCTGCTGCATGAAAACTTTCTGTTCTCGCTCTGGCCGCTCCACGCCGGCATGCGCCAGTACTGGCGCGACTTCGATTCGCTGGAGGCCTGGACGCGCTCCGACCCGCACCGCATCTGGTGGAAGCGGTTTCTGCACGACTCGGGCGGCACGGGCTTCTGGCACGAGAGCTACCTGAGGCGCGGCGGCATGGAGGCGGTGTACATCGACATGGCGCAGGACGTGGGCATGGCGCGCTTCGCCCCGCAGCGGCCGGCGCGCGGCGCCATGTTCTCGGCGCGCGGGCGCTCGGGGCAGGCCGGCCAGGCCGTGACGCCGGCGCCGGTGCGCGAGCAGGAGCTGAATGGATGAGCCGCGCCTTCTGGCTCGACGTGCTGCGCCACGGCCTGCAGGTGCTGGTCTTCTGCTGCCTGATCGCGGTGTTCACCACCCTGATCTGGCCCCAGGCCGGCTACGGCGCGCAACTGGTGTACTCGGTGTCGATCGGCCTGCTGATCTGGACGGTGATCGAGTTCGGCCGCCTGCTGGTACCCGCCGAGCACTGCCACCGCGACCCGAGCCGCCCCGGCCACGGCTGGCCCAAGGGCTGGCGCGGCGTGCTGCTGACGGTGGTGGGCATCGGCGTGGGCTATGCCGGCGGCAACCGGCTGGCCGCGGCGCTGCTGGGCGAGACCGTGGCCTCCCCGGCGCGCGACCAGGCGATTGGACTGGCGATCGCCATCGTCGCCGGCCTCGTCGCCAGCTTCTACTTCTTCACGCGCGGGCGCCAGGCCGCCCTGCAGGCCAGCATCGCCGCCGCCGAGCGCGACGCGGCGCAGGCGCGGCTGATGCTGCTGCAAAGCCAGCTGGAGCCGCACATGCTGTTCAACACCCTGGCCAACCTGCGCGCGCTGATCGGCGTCGAGCCGGCGCGCGCCCAGCACATGCTCGACCGGCTGGACGGCTACCTGCGCGCCACGCTGGGCGCCTCGCGCGCGCCTGCGCACCCGCTGGCCGACGAATTCGACCGCCTGCGCGACTACCTGGAGCTGATGGCCGTGCGCATGGGCCCGCGGCTGGCGTACACGCTCGAGCTGCCCGCGGCGCTGCGCGATCGGCCCGTGCCCACGCTGCTGCTGCAGCCGGTGGTGGAAAACGCCATCCGCCACGGGCTGGAGCCGCGCGTGGAAGGCGGGCGCATCGAGGTGGCGGCACGGCGCGAGGCGGGCGAGCTGGTCCTGACGGTGCGCGACACGGGCGCCGGCTTCGACCCCCAGGCACCGCCGCGCGCCGGCCACTTCGGCCTGGCGCAGGTGGGCGAGCGCGTGGCCTCAGCCACCGCCGGCCAGGGGCGCGTGGCCGTGCAGTCGCAGCCCGGCGCCGGCACCACCGTGCGCATCACGCTTCCCATCGCCTGATCCGCCATGCCCACCGCCCTGATCGCCGAAGACGAACCCTTGCTGGCCGCCGCGCTGCAGGCCGAGCTGGCGCGCGCCTGGCCCGAGCTGCAGGTCGTCGCCACCGTGGGCGATGGCGCCAGCGCGGTGCGCGAGGCGCTGCGGCTCAAACCCGACGTGCTGCTGCTGGACATCCGCATGCCCGGCCTGAGCGGGCTGGACGCGGCCGCCGAGCTGGCCGACGCCTGGGACAGCCGCGCCAAGCCCTTTCCGGCCCTGGCCTTCGTCACCGCCTACGACCAGTACGCGCTGCAGGCCTTCGAGACGCAGGCGCTGGACTACGTGCTCAAGCCCGTGCAGCCCGAGCGCCTGCAGAAATCGGTGCAAAAACTGCAGCTCGTGCTGGCTGGGCGCGCGCAAAGCGCTATCAATCAAGCAGCAACCGACGATGCCGGGCTGCAGGCCACCGCCGAGCAGCTGCACCGCCTGCTGGCCGCGCTGCAACCCGGCGCCGCCGCGCAGCCGCCCTTGCAACAGCTGCCCGTCAGCCCCGCCGGCGCGGGCGGCAGCGTGATCCGGATGGTGCCGGTGGCCGAGGTGCTGTTCTTCCAGGCCGCCGACAAATACGTGCGCGTGGTCACCGCCACCGGCGAGCACCTGCTGCGCACGCCGCTGAAAGAGCTGCTGCCGCAGTTGGACGCCCAGCGCTTCTGGCAGATCCACCGCGGCACCGTGGTGAGCGCCGACGCCATCGACACCGTGCAGCGCGACGAGTCCGGGCGCCTGCACCTGGCCCTGCGCGGCCACCCGGAACGGCTGGTGGTCAGCCGCCTGTACGCGCAGCGTTTCAAGGCCTTATAGGAAGTCGGCGCGTGAAGCCGGCAACCGCGTCGTCAACCAGCTACGCGCGGCGCTGGGGCCGGGCTTTCCGATCATCGGCGTCGGCGGCCTCTTCAGCAGCGCCGAGGCGCAGGCCAGAATCAACGCGAGCGCCGACGTGGTGGTGTAGCTGTACGTCGAATGGATCTGAAGGGCCGGCGCTGATGCGGGAGTGGGCGAGGCGTGGCGCCTACAGGCCCGCACCTGACTCGACCGACGACTGGCACTCTGTCTATACTAGGCAAGAGCCAAACCTTACCGAGGCGGCGCTTGTGCAGCAGCGGCTCCGCCCGCCAGAGATTGGCTTCGAAGAAGCGTTGCTTTTCAGCTCTGCAATCCGGTCAGCCTCAATCGCAGCGCCTAAAAGCACGCATCCCGAGCAGCAGCAATACCGAAGAGAGCAACAACAATGCCCACTGTCCGAGGGTTGGAACGGGTGCAGGTGTCGCGGCAGCGGCTATGACAATGGTGGCCACCGCGCTGGCGCACACAGCTGGGTTCAGCGCTGGCAGCGCGCAGACTTGGTAAGGGTAGCTGTAGCTGCCCGGCGTCGTGCCTGCCGCGACCGTGATGGTGCCGTCGGTACCCATACTGATCGAGCCGGCCGCCGGTGTCGGCGCGGTACCAGGCAGGACGCTGACGTTGGTGCCCACAATGGCCGCAGCGCCATCGACGGTGTCGTTGTCCACCACGCTGGTGGTGGTGGAGCCGGTATTGGGCACGGTGTAGCTGTCATCGTTGGCGACGATGACAGGAAACAAGCCAGACAGGTCGACATCATCAAAATCAACTGATATGTAGCCTGCGGCGGCGCTGTCCGGTGCGGGTGCCAGCAAAAACGCCACTTGCTGCGCGTCTGCAGGGATCGTGAAGTCGACGGTGCACTGCGTCCAGACTGCAGTATTGGGGCACTGTTGGGTTTCCTGCAACGTCCAACCTGAAACTCCAGCGGTGGTATTACGGCTATAGATCTGAATCAACCCATTTCCGCCTGGATACCCCCCATACGACGTATTCGCATAACGCGCAATCGGATTGGCGCGCGAAAACACCGAGATTGAGCGCATGCCAACACCGGTGCTCGACACGTTGAAGACTGCCCCCTGCTGATCCGGCGCGCCATTTTGCCAAGAGCCGTTCCATGGCGCAGTCGGCATGAACCCATCATTGGCATTGCGCAGCAGAGAAAGATAGCAACTTCCGCCGTGCGCAGGTGCATCGGTCCCGCAAACCCGTTCTCCGTCCATTCTCAACGCCACGGTGTTTAGCTCTCCGATGCCGTCACTCCAATCGGTATCCATGTTTTGCATGCACAGCGTTGGCGCAGTGCCGCTGTAGCCGTGAACTCCACCATTGCACGAAGCCTGAGAGCCGCCAAACGGCACTTCAAAGCCTATCACTTGCGCAGTCGCTGGCACAGCGACTGCGCCCCATAACACGCCGATCAGAAGAACACGTGCACTCCGTGTTTTGCCTTCAAGGCGTGCGCGCAAACTCTTGCTGAACCAACATTTCATCTGCTCGATCATGGTATATTTCCCTCCTAGGTGTTCGGGCGGCGTGGCCCCCCCATCTTTGATATCAGCGTACCGGCGCGCGCCAAGGTATAAATCGACCGCAACGTGCGCGCCGATGCCATCGACACCGTGCAGCGCGACAAGGCCGGGCGCCTGCACATGGCCTTGCGCGGCCACCGGGAACGGCTGGCGGTCAGCCGCCTGTACGCCCAGCGCTTCAAGCCCCTATAGCGCACCGGTCAACCCCAAGCATACTGGGGAAATGCGCGAAAACCCCGTGAAATATTTAGCACCTGCGCCACCATAATGGCCCTCGCACCGGGCGCGCCCTGGGCTTGCCCCCGTTTCACCATTCGCAGGAGACCCACCCCATGAAATTCCGTTCCCTCGCCCTGGGCCTTGGCCTTGCCTTCGGCCTGCTGGCCGCCGCCGGCGCGCAGACCGTCATGCGCATCAACATCTCCACCGCACAGAACTCGCACCAGGGCGTGGCCATCGACGTCTTCGCCAAGGAGGTCGAAAAGCGCACCGGCGGCCGCTACAAGATCCAGACCTTCTACAACGGCTCGCTGGGCGGCGAGCGCGAGTCGATCGAGGCGGTGCAGCTGGGCACGCACGAACTCACCTTCACCTCCACCGGGCCGGTGCCCAACTTCGTGCCCGAGACGCAGATCCTGGACGTGCCCTTCCTGTTCCGCGACAAGGCACACGCGCGCGCGGTGCTCGACGGCCCGATCGGCCAGGAGATGCTGACCAAGTTCGACGCCAAGGGCTTCAAGGCGCTGGCCTGGGCCGAGAACGGCTTTCGCAACATGACCAACAGCAAGCGCGACATCAAGGAGCCGGCCGACGTCAAGGGCCTGAAGATGCGCACGATGGAAAACCCGGTGCACATCACCGCCTACAAGGCGCTGGGCATCATCACCACGCCCATGGCCTTCCCCGAGGTGTTCACCGCGCTGCAGCAGGGCACCGTGGACGGGCAGGAGAACCCGCTGTCGGTCATCATCTCGGCCAAGTTCGACCAGGTGCAGAAGTACCTGTCGCTCACCGGCCACGTGTACTCGCCCTGCATCTTCCTGATGAACAAGGGCGCGTTCGACAAGCTGAGCGCGGCCGACAAGCAGGCCTTCATCGACGCCGCCAAGGAAGGCACCAAGGCCAACCGCGCCCGCGTGGACGAGGACGACGCCAAGGGCGTCGAGTTCCTGCGCGGCAAGGGCATGCAGGTGGACACCGAGGTCGACAAGCCGGCCTTCGTCAAGGCCCTGGCGCCGGTCGAGGCCGACTTCGAGAAGAAGTTCGGCAAGGCCAACATGGAGCGCATCCGCAACTACAAGTAAGAGTAAGCGGCCGGCGGCATCCGCGACGCGAGACATCGCATGCTACGTTTAAAATAGCTGCCAGCGCCCGTCCGCCCTGCGCGACGGGCTTTTTTTATTCAGAACGCACAAGAATCATGAAAGCGCTTGTCTTGACGCTGGAGAGCTGGACCACGCGCATCGCCATGGCGCTGGCCTGCCTGATGCTGGTCATCGCCTCGGCCCTGGGGGTGTTCCAGATCGTCACCCGCTTCGTGCTGGAGCAGCCGGCCGAGTGGAGCGAGGTGCTGATCCGCTTCTCGCTGATCTGGATGGTGTTCCTGGGCATTCCCATGGCCTTTCGCCAGGGCGCCATGGTGAGCGTGGACGCGCTGTACCGCGCCGCGCCCAAGCGCCTGCAGCGCGTGCTGGAGCTGGTGGTGGCGCTGGCCGCGCTGGCGCTGATCCTCATCATCCTGTGGTGGGGCTCCGACTACGCCATCCGCGGCGGCGTGCAGACCGTGGCCGGGCTCGAATCCGTCACCATGTTCTGGGCCTACGTGGCCATGCCGGTGGGCGCCGTGTTCTCGCTGCTGGGCATCGTGGCCAACTACCTCGATCCGCGGCGGATGGAGCTGGAGACGGCGCAATGAGTGCCGCCGGACCGCTCCAAGGCACGAAGGCCCCCATGGGGGGCAGCGCAGGCGCGCAGCGTCAAGCGTGGGGGCTCGCATGACCAGCGCCATGCTCATCACCATGCTGCTGGGCTTCGCGCTCAGCGTCTCGGTCGCGGTGTCGATCGGGCTGGCCTCCATCGTCGGCATCCAGGTGGTGCACGCGCCCATGCTCATCTCCGTCAAGGAGATGTTCAACGCGCTCAACAAGTTTCCGCTGGCGGCCATCCCCTTCTTCATCCTGGCCGGCAACCTGATGGAAACGGGTGGCATCTCGCGCCGGCTGGTGGACTTCGCCAAGAGCCTGGTCGGCGGCGTGCAGGGCGGCCTGCCCATGACCTGCGTGCTCACCTGCATGATCTTCGCGGCGGTGTCGGGCTCGTCGGTGGCCACCACCTTCGCCATCGGCGCCATCCTGATCCCGGCGCTCATCAAGCACGGCTACCCCACCACCTGGGCCGCTGCGCTGCAGGCCACCAGCGCCGAGCTGGGCGTGATCATCCCGCCCTCGATCCCCATGATCCTGTACGGCGTGGCCTCCGAGGTGTCGATCGGCGAGCTGTTCATCGCCGGCTTCGGCCCCGGCATCCTGATCAGCGGCGCGCTGATGCTGTTCGTGTGGCTGTACTGCAAATGGAAGGGCTGGGGCAAGCACGACGGCGACGGCCGCCTGGGCGTGTGGAGCGCCACGCGCAAGGCCGCCTGGGCGCTGATGATGCCGGTGGTGGTGCTGGGCGGCATCTACGGCGGCGTGTTCACCCCCACCGAGGCCTCGGCCGTGGCCGTGGCCTACGCGCTGGTGGTGGGCCTGGCGATCTACCGTGAGATCGGCGTGCGCGACCTGTACGCGGTGCTGCGCAAGTCGGTCATCTCGTCGGCGGTGATCATGTTCATCATCGCCAACGCGGGCCTGTTCGCGTTCCTGATCACGCGCGCGGGCGTGCCCGACGCCATCGGCCACTGGCTGGAGCAGAACCTGCGCTCGCCGCACTGGTTCCTGCTGGGCGTCAACGCGGCGCTGTTCGTCATCGGCATGTTCATCGAGACCAGCGCCGCCATCATCGTGCTGGGCCCCATCCTGGCGCCGGTGGCCGCGCACTTCGGCATCGACCCGGTGCACTTCGGCCTGATCATGGTGGTCAACCTGGCGCTGGGCATGATCACGCCGCCCTTCGGCGTCAACCTGTTCGCCGTCTGCACGGTGGCGCGCGTGTCGCTGGACAAGATCATCCGCGACCTGGTGCCCTTCGTGCTGGTCATCCTGACCTGCCTGATGATCATCACCTACGTGCCCAGCCTGTCGCTGTTCCTGCGCGACCTGGTGTATGCCAAATAGCCCGTAGCGCGACATGGTGTAGGCGAAATAGCCCGTAAAATCGCGGCCTGTCAGGAGAGCGCGCCCCCGGCCTCGGCAAGAGACCGGCGCGGCGCCGCCGAAGGCGCGCGGCCAATGCCCAAACGCTCAGGCAAAAGGACTGGCAAACGCCCGGGCAACCGGGCGCCACCGGGTTGGAGAGAGAAGGCGGCGCGAGCGGCCTTCCACCGAAGGAGCAAGTGCGGCATCGTCCGCATGAATCTCTCAGGTAAAGCGGACAGCCGGGCATGCTCGCAAGCCACCGTGCTTGCGCAACATTCCTTTCATGGAGACAGCGCATGTCCGACACCGCCGCCGATCTGCTCAAAACCCCGCTGCACGCCCTGCACGTCGAGCTGGGCGCCCGCATGGTTCCCTTTGCCGGCTATTCGATGCCGGTGCAATACAAGAGCGGCCTGATCGCCGAGCACAAGCAGACGCGCGAGAGCGCCGGCCTGTTCGACGTCTCGCACATGGGCCAGCTGCAGCTCGCCGGCCCCGACGCCGCCGCCGCGCTCGAATCGCTGATGCCGGTGGACGTGATCGGCCTGGGCGTGGACAAGCAGCGCTACGGCCTGCTGCTGACGGACGAGGGCACCATCATCGATGACCTGATGTTCGTCAACCGGGGCGACCACCTGTTCCTGATCGTCAACGGCGCCTGCAAGGCGGGCGACATCGCCCACATCCAGGCGCGCATCGGCACGCGCTGCCAAGTCAAACCCCTGCCCGACCAGGCCCTGCTGGCCCTGCAAGGCCCGCAGGCCGTCACCGCGCTGCAGCGCCTGGTGCCCGGCGTGCAGGCGCTGGTGTTCATGACCGGCGGCGCCTTCGACTGGCAGGGCGCGCCGCTGTTCATCACCCGCAGCGGCTACACCGGCGAGGACGGCTTCGAGATCTCGGTGCCCGCTGCCCAGGCCGAGGCGCTGGCGCGCGCCCTGCTGGCGCAGCCCGAAGTCAAGCCCATCGGCCTGGGCGCGCGCAACTCGCTGCGGCTGGAAGCCGGCCTGTGCCTGTACGGCAACGACATCGACACCGGCACCACCCCTGTCGAGGCGGGCCTGAACTGGGCCATCCAGAAGGTGCGCCGCAGCGGCGGCGCGCGCGCCGGCGGCTTTCCGGGCGCCGACCTGGTCCTGGGCCAGCTCGACGGCACCCGCAAGCTCGAGCGCCAGCGCATCGCCCTCGCCGCCAAGGAGCGCGTGCCCGTGCGCGAACCCGCCCCGCTGGAAAATCTGGACGGCCAGACCATCGGCCAGGTCACCAGCGGCCTGCTCAGCCCCACGCTGGACCGCCCCATCGCCATGGCCTACGTCAAGCCCGGCTACGCCACCCTCGGCACCGAGCTGTTCGCCATGGTGCGCGGCAAGCCCGTGCCGATGGAGGTGGTGGCCACGCCCTTCGTGCCCACGCGCTACCACCGCGTGGCGCCCGCCAAGCCAGCATGACGCCTGCGCCCCTCATCGTCACCAGTGCCACGCGCCTGCCGGCATCGCGTTTCTGGCAGGAATCGGCTCTGGGCCAGTCGCTGCAGCGCCTGGGCAGGGTAGAGGCCGCGCACCCGCTGAAAATGGCGGTCGCGTTTGAAAACACCGCCGGCCTGCCCACCGTCTACAACCGCATCATCGACGCCGCACCGCCCGGCGCGCTGCTGGTGTTCGTGCACGACGACGTTTGGCTGGACGATTATTTCTTCGCGCAGCGCATCGCCGAAGGCCTGGCGCAGTACGACGCCATCGGCGTCGCCGGCAACAGGCGCCGCGTCCCCGGCCAGCCGGGCTGGGCCTTCGTCGACGCCAAGTTCAGCTGGGACGAGCGCGCCAACCTCTCGGGCAGCGTCGGCCACGGCAAGACGCCGTTCGGCGCCGTGTCGCACTTCGGTCCCGCCCCGGCCGACTGCGAGCTGCTCGACGGCGTGCTGCTGGCCGCGCGTGCCGACGCGCTCAGGCAAAGCGGCGTGCGCTTCGACGAGCGCTTTGCCTTTCACTTCTACGATCTTGATTTTTGCCGCAGCCTGCGCCAGCAGGGCCTGCGCATCGGCACCTGGCCGCTGGCCGTCACGCACCAGAGCGGGGGGGCGTTTGGCACGCCGGCGTGGCAGCAGGCGCATCGCAGCTATCAGGACAAGTGGCCCGATTGAATCCCGAAGCCACGGCCCCCACGCATTGACTCACGAGCATGAAGCAGGACAGCACCGGCATCGTCATTGCCCACTACGACCCGGCTGGCAAGGTCGCCCGATACCTGCGCCAACTCGTGGTTTACCTGACCGAGCAGGTCACTCCGCACGTGGTGTTCGTCTCCACAGGCATCTCGTCGGCCGCGGCCGACGACCTGGCGAAGCATTGTCACGTCATCCAGCGCGACAACCACGGCTACGATTTCTGGTCCTACAAGGTCGGTCTCGAGGCCCTACCCGCCGGGATCGTCTGGCAGCGGCAACTGCTTCTGAACAGCTCGATCATCGTGGTGGAGCCGCAGCGGTTCATCGATCCGCTGCTGGCGCCGTCATCGGGCAACCGCATCCTCGGCCTGACTCGGTCCTACCAGTATGTCGAGCACCTGCAGTCCTTTTGCCTGCTCTTCGACGGTGCTCCACTGATTCAATCGCCCCCCATGCGCCAGTGGTGGGAACAGATGGAGCCCATCTCCGACCGCGAGCAGGTCATTCAGCGGTACGAACTGGGTCTGTCGCGCCATTTCCAGTCTCATGGCGTCCCGCTGGAAGCGCTCCTCAAGCCCACCAACAGCGACCGTGTCATGGCCGTCATGCGATCGCTGGTGCTGGGGCGGGTTCCGGAAGACGTTCCGATCCACAACGACATGTTCATGTTCAACCTTGGCTTGGCCAATCAGACCAATCCGACCCATTCCATGTGGGATCGGCTGTTCTTTCAGTTCGGCACCGTCAAGATCGACTTCATGCGCAAGAGCATTTTTGCAAGTCAGTTGCTGCAAACCGCCGAACATGCGCCGCAATGGAAAAACACACCCGCGCTTGAACTGATTCAAGATGCTCTTGGCCAAGAATAAATCGGCACAGCTGTACCATTTATCAATTCAATCATGACATCACAAATTCAGCCGCCCATCTCGAATATTTCGGTTTATTTTGAAACCTACACGAAATTTTTTTGCTCCGTCATCTTTGAAGGGGTGATCAATTTTTTCTCGCCGGCCGGGAAAAACATCCAATCCATTACAGTGAATGGGAAGGATATAATTGCCAGCAACGTAAAATTTGGCATTGCAGACCAAACAAAGCTGCAAAAATCGACAAAATTCAGAATACAAATTCTACTGGAGAACGACGAATTTCCAGAAACCATTGAATTCGCCTTTAATATCGAAAATTCCGGCTCGATCCGGGCGCAGTGGTCACCTCCCAAAGACCATCACCCCGTAAAATTAACAGAAAAATTCAGGAACCACCTGAAGACCAACCACTGTCGCTCATTGCTCGATATCGGCGGGAGGGCTCGCAGCGGACTGCTACGGAGCGAAGAATTCAGCAATCTTGACGTTGAAGTACTTGACATCATACCTGGCGACGGTGTTACGACGGTATGCGATGCTCACAAAATGAGCGAGGTACTTGAATCTGCGAAATTCGATGCCGTATGCAGTTTTTTTGTCTTCGAACACCTGGTGATGCCATGGAAAGTCGCAATAGAAATGAACCGGGTCATGAAAACCGGCGCGCAAGCCTTCATCATAACGCACCAGACTGTCGGAATGCACGATATGCCGTGGGATTTTTTCAGATTTTCGGATTCGGCATGGAAAGCTTTATTCAACAGGCACACGGGTTTCGAAATCATCGAAACCGAACTGCAAAGTCCAAACTACATCATTCCATTCAGATGGAATCCAAATTATGCCGATGCTGAAAAGGCCTGCGGATTCGAATATTCCGCCGTACTTGTCAAAAAGACAGCTGACGCAATGATAGATTGGCCATTGCAGGCCTCGGATGTCACCAACGATTTTTATCCACTTGGCGAGGACAATTCAATCAGCAAGCTGAAAATTTGAATTATTAAAATCCGAACCGTCATTCGTAACATCATCCAATTTTTCACAGGGTATCAACATGATTACCAAATACACCGAAGACCACGAATGGATCAACGTCGAGGGCGACATCGCCACCGTCGGCATCACGGCGCACGCGCAGGACGCGCTGGGCGACGTGGTGTTTGTCGACCTGCCCACCGTGGGCCAGGGCTACGCGCAGAAGGAAACGGCTGGCGTGGTCGAGAGCGTGAAGGCCGCGGCCGACGTGTACATGCCGATCAGCGGCGAGGTCACCGAGGTCAACGAGGCCCTGCGCGCCGAGCCGAGCCTGGCCAACAGCGACCCGCTGGGCGCGGGCTGGTTCTTCAAGGTCAAGCTGGCCGACCCCAGCCAGCTCGATGCGCTGATGGACGAAGCGGCCTACGCCGAGTTCAGCAAGGACTGAGCCGTCCGTGAAGTGTGTCCCGCACGCCGGCTCGCCTGCGTGCGGTTTTTAAGCCCAATCGGCCGCTTGCGCCCGTCAGATGGTCGCCGGCAGCTCTCGTATTTGAAGCACTGTCGTCGTTTGCCCCGCCATGAGCCACCCTGCCCTGCACGATCTTGAAAACCCCGGCGAATTCATCGCCCGCCACATCGGCCTGACGCCCGCCGACGAACAGGCCATGCTGGCCGTCATCGGCGAGCCCTCGCGCCGCGCGCTGATCGACTCCATCGTGCCGCGCAGCATCGCGCGCAGTGCGCCCATGGACCTGCCGCCCGCCGCGACCGAAGCCGCCGCGCTGGCCGAGCTGAAAGCCATCGCGACGCAGAACCGCCACGACATCAAGAGCTTCATCGGCCAGGGCTATTACGGCACGCACACGCCCGGCGTGATCCTGCGCAACGTGCTGGAAAACCCCGCCTGGTACACCGCCTACACGCCCTATCAGGCCGAGATCAGCCAGGGCCGCATGGAGGCGCTGGTCAACTTCCAGACCATGGTGGCTGACCTGACCGGCATGGACATCGCCAACGCCTCCATGCTGGACGAGGCCACCGCCTGCGCCGAGGCCATGACGCTGGCGCGCCGCTCGGTCAAGGCCAAGGGCAACGCCATCGTGGTGTTTGGCGACACGCACCCGCAGACCATCGAGGTGATGCGCACCCGCGCCGCGCCGCTGGGCCTTTCAATCAAGCTGGCCAACTCGGCGGCCGAGTGGGACGCCGCCATCGCCCAGGATGACTACTTTGCCGCCCTCATCCAGTACCCCGCCAGCAGCGGCTGGCTGATGGACTGGAGCGACGAGGTCAAGAAGATCCAGGCCAAGGGGGCGGCCGCCATCTTTGCCGCCGACCTGCTGGCCCTGGCCCTGCTCAAGTCACCCGGCGAGATGGGCGCCGACATCGTGGTGGGCAGCACGCAGCGCTTCGGCATGCCCATGGGCGCGGGCGGCCCGCACGCGGCCTACATGGCCTGCAAGGACGCCTTCAAGCGCAGCATGCCCGGGCGCCTGGTCGGCGTGAGCGTGGACGCACACGGCCACACCGCCTACCGCCTGGCGCTGCAGACGCGCGAGCAGCACATTCGCCGCGAAAAAGCCACCAGCAACATCTGCACCGCGCAGGTGCTGCCCGCCGTGGTGGCCAGCATGTACGCGGTCTACCACGGCCCGCAGGGCCTGCGCCGCATCGCCGAGCGCACGGCGCGCCTGGCCGCCATCCTCAAGGCCGGCCTGGCGCAACTGGGCTTTACCCACGGCCACCACGACAGCGCCTTCGACACCCTCAGCCTGAAGACCGACGGCGCTACCGATACGATAGCTGCCCGCGCAATGCAGATGGGGGCCAACCTGCGCAAAGCCTGGGATGTGTACCTGTGCATGTCGCTGGACGAGACCAGCACCCGCGCCGACGTGGAACTGCTGTGGCGCATCTTTGCCGGCGAAGGCAAGGCCCTGCCCGACTTCGCCGCACTGGAGAAAACCGCACCCGACCTGATCCCGCCCGCGCTGCGCCGCGCCAGCGCCTACCTCACGCACCCGGTGTTCAACACGCACCACAGCGAGACGGCCATGCTGCGCTACATCCGCCAGCTGTCCGACAAGGACCTGGCGCTGGACCGCAGCATGATCCCGCTGGGCAGCTGCACCATGAAGCTGAACGCCACCAGCGAGATGATCCCCATCACTTGGCCCGAGTTCGCCAACGTGCACCCCTTCGCGCCCGCCGATCAGCGCCGCGGCTACCAGCAGCTCAACGACCAGCTGTGCCAGTGGCTGGCCGCCATCACCGGCTACGCGGGCGTCAGCCTGCAGCCCAACGCCGGCAGCCAGGGCGAATACGCCGGCCTACTGGCCATCAAGGCCTGGCACGCGGCGCAGGGCCAGGGGCAGCGCGACGTGTGCCTGATCCCGGCCAGCGCGCACGGCACCAACCCGGCCAGCGCGCAGATGGCGGGGCTGAAAGTCGTGGTGACCCAATGCGACGACAACGGCAACGTCGACATGCAGGACTTGCAGGCCCAGTGCGAGAAGCACGCCGCCAACCTGGCCTGCGTGATGATCACCTACCCCAGCACGCACGGCGTTTTCGAGACGCAGGTCAAGGAGCTGTGCCAGATCGTGCACCGCCACGGCGGGCGCGTGTACGTGGACGGCGCCAACATGAACGCCCTGGTCGGCGTGGCCGCGCCGGGCGAATTCGGCGGCGACGTGAGCCACCTGAACCTGCACAAGACCTTCTGCATCCCGCACGGCGGCGGCGGCCCCGGCGTGGGCCCCGTGTGCGTGGTGGCCGATCTGGTGCCCTACCTGCCCGGCCATGGCGAGGGCGGCGTGGCCGGTGGCGTCGGGGCCATCAGCGCCGCGCCCTTCGGCAACGCGGCGGTGCTGCCCATCAGCTGGATGTACATCCGCATGATGGGCGCGGCCGGCCTCACGCACGCCACCGAGGCGGCCATCCTCAGCGCCAACTACATCAGCAAGCGCCTGAAGGCGCACTACCCCACGCTGTACGCCAGCGCCAACGGCCATGTGGCGCACGAGTGCATCCTGGACCTGCGCCACCTGAAGGAAACCAGCGGCGTGCAGGCCGAGGACGTGGCCAAGCGCCTGGCCGACTACGGCTTTCACGCGCCCACGCTGTCGTTTCCGGTCGCCAACACGCTGATGGTCGAGCCCACCGAGAGCGAGCACCTGGCCGAGCTGGACCGCTTCATCGACGCCATGATCGCCATCCGCCAGGAGATCACGCAGATCGAGAACGGCGCCTGGCCGCAGGACGACAACCCGCTGAAAAACGCGCCGCACACGGCAGCCAGCCTGCTGGCCGCCGACTGGCCGCACCCCTACCCGCGCGCGGTTGGCGGCGCGCTGGCGCAGCAGCAGCCGGGCAGCGTCAAGTACTGGCCGCCGGTGGGGCGGGTGGACAACGTCTACGGCGACCGCAACCTGTTTTGCAGCTGCGTGCCGCTGGACGAGCTGGCTTGACTTGCTCCCTCGCCCGGGAGCGCCGGCGTCCCGCCGGCAAAGGGGGGTGAGGGACAGCGGGCGTTGGCTTCGTCGCTGCTGTTGTTTGTGTTGTTTGATGCTGGATACTTCCGCTGGCCGGGATGTGCGCCCGGCAGCGCACTTACTTTCTTTTGCGTCGCCAAAAGAAAGTAAGCAAAGAAAAGGCGACCCCACTGGCCGTGTCCCTTCGCTTCGCTGCGGGCAACCTGCGATGCTCGGTCGCGGGGCGGTGCTGCGGAACTCGCTGCGCGCTGGCGCGCTTCGCTCAGACAACCGCAGCAAGTCAGAGCACGAAGCATGGGCATGCTGCGCTGCCCATGCCCGCCCCAAGCCCTGCGCTTCTCGGCACGGCCAGAGGGGTGGGCAAACCCAACACGGGCCATCGCTGCGCTCGGCCCCATTCCAGGCCGAGCGCAGCGATGGCCCGAATGGTTTTCAACCCCCTGTGGCTGCGCCTGCGGCGCAGTGTTTGCGGGGTGGCGCGTGCACCGCAGGATGCACGCGTTCGTGCTCTGACTCGCGGGGGTTGTTTGAGCGCAGAGAGCGCAGCGAACGCAGCGAGTTCCACCGCGCACCCCGCAAACGCTGTGACGCAGGTTTGCCCCGGAGCGAAGCGTAGGGGTCGCAGACTTGGGGTCGCCTTTCTTTGGTTCCTTTCTTTGGCGAGACAAAGAAAGGAACTGCGCCGCCGGGCGCACATCCCGGCCAGCCGAGGCTTGCAGAGCCAAACAACATAGAAAACAGCAGCGACGAAGCCAACGCCCGCTGTCCCTCACCCCCCTTTGCCGGCGGGACGCCGGCGCTCCCGAGCGAGGGAGCAAGACTCGCCTTACAGTCACCCATCCCCCTGCTTCCTTCTCCCTGCCTCAAAACACCGCCATGACCGCTGCCCCCATCACCATCCGCCGCGCCGACTACCACGCCCCCGCCGACCGGCAGGCGCTCGTCGCGCTGCTGAACGCCTACGCGCTCGACCCCATGGGCGGCGGCGAGCCGCTGGCCGATGCGGTGCAGACCACGCTGTGCGACCGCCTGGCGCAGGTGCCGCTGGCCACCAGCTTCATCGCCTGGCAGGGCGACGAGGCGGTGGGCCTCGTCAACTGCTTCGAAGGCTTTTCCACCTTCAGGGCGCAGCCGCTGCTGAACGTGCACGACCTCATCGTGCGCGCCGGCCAGCGCGGGCGCGGCGTCGGGCAGGCGCTGCTGGCCGCCGCCCAGGCCCATGCGCGGCAGCAGGGCTGCTGCAAGCTGACGCTGGAGGTGCTGTCCAGCAACGCCCGCGCCCTGCGCAGCTACGAGCAGTTCGGCTTTGCGCCCTACGTGCTGGACCCGGCGCAAGGGCACGCGCTGATGATGCAGAAGTGGCTTTGACCGAGGTGGCTCCGATGCAAAATGGGCACTTCGACCAGGACACCCCGCCATGCCCGAATTCATCGATCCCACGCCCGCCGACCAATGTCTCTTCTGCAAGCTGATTGCCGGCCAGATCCCTTCCGTCCGCGTTTTTGAGGACGATCTGACCCTGGCCTTCATGGACCTGGGCCAGGTCAACCCCGGCCACGTGCTGGTGGCCAGCAAGCGCCACGCCCGCACCCTGCTCGACCTGACGCCCGAGGAAGCCGCCGCCGTCATGCAGACCGCGCGCCGCGTGGCGCTGGCCGCACAGGCCGCGTTCCAGCCCGCGGGCATCACGCTGCTGCAGGCCAACGGCGCGGTGGCCGGCCAGACCGTGGGGCACTTTCACATCCACGTGCTGCCGCGCCACGCGGGCGACGGCGTCGACCTGGCCTGGCCGCGCAAGGAGCCCGGGCCGGCCGCCCTGCAGCAATACGCCGAGCAACTGAAAGCAGCCCTGACGTGACGACCGAGAACCTGTCCCCCCGCGCCGACGCCATCACCGACGTGCGCGGCATCCAGGTGGGCCAGCACACCGACCCGCGCCGCCCCACCGGTTGCAGCGTGGTGCTGGCGCAAGGCCCGAACGGGCGCGGCGCGGTGGCCGGCGTGGACGTGCGCGGCGCCGCGCCCGGCACGCGCGAGACCGATTTGCTCGACCCCGCCAACCTGGTGCAGGAGGTGCACGCCGTGCTGCTCTCGGGCGGCAGTGCCTGGGGGCTGGACGCCGCCGCCGGCGTGATGCGCTGGCTGGAGGAGCGCGGCATCGGCCTGCCCGTGGGCACGGCGCCCGGCCAGCTGGTGCCCATCGTGCCGGCCGCCGTGCTGTTCGACCTGCACGTGGGCGACGCGCGCGTCCGCCCCGGCGCCGAGGCCGGCTATGCCGCCTGCGCAGCCGCCACCAGCGCAGCGCCCGCTCAAGGCAACGTGGGCGCCGGCGCCGGCGCCACGGTGGGCAAGCTGTTCGGCATGGCCTCGGCCATGAAGGGCGGCATCGGCAGCGCCAGCGTGCGCGTGGGCCAGGTCACCGTGGGCGCGCTGATCGCCGTCAATGCGCTGGGCGATGTCATCGACCCAGCCACCGGCCGGCCGATGGCCGGCGCCCGCACCGACGACGGCCGCGCCCTGCGCCACAGCGTGCGCGCCCTGCTGGCGGGCGAGGCGCCGCAGGCCATCCTGGCCGGCAGCAACACCACCATCGGTGTCATCGCCACCGACGCGCCGCTGACCAAAGCCCGCGCCAAGCGCCTGGCCGGCGCCGGCCACGACGGGCTGGCGCGCGCCATTGCCCCGGTGCACACCATGAGCGACGGCGACACGCTGTTTGCCCTGTCCACCGGCTTGGCTCCCGCCATCGACTTCAACGTGCTGTGCGCCATGGCCAGCGAAGCGGTGGCGCGCGCCTGCGTGCACGCCGTGCGCGCCGCACGCGGGCTGCACGCAGGCGCGGGGTGGTTACCATCCGCTACTGATTTGGAAGCTGCCCGCACTTGATGCATGCCGGCCAGATGGCAAAATGGCTTGACAAGCCGTTTCGCCAACCCATGCGCCGCCTCACCCTCATCCTGCTGTCGATCCGCGACCTGCTGGTCAGCGCCGGGCCGGTGCTGCTGCTGGCCGTGGGCCTGCTGGTGGCGGCCTACTGGTGGCTGGACCCGCAGCCGCCCAAGACCGTGCGCCTGGCCACCGGGCCCGAGGGCAGCGCCTACGCCGCCTTTGGCCAGCGCTACGTGCAGGCGCTGGCGCGCGAGGGCATCACCGTGCAGACGATCGCCACCGAGGGTTCGGTGGAAAACCTCAAGCTGCTGCAGGACGGCGGCGCCGACGTGGCCTTCGTGCGCGGCGGCAGCGGCGCGGCGCCGGTCACCGCCGGCGCCTCGGCCGCCGCCAGCGAGCCCGCCGCGGCGGCCGACCCCAACGAGTCGCTGCAGTCGCTGGGCGCGCTGTTCTACGAGCCGCTGTGGATCTTCATGCGCCAGGACGGCGGCGCCGCCGCGCCCGGCATGCTGGCCCAGCTCAAGGGCCTGCGCGTCAGCGTCGATCGGGCCGGCAGCGGCGTGCCGGCGCTGATGCAGCGCCTGCTGGCGGCCAGCGGCCTGGCGGCGGACGAGGTGCAGCTGCGCGAGCAGGACGCGCGCAGCGCCGCCCAGGCCCTGCTGGCCGGCCAGCTGGACGCCGTGGTGCTGACCAGCGCGCCGCAGTCGCCCGTGGTGCGCGAACTGCTGCGCACGCCCGGCATCGCCCCGCTGGAGCTGGCGCAGGCCGACGCCTACACGCGGCGCTTTCCGTTCCTGCGCACCGTCACGCTGCCGCGCGGCGTGGCCGACCTGGCCGCCGACGTGCCGCGGCACGACATCACGCTGCTGGCGGCCACCACCTCGCTGCTGACGCGCGAGCAAACCCACCCCGCGCTGCGCCAGCTGTTCGCGCAGGCGGCGCAGGGCATCCACAGCCGCGCGGGCTGGTTGAACGGCGCGCGCGAGTTTCCCAACACCCGCACCAGCGAGCTGCCCGTCAGCCCCGAGGGCGACCGCGCCATCAACGGCACGCCGCCGTTCTGGCAGCGCTGGCTGCCGTTCTGGGCCAGCAACCTGGTGCAGCGCATGTGGCTGGTCATCGGCGGCGTGATCGTGCTGCTGCTGCCGCTGTCGCGCATCGTGCCGCCGCTGTACACCTACCGCGTGCGCCAGCGCGTGTTCCGCTGGTACGCGCGGCTGCGCCAGATCGAGATGCGCGCGCAGGACCCGCGCGTGCCCGCCGCCGCGCTGCTGGACGAGCTGGACGAGCTGGACCGCGTGGCGCACCACATCGCGGTGCCGCTGGCGCACGCCGACGAGCTGTACGCACTGCGCGACCACATCGCCACGGTGCGCCAGCGCATCCTGGTGCTGCGCAAGGATTCGACATGAAAAACGGCTGTCGTCCGCATCGATCAAGCCAAGGCAGCTATTGTTTCAATAGTACGAAGGAGCGTGCATGAACACCGCCCCCGGCCCCGACGGCCAGCTGCGCTGCCACTGGTGCCTGGCCACGCCGCAGTACCTGGCCTACCACGACGGCGAATGGGGCTTTCCCGTCACCGACGACCGGCGCCTGTTCGAGAAGCTGTGCCTGGAGGGCTTTCAGGCCGGCCTGAGCTGGCGGACCATCCTGGAAAAGCGCGAGAACTTTCGCCGCGCCTTCGCCGGCTTCGACATCGACGTGCTGGCCGGCTGGGGCGCGCCCGAGGTCGACCGCCTGCTGCAGGACGCCGGCATCGTGCGCCACCGCGGCAAGATCGAGAGCGTGCTGAACAACGCGCGCCGCGCGCAGGACCTGGTGCGTGACGAAGGCTCGCTGGCGGCGTGGATCTGGCGCCACGAGCCAGGGGCCGGCGAGCAGGCCGCGCACCAGGGCGTGACGACCTCGCCCACCTCGATTCAGCTGTCGAAAGCGCTGAAGAAGCGCGGCTTCAGCTTCGTCGGCCCGACCACCGTGCACGCCTTCCTGCAGGCCATGGGCCTGATCAACGACCACGCCGAGGGCTGCATGGCGCGCGGCCCCGCCGATGCGGCGCGCCGCGCCCTCCGGCGCCCGGCCTGAGCGACACCCTCAGTACCGCAAGAACACCCGCTGCACCGCGTCCGGATCGCTGCCGCGCGTGAGCGCCAGCGCCGCCAGAAGGCGCGCGCGCGGCGGGTTCTGGTCGTCCGCCGCCACCCAGCCCAGCGCGTCGTCGTCGATGCTGGCGCCGCGCACCACCGGCCCCGCGCCCGTGCGCGAGCAGCGCACCAGCAGCACGCCGCGCGCGCGCAGCTCGGCCAGCGGCGCCTTCAGGTACTCGGGCACGGTGCCGCCGCCAAAGCCCGCGTGCACGATGGCGCGCGCGCCCAGGGCCGCCCAGCTGTCGTAGATCTCGCGGCGCATGTTGCCGTGGCTGGCCACCACGCCCACCAGCGGCAGCGCGTCGATGCGCGCAATATCGAACCCGCTGGCCGGGCCGTGCGGACGCTCCACGCGCCGGTACCAGCGCGGCGCACCCTCCACCACCAGGCCCAGCGCGCCATGCTGCGAGGCAAAGGCGTCCAGCCGCAGGCTGTGCACCTTGGCCACGTCGCGCGCGCTGTGGATTTCCTCGTTCATCACCACCAGCACGCCGCGCCCGGCGCTGCCGGGGTGGGCGGCCACGGCCACGGCGTGCAGCAGGTTGGCCGGCCCATCGGCCGCCAGCGCGGTGCCGGGGCGCATGGCGCCGGTCAGCACGATGGGCTTGGCGCTGGGCACCGTCAGGTGCAAAAAGTACGCCGTCTCCTCCAGGGTGTCGGTGCCGTGGGTGATGACCACCGCGTCCACGTCGTCCTGCCGGCACAGCGCGGCCACGCGGCGCGCCAGCTGCAGCAGACGCTCGTCGGTGAAGTCGGCCGAGTCGATCTGAAAGATCTGCTCGGCCCGCAGCTCGGCCAGCGTGACCAGGCCGGGCACGCCGGCGACCAGGTCCTGCGCCGTCACCACGGCGGAGCGGTAGGCCGCCGAGCCGGCGCCGACGCCCGCGTCCAGCGCGCCAGCGCCCGCGATGGTGCCGCCCGTGCCCAGCAGCACGACGCGGGGTTGGGAGGTCTTGTGTTGGGGGTTCATGCCCCGCATTGTGGCGCAGGCCGGTCGCCCGGCCGGCTCAACCCGATGCTATAAGACAAATAGCTATTTAGGCTTGTTCGACGGGGATCAGGGCCCGATTGGCCATCCAATCCGGCTGGACAGGACGCGTCCCACCCCCGCCGCAGGGCGGTGGCGCCGTTCGTGCCGCTAGGGTCCCGCGCGCTGCAGGCGCCGCACGGCGGGCACGATCTCGCGGCCGATCAGCGAGCGGGCCTGGCCGCGCGCGGCGCTCTCGGGCGTGCGCCGCGAGGTGACGGCCACCACCAGCTGCAGCGCGGGCTCGACGTGAATCCACTGCCCGCCGTAGCCGCTGGCCATGACGCTGCCCGCGCCCAGCCACCACAGGTAGCCGTAGGCCGTGGCCAGCGGCGGACCGCCCGCGCTGTGCCGCCGCGCCAGCTCCTGCATGTGGCCGCGCGGCACCAGCGCGCGGCCTTGCCACTGGCCCTCGGCCAGCACCAGCTCGCCCAGCCGCGCCATCGCGGGCGTGGCAAGCGACAGGCCGATGGCGCCCAGCGCGTGGCCCTGCGCGCCGCGCCGCCAGTCGAAGCGCTCGATGCCCAGCGGCTGGAACAAGCGCCGGCGCGCATAGTCGGCCAGCGGCTCGCCCACCGCCTGGGCCAGCGCCAGCGCCAGCAGGTTGGCGGCGCCGTTGTCGTAGGCAAAGCGCGCGCCGGGCTCGGCCACGAAGGGGCGGCGCGCCAGCCAGCGCAGGTCGTCGTCGCGGTCGCGCCGGGCCGTCTCGTCGGGCGGCCAGCCGGCGGTCATGGCGAGCAGGTGGGCAAAGCGCAGGCGCTGCACGCGCGCGTCGGCGCCCAGGCGCAGCAGGGCCGGCAGGCGCAGCGCCACCAGCTCGTCGGGCCCGCGCACGTGGCCGTCGGCCATGGCCTGGCCGAACAGCAGGGCCAGCACGCTCTTGGTGACGGACTGCACGTCGTGCAGGCTGTCGGCGCTCAAGCCTGGGCGATAGAACTCGAAGGACCGATGGGCGCGATGCACCACCAGCGCGCTCTGCACGTCCGGCCATTGCGTCTGGATGCGCCCCTGCAGACCCGTGAAGGCGCGGTGGTGCATGGCGGCCAGCGGGACGGGTGCGGGCGGCCAGGTCACCGGGGTGCTGGATGGCGCAGGCGCATCCGGGCTTGCATCGCGCGCCCAGGCAGGCCGGGTCGCGGCCAGCACGGCCACCCCGAGCGCCGCCCGCCGCCGTGTCATGAAGCATGCAGATTTCAAGAAAAAATCACCGCCAGCCCGCATCGAGCATGCGCAATTAGCTTCTGTTTTGATAGCTATCGGGGTCACGGCGCACCACGGCACATCAAGCGCCATCGTCCTTGCCGGCCGCCATCCAGCGTGCGACTTGCTCTTGCGCAGCCTGCAGGTCGGCGGGCGTGGCAAAACGCAGCGCCAGCCGTTTTTGCCGCCCCGACGCCCCATGCAGCAGTTCCACCTGGCTCATGGGCAGGCCGAACGTGCGCGCGGCCCATGCGATCAGCGTCGCGTTGGCCTTGCCATCCACCGGCGGCGCGGCCAGCCGCACGCGCAACGCATCGCCGTAGGCGCCCGCGGCCTCGGTGCGCTTGGCGCCGGGCGTGGCGTGGATGGCCAGGCGCAGCTCGAAGGCCGTCACGCTGGCTGCTATTCAAATTCGACGATCGCCTGGTCGACCGCCAGGCTGTCGCCCTTTTGCGCCTTGACCTCCTTGACCACGCCGTCGGCGCTGGCGAACAGCACGTTCTCCATCTTCATGGCCTCGATCACGGCCACACGCTCGCCGGCCTTGACCTCCTGCCCCGCTTGCACGGCCACCTGCACCAGCAGGCCCGGCATGGGCGAGAGCACGTACTTGCTCATGTCCGGCGGCGCCTTGTAGGGCATCAGCCGGTGCAGCTCGGCCGTGCGCGGGTGCATGACCAGGGCGTCGAGCTGGGTGCCGTTGTGGATGACGCGGATCACCAGCGGGTTGTGCGCGCGTCCGCGCTCGAGCTGCGCGGTGAAGGGCTGGCCGTTGCACTGGCCCGTCACGCGGGCCTCGCCCAGGGTGTGCTGAAGCGCCAGCTCATACGTGCGCTCGCCGCCGGCGGCATGCACCGTCACGCGGCTGGCCTCGCCCGGCGCGCCCTCGTCCAGCGTGGTCTCGACGTACTGGTTGTCGCCCGCCTGGCCCAGGGTGCACACCGTGAAGCCGCTGCGCGGCGGGCGCTGGTTGCCCTCCCAGAACTGGCCCTGCAGCGCGCGCGCGCGGTTGCGGTAGAACTTGTTCAGGCAGACGGCCAGGGCCACCAGAAAGCCGGGGTCGGCATGCGGCACGTCGGCGGCCGAAAAGCCGTGCGCGTAGTGCTCGGCGATGAAGCCGGTGTTGAAGTCGCCCGACTGGAACTTGGAATGGGCCAGCAGCGCGGCCTGGAACGGGATGCTGCTTTGCACCCCGCGGATGACGAAGCCGTTGAGCGCCTCGCGCATGCGTGCGATGGCATCAAGCCGGTCCTTGCCGTGCACGATCAGCTTGGCGATCATCGAGTCGTAGTACATCGGGATCTCGCCGCCGTCGACCACACCGGTGTCCACCCGCACGCCCAGCGCCGTGGTGGCCTGGCTTTGCTGCAAGTCCTGCGCCGGCGGCTGAAAGCGCACCAGCCGGCCGGTGGAAGGCAGGAAGTTGCGGAACGGGTCCTCGGCGTTGATGCGGCACTCCATGGCCCAGCCTTCGCGCTTGACGTCGGCCTGCGTGAAGGCCAGCTTCTCGCCCGCGGCCACGCGGATCATCTGCTCGACCAGGTCCAGCCCGGTAATCAGCTCCGTCACCGGGTGCTCCACCTGCAGGCGGGTGTTCATTTCCAGAAAATAAAAATCCTGGTCCTTGCCGACCACGAACTCCACCGTGCCCGCGCTTTGGTACTTGACGGCCTTGGCCAGGGCCACGGCCTGCTCGCCCATGGCCTTGCGCGTGGCGTCGGAGATGAAGGGCGAAGGCGCCTCCTCGATCACCTTCTGGTGCCGCCGCTGGATGGAGCATTCGCGCTCGTTCAGGTAGACCACGTTGCCGTGCGCGTCGCCCAGCACCTGGATCTCGATGTGGCGCGGCTGCTCGACGAACTTCTCGATGAAGATGCGGTCGTCGCCAAAACTGTTGCGCGCCTCGTTCTGGCAGGCGGCAAAGCCCTCCAGCGCCTCCTTGTCGTTGAAGGCCACGCGCAGGCCCTTGCCGCCGCCGCCGGCGCTGGCCTTGATCATCACCGGGTAGCCGATGCCCTGCGCGATCTGCACCGCGCGCTCGGCCGACTCGATGGCGTCGTTGTGGCCGGGGATGGTGTTAACCTTGGCGGCAAGCGCCAGCTTCTTGGACGCGATCTTGTCGCCCATGGCCGCGATCGAATGCGCCTTGGGACCGATGAAGGCAATGCCCTCATCCTCGCAGCGCTTGGCGAAGGCCTCGTTCTCGCTCAGAAAGCCGTAGCCCGGATGGACCGCCTCGGCGCCGGTCTGCCTGGCGGCCTCGATGATCTTGTCGGCCAGCAGGTAGGACTCGCGCGAAGGCGGCGGCCCCAGGCGCACGGCCTCGTCGGCCAGCTTGACGTGGCGCGCCTGCTTGTCGGCGTCGGAATAGACGGCCACGGTGGCGATGCCCATCTTGCGGGCCGTGGCAATGACGCGGCAGGCGATTTCACCGCGGTTGGCAATGAGGATTTTCTTGAACATGGTTGAACTCGAAAAATGAAATGGACGGCGTGCCATCGCACACCGGCTAGTCACGCAGCAAGTGGATCAGGCGCCGGCCGAGATGGAGCCCGACGGGAATCACGGCGATCGCAAAGCTCCAGCCGAATGGCAGATCGAACCCGAAAAGAAGGGTGAAAAACAGCGCGGCGCCCACCAGGCCCCACACCATGGTGGTCACGACGTCGAAGTAAGCCCCCTCGGCGACGTCGTCCTGCAGTGGCCGCTGCGGGCGCCCTTCGCGCCCGCGCCGCTCCCGCCGCAACCACGTGAAGAACAGCACGTCGGCCACCGTCTCCAACAGGGAAAGCAGGAAGTTCATCGCCGCATCGCCTCATCAGAGCGGAATGTTGTCGTGCTTGCGCCACGGGTTTTCCAGCTTCTTGTCCTTCAGCATCGCCAGGCTGCGGCAGATGCGCTGGCGCGTCTCGTGCGGCAGGATCACGTCGTCGATGTAGCCGCGCGCGCCGGCCACGAAGGGGTTGGCAAAGCGCGCTTTGTACTCGGCCTCGCGCGCGGCCAGTTTTTCGGGATCCTTCTTCTCCTCGCGGAAGATGATCTCCACCGCGCCCTTGGCGCCCATCACCGCGATCTCGGCGTTGGGCCAGGCCAGGTTGACGTCGCCGCGCAGGTGCTTGGAGCTCATCACGTCGTAGGCGCCGCCGTAGGCCTTGCGCGTGATGACGGTGATCTTGGGCACCGTGCATTCGGCGTAGGCAAACAGCAGCTTGGCACCGTGCTTGATGATGCCGCCGTATTCCTGGCTGGTGCCGGGCATGAAGCCGGGCACGTCGACGAAGGTCAGGATGGGGATGTTGAAGGCATCGCAAAAACGCACGAAGCGCGCGGCCTTGATGCTGCTCTTGATGTCCAGGCAGCCGGCCAGCACCAGCGGCTGGTTGGCGACGATGCCGACCACGTGGCCGTCCATGCGCGCAAAGCCGATGACGATGTTGGCGGCGTAGTCGGGCTGCAGCTCGAAGAACTCGCCGTCGTCCACCGTCTTGACGATGGCTTCCTTGATGTCGTAGGGCAGGTTCGGGTTCTCCGGCACCAGGGTGTCCAGGCTCAGGTCGGCGCGGTCCACCGCGTCCTGGGTGGGGCGATGCGGCGCCTTCTCGCGGTTGCTGGCGGGGATGTAGTTGAACAGGCGGCGCAGCATCAGCAGCGCCTCGACGTCGTTGTCGAAGGCCAGGTCGGCCACGCCGCTCCTGGTGGTGTGCGTGAGCGCGCCGCCCAGCTCCTCGGCCGTCACGCTCTCGTGCGTCACGGTCTTGACCACCTCGGGGCCGGTGACGAACATGTAAGAGCTGTCCTTGACCATGAAGATGAAGTCCGTCATGGCCGGGCTGTACACCGCGCCGCCGGCGCAGGGGCCCATGATCATGCTGATCTGCGGCACCACGCCCGAGGCCATCACGTTGCGCTGGAACACCTCGGCGTAGCCGCCCAGGCTGGCCACGCCCTCCTGGATGCGCGCGCCGCCCGAGTCGTTCAGGCCGATCACCGGCGCGCCCACCTTCATGGCCTGGTCCATCACCTTGCAGATCTTCTCGGCGTGGGCCTCGCTGAGCGCGCCGCCGAACACCGTGAAGTCCTGGCTGAAGACGAACACCAGGCGGCCGTTGATGGTGCCGTAGCCGGTGACCACGCCGTCGCCGGGAATGTGCGTGGCGTCCATGCCGAAGTCCGCGCAGCGGTGCTCGACGAACATGTCCCATTCCTCGAAGCTGCCCACGTCCAGCAGCACCTCGATGCGCTCGCGCGCGGTGAGCTTGCCCTTGGCGTGCTGCGCATCGATGCGCTTTTGCCCGCCGCCCAGGCGGGCCGCGGCGCGTTTGCTTTCCAGTTGTTCAAGGATGGTGTTCATGTTGGCTCTTTGCAAAAAAAATCACTCACATGGGGTGGCGGCCAAGCCGGCCGTGGCCAGCAGCTGGCGCGCGGCGGTGGATGGCGGCAGCAGCCCCCGTGTCACCTGCTCGGTCACGGCAGCCAGGCTGGCGCGCACGGCAGGGTGCCGGTGGAAGGCGGCCTTCAGGCCCGACTCGATCAGCGCCCACATCCACGCCCGCGCCTGCTGCTGGCGGCGCGCGGCCAGCTTGCCGTTGGCGGTCTGAAGGTCGCGAAAGCGCGTCACGCAATGCCAGAATTCTTCCAGCCCCTCGCCCTTCAGTCCACTGATGCGGATCACCTCGGGGTGCCACTGCCGCGCGTCGTGCAGCATGTGCTCGGGGTTGCCCTGCTGGCCCAGCAGGCGCAGGGCCGACTTGATCTGCGCCTGCGCGCGGATGGCGGCGGCGGGCTCGATGTCGGCCTTGTTGATCACCACCAGGTCGGCCAGCTCCATCACGCCCTTCTTGATGGCCTGCAGGTCGTCGCCGGCGTTGGGCAGCTGCAGCAGCACGAACATGTCGGTCATGCCGCTGACCGCCGTCTCGCTCTGCCCCACGCCCACGGTCTCGACCAGCACCACGTCGTAGCCGGCGGCCTCGCACACCAGCATGGCCTCGCGCGTCTTCTCGGCCACCCCGCCCAGCGTGCCGCTGCTGGGGCTGGGGCGGATGTAGGCTTGCTCCAGCACCGACAAGCGCTCCATGCGCGTCTTGTCGCCCAAGATGGAGCCGCCCGACACGGTGGACGACGGGTCGATGGCCAGCACCGCCACGCGGTGGCCGCGCGCGATCAGGTCAACCCCCAGCGCTTCGATGAAGGTGCTCTTGCCCACCCCCGGCACGCCGCTGATGCCCAGCCGCAGCGACTGGCCGGTGTGCGGCAGCAGCGCCGTCAGCAGCGCATCGGCCTGCGCGCGGTGGTCGGCGCGGGTCGATTCGAGCAGGGTGATGGCCTTGGCGATGGCGCGGCGCCGGGCCATGGGCGCGCCATGCAGCACGGCGTCGACCAGGCGCGAGTCGGCCATGTCCGTCACCCCGTTCGGCAGGCGATTCATGCCCGGTGGGCCTTCCGGATCTGCTCCAGCACGTCCTTGGCGCTGGCCGGGACCGGCGTACCGGGCCCGTAGATGCCCTTGACGCCGGCTTCGTACAAAAAGTCGTAGTCCTGCCGGGGCACCACGCCGCCGACGAAGACCACGATGTCGTCGGCGCCCTGCTTTTTCAGCTCGGCGATGATGGCCGGCACCAGGGTCTTGTGGCCGGCGGCCAGGGTGCTCACGCCCACGGCGTGCACGTCGTTCTCGATCGCCTGGCGCGCGCATTCCTCGGGGGTCTGGAACAGGCTGCCGATGTCCACGTCGAAGCCCAGGTCGGCAAAGGCCGTGGCCACCACCTTGGCGCCGCGGTCGTGGCCGTCCTGGCCCAGCTTGGCGATCATCACGCGCGGACGGCGGCCCTCGGCCTCGGCAAAGGCGTCGATCTCGTGCTTGAGTTTTTCCCAGCCCTCGGCGCCGGCGTAGGCGGCGGCGTACACGCCGCTGACTTTCTGCGTGTCGGCGCGGTGCCGGCCAAAAATCTTTTCCATGGCATCGCTCACTTCGCCCACGGTGGCGCGGGCACGAATCGCGTCGATGGCGGCGGCCAGCAGGTTGCCCTGGCCGCTGGCAGCTATGTTTGTAATAGCTGCCAGCGCTTGCTGCACCCGGGCTGCATTGCGTTTTTGCTTGATGTCCTGCAGGCGCGCGATCTGCGAGTCGCGCACCTTCACGTTGTCCACCTCCAGGATGTCGATGGCGTCTTCCTGCGCCAGCTTGTATTTGTTGACGCCCACGATCACGTCCTGGCCCGAGTCGATGCGCGCCTGCTTCTCGGCCGCGGCGGCCTCGATCTTGAGCTTGGCCCAGCCGCTGTCCACCGCCTTGGTCATGCCGCCCATGGCGTCCACTTCCTCGATGATGGCCCAGGCAGCGTCGGCCATCTCCTGCGTCAGCTTTTCCATCAGGTAGCTGCCGGCCCAGGGATCGACCACGTTGGTGATGTGCGTCTCCTCCTGGATGATGAGCTGCGTGTTGCGCGCGATGCGGGCGGAAAACTCGGTGGGCAGCGCGATCGCCTCGTCGAAGCTGTTGGTGTGCAGGCTCTGCGTGCCGCCAAACACCGCCGCCATGGCCTCGATGGTGGTGCGCACCACGTTGTTGTAGGGGTCCTGCTCGGTCAGGCTCCAGCCGCTGGTCTGGCAGTGCGTGCGCAGCATCAGGCTCTTGGGGTTCTTGGCGTCAAAGCCCTTCATGATGCGGCACCACAGCAGGCGCGCCGCGCGCATCTTGGCGATCTCCAGATAGAAGTTCATGCCGATCGCCCAGAAGAACGACAGGCGCCCGGCAAACGCATCCACGTCCATGCCCTTGGCCAGCGCGGTCTTGACGTATTCCTTGCCGTCGGCCAGGGTAAAGGCCAGCTCCAGTGCCTGCGTGGCGCCGGCCTCCTGCATGTGGTAGCCGCTGATGCTGATCGAGTTGAACTTCGGCATCTTCTGGGCCGTGTACTCGATGATGTCGCCGATGATGCGCATGCTCGGCTCGGGCGGGTAGATGTAGGTGTTGCGGACCATGAACTCCTTGAGGATGTCGTTCTGGATCGTGCCCGCCAGCTGGTCCTGCGCCACGCCCTGCTCCTCGGCCGCCACGATGTAGCCCGCCAGAATGGGCAGCACCGCGCCGTTCATCGTCATCGACACCGAGACCTTGTCCAGCGGAATGCCGTTGAACAGGATCTTCATGTCCTCCACGCTGTCGATGGCCACGCCCGCCTTGCCCACGTCGCCCGTCACGCGCGGATGGTCGCTGTCGTAGCCGCGGTGCGTGGCCAGGTCGAACGCCACCGACACGCCCTGCCCGCCGGCGGCCAGCGCCTTGCGGTAGAAGGCGTTGCTCTCCTCGGCGGTCGAAAAGCCGGCGTACTGGCGGATCGTCCACGGCCGCACCGCGTACATGGTGGCCTGCGGGCCGCGCACGAAGGGCTCGAAGCCCGGCAGCGTGTCGGCATAGGGCAGGCCCTGCACGTCGGCGGCGGTGTACAGCGGCTTGACGGCGATGCCGTCCGGCGTGTGCCAGTCCAGCGCCGCCACGTCGCCACCCGGCGCGGACTTGGCGGCGGCCTTGTTCCAGTCGGCCAGGGTGGAGGGTTTGAAGGCGGGTGCGTCGTGGCTCATGGCGGTCTCGAAAGGGGTTCAGGAAGATGGCCCGTCCACGCCCGTCAACGACCCGGCTCGATGGCAGCCCACTCAATGCCGTAATTATTAATTCAAAATTCAGTTTTTGCACTAGAATCGCAAAAATATTTTTCCCATCCCTGCCCGTGACCGCCACCCTCGCCCCCCGCGCCCTCTACGAAGAAGTGGCCGAGCGCCTGCGCCAGCGCATCTACGCGCGCCAGCTGGCGCCGGGCGAATGGATCGACGAGCTGAAGATCGCCGACGAGCTGGGCATCAGCCGCACGCCGCTGCGCGAGGCGCTGAAGGTGCTGGCCAGCGAGGGCCTGATCACCATGAAGCTGCGCCGCGGCGCCTACGTGACCGAGGCTTCGCCCAAGGACCTGGCCGACGTCTACCACCTGCTGTCGCTGCTGGAAGCCGACGCCACCCGCGCCGTGGCCCAGCACGCCAGCGACGCCGCGCTGGCCGAGCTGGGCGCCCTGCACCAGGAGCTGGAAGACGCCATCGACGACACGGCGCGCTTTTTCGCCCTCAACGAAGCCTTTCACCTGCGCCTGCTGGAGTTGGCCGACAACCGCTGGCGCCTGCAGGTGGTGCAGGATTTGCGCAAGGTGATGAAGCTGCACCGCCAGCACTCGCTGCAAAAATCCGGACGCCCCAGGCAGGCGTTGCTGGAGCACCGCACCCTGATGGCCGCGCTGACAGCACGCGACGGCGAGCGCGCGGCGCGGTGCATGCGCCAGCATTTCGAGGGCGGCCTGGAAGCGGCCAGTTGAAGGGCACGCCCCCATCGGCGATTAGCTCTATGATTGATAGCTGACGGCGCTTGTTTCTTGCGGGCCAGCGGCCCATTGGATCATGAATCACGACACCCCGAAGCCATCCCGTACCACGCGCCGCGGCCTGCTTGCCGCCGCCGGCCTGGCCTGCGTCGTGCCGGCCTGGGCGCGCTCGGCCGACGACGGGCCCTGGCCCCGCGACGAGCGCGTGCCCGGCGGCGTGGCGCGCATCGCCCTGGGCCCCGCGCCCGAGCGCCCGCAGGCCTTCGAGGGCGAGGTGCCATTGCTGGTGGTGGGCGACATGATCGCGTGGACGGCGCTGGTCGGCATCGCGCTGGCCGCCCGGCCGGGCCCACAATCCATCCGCGTGCGCCAGGGCGATGCCGTGCACGAGCTGGCCTACACCATCGTGCCCAAGCGCTACGCCGAGCAGCACCTGAAGGTGGCGCCCCGCACGGTGGACCTGTCGCCCGAAGACCTGGCGCGCTACGAGCGCGAGCGCAAGCACCAGGAAGGCGTGATCGCCACCCTGAGCGCCACGCCCCAGGGCCGCCTGGCCATGCGCCCGCCCGTGCCCGGCAAGCGGTCGGATTCGTTCGGCAAGCGGCGCTTCTTCAACGGCCAGCCGCGCAACCCGCACAGCGGCATGGACATCGCCGCCGCCAGCGGCACGCCCGTGGTGGCGCCGCTGGCCGGCACGGTGGTCGACACGGGCGACTACTTCTTCAACGGCAACACCGTGTGGCTGGACCACGGCGGCGGCCTGCTGTCGATGATGTGCCACCTGAGCCGGATCGACGCCGCGGTGGGCACGCAGCTGGCGGCGGGCGAGCCCCTGGGGCGCGTGGGCGCCACCGGCCGCGTCACCGGGCCGCACCTGCACTGGGGCGTGGTGCTCAACCGCGCCTCGGTCGATCCGGCGCTGTTCCTGGACGTCTGATTCGCGTTTGCGCGGGTTGACAGGGCGCGGCGCACCGGCAAGCATGGCCCGTCGCCATGCGCCCCATGCCATCCCTTTCATTCACCGCCCTGGCCCTGCTGCTCGCCGCCTGGCTGGCCGGCTGCGCCACGCCGCCACCGGCGCCCGTCACCACCCTGGCCGGCATGCGCTTCGTGCGCGTGCCGGCGGGCGAATTCCTGATGGGCAGCGACGAATCGCCCCAGGCGCTGGCGCACGCCTTTCCGCAGGCCGAGGCCAGGCGCCTGGCCCAGTTCGCCGACGAGGCGCCGGTGCACCGCGTGCGCATCACGCACGACTTCTGGCTGGGCCAGACCCAGGTCACGGTGGGGCAGTTCCGGCGCTTCGTCCAGGCCTCGGGCTACGTGCCCGAATCCATCCGCGACGGCACCGGCGGCTACGGCTACAACCCCGGCTACGACCCCGCCCGCACGGCGCGCGGCGACGCCTTCGAGGGGCGCGACCCGCGCTACTCGTGGCTGAGCCCCGGCTTTGCCCAGACCGACGAGCATCCGGTGGTCAACGTGAGCTGGAACGACGCCAACGCCATGGCGCGCTGGATGGGCGCCCAGGCAGGCACACGCTGCCGCCTGCCCACCGAGGCCGAATGGGAATACGCCGCGCGCGCCGGCACGCGCACGCGCTATCCGGCGGGCGACGACCCCGCCGTGCTGCTGGCCAGCGCCAACACCTTCGACCAGTCCGGCGCCGTGCACTGGCCGCGTTGGCGCACGCAGGCCGGCGCCGGCAGCGACGGCTACGCCTTCACCGCGCCGGTGGGCCGCCTGGCCCCCAACGCCTTCGGCCTGCGCGACATGATCGGCAACGTGTGGGAATGGGTGGGCGACTGGTACGGCGAGGACTACTACGCCCGCTCGCCCGTGGACGACCCGCCCGGCCCCGCGGAAGGCACGGTGCGCGTGCGCCGCGGCGGCTCCTGGCACACCTGGCCGCTGTACGCGCGCGTGGCCTTTCGCAACTGGAACACCCCGCAGACGCGCTACGTGCTGGTGGGCTTTCGCCTGCTGTGCGAGGCGCCGCCGGCGGGTTGACCCGGCGCCCGGCCTACTGCGGCGGCGGCAGCGGGGCCGGCAGGCCGGTTGCGCCCGCTTCGCCTTCCCCTTCGTCCTCGTCGCTGGCGGCCTGCGCCAGGCGCTGCAGCGCGCGCGCCACCACCGGGTCGATGTCGACCGGATGCAGATGGCGCCGGAGCATCAGTTTTTCGCAGGTGCGGCGCGTCATGCTGTGCGCCCGCCCGCCGTGGCTGACGAACATGAACAGCGAGCCGTTGTCGCTCATCCAATTCATCTGGGCACGGCGCCACGCACCATGCACGTACAGGTCGGCCCAGTCGCCAGGACGCAGGCGCGCCACCTCGGCCTGGATGCGCGCCATCAATTCGCCCTCGGACAAGGACGCCGGCGCCCCAGCCGCAGGCCGGAGTGCGTCGGCGCGCTCGGTCAACAGGGGCAGGTCGGCACGCTGCGAGGCGCTTGGCACATCGGTCGGCATGGCCGGCTGCGTGGACTCCTCGGGCACCTGGGTGCTGGTCCAGTCCAGGCCCGCCGTGTCCTCGAAGCCGGCTGCCTCGCGCTCGTGGCGACCCAGCCAGGGCTCGTCGGCCTTGCGGGGCGTGGGCCGCTCCTGCGTGCCCCCGGCCTCCGGCGGCGGCATCTCCGCCCAATCCTGGTCGATGCGCACGAAGCCCGAGGCCTCCACGTCCTGCGCGCTGCGCAGGCGGCGCAGCCGCAGCACCGGGTCGTGATAGTGCAGCAGCGCGTCGAAGAAAGCCTGCGTCTCGGCCGGCTCCTTGCCCAGCATGTCCAGGCCCCGGCGCAGGGTCATGATGACGCCCGGCACCACCTCGAACAGGCGCGCCGGCCGCTTCATCGCCTGCTCGCGGTTGACCGACCACAGCAGGTCGCTGACCACGGCCAGGTAGCCGCCCGGATCGAGCTTGGCGCCCTTGTGCGTCAGCTGCGCGTGCGCAATCACCAGCGACCAGTCGCGATACAGGAAGTCGGCCACCATGGCGGGCACGCCCACCAGGTCGGAGCGCAGGCTGAATTCCCAGGCAATGCGGTCGGCCAGTGCCTGGCGCTCCTGGGCAAACTGCATGGAGTGCTGCAGCTGTTCGCGCGCGCTCTGCTCGCCCTCGTCCTGCGCCTGCCAGTCGGCCTGCAGCGACACGCGACGCGCCTCGAAGTCGCCGGGCGTGGCGGCCGACAGCCCGACCAGTTCGCGCACGGCGGCGCGCACCGGCGCCATGAAGCGCTCGAACTCGGGGGCGAACTCGTCGTTGTACTTGAAGCTGCGCTGGGCGATGGCCTCGACCAGCACGCGCGCCGGGTGCGACTCGTCGCCGAAGAAGCGCGGGTCGTCCAGCGCCATGCGCAGCAGTGCCGGCTCCAGCGCAACGAAGGCCTCGCGCACCGGTGCCAGCATGCGTTCGTCGCCCGCCACCTGGTTGATCAGCGCGCGCACCGCATCCAGGCCCAGCACCTGGCTGATGCGCGCGGCCTGGGCCTTGAGCCGCATCAGCGTGTCGGTGCGCGCCCGCGCCGAGCCCCATTCGCCCCACTCGTCGGGCGGCAGCGGGCGATCGACGCCGACGCGCGGCGCCGAACGCTCCATCACGTCCTGGCTGCGGCGGCGCTCCTGCTCCTGCTCGTACGCCAGCGTGTCGAACCCCGCCTCCGGCCGGCGCACCAAGGCCTTCATTTCGGCCTCGACCGCGTCGTAGTAACCCTGCGGCAGGGGCTCGTCGTGGGCCTCGATCCATTGCGGCTGATACAGAAAGTCGCGGATCACCCCCGCGTCCACGGCGGGCTTGGCCTGCGACAGCTGCTCCATCCGCGGCACGAAGCTGCGCCGGCGCCCGCCGCGACCCGAACCGCGTGCGCCGCTCCCATCCATCAACGCCAGGCCGTCCGTTGCGCCGCCGGCCAACCCCGCACCGGTGGCGGCGTGGCCACCGGCACCGGTGCCGCCCGCCACCGCGTCGGCATCCGACGCTTCACCCGAATCCGACCCTCCCAACCGTCCCGAGCCACCGCCCCCACCCCCGCCGTCCACCAGCCGCAGGCGATAGCGCGCCTCCTCGACCCCATGGGCCGCCAGCATGGTGTTCAGCGCCTCGTACAGCGCGTGCATCTCGGCCGCGAAGGGGCGGCCCATATGGCGAATCCAGTGGCCGCGCACCTCCGGCGCCTCGAGCTGAGCTTCCAGCACCTGCAGCAGCGCCGCGCAAAACACGTCGGGGCGAAACGGGTTCAGGTCCGCGCGCACCACCGGCAGGCCCAGCACCGAGCTCATCAGCGAATCGAGCACGCCCAGCGAGCGCTCGATCACCGGCATCGCGCTTTGCTGCAGGCGCGAGGCTTCGACAAAGCGCGCCACCTCGATGTCGTCCAGCAACGCCAGCACCGACGCCTCGCGCTCCGACTCCCGCTGGGGCTCGGCGTCGGCTTCCTGCCGCAAGGCGCGTTCGACGCCCTGCATCAGGACCCGCGGAAATTCGGCACGCAGCCGCGGCGCATGGCGCAGCAGCGCCGCGTGCGCATCGCCCAACTGCAGCCGGCGCGCCACCGAGCGCGCACCGCGCTCCGCCTCCTCGATCGCGCCGCACGCCGCCTGCACCGTGCGCTCCACCATGGGCGCGGCCTGCAGCAGCACCTCGCGCTTGCTGCGCTCGATCAGTGGACTGTGGTCGCGGGCAGCGTGCATGAACGGTCAGTGCGCCTGAGCGCCGAAGATGACGTCGACCGGCACCTGCGGTTGCAGCGCGTCATTGAACAAAACCTGGACAGTCGACATGGTGCAATCAGCGCCAGCACGGCGCCTCGGTCGGTGATCGTGCCGCGACGAGGGGCCAGGCCCGTTCAGGCCGGCAGCGGCTGTGTCAAATATACCGCCTCGCGCCCAACGATCGGTTGGCGCGTGGGCATGAAAACGGTGCATTGGTCACAGGGCGAGCGGATTTCGCCTGCCTCGCCGTCGGTGGCGATGAGCTCGCCTTGTGCAAAAGTCTCGAAGCCCTGCAGCGGCCTCGCGAAGCGAAATGCCCCGGTTTGCACCATGCAGGTGCGCAACAGTTCGAAGCGCCGCTGGGGTGTTGGCTGGCCGCTCGGCGCAGGCGCGTCGATCAGGCCGAAGTGCGCCAGGAAGTCCTGCGCCGTGCGCGTGGCCACCTCGGCGCTGGCGCGCAGAAAGTGCTGGCCGCACTCGACCACCAGGGCCACGCCGGCGTCGCCGCCCGCCAGCCCATGGCGCCCGTGCTGGATCAGCGGCGTGCCGCTGCCCAGCCCGCTGGGCATCACCAGGTGCGTGCCGACCACGCCCCGCGCGCCGATGGCGAGCGCCGCCTGCCGGTTGCGCTCGAAGCCGGGGTAGACCCAGAACGGCCCGCCGTCATGGCTGGTCGAGTGGATGTCCAGGATGTGGTCGGCCGCGGCGACCACCGGGCGCAGCTCGCGCGCCCGGCGCAGCTCGGGGCTGTCCTCGGCGCCATCGAGCCAGTCGGCCGACCACACGCGGTTGAGGTTGTGCACCAGCTGCCGGTTGGCAAACGGGTCCTCGGCCTTGAAGGCCTCGTAGGCTTCGACGTGGGCGAAGCTCACCGTCAGCGTGCCGATCCGCGGGCGCACCCCTGTGTCCAGCAGGTGCGTGGCGGCCACCATGCCGCAGATCTCGTTGCCGTGCGTCAGCGCGTTGATCAGCACGTGCGGGCCCGGCAGGCCGGAGTCGAAGCGGTGCACGTAGTCGATGCCGGTGTTGCCGGCGCGGTAGGCCGACAGATCGCGCGGCAGCACTTCCAGGGGCGTGTCGTTGAGCTTCATGATGAATCGAAGGGGTTGCAGGCGCGGCAGGGCGTCGCGGCGCCCGCTTGGCGCACATCACGCACAATCGGCGCATGACCCAAGCCTTGCAGGATATCGCCTTTTCCATGCTCGATCTGGTGCCCGTGCGCGAGGGGCGGTCGGTGGCCGATGCGCTGGCGGTGGCGCTGGCCACGGCGCGGCATGTCGAGCGCCTGGGCTTCGCGCGCTACTGGATGGCCGAGCACCACAACATGATCGGCATCGCCTCCTCGGCCACGGCCGTGCTGGTGGGCCACATCGCCGGCGGCACCGAGCGCATCCGCGTCGGCTCCGGCGGCGTGATGCTGCCCAACCACGCGCCGCTGGTGGTGGCCGAGGCCTTCGGCACCCTGGCCGAGCTGTACCCCGGCCGCATCGACCTGGGCCTGGGCCGCGCGCCCGGCACCGACCCCATGACCATGCGCGCGCTGCGCCGCGACCGCGTGGAGACGGTGGAGGACTTTCCGCGCGACGTGGCCGAATTGCAGCACCTGCTGGACGCGCCCCAGCCCGGCCAAAAGCTGATCGCCACGCCGGGCGCGGGCACGCGCGTGCCGGTCTGGCTGCTGGGCTCCAGCCTGTTTTCGGCGCAGCTGGCGGCCGAGCGCGGCCTGCCCTACGCCTTTGCCTCGCATTTCGCGCCCGCGCTGCTGCTGCAGGCCATCGAGCTGTACCGCCGCCTGTTCAAGCCCTCCGCGCAGTGCCCGCGGCCCTACGTGATGATCGGCGTGCCGGTGGTGGCCGCCCCCACCGACGAGGAGGCCCTGCACCTGGCCGGCAGCGTGTTTCAGCGCGTGCTGGGCATCCTGCGCGGCGCCCGTGGCCTGCTGCAGCCGCCGCAGGAAGGCTTCTTTGCCCGACTGAGCGAGGCCGAGCGCGCCGGCATCGCCGACTTCCTGGCCTGTGCCGTGATCGGCGGCCCGCAAACCGTGCGCGCCGGCCTGCAGGCGCTGGCCGAGCAGACCGGCTGCGACGAGATGATGCTGGTGTGCGACGTGTACGACCCCGCGCTGCGCCTGCGCGCGCTCGACATCGCCACAGCCGCGCGCGAAGCCGCGCCGAAATAAAATCGGGCCGCAAACACCCACGGTTTGCACCTTCATGGACACTCTTGGCAATCTGTTCGTCGTCGCCGCGCCCAGCGGCTCTGGCAAGTCAAGCCTGGTCAAGGCACTGATGGAGGTGGATGCCGGCGTGGCTCCTTCCGTCTCGCACACCACGCGCGCGCCGCGCGGCCAGGAAAAGGACGGGCGGGAATATTTCTTCGTCGACCGCGCCACCTTCGACCGCATGATCGAGGCGGGCGACTTCTTCGAGTGGGCCCAGGTGCACGGCAACCGCTACGGCACCTCGCGCCAGGCCATTGCCGCGCGCATGCAGGCCGGTGGCGACGTGGTGCTGGAGATCGACTGGCAGGGCGCGCTGCAAATCCGGCGGCTGTTTGCCAGCGCCATCCTGATCTTCGTGCTGCCGCCCAGCTGGGACGAGTTGCGCGCGCGCCTGCAGCGGCGCGGCGAGGATTCCGACGAGGTGATCGAGCTGCGCCTGGCCAATGCGCGCGAGGAACTGGCCCAAGTCAAGCACTTCGACTACGTTATAATCAATAAGGTATTCGAGCGCGCGCTGTTTGACCTCAAGGCCATCGTCCACGCGCAACGCCTGAGATTCAGCGCCCAGAAACGCGTCCACGCCGACACGTTCAAGGCCCTCGACATCGACTGATCCACCCCTTACCCACAGCACCCGCCATGGCCCGCATCACCGTCGAAGACTGTCTCGAAAAAATCCCCAACCGCTTCCAACTGGTGCTGGCCGCCACCTACCGCGCGCGCATGCTCAGCCAGGGCCACGCCCCCAAGGTCGAGACCACCAACAAGCCCGGCGTGACCGCGCTGCGCGAGATCGCCGCCGGCCAGGTCGGCTTGGAAATGCTCAAAAAGGTGCCCTGAGCGCACCCGCGCCATGAACCCCCCCAGAACAATGCGCCGCAAGCGGCGCATTTTTCATGTCTGCGGGCAATCCGCGCCCCGAGTGGTTAAATTCGGGGGATGAGCACCGCGGCGCCACCCCTGGACCCCCCGCTGGCTGCCGCCAACGCCGCGGCCGCCAGCTTTGCCGCGCTGGAATCCAAGCTGGGCTACCTGGATGCGGCCGACGTCGAGCGCGTGCGCCAGGCCTACCGCTTTGCCGACACCGCCCACCTGGGCCAGCTGCGCCACAGCGGCGAGCCCTACATCACCCACCCCATCGCGGTGGCCGCGCAGGCGGCCGAGTGGAAGTTGGACGCCTCAGCCATCATGGCCGCGCTGCTGCACGACACCATGGAGGACTGCGGTGTCACCAAGGCCGACCTGGTCGAGCGCTTCGGCGCGCCGGTGGCCGAGCTGGTGGACGGGCTGACCAAGCTGGACAAGCTGCGCTTCAACACGCGCGAGGAAGGCCAGGCCGAGTCCTTTCGCAAGATGCTGCTGGCCATGGCGCGCGACGTGCGCGTCATCCTGGTCAAGCTGGCCGACCGCCTGCACAACATGCGCACCATGGGCGACATGCCGCGCAGCAAATGGGGACGCATCAGCGCCGAGACGCTCGAGGTCTACGCCCCCATCGCCCACCGCCTGGGGCTGAACCAGACCTACCGCGAGCTGCAGGACCTGGCGTTTCGCTACCTCAAGCCCTGGCGCTACAACGTGCTGTCCAAAGCCGTCACGCGCGCCCGCCAGCGCCGGCGCGACCTGATCCAGAAGGTGCAGCAGGACGTCGAGCGCGTGCTGGCCGAGGCCGGCCTGGCGGCGCGCATCATCGGGCGCGAAAAGCCCCTGTATTCCATCTACCGCAAGATGGACGACAAGCGCCTGTCCTTCGCCCAGGTGAGCGACCTGTACGGCGTGCGCCTGATCCTGCCCGACATCATCAGCTGCTACACCGCGCTGGGCCTGCTGCACCAGCTGTACAAGCCGGTGCCGGGGCGCTTCAAGGACTACATCGCGATCCCCAAGGTCAACGGCTACCAGTCGCTGCACACCACGCTGGTGGGGCCGGCCAGCATCAACGTCGAGTTCCAGATCCGCACCGAGGCCATGGACCTGGTGGCCGAGGCCGGCGTGGCCGCGCACTGGCTGTACAAGAGCGGCGAGCACGGCCAGCTGCACGACGCCCAGCTGGGCAACCAGTGGCTGCAGTCGCTGCTGGACATCCAGAGCGAGACGCGCGACGCCGCCGAGTTCTGGGACAACGTCAAGGTCGACCTGTTTCCCGACGCGGTCTACGTCTTCACGCCCAAGGGGCAGATCCTGGCGCTGCCGCGCGGCGCCACCGTGGTCGACTTCGCCTACGCCATCCACAGCAACGTGGGCGATCACACGGTGGCCGCCAAGGTCAACGGCGAGCAGGTGCCGCTGCGCACCGAGGTGACCAACGGCGACGTGGTCGAGGTCGTCACCGCCCCCGTGTCCAGCCCCAACCCGGCCTGGCTGGGCTTCGTGCGCACGGGGCGCGCACGCTCCAAGATCCGCAGCCACCTCAAATCGCTGGCGCAGGACCAGTCGCGCACGCTGGGCGACAAGCTGCTGGCGCAGGCGCTGCGCGCCGAGGGCCTGGGCAAGCCGCCGGGCGACGGCCCCGAGGACAAGCCGATCTGGGACAAACTGCTGCGCTTCACCGGCAACCGCGCGCGCGACGAACTGCTGCTGGACATCGGCCTGGGCAAGCGCAGCGCCAGCATGGTGGCCAAGCGCCTGGTCACGCTGCTGGGCGAGCAGGGCGTCAAGCCCGACGCGCTGCTGCTGACCCGCGCGCGCTACACCGCGCACGAAAACCTCTCGCAGGGCGCCGTCACGGTCGATGGCAGCGCCGACGTCTCCATCAAGTACGCCACCTGCTGCCGCCCGATCCCGGGCGACGGCCTGCTGGGCTACCTGGGCCGCGGCGAAGGCCTGGTGGTGCACACCGACGACTGCGCCGTGGCGCGCCGCCTGCAGCACAAGGACCCCGAGCGCTTCATCACCGTGGCCTGGGCCGACGAGCCGGTGCGCGCCTTCGAGGTCGGCATCGTCGTCACCGTGGTCAACGGCAAGGGCGTGCTGGCGCGCGTGGCCGCCGCCATCGCCTCGGCCGAATCGGACATCGTGCACCTGGGCATGCCCGACGAGGTGGCGCAGGACGCGCTGGACCTGCGCTTCGTCATCACGGTGCGCGACCGCACCCACCTGGACCAAGTGCTGCGCACCCTGCGCTGGACGCACTCGGTGCTGCGCGCCACGCGCACGGTTCCGACCGCCACCTGAGCGCCGTCTGAGCGTTGCCTACGCCACGGGCGCCGGATAGTCCACCGCCAGCACCTCGATCTCCTGCACCCCCGCCGGCGTGGGCAGTTGCAGCACGTCGCCCACGCGCGTGCGCAGCAGGGTGCGGGCGATGGGGCTGATCCAGCTCACCTCGCCCCGGCTGCTCTCGGCCTCGTCGATGCCCTTGATGGTCACGGTGCGCTCGGCGCCCTGATCGTCCGCATAGGTCACCGTGGCACCGAAGAACACCTGGTCGCCGCCGTGGTGCACGCTGGGGTCGGTCACCTCGGCGATCTCCAGGCGCTTGGTCAGAAAGCGCACGCGCCGGTCGATCTCGCGCAGCCGCTTCTTGCCGTACAGGTAGTCGCCGTTCTCGCTGCGGTCGCCGTTCTTGGCCGCCCAGTGCACCGTCTCGACCACCTTGGGGCGCTCTTCGTCGATCAGGTTCAGCAACTCGCCGCGCAGGCGCGCGTAGCCCTGCGGCGTGAGGTAGTTCTTGCCCCCCGCGGGCAAGGGCGGCAGCGCGACCTCGTCCTCGTCGTCGCCATCGCTTTCGCGCGTGAAAGCCTTGCTCATCGCCGCATGATAGCCATGCAACAATCGCACGATGGCCCTGTTTCACGGCACGTCGTTGCACCGGCGCCTCGTGCAGGCGCGCCGCACGCTGCTCAGCGCGGCCGTCCTCAACGGCGCGTCGGTGGCCGTCGGCATGGCGCTGGTGGTCGCCCTCATGCACGCCACATTCGGCGTGGCGGCCGCATCCAACGCCAGCGTGGGCACCGTCATCGCCCTCATCGCCGACAACCCGCGCGCGCGCCGCGGCAAGTTCTCGCATCTGCTGGCCGCCCCGCTGCTGGGCCTGCCGCTGTTCCTGGCGGTGCAACTGCTGCGCGGGCACCCGGCCGAGCTGGGCCTGCTGCTGGTGCCGGCCACCTTCCTGGCCTTTTTGTCGACCGCCTGGGGCCGCGCCGGCATGCCGGTGGCGGCGGCGGTGATGTTCGCCATGCTGCTGGCCATGGCGCCGCAACCGGCCACCAGCCTGCACGAGGCCCTGCTGCGCACCGCCTGGTGCGCTGGCGGCGCCTTCCTGTACGTGCTGTACGCCACGGCCAGCAACGCCCTGCTGAACGGGCGCTACCGAACCCAGACCATGGCCGGCGTGCTGCTGAGCGTGGCCGCGCTGATGCGCACCCACGCCGGCCGCTTCACGCACGCCCCGGCCGGCCCGGGACAGGCCGAGGACCCTGGCGCCGTCGGCGACGTGCTGCAGCGCCAGGCCGCGCTGGCCGAGCAGCTGCAGGCCGCGCGCGACCTGATTCTCGAATCGCCCAGCACGCCGCGGCGCCAGCGCCTGGCCGGCATGCTGATCGTGGTGCTGGAGCTGCGCGACCGCCTGATCGCCGGCGAGCTCGACATCGAACGCCTGCAGGCCAGCCAGCCCGCGGCCCTGGTGCCGCTGGCGGCCATGCTGCACACCATGGCCGGCGAGGTGGCGGCGCTGGCCGACGCCCTGCTGCTGGGCCGCACCCCCCAGCCCGCCAGCGACCACCGCGCCGCGCTGCAGGCGCTGCGCGAGCAGGCCGAGGCCCAGGCTGGCGCCAACCCGGACGACGGCCGGGTGCTGGAGCGCGCCGCGCTGGTGCGCAGCGTCTGCGTGCGCGTGGGCGACGAGGACACCGCCGTGCGCCAGCTGACCGCATTGGCCCGGGGCGAGCAGGCAGCCCAGCTGTCGGCCGTGCGCCGCGGCTGGCAGCTGTTCGTCAGCCCCGCCTACTGGTCCATCCAGCCGCTGCTGGGCGTGTGGCACTGGCGCCAGCCGGCGCTGCGCCATGCGCTGCGCGCGGCGCTGGCCCTCGGCGCCGGCTACGCGCTGGCACGCCTGCTGCCCTGGGGTTCGCGCGACTACTGGGTCTTGCTGACCATCGTCGTCGTGTTGCGCGGCAGCCTGGCGCAGACGCTGGAGCGGCGCAACGCGCGCGTGCTGGGCACGCTGGTGGGCAGCGGGCTGGCCGTGGGCCTGCTGGCGCTCCACCCGCCGGCCGCCGTGCTGTTGCTGCTGGTGGTCGTCGCCCAGGGGGTGGCCCACGCCTTCGTGGTGCGCCACTACGCCACCACCGCCCTGGCCGGCTCGGTGATGGGCCTGCTGCTGGCCCACCTGCTGTACAGCGGCGACCAGCCCGCCCTCGACTTCATCGAGCGCGTGGGCGACACCCTGCTGGGCACCGGCATCGCCTGGGCCTTCTCGTACGTGCTGCCTTCGTGGGAGCGCCACCAGGTGGCCGACACCGTGCGCCGCGTGGCCCGCGCCATGGGGCGCCACGCCAGGTTCTCGCTGGCGCTGGCCACGCTGGCCGAGGTCACAGGCCAGCCCGAGCTGGCCTGGCGCCTGGCCCGGCGCGAGGCCTACGACGCGCTGTCGGCCCTGGTGCTGGCCAGCAGCCGCGCGCTGGTCGAGCCGCGCGCCGTGCGCCCGCCCATCGCGGCGCTGGAGCAGCTGCAGGGCCACGGCTACCAACTGCTCGGCCAGCTCAGCGCCATCCAATCCATTTTGCTGCTGCGGCGCCACCGCCTGCAGCTCGATGCGGTGCAGCCTGCGCTGGACTCGGCGGCGCGCGTCATCGAGGAGGCGCTGGACATGACGCGCTCCTGGCAGCCGCCCGAGACCCCGTCCCACCCGGCCGACGACGCGCCGCTGCTGCGCTCGGCCGTGCCCGAGGTCCTGCCCGACCCCTTCGAGTCCGACTCCAGCGCCTGGCTGCTGCGCCGCCTGGCCCTGGCCTGCCGCCTGGCGGGCGCGGTGCGTGCCGATGCCGACCGCGTGCTGGCCGAGCTGGTGCCCCGTTCGGTCGACCCGGCACCCCACCGAGCCTGAGCGCCCGTGCCTCAGGCCCGGGCCGAGGCCGGCGCCGCCATGAAGCGCCAGGCCACCCACCAGCCCAGCGCCTGCGTGGCCAGCAGCAAGGCCACCGTGCCCGACCAGCCACCGTGGGCATAGGCCACGCCGCCCAGCCAGGCGCCGCAAAAACCGCCGGTGTAGTAGGCGGTGTAGTACAGGCCGCTGGCCAGCGAGCGGCCGTGGTCGATGCGGTAGGCGATGTAGCTGAGCGTGGCCGACTGCGTGATGAACGTGCCGCAGGACGCCAGCGCCAGTCCGGTCACGATGCCCGCCACCGAGGGCAGCAGCGTCGCCAGCACCCCCAGGGCCGCCAGCCCCACCGACAGCTGGATGGTGCGCCGCGCGCCCAGGCGCGGAATCCAGCGTCCCGCCAGCGGCGTGACCACCACCCCGATCAGGTAGACCGCGAACACGTTGGCCAGGGCGGCCGCGCTGAAGCGATAGGGCGCCGCCGCCAGGTGAAAGTTGACGAAGGTAAACATGCCCACCTGCGCAAACAGCGCGGTAAAGCCCAGCGCCCCCGCCGCCTGCAGCGCCGGATGGCGCAGCAGCGCCATCAGCGTGGCCAGGGTGCTGGCCACCCGCCGATCGGCCACGAAGTGGCGCGACGGCGGCAGCACGCGCCACACCAGCACCCCGCCCGCCACGTTGAGCACCGCCATCACGCCGAAGGCCGCGCGCCAGGACATGTGGTCGGTCAGGTGCCCCAGCAGAAAGCGCCCCAGAAAGCCGCCCAGCACGCTGCCGGTGATGTACAGCGTCATCACCCGCACCATCGCCGCGGCGCGGAACTCCTCGCCGATGTAGGCGATGGCCACCACCGTCACGCCCGGCACCGCCAGGCCCTGCACGAAGCGCCACACCGTCAGGCCATGCACCGTCTGCACGCCGATCATGGCCGCCGTGGGCAGCGCCAGCGCGAACACCGAGACCACCACCAGCGCCTTGCGTCCCAGCGCGTCCGACACCATGCCCATCAGCGGCGACACCAGCGCCACCCCCAGCACCGTGGCCCCCACGGCGCGGCCGATCTCGACCACCGTAGCGTGCAGGTCGCGCTGCAGCTCGGGCAGGATGGATTGCACCGAATACACCTGCAGGAAGGCAAACACGCCGACCAGCGCGATGGTCACCAGCAGCAGCGGACCGGGGCGGTCGTTGAAGTCGGCGGACGGGACAGGCGTGGAAGCAGCGGACATGGACACGGTGCCAGACGAAGGACGCACCCGTGACGCCGGCGGAAAAACGAAGGGATGGAGTCTACGCCCGCACCCGGCGCGGCGGATTGCGCACTTTGCGCACAATCGGGGGGGCGCCCACGAGCGCCCCGCCCTGCCATGAACGCCACCGACCTGTCCGCCCACACCCCCATGATGGCGCAATACCTGCGCCTGAAAGCCGACTTCCCCGACACCCTGCTGTTCTACCGCATGGGTGACTTCTACGAGATGTTCTACCAGGATGCCGAGCGTGCCGCGGCCCTGCTGGACATCACGCTCACCGCGCGCGGGCAGTCGGCCGGCCAGCCGATCCCGATGGCGGGCGTGCCCTTCCACTCGGTGGATGGCTATCTGGCGCGCCTGATCAGGCTGGGTGAGTCGGTGGCGATCTGCGAGCAGGTGGGCGACGTGGCCACCGCCAAGGGGCCGGTCGAGCGCAAGGTGGTGCGCGTGGTCACCCCGGGCACGCTAACCGACAGCGAGCTGATGAGCGACAAGAGCGAATCGCTGCTGCTGGCCGTGCACGCCGGCGCGCGCGGCCGCGCCGGCCTGGCCTGGCTGGCCGTCACCCAGGGCCGGGTGCAGCTGGCCGAATGCGCGCTGGACGAGCTGCCTGCCTGGCTGGAACGCATCGCCCCCAGCGAGCTGCTGCTGGCGCAAGACGCCACGCCCGCCTTCGAGCAGCGCCTGGCCGGCACGCGCGCCGCGCTGACCCACCGCCCGGCCTTCCAGTTCGACGCCGCGCTGGGCCGCCGCAAGCTGCTGCAACAGCTGCAGGCCGCCAGCCTGGCCGCCTGGGGCGCCGACGGCCTGCCGCAGGCGCACGCCGCCGCCGCCGCCCTGCTGACCTACGCCGAGCACACGCAGGGCCGCGCGCTGACGCACGTGCGGGCGCTGGCGGTGGAGCGCGCCGGCGAGCAGATCGAGCTGCCCGCCAGCACGCGCCGCAACCTGGAGCTGGTGCAGACCCTGCGCGGCGAAGACGCGCCCACCCTGTTCTCGCTGCTCGACACCTGCCTGACCGGCATGGGCAGCCGCTGCCTCAGGCGCTGGCTGCTGGCGCCCGCGCGCGCGCGCGCCGCCGCCCAGGCCCGCCACCAAGCCATCGCCGCGCTGCGCGAAGGCGGCCTGGCCGGGCAGCTGCGCGCCCAACTCAAGGGCACCAGCGACGTGGAGCGCATCACCGCGCGCCTGGCGCTGGGCCAGGTGCGTCCGCGCGAGCTGGTGGCCTTGCGCCAGACACTACAAAAACAAGAGCTGTTTGCTCTTTTTTCACGCGGGCCAGAGGCACTTTTGACCTTGATTTCGGGTGACCTGGCGCCGCCCGAGGCCGCCACGCAGCTGCTGCAGGCCGCCCTGCTGGCCGAGCCTGCCGCGCTGGTGCGCGAAGGCGGCGTGATCGCCCCCGGCCTGGACGCCGAGCTGGACGAGCTGCGCGGCATCGCCGAGAACTGCGACGCCTTTCTGCTGGAGCTGGAAGCGCGCGAGCGCACGCGCACCGGCATCGCCAACCTGCGTGTGCAGTTCAACAAGGTGCACGGCTTCTACATCGAGGTCAGCGCCGGCCAGGCCGCCAAGGTGCCGGACGACTACCGCCGGCGCCAGACGCTGAAGAACGCCGAGCGCTTCATCACGCCCGAGCTCAAGGCCTTCGAGGACAAGGCGCTGTCGGCGCAGGAGCGCGCGCTAGCGCGCGAGAAGTGGCTGTACGAGCAGCTGCTGGCCCAGCTGCAGCCGCACGTGCCCCAGCTCACGCGCTTTGCCGGTGCCCTGGCCGCGCTCGACGCCCTGTGCGCGCTGGCCGAGCGCTCGCTGACGCTGGGCTGGTGCGCGCCCACCTTCGTGCGCGAACCCTGCATCGAAATCCGCGGCGGGCGCCACCCCGTGGTCGAGGCGCGCCTGCAGGAGACCACCGGCCAGCCCTTCATCGCCAACGACACGCTGCTGGGCCCCAAGGCGCGCATGCAGGTCATCACCGGCCCCAACATGGGCGGCAAGAGCACCTACATGCGCCAGGTGGCACTGATCGCGCTGCTGGCCAGCATGGGCAGCTACGTGCCCGCGCAAAGCTGCCGCCTGGGGCCCATCGACGCCATCCACACCCGCATCGGCGCCGCCGACGACCTGGCCAACGCGCAGTCCACCTTCATGCTGGAGATGACCGAGGCGGCGCAGATCCTGCACACCGCCACGGGCGAGTCGCTGGTGCTGATGGACGAGATCGGCCGCGGCACCAGCACCTTCGACGGCCTGGCGCTGGCCTCGGGCATCGCCGCGCACCTGCACGACAAGGTGCAGGCCTTCACGCTGTTTGCCACCCACTACTTCGAGCTGACCGAGTTTCCGGCCACGCACCACGCGGCCTTCAACGTGCACGTGGCGGCGGCCGAGAACGGCCACGACATCGTCTTCCTGCACGAGCTGCAGCCGGGCCCCGCCAGCCGCAGCTACGGCATCCAGGTGGCGCGCCTGGCCGGCGTGCCCGCCGCCGTCGTCAACCACGCGCGCCACGCGCTGGCGCAGCTGGAGCAAGGCGCCGCCGCGCACCAGGCCCAGGTCGATCTGTTCGCGCCGCCACCGCCGGGCAGTGCACCCCCCGAACCCAGCGCGGTGGAAGCCGCCCTGGCCGCCATCGACCCGGATGCACTCAGCCCGCGCGAGGCGCTGGAGGCGCTGTATGAGCTGAAACGGCGGTCGGCAGACCCCGGCGCGGCCCATTGACTTTCGCGGCGGTCGCGCCTGCTACGCCTTCCCCACCGGCCGCACGTTCACCTTCTTGCCCTTGATACGCCCAGCGTTCAGCCGCGCCAGCGCCGCCTCGCCAATGTCGCGCGCCACGGCCACGTAGGTTGCGTACTCCATCACCTGAATCTTGCCCACCTGCTCGCGCGTGAAGCCGGCCTCGCCCGTCAGCGCGCCCAGCACGTCGCCGGGGCGGATCTTTTCCTTGCGCCCGCCCACGATCTGCAGCGTGGTCATGGGTGCGCGCAGGGGCGCCCCGGGCGCTGGCGTGAGCGTGTCCACGCCCTGCCACTGCGACGGCTGCCCGGTGAACTGCTCGATGCGGCCGATGCGGCCCATGTCGTCCATGGCCGCCAGGCTGAGCGCCAGGCCAGCCTCGCCCGCGCGCCCGGTGCGGCCGATGCGGTGCACATGCACCTCGGGGTCGGGGCTGATGTCCACGTTGATCACCGCGGCCAGCTGCGTGATGTCCAGCCCGCGCGCCGCCACGTCGGTGGCCACCAGCACCGAGCAGCTGCGGTTGGCAAACTGCACCAGCACCTGGTCGCGCTCGCGCTGCTCCAGCTCGCCGTGCAGCGCCAGTGCATCAAAACCTTGGGCCTGCAGCAGCTCCACCAGGGCGCGGCACTGCTGGCGCGTGTTGCAGAAGGCCAGCGTGCTCTCGGGCCGAAAATGCGCCAGCAGCCGGGCCACGGCGGGCAGGCGCTCGGCGGGCGCCACCTCGAAAAACAGCTCGCGTATGTGCTGGCTGGCGTGCCGCACGTCCACCTTCACGGTCTGCGCGTCGCGCATGAACTGCCGCGCCAGCCGCGCGATGTCCTCGGGGTAGGTGGCCGAGAACAGCAGCGTCTGCCGATCCTTCGGGCACTGGCGCATGACCTTCACCATGTCGTCGTGAAAGCCCATGTCCAGCATGCGGTCGGCCTCGTCCAGCACCAGGGTATTGAGTGCGTCGAGGTTCAGGGTCTCGCGAAACAGGTGATCGAGCACGCGCCCCGGCGTGCCGACGGCGATGTGGGCGCCGTGCTCCAGGCTCGCCGCCTGGCCGCGCAGCGGGCTGCCGCCGCACAGGGTGACCACCTTGATGTTGTCCTCGGCCCGCGCCAGGCGCCGCACCTCGGCCGCCACCTGCTCGGCCAGTTCGCGCGTGGGGCACAGCACCAGCGCCTGCACCGCAAAGCGGCGCGCATTCAGGCGGGCCAGCAAGGCCAGCGCAAAGGCCGCCGTCTTGCCGCTGCCGGTCTTGGCCTGAGCGATCAAGTCCCGCCCCTGCAGCGCCAGCGGCAGGCTGGCCGCCTGGATCGGGGTCATTTCCAGATAACCCAGCTGCTGCAAATTGGCCTGGGTGGCGGGCGTGAGCGGCAGGCCGGCAAACGATGTCGCGGCGGTGCCAGGGGACGCGAGCGGCGCCGGGGTCAAAGAAGTGGTCATGGGCGATTATCGACACCATCGCCCAAGCGGTGCGACACTCGCGCGGCGACACGCTTTCAACCCCCGCAACCGTTCTCCCCCATTCCCGCTTCCATGCCCTCCATCGTCTTCTCCCACGGCAACAGCTTTCCGGCCAGCACCTACGGCGTGATGCTGGACAGCCTGCGCCAGCGTGGCTGGGCCGTGACCGCCATCGAAAAATTCGGCCACGACCCGCGCTACCCCGTCACCGACAACTGGCCGCACCTGGTGCAGCAGCTGGCCGACTTTGCCGCCGCGCAGAAAAAGGCCGACCAGGGCCAGGCCCCCATCCTGCTGGGCCATTCGCTGGGCGGCATCCTGAGCCTGATGTGCGCCGCGCAACGCCCCGAGCTGGCGCGCGCCGTGGTCATGCTCGACTCGCCCGTGCTGGGCGGCTGGCGTGCCAGCGCGGTGCACGTGGTCAAGCGCACCGCGCTGATGCAGCGCCTGTCGCCAGCGCAGATCAGCCGCCGCCGGCGCGACCAGTGGGACGACCGCGAAGCCGTATACCAGCACTTTGCCGGCAAAAAAGTGTTTGCCCGCTGGGACCCGCAGGTGCTGCACGACTACGTGAACCACGGCACGGTCGACGCCGAGGGCACCTGGCGCCTGGCCTTCGACCGCGAAGTCGAGTCGCGCATCTACGAAACCATACCCCACAACCTGGGCCACCTGCTGCACCGCCACCCGCTCAAATGCCCGCTGGCCTTCGTCGGCGCCCTGCAGTCGGCCGAGATGAAGCAGGTGGGCGGCACGGACAACACGGCCCGCCTGGCCAAGGGCCGCGTGACGATGATCGACGGCACGCACCTGTTCCCGATGGAAAAGCCCCTGGCCGCGGCCGCGGCCGTCGAGGCGCACCTGCGCGGGCTGGGTCTGGCCTGACACAAAGTCGGCCAGCCAGGTGTCGAACTCAGCGCGCGCGATGCCGGCCCAGGGCCGCAGCTCCCAGGCACCAAAGTACATCTCGCGCAGGCGGGCGTCGGGTTTCAAGACCAAATCGGGTCGCAGCCAGCAGCCAGTGGCCCAGCGCCGACATGGCCCGGGGTCAGCGCGCCGCGGACTCGTCGTCGACCGCTTTTTGCACCGTTTTGTACATGGCCTCGCGCTGCTGCGACTGCGGGTTGTTGGCCGCGCCCGCCTTGGCCCAGTCGGACAGGGTGACAATCACCAATTGGCGCTTGGGGTCGATGAAGACGCCCTGGCCGAAGATGCCGCGGGCCGAGAAGCTGCCGTCGTCGTACGTCCACCACTGGTAGCCATAGCCGCGACCGGGCTCGTGGATATCGGCCTGCTTGGTGGTGGCCTGCTGCAGCCAGCCCTCGGGCACCAGCGGCTCGCCGCCCACCTTGGCGCCTTCCAGGATGAACTGGCCAAAGCGCGCGTAGTCGCGCAGGGCGGCCTGCAGGCAGCAGCCGCTGATCTCCTTGCCGGTCTTGGACAGCAGCCAGGTGGCTTTCTGCTCCATGCCCACGGGCTGCCAGATTTTTTCCTGCAGGTACTCGGCCAGCGGCTTCTTGATGGCGGCCATCAGCATCACGCCCACCAGGTTGGTCTCGCCGGTGCTGTAGTTCCAGCGCGTGCCGGCGGGCGCCGCGCGCGGCAGCTTGCGCATGTAGCTGACCAGCGCGTCCACGCCCGGCTCGGGCACGTGGTTGTTGAAGCGCGCCACGTCCGACTTGGGATCGCCATAGTCCTCGTTCCAGGCCACGCCCGAGGTCATGGTGAGCAGCTGGCGCACGCTGACGTCGTCGTAGGCCGAGCCCTTCATGTCGGCGATGTAGTCGCTCACCTTGTCGTCCATGCTCTTGATCAGCCCGTCCTTCAGCGCCGCGCCCACCAGGGTGGAGGTGAAGGACTTGGCGACCGAAAAGCTGGTCCAGCGCCCGCTGCCGTCAAAGCCCAGGCCATAGCGCTCCAGCCGCAGCTTGCCGCCCTGCACGATGAGCAGGGCCGCGCCGTGCTGCGCCTTCAGGTAGGCGTCCACGTCCAGCGGCAGCTTGATCGGCGCGCCGGTGGGCAGGGGGCGCGGCACCGGCCCCGGCAGCGCGGTGTGCCACTTGGCCAGCAGCGGGATACGGTCCATGGCGCGAAACGCCGCATCGCGCTGCGCCTCGTTCCAGAACAGCAGGTCGCGGTTGGTCGGAAAGGTGGCGATCAGGCCGCGCGTTTCCTTGTCCAGGCTGAACCAGCCGGCCACGCCGGCCAGCACCAGCAGGGCCAGGATGCCCAGGATGATTTTCTTGAAGATTCTCACGCACGCTCCTCAGGGTTGGGGTCAGCCGGCGATGGTAGGCCCTCCAGCCCTTGTCCGCCACCCCCGCCGACTCGAAGCTGGCCATCTCGTCGAGAATGCGGCAGGCCGACTCCAGGATCGGCCAGGCCAGCGCCTCTCGCAGCACGGCGGTCTTGCTCCCGATCCTTTGCTGCAAGGCGGCCGCGCGTACGGCATCATGCAGGTCCTCAATGGCTGGAAGAAAAGCTGGGTTCATCGATGTCCGACTCCGTGCATGCCGCCGCGCGGCAGGGTTATGAAAAACAGGCCGCCGCCTACGCCCGCGGGCGGCCCGACTATCCGCCCGCGCTGCAAGCGTGGCTGCAAACGGCCCTGGGCCTGGGCCCCGGCCGGGTGGTGGCCGACGTGGGCGCGGGCACCGGCAAGTTCACGCCGCTGCTGGCGGCCACCGGCGCCGACGTGATCGCCATCGAGCCGGTGGACGCCATGCGCGCGCAGATCGTCGCGCGCCAACCAACGGTACGCGCCCTGCCCGGCACCGCGCAGGCGCTGGGCCTGCCGGGCGCATCGCTGGACGCCATCGTCTGCGCGCAGGCCTTCCACTGGTTTGCCGACCGCGCCGCGCTGGACGAATTTGCCCGCGTGCTCAAGCCCGGCGCCCGCCTGGGCCTGGTGTGGAACGTGCGCGACGAGTCAGTGGACTGGGTGGCCGCGCTCACCCGCATCATGACCCCCTACGAGGGCGACGCGCCGCGCTTTTACAAGGGCAGCTGGCGCGAGGTTTTTCCGCACCCGGCCTTCGGGCCGCTACAGGAGAGCGTGTTCGAGCACGTGCACGAAGGCCCGCCCGAGCAGGTCATCGTGGACCGCGTCATGTCGGTCAGCTTCATCGCCGCGCTGCCGGCCAGCGAGCAGGCGCGGGTGCGCGCGCGGATCGAGGCGCTGATCGAAAGCCACCCGGCGCTGCGCGGGCAGGCCATGGTGCGCTTTCCGTATCACACGCGGGCGTTCGCCTGTATGCGGCGCTGAACGAGGGCATCCAGCACGCCGGGCGCGAAGGCGCGCTCGACCGCGTCGGCCAGGCCGTCGAACACCGCATCCAGCGCGGGGGCGTCGGCGCCGAACAGCGCGCGCAGCACGGCCGCGTCCTCGAACAGCCCGTGCAGGTAGACCCCCAGCACGTTGCCTGCCACGTTTTGCCAGGCCAGGCCTGCCATCACCTCGCGCGCGACGTCGCCCTTGGCCGCCATGGCCGGGTGCTGGACGGTGCGGCCGCTGTGGATCTCGTAGCCCGCCACCGGCACGTTCGACAGCGCCGACCACGCGCCGGTGAGCGCGCCAAAGCGCTGCGCGGCGTGGCGCACGGTCTTGCCGGGCTCGAAGCACGTCACCAGCGGCAGCAGGCCCAGGCCGGGTGCGTTGCCCTCGCTTTCCACCCCGTGCACATCGATCAAGGCCTCGCCCAGCATCTGCAAGCCGCCGCAGATGCCCAGCACGCGCCCGCCGCGCGCCGCGTGCGCCGCGACGGCCGTGTCCAGCCGCTGCGCGCGCAGCCAGGCCAGGTCGGCCGCCGTAGCCTTGCTGCCGGGCAGGACGACCCAATCGACGTCCGCCAGCGTGGCCGGGCTGCGTGCCCAGGCGAGCGACACGCCGGGCACGTTCTTGAGCGGCTGGAATTCATCCAGGTTGCTGATGCGCGGGTACGCGACGATGGCGATGCGGGTCGAACGCCCTCCGCTGGTGGAGCCCTGGGGCGACGGCACGGCGCGATCGTCGAACACCCCGTCTTCCTCCGGTAGCCCATGGCCGAAGCGCATCGGCACCACCGCCACCGTGGGCACGCCGGTCAACGCCTGCAGCTGCTCGGGCGCCGGCGCCAGCAGGCTGGCGTCGCCGCGAAACCTGTTGAGCACGAAGCCATGGATGCGCGCCCGGTCGGCCTCGGGCAGCAGCGCCCAAGTGCCGTACAGGTGGGCGAAGGCACCGCCGCGGTCGATGTCGGCCGCCAGCAGGCAGGCGGCGTCGGCATGGCGCGCCACGCGCAGGTTGACCACGTCGCTGGCCATCAGGTTGATCTCGGCCGGCGAGCCCGCGCCCTCGATCACCACCACGTCGTTCTCGGCGCGCAGGGCGTCCAGCGCGGCGGCAATCCGCAGCCACACGCGCTCGCTGCGCCCGCGCCAGGGCAGCGCGGTCAGTTCGCGATCCACCTGCCCCAGCAGCACCACCTGGCTGTGCGTGTCGGCCTCGGGCTTGAGCAGCAGCGGGTTCATGCGCACGTCGGGCACGGCGCGCGCGGCCAGCGCCTGGAAGTACTGGGCCGAGCCGATCTCGCCCGCCACGCCATCGGCGCCCGCCACAACGCGTGCGTTGTTGCTCATGTTCTGCGCCTTGAACGGCGCGACCTTCAGGCCCTGGTTGGCGTAGTGGCGGCACAGCGCGGTGGCCAGCCAGCTCTTGCCGGCGCCGCTGCTGGTGCCCAGCACCATCACGCAGCGCGCCGTCACGCGGCGGCTCCTGGCGCCAGTCGGGCATGCCGGAGAATCATCAAGTCATAACTCCTGAAATCGTAGCTGACGGCGCTTGTTCCGTGCGCGCCAACGGCTTATTTTGCACCAAAGTCTCAAGCGGACCGCGTCAGCAGCAGCGCCATACAGACCTCGGGTTCGTCGCCGGTCCAGCTCGGCATGGCCGCACCGGGCGGGCGCGGTGAATTCAGGAGGGCGCCGCCAGCAATTCGCTCAGCGCCGCCGGCTCCTGCACCAGGTCGGCCAGCGTGTGCTTGTCCAGCTCGGCGTAGAACACCTTGAAGGCGCCGCTCAGGATGCTCGACAGCTTGCACGCGGGCGCGATGCGGCAGTGGTGGCTGAGCTCGGCCACCATGCATTCGACGTAGGCGGCGTTGCCCTCGCACAGACGCACCACCTCGCCCAGGCGGATCGACTCGGCCGGCTGGCCCAGGCGCAGGCCGCCGCCCTTGCCGCGCACCGTCTGCACCCAGCCGGCGCGCCCCAGCAGGTGCACCACCTTGGTCAGGTGGTTGGACGAAATGCCGTAGGCGGCCGCGATTTCGTCCACCGTCGCGCGGCGATCCTCCTGCACCGCCAGGTACATCAGCACGCGCAAGGCGAAGTCGGAGAACGTGGTCACGCGCATGGCGGAAAATACGGGTCCGGCCGCCATGACGGCAACGCGGCTTTGCATTGCACCGCGTGGCTCCATGGCGTACATTAAAAGATGTATTCATTATGCATTTTTAGGATCACCTCGCAAGGCCCCATCCATCATGACCTTTGTCGTCACCGAAGCCTGCATCCGCTGCAAATACACCGACTGTGTGGACGTCTGTCCCACCGACGCCTTCCGTGAAGGCCCCAACTTCCTGGTCATCGAGCCGGACGACTGCATCGACTGCGCCGTCTGCGTGCCCGAATGCCCCGTCAACGCCATCTACGCCGACGAGGACGTGCCCAAGGACCAGCTCGACTTCATCCCGCTGAACGAAGAGCTGGCCAAGGGCTGGAAGACCATCTCGCGCAAGATCGACGCCCTGCCCGACGCCGACGAATGGGCCAAGGTCGAGCAAAAGCGCGACCAGCTGCAGCGCTGACCGCGGCCCCTCCCTTTTGCAACCACCGCGCCTGCCCGCAGGCGCACCCCCAAGCCATGTCAAACCCACCCGGACACGACCACACCACCCCCGAGGCCATCTACGGCTTCGATGCCCGCGGCATCGCGCGGCGCTTTCGCCACTCGGCCATCTTCGGCGCGCTCGACGCGCTGAACCCCGGCGAGACCATGCGCTTCGTCAACGACCACGACCCGATCCCGCTGCTGGGCCAGCTGCAGGCGCGCTACGGCGAGGCCGTGCACATCGAATACCGCCAGCGCTCGCACGAGGGCGTGGTGATCGACTTCATGCGCCAGTGAGCGCGCCGCCGCGAGGCGCGCACATCGAGCGATAAAAAAACCGCGCTACGTTTTGCGTAGCGCGGTTTTCTTTGGCCTGGCGGAGAGGGAGGGATTCGAACCCTCGGTACGGGGATACCGTACGCCTGATTTCGAGTCAGGTACATTCGACCACTCTGCCACCTCTCCGAGTATTCGTGTCGAACGGGTGATTCTAGCAGGTCAGCAAGTGCCCAAGTCCGGACCTTCATCCGGCCCGAAGTCGCGCCCTTCGCTCAGCGGCGCATGGCGGTAGGTGGCGGGCGTGCGGCTGAGCTTGACCGGCGCGCCCAGGCCGGTGTAGCCGCCCATCCTGACCACCATCTGGCGATGCAGCGTGTGCGGGTGCGTCAGCGCCTGCTCCACGTTCAGCACGGCGGCGGCGGGCACGCCGATGGCCATCAGCTCGTCGGCCAGGCGGGTGCCATCGGCCTGGGCCAGTGCGGCTTCGAGCAGGTCCTTCAGCTCGACGCGGTTGACGGAGCGCTGGCCGGCACTGGCGAAGCGCGCGTCCTGCGCCAGCTCGGGCCGGCCGATGTGCCGGCACAGCAGCGTGAACTGGCGGTCGTTGCCCACCGCCAGGAACACCGGGGCGCCGCCCGTGCGGACGACGTCGTAGGGATAGATGTTGGGGTGCGCGTTGCCGGTGCGCTGCGGCAGCTTGCCGCTCATGAACCAGTTGGCCGCGTGCGGGTGCAGCAGCGACAGGCCCGAGTCGTACAGCGCCGCGTCCACCAGCTGGCCCTGGCCGCTGGCGGCGCGCTCGTGCAGCGCCAGCAGCACGCCGATGACCGCGTTCAGCCCCGTCACCATGTCGACCACCGGCAGGCCCACGCGCAGCGGGTCGCCGCCGGCCTCGCCGTTGATGCTCATCAGGCCCGCCGTGGCCTGGATGGCGGCGTCGTAACCCGGCAACGCGCCCAGCGGGCCGTCGGCGCCGAAGCCGGTCACGCGGCACCAGACCAGGTGCGGCCATTGCCCGCGCATCTGCTCGCAGCCGATGCCCCACTTCTCCATGGTGCCCACCTTGAAGTTCTCCAGCACCACGTCGGCCTGGGCCATCAGCTCGCGCACGCGCTGCTGCCCCTCGGGGGCCGACAGGTCGAGGAACTGGATGCGCTTGTTGCGGTTCAGGCCGAAGTAGTACGAGGCCACGCCGTCCTTGAACGGCGGGCCCCAGGCGCGCGTGTCGTCGCCCTGCGGCGGCTCGACCTTGAGCACGTCGGCGCCGTGGTCGCCCAGGATCTGGCCGCACAGCGGCCCGCCGAGGATGCGCGAGAGGTCGAGCACCTTGATGCCCGCCAGCGCGCCCACCTTGCCCTGCATGGTGTTCAATCCAGCCGCACGCCCGAGGCCTGGACCACCTTGGCCCAGGCTGCGGTTTCCTTGTTGATGAACTGGCCGAGGTAGGCGGGCGAATGGTCGGGCGCCGACTCCAGCCCCTGCGAGGCAAAGGTTTCCTTGACCTTGGGCGCGGCCAGCGCGCGCACGAAGGCCTCGTTCAGCACCTTGATGCGCTCGGGCGGCGTGCCCTTGGGGGCGACCACGCCGAAGAACACGCTGACGTCGAAGCCTTTGAGGCCCTGCTCGGCCACGGTGGGAATGTCGGGCATGGCCTTGGAGCGCTGCGCGGTGGTCATGCCCAGGGCCTTGAACTTGCCCGATTTGATGTAGGGCATGGCCGTGAGGATGTCGGTGAAGGTCATGTCCACCTGCCCGGCCAGCAGGGCGTTGAGCGCCGGCCCCGTGCCCTTGAAGGGAACGTGGACCAGCTTGGTGCCCGCCATGTCGTTGAACAGCACGCCAGCCAGGTGCGATGAGGCGCCGTTGCCCGACGAGGCGTAGTTGAGCTTGCCCGGATCAGCCTTTTCCTTGGCGATCAGCTGCTGCACGGTGCCAACGCCCAGGTCGGGGCGCACCACCAGCACGTTGGGCAGGTAGCCCACGTAGATGACCGGCTCGAAGCTGGTGCGCGGGTCGTAGCGGATTTCCTTGTACAGGCTGTGGTTGATGGCCAGCGGCCCCGAGGTGCCGAACAGGATGTTGTAGCCGTCGGGCTTGGCGCGCGCCACGGCTTCGGCGCCGATGTTGCCGCCCGCGCCGGCGCGGTTGTCGACCACCACGCTCTGGCCCAGTTCCTTGGTCAGCTCGGCGGCCAGCAGGCGGGCCATGGCGTCGGTGGGGCCACCGGGCGAGAACGGCACCACGAAGTTGATGATGCGGTCCGGAAATTTCTCCTGCGCGGCGGCCGGCAGCACCGGCAGCGCCGTCACGGCGGCGGCACTCAGGGCCAGGGTGAGCAGTTGGCGCTTGTGGATGGGCATGTCTTGTCTCCTATGAAGTTGATAGCTGGTTGCGCTTGTTGGACAAGCGCTTCGGTTGTATTGGGTCAAGGAACGGAAAGCCAGTCGGCGGGCACCTCCACGGCCTGAAGCGGGTCGCGCGGCAGCACGCGGTGCGCCAGCACCAGCTGCGACAGGCGCAGGCGCTCAAAGGAGCCGGTCTTGCGCGCCTCCCAGGCCATCGCGATGGCCGTGGTGCAGTGGTACAGAGCCGTGGCGGCCTGGCGCACCAGCCTTTCGCCGTCCTCGGCAACGGCGCGCTCGGCCAGCGCCACGGCGCGCGCCAGTGCGTCCGTCAGCGCCTGGCGATAGGCGGCGGTGATGCCCTGGGTGTCGGCCAGCAGGCCGTGCAGGTAGTCCTGCAGCACCGGCAGCGAACCCTCGCGCTGGATGGCACGCTTCACGTCCAGCGCCACGATGTTGCTCGTGCCTTCCCAGATCGAGCCCAGGTGGGCGTCGCGCACCAGGCGCGGGTCAGCCCACTCCTCGATGTAGCCGCAGCCGCCGCGCACCTCCATGGCGTCGCCCGTGACCTTGCGCGCGTCGCGGCAGGCGCGGAACTTGATCAGCGGCGTGAGGATGCGCAGCAGCGCATAGGCCGCCTTGTCGCCGGCGTCCGAGCGCGTCAGCGTCTGCGCGGTCTGAAGCACCATGGTGCGCGCCTGCTCGGCGGGCACGCGCAGCTTGTCCAGCTGCACCTGCATCAGCGGCAGGTCCTGCAGACGGTGGCCGAAGGCCCAGCGCTCGCGGGCGATGAACTCGGCCTCGACCACGGCGCGGCGCATCATGCCGGCCGAGCGCATGCCGTTGGACAGGCGCGAGTTGTTCACCATGTCGGCGATCTGCACGAAGCCCCGGCCCTGCTCGCCCACCAGCCAGGCCACGGCGCCCTCCATGCGGATCTCGCCGCTGGCCATGGAGCGCGTGCCCATCTTGTCCTTCAGGCGCACGATGTGGTAGTGGTTGGTGCCGCCGTCGTCGAGCTGGCGCGGCAGCAGGAACAGGGATATGCCCTTCATGCCGGGCGGGCCGCCATCGACGCGCGCCAGCACCATGGAAAAGCCCGCGTCCGGGTTCGAGCAGAACCACTTCTCGCCATACAGGCGCCAGCTGCCGTCCGGCTGCGGGTAGGCCATGGTCAGGGTGTTGGAGATGTCCGAGCCCGCCGCCTGCTCGGTCATGAACATCGAGCCCTGCACGGCGGCATCGAAGTCCATGGCCAGCAGCCTGGGCAGGTACTTGTCGACCAGCTTGGGCGCGCCGTACTTGCGCAGCGTGCGCGTCAGCGAATCGGTCATGGACAGCGGGCAGCACAGGCCGAACTCGGACTGCACGAACAGGTACGTCAGCGCGTACTTGACGATGGCCGGCATCTTGCCCTTCCAGCCCAGCATGTCCTCGCGGTGCGAGATCGCGGCCAGGCCGAACTGCTGGAAGGCGACCTTTTCCATCTCGACGTAGGCCGGGTGCTTGACGATGCGCTGCTGCTCCTGGCCTGAGCGGCTGCGCATCTCCAGCGTCGGCGGGTTGCGGTCGGCCTCCAGCGCCCAGTCGTCCACGGCGCCGCCGGCCAGCTCGCCCATGCGCTCGAAGTAGGGCTGCAGGTGCGCGAACAGGTCCGCCGGCAGGTACAGGGCCAGCAGCTGCTGCAGCTCCTTGTCCTCCAGGTAGTTGTTGACATGGCCGCGGTCGGGCACCGGGTGGGCGGCGGCGCTGGCCTGGGCCAGGGCGGTCATCTGGGTGAGGTCGTTGGCGGACATGCGGGTCTCCTGGTCGCTCGTGCTGGCCGCCATTGGAATCCGCTCGATCATTCGTGTCCAATATCAATAAAATGTTCGTCCATAGGATTTGCGAATCGTCATCATGGAACTGCGCCTGCTGCACTACTTCGTCACCCTGGCCGAGGAACTGCATTTCGGCCGCGCGGCGCAGCGCCTGTTCATCTCGCAGCCGCCGCTGTCGGTGGCCATCCGGCAGCTCGAGGACGAACTGCGGGCGCAGCTGTTCGAGCGCAGCAGCAAGGGCGTGCGCCTGACGGCCGCCGGCGAGCACCTGCTGGAGCGCGCGCGCCAACTGCTGGCGCTCAGCCGCCAGACCGCGCAGGAGACGCAGGACGTGGCCCAGGGCACGCGCGGCCACCTGCGCCTGGGTTTTGTCGGCTCCAGCCTGTACCGCGGCCTGCCCCAGGCGCTGGAGCGCCTGCAGCAAAGCCACCCGCAGGTGCGCGTGGACCTGCTGGAGGCCAACAGCGCCGAGCAGGTGCTGGGCCTGCAGCAGCTGCGGCTGGACGTGGCGCTGGTGCACTCCACCCTGCCGCCCGAGGGCATCGCCAGCGAGCTGATCGTGGAAGAGCCCTTCGTCGCCTGCCTGCCCCCGCGCCACCGGCTGCGCCGTGCCGCCGACGTGGACCTGGCGGAGTTGAAGAACGACCGGCTGATCCTGTTCTCCAGCCTGGTGTCACCCACCTACCACCAGCGCATCTACGAGATGTGCCTGGCGCACGGCTTTGCACCCGAGGTGCGCCACGAGGTGCGCCACTGGCTGTCGGTGCTGTCGATGGTGTCGCTGGAGCTGGGCGTGGCGCTGGTGCCTGCGTCGCTGCAGCGCGTGGGCTTTCCGCGCCTGGCTTTCAAGCCGCTGCGCGGCGAGCATCCCTCATCCGAGATGTGGGCCATGTGGCGCCGCGCGCCCGACAACCCCCTGGTGCGGGCGCTGCTGCAACACCTGCAGCAGGCGCAACCGGATCAGGCGGCCAAGGTGTCGCGGCCGTCCAGGTAGGGGCGCAGCGCCGCCGGAATGCGGATCGAGCCGTCGGCCTGCTGGTGGTTTTCCAGCACCGCCACCAGCGCGCGGCCCACGGCCACGCCCGAGCCGTTGAGGGTGTGCACCAGCTCGTTCTTGCCCTGCGCATTCTTGAAGCGCGCCTGCAGGCGCCGCGCCTGGAAGGCCTCGCAGTTGCTGACCGAGCTGATCTCGCGGTAGGTGCCCTGCGCCGGCACCCACACTTCGAGGTCGAAGGTCTTGCTGGCGCCAAAGCCCATGTCGCCGGTGCACAGCAGCACCACGCGGTAGGGCAACTCCAGCTGCTGCAGGATGGCCTCGGCGTGGCCCACCATCTGCTCCAGCGCGGCGTAGCTTTGCTCGGGGTGCGTGATCTGCACCATCTCGACCTTGTCGAACTGGTGCTGGCGGATCAGCCCGCGCGTGTCGCGCCCCGCACTGCCGGCCTCGGAGCGAAAGCAGGGCGTGTGCGCGGTCAGCCTGATGGGCAGCTCGGCCTCGGCCAGGATCTCGCCGCGCACGCTGTTGGTGAGCGAGACCTCCGAGGTCGGGATCAGGTACAGCGCCTCGCCCTCGCCCTCCTGCCCGCCCTTCTTGGCGGCGAACAGGTCGGCCTCGAACTTGGGCAGCTGGCCGGTGCCGCGCAGCGTCTCGGCGTTGACGATGTAGGGCGTGTAGCACTCGGTGTAGCCGTGCTGCCGCGTGTGCACGTCCAGCATGAACTGCGCCAGCGCCCGGTGCAGCCGCGCCACCGGCCCGCGCATGAAGGCAAAGCGCGCGCCCGACAGCTTGGCCGCGGTCTCGAAGTCCAGGCCCAGGGCCTCGCCCAGCTCGACGTGGTCGCGCACGGCAAAGTCGAACGCGCGCGGCCCCTCGCCATGGGGGCTCCAGCGGCGCACCTCGAGGTTGGCCGCCTCGTCGGCGCCCACCGGCACGCTGGCGTGCGGCAGGTTGGGCACGGCCAGCAGCAGCGCGTTCAGCTCGCCCTGGATGGCGTCCAGCCGCGCGGCCGAGGCGTCCAGCTCGTCCTTGATGCCGGCCACGCGGGCCATCAGGTCGTCGGCCGATTCGCCCTTGGCCTTGCGCTGGCCGATCTGCTTGCTGGCGGTGTTGCGCTCGGCCTGCAGCGCCTCGGTGCGGGTCTGGATGGTCTTGCGCTCGGCCTCCAGCGCGCTGAACGCCGCCTCGTCCAGGAACGGCTGCGGATGCTTGCGGGTGTTGAGAAGCGCCAGCACGGCGCCCAGGTCCTTGCGGAGCAAAACGGGATCTAGCATGGGGCGATTGTAGGGGTGGCGGCTGCGGGCGGGTTGCGGCCAGATTTCAAGTGAAAAACGGCTCCGGCCAGCATGCATCAAGCGCAACCAGCTATCCAAATGATAGTTTTTTCCTGGCTCGAGCGCCGGCTCAGCGCAGGTGTTCCAGCTTGCGCTCGGCCTCGCCGATCAGCTTGAGCCCCTTGGGCAGCGGAAACTTCATGGTCTCCTGGATGCCACCCAGCTTGCGCACCGAGCTCACGCCCAGCTCGTCCAGGCGCGCGAGCACCTGGCGCACCAGGATTTCGGGCGCCGAGGCGCCGGCCGTCACGCCGATGCGCGGCTTGCCCTCGAACCATTCGGCGCGCAGCTCGGCGGCCGAGTCGATCATGTGCGTGGTGGTGCCCAGCTTCTGCGCCACCTCGCGCAGGCGGTTGGTGTTGCTGCTGGTGGCGCTGCCCACCACGATCACCACGTCCACCTGGCGCGTCAGCAGCTTGACGGCGTCCTGCCGGTTTTGCGTGGCGTAGCAGATGTCCTGCTGCTTGGGCTCGCGGATCTTGGGAAAGCGCGCCTTGATGGCCGCCATGATGTCGGCCGTGTCGTCCACGCTCAGCGTGGTCTGCGTCACCACCGCCAGCAAGTCCGTCTGCGCCGGCTGGATGCGCGCCACGTCCTGCACCTCCTGCACCAGGTGGATGCCGGCGTCGAGCTGGCCCATGGTGCCCTCCACCTCGGGGTGGCCCGCGTGGCCGATCATGATGAACTCGTAGCCCTCGCGGTGCAGCTTGGCCACCTCCACGTGCACCTTGGTCACCAGCGGGCAGGTGGCGTTGAACACCGTGAAGCCGCGGCGCTGGGCCTCCTGCTCGACCGACTTGGGCACGCCGTGCGCGCTGAACACCAGCGTGGCGCCCGCCGGCACCTCGGCCAGGTCCTCGATGAAGATCGCGCCCTTGGCCTTCAGGTCGTTCACCACATAGGTGTTGTGCACGATCTCGTGGCGCACGTAGATCGGCGCGCCGAACTTGGCCAGCGCGCGCTCGACGATCTCGATGGCGCGGTCCACGCCGGCGCAAAAGCCGCGCGGCTCGGCCAGAAGAATGTGTGCCCCCACGCTCCGCACTGGCGTGTCTGCGCTGCCCCCCGAGGGGGCCGCCTGCGCCTTGGGACGGCCCGGCGGCGCAGGGGTTGGGTTGGTTATGTGGTGCCGACTCACAGCACGCCGATCAAATGCACTTCGAACGTCACCGGCTGGCCCGCCAGCGGGTGGTTGAAGTCCAGCCGCAGCGCGCCATCCTCGCGCACCGCGCGCACCACGGCGCCGATCTGGCCCTCGCCGCCCGGCGTGGGCAGCTGGATGATGTCGCCCACGGCGTAGTGCTCGTCGGGGTCGCCCAGCTCGTTCAGGTCCTTGCGCGCCAGCCACTGCAGGAAGTCGGGGTTGCGCTCGCCGTACGCCTCGCCGGCCGGGATCTCGAACACCGTGCGCGTGCCCTCCTCCAGCCCCAGCAGGCGCTGCTCGACCGCGGGCGCCAGCTCGCCCGTGCCCAGCGACAGCGTGGCCGGCCGGCCGGCAAAGGTGTTGATGACATCGCCCTGCGGGCCCGCCAGGCGGTAGTGCAGGGTCAGAAAGGAGGCAGGTTCGACGCGGGGCATGGCATGGACTTGGAAAACCCGTGATTTTAAGAAGCACCGCCGGCCCGGCGGCGCTTGCGGGTACTGCGCCCCTGGGCGGCGGCAAAAATGCGGGCTCGGTTCTCCACAATAATGGCCCGAATCCGAGCCCCCCTGCGCAATGCCCCTGAAAGACCTGCCCCCCGACGCCCGCCCGCGCGAGAAGCTGCTGGCGCGCGGCCCCGGCGCCCTCGGCGACGCGGAGCTGCTGGCCCTGCTGCTGCGCACCGGCCTGGCCGGCAAGAGCGTGCTGCAGCTGGCGCAGGAGCTGCTGGAGCACTTCGGCGGCATCGCCGGCCTGCTGCACGCCAGCGCCGATGACCTGAAACGCATCAAGGGCCTGGGTGGCAGCGCCAAGCGCGCCGAGCTGGTGGCGGTGCTGGAGCTGGCGCGCCGCGCGCTGGCCGAGCAGCTGCGCGAACGCGCGGCGCTGGACACGCCCCAGGCCGTCCAGCACTACCTGCAGCTTCAGCTGGCGGCGCGCGCGCACGAGGTCTTTGCCGTGCTGTTTCTGGACAGCCAGCACCGGCTGATCGCGCTGGAGGAGCTGTTTCGCGGCACGCTGACGCAGACCAGCGTGTACCCGCGCGAGGTGGTGCTGCGCGCCCTGCACCACCAGGCCAGCGCGGTGGTGCTGGCGCACAACCACCCCAGCGGCAGCACCGCGCCCAGCCGCGCCGACGAGGCGCTGACGCAAAACCTGAAGGCCGCGCTGGCGCTGGTGGACGTGCGCGTGCTCGACCACGTCATCGTCGCGCCGGGGCAGGCGCTGTCGATGGCCGAAAAGGGCCTGGTCTGACCGTCGGCCGGCATTAGCCGGCCCACTCAGCCGTAGAACCGTAGCAACCCCAGCACGATGGCGATGAGCAGCACCGTCTCGCCGACCATCAGGATGACGGGCTTGATGCCCACCGTCACCAGGTCCTTGACCTGCGTCTTGACGCCGACCGCCGCGATCGCCACGACCAGGCACCAGCCCGACAGCGACACCCCGGCCTTCACGATCGGCTGGGGAATCCAGCCCATGCTGTTGGCCAGCACCAGCGCCGCGAACACGACGATGAACCAGGGCAGCAGCGGCGGGCGCTCCGCGCCGGCCTTCGATTCGGGCGAGCTCATCAGCACCACCGTCAGCGCGATGACCGGCAGCAGCATCACCACGCGCATCAGCTTGACGACCGTCGCCGTGTCGCCCACCGAGGTCGACATGCTGTAGCCGGCGCCAACGGCCTGCGCCACCTCGTGGATCGTGCCGCCCAGGAAGATGCCGGCATGGGTGGGGCTGAGATCGAGCATGCGGGCGATCACCGGGTAGACGATCAGCGCGATGTTGGACAGCGTGCTGATGCCGATCAGGGTGAAGCTCAGCGCGCGATCTTTCAGCGGATGCGCCGGCATCGCGGCGGCCAGCGCCAGCGCCGCCGAGCCGCCGCAGATCGCGGTCGCCCCGCCCGACAGCACGCCGAAGCCGGTGCGAAAGCCCATCAGCCGCGCCCCGACGATCGACAGCCCGATCGTCAGCCCGACCGAAAGCACGACCATGGCCGCCGGCTGCCAGCCCAGCGCGGCGATGTCGCCCACGGTGATGCGCAGGCCCAGCAGCGCCACGCCCCAGCGCAGCAGCGTGCGCGCGCTGACCGCGATGCCGGGCACGCAGGCACTCTGCTCGGACAGAAAGTTCATCGCGATGCCGATCAGCAGCGCGAACAGCATCACGGGCGTGTGGTAGTGCTCGGCGAGGAACGTCGCCGCAGCAGCGATCACGAAACAGGCGATGACACCCGGGGTCGCGGCGCGCCATTGCCGGGCGAGCCCGGATGCGCTGGGGATTTTCATGGATCAGTCTCCGTCGGATAGGGGAGCAGCCGGCAGCCATCGAAACGTGCCTGGGCGGCCCGGGGTTCGGCATCTTACCGGTGGCGCCGGACGCTCAAAAACCCGGCTTCGCTCACAATGGGCAACCCCATTGCCATCGCCATGAAAGCCAAATCGCTCCAGGATTTGCGGGCGCTGCGCCAGGCGCTGTCGGACGCCGCCGCGCGCCAGGCCGAGCAGTTGCGCCTGCAGCAGCAGGCCCAGCACCGCGCCCAGGCGCAGGGCCGCCTGTTTCGGGACGCCGTCGGCCCCGTGCAGGCGCTCAAAAGCCCGCCGCACGAGCGGCACTGGCACGCGCCCGTACCGCCCCAGCCCCTGCCCGTGCAACGCCAGCTGGACGAGGCGCGGGTGCTGCGCGAATCCTTGAGCGACGAGTTCGACGCCAGCACGCTGCTGCACGTGGACGAGCACCTGAGTTTTCGCCGCCCCGGCATCGGTCCCGACGTGACCGCCCGGCTGCGCCGCGGCCACTGGGCCGTGCAGGCTCAGGTGGATCTGCACGGCCTGCGCACCGACGAGGCGCGCGAAGCCCTGGGCACCTTCTTGCGCGAGGCCCGGCGCGCCGGCCTACGCTGCGTGCGCGTGGTGCACGGCAAGGGCCTGGGCTCGCCCGGCCGCGTGCCGGTGCTCAAGGGCAAGGTGCACGGCTGGCTGGCGCAAAAGCAGGAGGTGCTGGCTTTCGTGCAGGCCAGGCCGCTGGAAGGCGGCGCAGGCGCCCTGCTGGTGCTGCTGGGGCAATAAAGGATCACCCCCAGTCTCCACACGCTTCGCGTTGTTTCGCCTTCCCCCTTCCGGGGGCACGCCCTCTGGCCGGGGGGACCCCGGCCAGGGGCTTACTGGCTTGGCCTGCTCCGCGGCCCTTCGGAGTTCATGCGCTGGGTGAGGCCCCTACGGCACGTTCGGCTCGTTCTTGCCGTCCTCCGGCCAGTCGCGGATGTAGGCCTTGAGCATCTGGTTCTCGAAGTTCTGGCTGTCCACCACCGACTTGGCCACGTCGTAGAAGCTGATGACGCCCATCAGCTGCTGGCTTTCGATGACGGGCAGGTAGCGCGCGTGGCGGTCGATCATCATGCGGCGCACCTCGTCCAGCTCGGTCTCCAGCGTGCAGATCAGCGGGCCCGGGTCCATGCTGCGGTACACCGACAGCCCCTCGAAGCTGCCGCCATTCCTGACCGTGGCCTGGATCACCTCGCGAAACGTGAGGATGCCCACCACGCGCCCGTGCGCCATCACCACCAGCGAGCCGATGTCGTTGTCGGCCATCATGCGCGCGGCATCGGACAGGCTGTGCTCGGGCGTGATGGTGTACAGGGCCTGGCCCTTCAGGCGCAAGATGTCGCGGACTTTCATGATCGAAAGAATATAGCCCACAATCAGCGGCTGCCTTCCCATTCTGGAGACACCATGCCCGGCTATTCCGACCCCGGCTTCGACACCCTGGCCCTGCACGCCGGCGCCCAGCCCGACCCCACCACGGGCGCGCGCGCGGTGCCGATCCACCTGTCCACCTCCTTCGTGTTCAACTCCAGCGACCAGGCGGCGCAGCTGTTCAACATGGAGCGCGCCGGCCACGTCTACAGCCGCATCAGCAACCCCACCTGCGCCGTGCTGGAGCAGCGCGTGGCGGCGCTGGAAGGCGGCATCGGTGCCATCGCCACCGCCAGCGGCGAGGCCGCGCTGCACCTGGCCATCGCCACCCTGATGGGCGCGGGCGGCCACATCGTGGCCAGCAGCGCCATCTACGGCGGCAGCCAGAACCTGCTGAACTACACCCTGCCGCGCTTCGGCATCGAGACGACGTTCGTCAAGCCCGGCGACCTGGACGGCTGGCGCGCCGCCATCCGGCCGGGCACGCGCCTGCTGTTCGGCGAGAGCGTGGGCAACCCGGGCCTGGATGTGCTGGACATCGCCGCCGTGGCCGACATCGCCCACGCGGCCGGCCTGCCGCTGATGGTGGACAACACCTTCACCACGCCTTACCTGCTCAGGCCCTTCGAGCACGGCGCCGACATCGTGTACCACGCGGCCACCAAGTTTTTGGGCGGCCACGGCACGGTGATCGCCGGCGTGCTGGTCGACGGCGGCAGCTTCGACTGGGACGCCTCGGGCCGGTTCCCGGAACTGACGGCGCCCTACGCCGGCTTTCACGATATGGTGTTCAGCGACGAGAGCACCGTGGGCGCCTTCCTGCTGCGCGCGCGGCGCGAGGGCCTGCGCGACTTCGGCGCCTGCATGAGCCCGCACACAGCTTGGCTGGTGCTGCAGGGCATCGAGACCCTGCCACTGCGCATGGAGCGCCACCTGGCCAACACCGAGCAGCTCGTGCGCTTCCTGGCCGAGCACCCCTTCGTCGCCCGCGTAGGCCACCCGCTGCTCGAATCGCACCCCAGCCACGCGCTGGCGGGCCGCCTGCTCAAGCACGGCGCCCGGGGCGCGGGCAGCGTGTTCAGCTTCGACATGAAGGGCACGCGCGCGCAGGGCAAGGCCTTCATCGACAGCCTGAAGATCTTCAGCCACCTGGCCAACGTGGGCGACAGCCGCAGCCTGGTGATCCACCCCGCCAGCACCACGCATTTCCGCATGACCGACCAGGCGCTGGCCGCCGCCGGTATCGGCCCCGGCACCATCCGCCTGTCGATCGGGCTGGAAGACCCGCAGGACCTGATCGACGACCTCAAGCGCGCCCTGAAGGCGGCCGAGAAAGCAGGAGCCTGAGCATGGACATCCCCGTCAACGGCCACGCCCTGTACGCCTACACCGGCGGCAAGCCCTTCGACCCGGCGCAGCCCACCGTGGTGTTCATCCACGGCGTGCTCAACGACCACAGCGTGTGGATTCTGCAAAGCCGCCACTTCGCCCACCACGGCTGGAACGTGCTGGCCATCGACCTGCCCGGCCAGGGCCGCAGCAAAGGCGCGCCGCCCGCCAGCGTCGAAGAAGCCGCGCAAACCGTGCTGGCCCTGCTGGACGCCGTGGGCGCGCCCCGCGCCGCGCTGGTGGGCCACAGCTTCGGCTCGCTGATCGCGCTGGAGGCGGCGGCGCGCGCGCCCGATCGCGTGAGCCACCTGGTGCTGTGCGGCACGGCCTTCCCGATGAAGGTGTCGCCCGCGCTGCTGGACAACGCGCTGAACGCGCCCGAAAAGGCCATCCACATGGTCAACGTGTTCTCGCACAGCACGCTCAGCCCGCCGCCTTCGGCCCTGGGCCCCGGCACCTGGCTGTACGGCGCCAGCCGCGCGCTGATGCGCCGCATGCTGGCCAGCAACCGCGAGGTCAACGTGTTCCACACCGGCTTCAAGGCCTGCGACGGCTATGCCGGCGGCGAGAAGGCGATGGCGGCGGTGCAATGCCCGACGCTGTTCGTCATCGGCGCGCACGACCAGATGACGCCGCCCAAGTCCGCCCGCGCGCTGGCCAAGTTGGCAAGGCAGCCGGGCATTGCCGAGGTCAACGCCGGCCACTCGATGATGACCGAGGCGCCGGGGCCGGTGCTGGATGCCTTGCGGGCGTTCCTGGCACGGTAGCGCAGACCGGGGTTTACCCGATGCATCGGGCGATTGATGGGCGCAATCAGAAACAATGATTGGCATTTATCACAAGGCCCACCTACAGTGGCAAGTTCCGCAAGCACTGTCACAGGAGAACCCCGATGCAACGCAAGACCTTGGCCGCCCTGATGGCCGCCAGCCTGTTTGGCGCCGCACAACTGGCCAGCGCCGGCACCGTCACCGTCATCACCTCCTTCCCCAAGGAGCTGACGGCCGCCTACAAGAAGGCCTTCGAGGCAGCCAACCCCGGCATCACGCTGGAGATCCTGAACAAGAACACCACGGCGGCCGTGGCCTACATCCGCGAGCTGCCCGAAGGCCAGCGCCCCGACGTGATGTGGGCCAGCGCGCCCGACGCATTCGAGGTGCTGGCCAGCTACAAGCTGCTGCAAAGCGCGCCCGAGGTGATCAACAAGAACGCCCCCGCCAAGATCGGCAGCTACCCACTGAACGACCCCAAGGGCATGTACTACGGCCAGGCGCTGGCCGGCTACGGCATCGAGTGGAACACGCGCTACCTCAAGGCCAACAAGCTGGCCGCGCCCAAGGAGTGGAGCGACCTGACCAAGCCCGAATACTTCGGCCACATCGCCATCTCCTCGCCCTCGCGCTCGGGCACCACGCAGCTCACGGTGGAGACCATCCTGCAGGGCGAGGGCTGGGACAAGGGCTGGTCACAGCTGCTGCAGATCATGGGCAACGCCGCCGCCGTCACCGACCGCAGCTTCGCCGTGCCCGACGGCGTGAACAACGGCCAGTACGGCATCGGTATCGTGATCGACTTCCTGGCGCTGGCGGGCAAGTACTCGGGCTATCCGGTGGACTTCACCTACCCCACCATGACGGCGGTCGTGCCGGCCAACATCGCGCTGGTGGCCGGCGCCAAGAACGCCGACGAGGCCAAGAAGTTCATGGCCTACACCATGTCCGTGCCGGGCCAGCAAATCCTGTTCGAGCCCAAGATCGGGCGCCTGCCGATCCTGCCGTATTCCATGCTCAAGCCTCCGGCCGGCTACCCCGTGCCGCAGGACATCGCCAAGCGCGCCAAGGTGCAGTTCAACACCGAGCTGTCGGGCGAGCGCTACCCGGTGGTCATCAGCCTGTTCGACCAGATGGTGACCTTCCGCCTGAAGGAGCTGCAGGCCGCCACCAAGTCCATCCACGAGGCCACGGCGGCCCTGAAGGCCAGGCCCAACACACGCGGCAGCGAGTTGCTGGCGCAGGCGCGCAGCCTGGCCTACACGCCACTGGTGGGCGCGGAGAACGTGAAGAACAAGGAGTTCCTGGAGCTGTTTCGCAAGAGCCGGCGCGACGTGGCCGTCTCCAAGGAACTGACGGGCATGGAGCAGATGTGGTCCGACAAGTCGCGCGCCAACTACGAGCGCGCGCGGCAGCTGGCCGATGAAGCGCGCGGCCTGGCCAAATAAACCCTCCATCCACCGACCCTACCCCCGCGTGCGCCACCCTGCCGGCGCACGCGCGCAAGGACTCGCATGCCTGCCAGCACCCTGCCATCGGCCGCGCCCGGCCAGAGCTCCCCGGCGCCTGCGCGCGGCGCCGCGCTGTCCCGCATGGGGCCGTGGATCGCCTTCGGCCTGATCCTGGCCTTCCTGCTGGTCTTTCTGCTGTTGCCCGTCGGCACGGTGATCTACACCGCCTTCGTCACCGAGACCGGCGCACTCACCCTGGGCCACTTCGGCAACTTCTTCAACCAGAGTGTTTTCCGCGAATCGTTCTTCAACAGCCTGTGGGTGGCGCTGGCCAGCACCTTCTTTGCCAGCGTGATCGCGGTGCCGCTGGCCTACCTCACGGTGCGCTTCGAGTTCCGCGGCGCGCTGGCCATCCAGACCCTGGGCGTGCTGCCGCTCATCATGCCGCCCTTCGTCGGCGCGGTGGCGCTGCAACTCATCTTCGGCAAGAACGGCTCGGTCAACCTGCTGCTGGACGATTGGCTGGGTTTCACCATCCCCATCATGGACGGGCTGGTGGGCGTGACCTTCGTCGAGAGCATCCACTACTTCCCCTTCATCCTGCTGAACCTCGTGGCGTCCATGCGCAACATCGACGGCGCGATGGAAGAGTCGGCGCTCAACCTGGGCGCGCGCGGCTGGCGCCTTTTCAGGCGCGTGATCTTTCCGCTGGCCATGCCGGGCTACCTGGCCGGCGCGGCGCTGGTGTTCGTCAAGGTGTTCGACGACCTGGGCACGCCGCTGGTGATGGGCATCACCAACATGCTGGCGCCGCAGGCCTACCTGCGCATCACCTCGGTAGGGGTGGACGACCCGCTGGGCTACGTCATCAGCGTGATCATGATCGGCTTTTCCATCCTGGCGCTGTGGCTGGCCGCGCGGGTGATGAAGGGCCGCGACTACGCCACGCTGCAAAAAGGCGGCGGCGCGCTGCAAAAGCGGCGCCTGGGCCAGTGGGAGTCGGTGCTGGCCTACGGCTGGATCGTGGCCGTGCTGCTGATCGTGCTGGCGCCGCACCTCGGCATCCTGCTGATGTCCTTTGCCCAGGTGTGGAGCTTTTCGGCACTGCCCGACGCCTACACCCTGGAGCACTACGCCACCGTGTTCAGCGACGCCAAGGGCATGATCGGCAACACCTTGCTGTACTGCGTGCTGGCCGCCGGGCTGGACGTGGTGATCGGCACCGCCATTGCCTACCTGATCCTGCGCACGCGGCTGCCGGCGCGCCAGTGGCTGGACCACCTGGCCTCGGCGGCGCTGGCCATTCCGGGCCTGGTGCTGGCCATCGGCTACCTGCGCCTGTTCAAGGGCGTCCAGCTTCCGGGCAGCGACACGCTGGTGGTGCAGACCTGGGTGCTCATCATGCTGGCCTATGCCGTGCGGCGCCTGCCCTACGCCCTGCGCTCGTGCATGGCGGCGCTGCAGCAGGTGCATGTGTCGCTGGAGGAAGCGGCGCAGAGCCTGGGCGCCTCGCGCCTGTCCACCATCCGCCGCGTGATGGTGCCGCTGATGGCCGGCGGCATCCTGGCCGGCTTCGTCACCAGCTTCATCACCGCGGCGGTGGAGCTGTCGGCCACGCTGGTGCTGGTGTCCACCGAAAGCCAGGCACCCATGAGCCTGGGCATCTACCTCTACATGCAGAGCATTGCCGGGCGCGGACCGGGCGCGGCGCTGGCCGTGCTGGCCGTCATCGTGGTGGCGCTGGGCACCTATTTTTCACACCGCTTCGTGGAGCGCTCGCGCGCCACGGTGGCTTCAACCAACAAGGCTTGAACGATGAGCAGCAAAGCCTCCCTCGAATGCCGGCACATCAGCCTGGCCTATGGCGCCACGCCGGTGCTGCGCGACGTCAACCTCAAGATCGAACCGGGCGAGTTCTTCGCCCTGCTGGGCCCCTCCGGCTCGGGCAAGTCCACGCTTTTGCGCCTGATCGCGGGCTTCAACCACCATCAAAGCGGCGAGCTGCTGATCGACGGGCAGGACATCTCCGGCGTGCCCCCGCACCAGCGCAACGTGGGCATGGTGTTCCAGAACTACGCCCTGTGGCCGCACATGACGGTATGGGACAACGTGGCCTTCGGCCTGGTGGAGCGGCGCGAAAGCCGGGACGCCATCCGCCGCAAGGTGGGTGCCGCGCTGGAGCTTGTGGGCCTGCAGGACTATGCCCAGCGCCGCCCCGGGCAATTGTCCGGCGGGCAGCAGCAGCGCGTGGCGCTGGCGCGCACCATCGTGATCGAGCCCAAGCTGCTGCTGCTGGACGAACCCTTGTCCAACCTGGACAAAAAGCTGCGCGTGCAGATGCGCGAGGAGCTGAAGAACCTGCAGCGCACCCTGGGCCTGACCACCGTCTTCGTCACCCACGACCAGGAAGAAGCCATGACCACCGCCGACCGCATGGCCGTGCTGGACAAAGGCATCCTGCAGCAGGTGGGCTCGGCCGCCGGCCTGTACGACTACCCGCAAAACCGCTTCGTCGCAGGCTTTGTCGGCACCGCCAACCTGCTCGAAGGCACGGTGGCCGCGCTGGACGGCGAAACGCTCACCTTCAACGCCCAGGGCCTGGGCCGCCTAACGCTGCCCGCGCCGGTGGAGCCGCCCATCCTGGGCCCGGCGGCGCTGGCCTTTCGCCCGCACCAGGTGCACATCGCGGTGCGCGACGAACAAGGCGACGCCTCGCGCGTGTGGCTCGACGGGCAGGTGGAAAGCGCCGAGTTCCTGGGCGAGTTCTCGCGCTACCGCGTGCGGGTGGGCGAGGTGGCCCTCATCAGCGACCAGCCGCACTACGCCGGCATCGTGATGTTCGAGCCGGGCTCGCACGTTCGCCTGGGCATCGAGCCCACGCAGCTGCGTTATCTCAGCCATTGAGCGGTTACCGTCGGGCGCATGGAAATCTACCAGGTTCGCGCCTTTGTCACCGTGGCCAAGCTGGGCAGCATCACGCGCGCGGCCGAGGTGCTGCACGTCACGCAACCGGCGGTCACCGCGCAGATCAAGGCGCTGGAGGAAGAGCTGGGCGTGGCCCTGTTCGACCGCCGCCCGGGGCGCATCAGCGTCACCCGCGCGGGCGAGGCGCTGCTGCCGCAGGCCGAGCTGCTGCTGGACAGCGCCAGCGTCCTGCTGGGCAAGGCGCGCGAGCTGCAGGGCGAAGTCACCGGCCAGTTCGTGCTGGGCACCGTGGCCGACCCCGACGCGCTGCGCCTGGGCTCGCTGCTGGCGGCCATCGTCAAGGCGCTGCCGCTGCTGGAGATTCGCACCCGCGCCGGCCTGGCTGAAGAGCTGCGCGAGCAGATCGGCGCCGGCGCGCTGCACGGCGCGTTCTACATCGGCCCGCACATCCCGCGCGAGGCCGCGGGCCTGGCGCTGCAAACCCAGCACTACCGGGTGGTGGCGCCGGCCGCCATGCGCCAGCGGGTACTGCGCGCCGGCTGGCGCGACCTGGCCGACCTGCCCTGGATCGGCGCGCCCGCGCAGCACCATGTGCAAACACTGCTCAAGGACCTGTTTGCCCGCCAGGGCCTGGTGCACCGCCAGGTGGTGGAGGTGGACGGCGGCGCATCGCCCCTGGGCATGGTGCGCGCCGGCGTGGGCCTGGCCCTGCTGCGCGAGGAGCTTGCCCTGCCCGCCAGCGAACAAGGCGAGCTGGTGGTGTGGCCGCACGCGCGCGTGGGCGCGCAACTGTCCTTCATCCATCCCCGCGCCGCCGAGCACGACCCCGCCACCGTGGCCGCGCTATCGGCCTTGCGGGGGGTGTGGCGCTTGCGGTGACAAGGTTCAGGCTTGACGCCACAGCCGAGCCAAAGCTTGCCCGTCGGTGAACAGCCTGGAGGTGTTCCCGATCCAGGGGTTCACCCGCCCACCACATCCGCCAGCATCAACCCCTCCAGGGGCTTGTCCCGCCACCCCGCGGCCAGCCGCGGATCGGGCGCCAGCAGCAGTCGATCGAGCAAGGGTGCCAGCGGCGTGCGGGCCGGCTCCACCAGCAGCACGTGGCGGGGCAACTGGTTTTCCGTGGACGTGGCCAGCGGGCCCGTCCAGTCCAGCGCCTGCAGCGCGTCCAGCACCGGGCGCAGCGCCAGCGGATCGACCTGCAGGCGCCGCGCCAGCTCGGGCTGCGTCAGCCCGCCCTCGGCCGCGCCGCGCGCCTGCGCCAGCGCCCGCAGCGCCTCGCAGGCCAGCTGAAACTCCCAGCCCGGCCCGCTGGCGCGCCGCACCGGGCCGCCCAGCAGGCTGGGCAGGTAGGCGGCGATCACCGCGCCCCACAGCACGATCAGCCAGCCCAGGTCGATCCACAGCAGCAGGATGGGCAGGGTGGCGAAGGTGCCGTAGATGACCGAGTAGGTCGGCACGCTCGTCAGGTACCAGCCCAGCGCCTGCCGCGCCAGGCCCAGGCACACGGTGACGAACAGCGCGCCCACGGCGGCATGCGGCCAGCGCACCGGCGTGTTGGGCACGTAGCGGTACAGCAGGGTGAAGGCGCCGGTGGTCAACAGGAACTGCAGCGCGGCCAGCGCAAAACCCACCCCGCCCGGCAGATGCGGCAGCCAGCCGCGCGCGGCCGTGACCACGTAGGAGGTGATGGCCAGGCTGGCGGCCAGCACCAGCGGGCCCAGCGTGAGCGCGGCCCAGTACACCAGCACGCGCTGGCCCAGCGGCCGCCGGCTGCTGGCGCGCCAGATCTGGTTGAAGGTCTTGTCGATGGTCAGCAGCAGCGACACGGCGGTGACCACCAGGCCGGCGAAGCCCGCCGCCCCCAGCTGGCTGGCCTTGCCGGCAAACTGCGCCAGGTAGCCGGTGACGTTGGCGGCGATGCCGGGCGGGATCAGGCTGCCCTCCAGCCACTGCTGCAGCGCGCCTTGCAGGTGGGCGAAGGCCGGAAAGGCGGTGAACACCGACAGCGCGACGGCAAAGAACGGCACCAGCGCCAGCACGGTGGTGAAGGTGAGCGAGCTGGCCGTCAGCCCCAGGCGGTCCTGCAGCAGGCGCTGCCACAGCGTGAGCAGCGTGGGGTAGAGCGGAAAATCCGCCACCTGCGCCGCCGCGCGCCGCAGGCGCGCGCCAAGTCTTGATCCCAGCATGCTGGGTATGATGCCATTGCCGATGTCCGCTTCCGCCACCGCCTCGCTCGCGGCTCCTGCCGCTCCCCCCTCGTCCGCCGCCCGCCGCACCCGCGCCCTGGCCCTGGCCGCCACGCTGGCGCTGATCGCCCTGGGCCTGGCCTGGGAGCTGTGGCTGGCCCCGCTGCGCCCGGGCGGCTCGTGGTGGGCGCTGAAGGTGCTGCCGCTGGCCGCCGCCCTGCCCGGCCTGGCGCGCTACCGCATGCACACCTACCGCTGGCTGTCGCTGCTGGTGTGGCTGTACTTCACCGAAGGCGTGGTACGCGCGGCGGGCGACCGCGCGCCGTCCTCGTGGCTGGCCGGGCTGCAGGTGGTGCTGGTGCTGCTGCTGTTTGCCGCCTGCGCGGCGCACGTGCGGTTGCGCCAGAGGCAGGCGCGGCAGCAAGCCGGCGCCGCAACCCGTTCCGAATGATTTTGGCCTTCAAGGCTTGATGGACAAGCGCCATCAGCTCTTTATTCGATAGCTAATTGCCATGACCTTCCCCTCTTCCCTTCTCGACACCCTGCGCCAGGCCGTGGGCGCCGCCCACGTGCTGACCGAGGGCGACCTCGCCGCCTACGAGCAGGACTGGCGCCGCCGCGAGTACGGCAAGGCGCTGGCCGTGGTGCGCCCGGGCAGCACGGCCGAGGTGGCCGCCGTGGTACGCGCCTGCGCCGCGCAGGGCGTGGCCATCGTGCCGCAGGGCGGCAACACGGGGCTGTCGGTGGGCTCGGTGCCCGACGGCAGCGGCCGCCAGGTGGTGCTGAGCCTGCGGCGCCTGGACGCGGTGCGCGCCATCGACGACGCCAACCTGACCATGACGGTGGAGGCCGGCTGCATCCTGCAGAACCTGCAGGCCGCCGCCGAGGGCGCGGGCTTTCTGTTTCCGCTCAGCCTGGCAGCCGAGGGCAGCTGCACCATCGGCGGCAACCTGGGCACCAACGCCGGCGGCACGGCCGTGGTGCGCTACGGCAACACGCGCGAGCTGTGCCTGGGCCTGGAAGTGGTCACACCGCAGGGCGAGATCTGGGACGGCTTGACCGGCCTGCGCAAGGACAACACCGGCTACGACCTGCGCGATCTGTTCATCGGCAGCGAGGGCACGCTGGGCGTGATCACCGCCGCCACCCTGAAGCTGTACCCGCGCCCCGCCGCGCGCCTGACGGCCTGGGCCGCCGTGCCTTCGATGCAAGCCGCGGTGGATCTGCTGGGCCTGGCGCACCGGCACCTGGGCGCGGGCCTGACGGGCTTCGAGGTGATGGGCCAGTTTGCCCTGGGCCTGGTGGACAAGCACTACCCGCAGCTGCGCGTGCCGCTGTGGCGCGACGCGCCGTACTGCGTTTTATTGGAAAACTCCGACCACGAGAGCGAGGCGCACGCGCGCGCCCTGTTCGAGCACCTGCTCGAAGCGGCCCTGGAGGCCGGCTGCGCCAGCGATGCCGTGGTGGCCGAGAGCCTGGCGCAGGCCCAGGGCCTGTGGCACATCCGCGAGAGCATTCCGCTGGCTCAGGCCGAGGAGGGGCTGAACATCAAGCACGACATCAGCATCCCGATCGCGCGCATCCCCGCCTTCGTCGAGGAAACCGACGCCCTGCTGGCGCGCGAGATCGCCGGCGTGCGCCTGGTCAACTTCGGCCACCTGGGCGATGGCAACCTGCACTACAACGTGCAAGCGCCGGAGGGCGGCGACGCCAAGGCCTTCCTGCGCGACGAGGAAGACCGCATCAACACCCTGGTGTTCGACAGCGTGGCGCGGCACGCCGGCTCGATCAGCGCCGAGCACGGCGTGGGCAGCCTGAAGGCGGCCAAGCTGCCGCGCTACAAGTCGAAGGTGGCGCTGGATCTGATGCGCGCCATCAAGGGCGCGCTCGATCCGCAGGGCATCATGAACCCCGGACGGATCCTGGCCTGAGGCGCTTCAGCGCGCCGGGCTGTAGGCCTTGCCGCGCGGTGCGGCGCTGCGGCCAGCGTGCGAACGCGGTGCCGGTTTGCCACTCTTTTTGTAGCTGTCGGCGCTTTCCCTGCGCGGGCCAAAGCCCTGTTTGGCCTTGAACCCCGGCTTGCCACCAGCGCCGTGGCGCGGGCCGTTGCCGCGGCGCGCCGCGCCGCCCTTGCGTGCGGGCGCGGCCTGCGCGATGGGTGGGAAAAAGCGCGTGGGCTCCAGCCCGTCGATCAGCTTCGGCTTGAAGGGCTGCCGCGTGTGCGCCTCGATGTCGGCCAGGCGGCGGCGATCGCGAATTTCGGCCAGCGTCACCGCCAGGCCGTCGCGTCCGGCGCGGCCGGTACGGCCGATGCGGTGGGTGTAGTCCTCGGCCTTCATGGGCAGGCCGTGGTTGATCACGTGGGTGATGGTGGGCACGTCGATGCCGCGCGCGGCCACATCGGTGGCCACCAGAATTTGCACCTGGCCTTCGCGCAGCGCGCGCAGGCGGCGGTTGCGCAGCGTCTGGCTGAGTGCGCCGTGCAGCGCCACGGCGGCAAAGCCGGCCTGCTGCAGGTCGGCCGCCAGCTCGTCGCACTCGATCTGCGTGCAGGCAAACACGATGGCCTGGTCGATGCCGGGGTCGCGCAGCCAGTAGTCCAGCAGGCGGCGCTTGTGCTCGGGGCTGTCGGCCCAGTACAGCTCCTGGCGGATGTTGGCGTGGCTTTGCTGCGGGGTGTCGATCTGCAGGCGCTGCACGCGCGCGCCGCCCTCGTGCATCACGCGCAGGGCCAGCTGCTGGATGGGCGGCGCGAAGGTGGCGCTGAACATCATGGTCTGCTGGCGCTGCGCCGTCAGCAAATGGATTTCGGCCAGCGCGTCGGCAAAGCCCAAGTCCAGCATGCGGTCGGCCTCGTCCACCACCAGAAAGCGCACCTGGTCCAGCACGATCTGGCCGTTGCTGGCCAGGTCCAGCAGGCGGCCGGGCGTGGCCACCACCAGCGCGGCGTTTTGCAGTTGCGCGATCTGCTCGCGGTAGGGCATGCCGCCCACCACGGTGGCGATGCGCAGGTTGCGGCAATGGCGCACCAGGTCGATGGCGTCGCGCGCCACCTGCTGCGCCAGCTCGCGCGTGGGCGCCAGCACCAGCGCGCCGGGCACGGCGGGCTTGAAGCGGCGCGGGTCGGTCGGGTTGTGGCGGCGCGGCTTTTTGGGCGCGGGCTCGCCCTTGGCCAGGGCCTGGGCCACCTTGGCGTCCCAGTCGGCCTTTTCGCGCGCGGCGGCCTCGCGCTGCATGGTCAGCAGGGTGTGCAGCACCGGCAGCAGAAAGGCGGCGGTTTTGCCGCTGCCGGTCTGGCTACTGACCATCAGGTCGTTGACGTTGTCGGCACCCTGGGACAGCGCCAGCGGAATGGCACGCTGCTGCACCGGCGTGGGCTCGCTGTAGCCCAGGTCGGCAATGGCGGCCAACAGCTCGGGCGCCAGGCCCAGCTCGGCAAAGGGGTTGGGGGCGGCCGTGGCCTGGACGGCTTCGGGCAGGGCGGTATCCAGCGCCATGGCACTGCCTTCCTCAAATGAGGTCATGGTGATGACTTTCTTGCAGGCACGGCGCAGCCCGTGCTTGTCGGTGGGTGGCGCGCACATGTGCGCGCCGGGGTTCATGAATCGACACCCACCATCCGACAGCGTTGCCGGGAATCACCCGCGGGTGATCTCAGCCTTTGAGGAACCCGCCGACGCGCGAAGCGCGCAAGGGCCTTGGTTCGTGCAAGCCAGCCCAGAAATCAGGCGGCCAAGAGCGAGAAGGAAGATGCGGTCTTTACCAATCTGCGCAAAAAGCATGCGTTCTTGCGCGAGCCTTCGATTATCGCATGCATGGATCGGTTTGTCACGGGTTAACCCGCATTCATGCAGCCCGGCTCGCCCACCGGGCCCCGCACGCGCACAATGCAGCCCTGCCTGCCCGCACGCAGCACGCTCATGGCGCACTTTGGCAACCGCCCCGAGATCGACCACCGCACGATCAAGCTGATCGTCGGCGGCGTGGCGCTCGGCCTGGCGCCGCTCACCATCGCCCTGTCGCCCGCGCCCATCGCCTCCATCAGCGCCAGCTACCACGAGGGCGGCGCGGCGCAAAGCGTGTTCGTCGGCTTCTTGTTCGCCATCGCGGCCCTGCTGCTGGCCTACAACGGGCTCTCGCGCACCGAGATGATCCTGAGCAAGGGGGCGGCCGCGGCCGGCCTGGGCGTGGCGCTGTTTCCGTGCACCTGCGGGCGCTACGCCGTGCCGCTGCCGTGGATGCATGGGCTCGCGGCCTCCGTCATGTTCCTGATCCTGGCGTGGTTCTGCCTGATCTTCTGGCGCCGCGCCCGCGCCAAGCGCCACACCCGCGCCCTGCGCCGTGCGCGGCTGTATGCGCTGTGCGGGGCGGCCATCGTGCTGTCGATGGCCGTGCTGGCGCTCAACGGGCTGCTGGGCAACGCCTGGCTGCAGGCCGTGCCGCGCCTGGTGCTGTACGGCGAAACTGCGGCGCTGACCGCCTTCGGCATCGCCTGGCTGACCGCCAGCCACGCCTTGCCCTGGCTCAACCAGGCCGACGAACGCTTTGCCCCCTGGCGCGCAAACAACCCGCCCTGACCTCGGGCATGGCCATTGCCGCTATGCTCGCCTGCTGCATTTCAACCCCACGAGACAAGCCATGCCCGCCCTCAACGCCACGCACGACCCGCAACGGACCAGCTGGGTGCCGTCCGCCAACGACGGCAACACCGACTTCCCGATCCAGAACCTGCCGCACGGCATCTTCCGCCGCCAGGGCTCCAGTGAAAACTGGCGCGGCGGCGTGGCCATCGGCGACCAGATCGTGGATATGGCCGCGGCCGTGGCGGCCGGCGTGTTCACCGGCGCCGCGCTGGCGCCGGCCCGGGCGGCGGCGCAGGCCAGCCTCAACGATCTGATGCAAATGGGGCCCCAGTCGGCATCCATCCTGCGCCAGGCGCTATCGAATGCATTGCAGGCCGGGTCCAGCCAGCAGGCCGCGCTGCAGTCCTGCCTGGTGCCGCAGGCGCAGGCCGAATACACCCTGCCCTGCCGCATCGGCGACTACACCGACTTCTACACCTCGGTGCACCACGCCACCAACATCGGCCGGCTGTTTCGCCCCGACAACCCGCTGATGCCCAACTACAAGTGGATTCCCATCGGCTACCACGGGCGCGCCTCGTCCATCGGCGTGTCGGGCCAGGCGTTTCAGCGTCCGCGCGGGCAGGTCAAGCCGCCCGACGCCGACGCGCCGCGGCTGGCGCCCTGCGCGCGGCTGGACATCGAGCTGGAGATGGCCGTGTACGTCGGTCCCGGCAACGCGCTGGGCGAGCCGGTGGCGCTGGACGAGGCCGAGTCGCACATCTTCGGCCTGGCCCTGCTCAACGACTGGTCGGCGCGCGACATCCAGGCCTGGGAATACCAGCCACTGGGGCCTTTTTTGTCCAAGAACTTCGCCACCACCGTCTCGCCCTGGGTGGTGACGATGGAGGCGCTGGCGCCGTACCGCGTGCCCTTCACCCGCCCGGCGGACGACCCGCAGCCCCTGCCTTACCTGGCCAGCAGCGGCCACAGCGCGGCGGGCGGCTTCGACATCCAGCTGGAGGCCCTGATCGAAACCCGCCGCATGCGCCAGGCCCAGAGCGCGCCGGTGCGCCTGGCGCTGACCAATTACCGCCACGCCTACTGGTCCGCCGCGCAGATGCTGACGCACCACACGGTGAACGGCTGCAACCTGCAGCCGGGCGACCTGCTGGGTACCGGCACGCTGTCGGGGCCCACGCTGGACTCGGCCTGCGCGCTGATCGAGCTGACGGCGGGCGGCAAGAACCCGATCCACCTGCCCAACGGCGAGGTGCGCACCTGGGTGGAGGACGGCGACGCCATCATCCTGCGCGGCTGGTGCGAGAAGCCCGGCGCGCCCCGCATCGGCTTTGGCGAATGCGTCGGCACGGTGCTCCCCGCGAAACAGTAACCCCCTGCGTCGCTTCGCGCCTGCCCCCCAGGGGGACAACGCCCCTGGCCGGCGCGGGTCCGGCCACGGCGTTCGCTGGCACGGCCTGCTCCGCGGCCTCTTGATTGGGCTGGGCGACAATCCTGCCCGTGATTCGCCGCATCGCCCACCTCGACATGGATGCGTTCTACGCCTCCGTGGAGTGGCTGCGCTACCCGCAGCTCAAGGGCCTGCCGGTGGTCATCGGCGGCTCGCGAAGGCGCGAGGACGAGCTGATTGAGCGCCTGAACACCGAGCGTCCCGAACGCGCGTGGACGCCGGCCGATCTGGCCGACATTCCGGTCGATTTCTTTCCACTGCTGCAGGACTACGTGGGCCGCGGCGTGATCACCACCGCCAGCTACGCGGCGCGGCAGTTCGGCGTGGGCTCGGCCATGGGGCTGATGAAGGCGGCGCGCCTGTGCCCGCAGGCCATTTTGCTGCCGGTGGATTTTGCCGAGTACCGCAAGTACTCGCGCGCCTTCAAGCAAGTCATCCTGGACATCGCGCCGGTGATGGAAGACCGCGGCATCGACGAGGTGTACATCGACTTCACCCACGTGCCCGGCGGCCAGCGCGAGGGCGGGCGCGTGCTGGCGCGGCTGCTGCAAAAAAGCATTCTCGACGCCACCGGCCTGAGCTGCTCGGTGGGCGTGGCGCCCAACAAGCTGCTGGCCAAGATGGCCAGCGAATTCAACAAGCCGGGTGGCATCAGCATCGTGCACGAGGCCGACCTGCAAACGCAGATCTGGCCCCTGCCCTGCCGCAAGATCCACGGCATCGGCCCCAAGACCGACGCGCGCCTGCAGGAGCACGGCATCCACACCATCGGCGAGCTGGCGGCGCGGCAGGCGCCGTGGCTGATCGAGCACTTCGGCCCCAGCCACGGCGCCTGGCTGCACGACGCCGCCTGGGGCCGCGACGAGCGCCCGGTGGTGACCGAGAGCGAACCCGTCAGCATGAGCCGCGAGACCACCTTCGAGCGCGACCTGCACGCCGTGCGCGACCGCGCCGAGCTGGGCGCCATCTTCACCGAGCTGGCCGAGGCCGTGGCGGCGGATTTGCAGCGCAAGGGCTACGTGGGTAAGACCATCGGCATCAAGCTGCGCTTCGACGACTTCAAGATCGCCACGCGCGACCAGACCGTCGACGCATACACCAGCGACGCCCGGCGCATCCGCCAGGTGGCGGGCCAGTGCCTCAAGCGCGTCGATTTGAGCCGCCGCCTGCGCCTGCTGGGCGTGCGCGTGGGCTCGCTGGCGCATGCGGCCGACGTGGCCAGCGCCACGCCAGCGCCGTCCGCAGGCGAAAGCCTGCCGCTGTTTGGTCAATCTACCAGCGCCGAATAAACCAGCTGCCGCAGCTGCGTGCGGATCGGGTAGGTGCTGGAGGGCAGCAGCTGGGTCATGAAGATGGCGGTGATCTGCTCGGCCGGATCGACCCAGAAGGCGGTGCTGGCTGCGCCGCCCCAGGCGTATTCGCCCCTACTCCCCAGGGTGCCGGCGGCCACCGGGTCCTGCAGCACCGAAAAGCCCAGGCCGAAGCCCTGGCCGTCGTACTTGACCTCGGCAAACAGCGGGATGCCGAACTGGGTCAGGTCCTGCCCGCCGGGCAGCGTGTTGCGGGTCATGTGGCGCAGGGTGCGGCTGCCCAGCAGGCGCGCGCCGTCCAGCTCGCCGCCGCGCAGCAGCATCTGCGTGAAGCGGTGGTAGTCGGCGGTGGTGGACAACAGGCCGCCGCCGCCCGACAGAAAGGTGATCTCGCCGCGCACGGCGTCGCCGAAGGCGTCGTTGCGCGTGGCCTTGCCGTCCTTGCCGGGCACGTACAGCGCGCCCAGGCGGTCCCCGAGGTCGCCGCGTACCCTGAACGCGGTGTCCTTCATGCCCAGCGGGTCGAAGATGTGCTGCTGAAAGAATTGGTCCAGGCTTTGGCCCGACACCACCTCGACCAGGCGCCCCAGCACGTCGGTGGCCACCGAGTAGTTCCAGCGCGTGCCGGGGTCGAAGCGCAGCGGCAGGCGCGCCCAGTCGGCCACCGCCTGCTCCAGCGTGTGGCCCTTGGGCGCGCCCCATTCGTAGCCGGCGTTGCGGTACATCTCGTCCTGCACGTGGACGTGGTGAAAGCCGTAGGTCAGCCCCGACGTGTGGTTCAGCAGGTGCTGCACGCGGATGGGCCCGGCGGCCGGCCGGGTGGCGGGCTTGAGGGCCGTGCCGCCCTCCAGCACCCGCATGTCGGCAAAGGCGGGCACGTACTTGGCGATGGGGTCGGTCAGCTCGAAGCGCCCCTGCTCGTACAGCATCATGGCCGCCACCGAGGTGATGGGCTTGGTCATGGAGAAGATGCGAAAGACGCTGTCGTCCTCGACCGGCAGCCGCGCCTCCAGGTCGCGCCAGCCCTGCTGGGCGCGGTAGACCACCTCGCCGCGGCGGCTGACCTGCACCTGCCAGCCGGGCAGGCGCCCGTCGTCGACGTAGGCGGCAAAGTGCGCCCCGATGCGGGCCAGGCGGGCAGGATCGAAACCCTGGACGGTCGTCATGCTGTCTCCTTGTGAATGCGTGTTGCAGCGGGCATCGTAGAGCATCGCAGCGGGTTGGCGCGGCCAGCCCCGACAATGCTCCGACATCCAACCACCCGCGCCCTTGCCATGACCTCCCCTGCCCTGCACTGCTTCACGCTCGACATCCACGACCACATCGCCCACCTGGTGCTGAACCGCCCCGAGGCCATGAACACCATGGACCCGGTGTTCTGGCGCGAGCTGGACGGCGTGCTGGACGCGCTGCAGCGCGGCAACGAGGCGCGCGCGCTGGTCATCTCCAGCACGGGCCGGCATTTCTCGGCCGGCATGGCGCTGGAGGTGTTCGGCAGCAGCATCCAGATGGACGACCAGAGCCCCGAGGGGCGTGCCGCCATCTTCGAGCTGCTCGGCGCGCTGCAGGCCACCTTCACCCGGCTGGAGACGCTGCGCATCCCGGTCATTGCCGCCATCCAGGGCGGCTGCATCGGCGGCGCGGTGGACCTGGTGACGGCCGCCTGCATCCGCTACGCCAGCGCCGACGCGTTCTTCTGCATCCAGGAGATCAACATCGGCCTGGTGGCCGACGTGGGGACGCTGCAGCGCCTGCCCAAGCTGGTGCCGCTGGGCGTGGTGAAAGAGCTGGCCTACACCGGCCGGCGCATGCCCGCCGCCCGCGCGCGCGAGGTGGGCCTGGTCAACGAGGTTTTCGATTCGCCCGCCGCCTGCCTGGAAGGCGCCATGGCCTGCGCGCGCGAGATCGCCGCCAAGCCGCCGGTGGCCATCTGGGGCAGCAAGCAGGTCATCGAGTACGCGCGCGAGCACTCCACGCACGACAGCCTGCGCCAGATGGGCTGGGTGCAGGGAGCGATCTGGAGCCATGCGCACGTGCGCGAGGCCGTGGGCGCCATGAAGGACAAGCGCGCGGCGCAGTTTCCGCCGCTGGCGCCGCTGCGCGGTTTTGGCGACTAGGGCGGCGCGGCGGCCGACCGCATGTGCCGCCACACCGCCAGCGCCTGCACCGTCTCGCGCACGTCGTGCACGCGCACGATGCGCGCGCCGCGCTCGACCGCCAGCAGGGCGGCGGCCACGCTGGCGCCGACGCGCTCGGCCGGCGGCGGCGGCGCGGCGGCCGCGCCCTGCAGCGCGGCGCCCAGCGAGGACTTGCGCGACCAGCCGGCCAGCAGCGGATAGCCCAGCGTCAACAGCTCGCTCTGGCGCGCGAGCAGCGAAAAATTCTGCGCCACGGTCTTGCCGAAGCCGATGCCGGGGTCCAGCACGATGCGAGCCTTTTCGACCCCCAGCCCGCGCAGGTCATGCGCAGCATGCTGTAAAAATTGCAGCACCTGCGGCACCGCATCGCCCGCCATGGGCGCCAGCTGCATGGTTTGCGGATCGCCATGCATGTGCATCAGGCACACGCCGCAGCGGCCGTGCGCCACCACCACGGCGGCCGCGCCCGGCTGGCGCAGCGCCCACACGTCGTTGACGATGTCCACGCCCGCATCCAGCGCGGCCTGCATCACCTGGGGCTTGTAGGTGTCCACCGACACCGGCACGCCCAGGCGCACCGCCCCTTGCAGCACCGGCAGCACGCGCGCCAACTCCTCGGCCAGCGGCAGCGGCGGGCTGCCGGGGCGGGTGGACTCGCCGCCGATGTCCAGCAGGTCGGCGCCATCCTTCAGCAACTGCTCGCAGTGGCGCAGCGCGGCGGCGGTGCCGAAGTGCTGCCCGCCGTCCGAGAACGAATCGGGCGTGACGTTGACGATGCCCATCACCCGGGGCTCGGCCAAGTCGATTGGAAAGCGCGTGGTCTGCCAGCAGCTCATGGGGGGCGGAAAGAAAAACAGCCGGACGGCGTCCGGCTGTTGAAGGGTGAAGCGCTCAAGCCACCGTGGGCGCCGGTTCGGCCGGCTTGACCTCGGCCGGGGTGCCCCCGCTGGGCCCGCCGGTGGGCGGCGTGCGCGGCGTGAAGTCCTTGGGCGGGCGCGGGTCGCGGCCCGCCATGATGTCGTCGATCTGCTCGCCGTCGATGGTTTCCCAGTCCAGCAGGGCCTTGGCCATGACGTGCATCTTGTCCTGGTTGTCCTCGATCAGGCGGCGCGCCAGGGCGTACTGCTCGTCGATGATGCGGCGCACCTCCTTGTCGACCTTCTGCATGGTCTCCTCGGAGATGTTGGTGGTCTTGGTCACGCTGCGGCCCAGGAACACCTCGCCCTCGTTCTCGGCGTAGACCATGGGACCCAGGGCCTCGCTCATGCCGTACTTCATGACCATGTCGCGTGCCAGGTTGGTGGCGCGCTCGAAGTCGTTGCTGGCGCCGGTGGTCATGTGGCCCATGAACACCTCCTCGGCGATGCGCCCGCCAAACAGCATGCTGATCTGGTTGAGCATGTACTCCTTGTCGTAGCCGTAGCGGTCGGTCTCGGGCAGGCTCATGGTCACGCCCAGGGCGCGCCCGCGCGGGATGATGGTGACTTTGTACACCGGGTCGCACTTGGGCAGCAGCTTGCCGATCAGCGCGTGGCCGCTCTCGTGGTAGGCGGTGTTGCGCCGCTCTTCCTCGGGCATGACCATGCTCTTGCGCTCGGGGCCCATGAAAATCTTGTCCTTGGCCTTCTCGAAGTCCTGCATCTCCACCACGCGCGCGTTGCGCCGCGCGGCCATCAGCGCCGCCTCGTTGCACAGGTTGGCCAGGTCGGCCCCGCTCATGCCGGGCGTGCCGCGGGCGATGATGCTGGGGTTGACGTCCTGCCCGATCGGGATCTTGCGCATGTGCACGTTCAGGATCTGCTCGCGCCCGCGGATGTCGGGCAGCGTGACGTAGACCTGGCGATCGAACCGCCCCGGGCGCAGCAGGGCCGAGTCCAGGATGTCGGGGCGGTTGGTGGCGGCCACCACGATCACGCCCAGGTTGGTCTCGAAGCCGTCCATCTCCACCAGCATCTGGTTGAGCGTCTGCTCGCGCTCGTCGTTGCCGCCGCCCAGGCCGGCGCCGCGCTGGCGACCCACGGCGTCGATCTCGTCGACGAAGATGATGCACGGCGCGTTCTTCTTGGCGTTCTCGAACATGTCGCGCACGCGCGCCGCGCCCACGCCGACGAACATCTCGACGAAGTCCGAGCCCGAAATGGAAAAGAACGGCACCTTGGCCTCGCCCGCGATGGACTTGGCCAGCAGCGTCTTGCCGGTGCCCGGCGGGCCCACCAGCAGCAGGCCGCGCGGAATGCGCCCGCCCAGCTTCTGGAACTTCTGCGGGTCCTTCAGGAAGTCCACCACCTCCTTGACCTCTTCCTTGGCCTCGTCGCAGCCGGCCACGTCGGCGAAGGTGACGGTGTTGTTGTTCTCGTCGAGCATGCGCGCCTTGGACTTGCCGAAGCTGAAGGCGCCGCCCTTGCCGCCGCCCTGCATCTGGCGCATGAAGTAGACCCACACACCGATCAGCAGCAGCATGGGGCCCCAGCTGACCAGCAGGGTCATCAGCAGCGAGCCTTCCTCGCGCGGCTTGACGTCGAACTTGACGTTGTGGTTGATCAAATCGCCCACCAGCCCGCGGTCGAGGTAGGTGGCCTGCGTGCGCACGCGGCGGTCGTCGTTGAGGATGGCGACGATGTCGGTGCCGCCCTGGCCTTCCTGGATGGTGACGCTCTTGACGCGATCACTCCGCACGTCGGCCAGGAAGTCCGAGTAGGCCACGTGATTGGCCGTGGCCATGCGGCCGCCATCGAACTGCTTGAACACCGTGAACAGCACCATGGCGATCACCATCCACACGGCGATCTTGGAAAACCATTGATTATTCAAAGCCTTGTGCTCCAGTGGGGAAACAGCCCCTCGAGGGGTGCAGATAAGGGTGATTTTAGGCGCTTCAAGCCCAAAACCCCAGCGGGCAAGCCCCTGACCCTGTAACGAAAACGGCCGTTGCGGCCCCAGTGCGTCAGGCGGCGGCCTGCTTCGGGCTGATGCCCACCAGAAAAGTCTCGGTCGAGCGCGCGCGCGAGGCCTTGGGCTTGATCGGCTTGACCACGCGAAAGCGCTGCTTGAACAGCTTGACCAGCTGGCTGTAGCCGCTGCCATGAAACAGCTTGACCACCAGCGCGCCCTCGGGACGCAGGTGCTGCCCGGCAAAGTCCACCGCCAGCTCCACCAGGTGGCTGATGCGCGCCGCGTCCACCGACTCGACGCCCGACAGGTTGGGCGCCATGTCCGACACCACCACGTCCACCGGCCGGCCGCCCAGGGCGGCATGCAGGCGCGCCAGCACCTCGTCCTCGCGGAAGTCGCCCTGCAAAAACTGCACGCCCTCGATCGGCTCCATGGGCAGGATGTCCAGCGCGACGATGGTGCCGTCCAGCTCGCCCACCGCCGCGCCCTGCGGCGACAGGCGCCGGCGCAGGTACTGGCTCCAGGCGCCGGGCGTTGCCCCAAGGTCCACCACGCACTGGCCGGGCCGGATCAGGCCCAGGGTCTCGTCGATCTCCTGGAGCTTGTAGGCCGCGCGCGCCCGGTAGCCGTCCTTTTGCGCCAGCTTGACGTAGGGGTCGTTGATGTGGTCGACCAGCCAGGCCTTGTTGACCTTCTTGCTTTTGGTTCGCAGCTTCATGCGGCCGGATAATACGGGCATGCCCCAAATCCAACTCACGCCCGCCGAGCGCAAGGCGCACCGCGCCGAGGCGCACCACCTCGACCCCGTCGTCATGATCGGGGGCGACGGCCTGACGCCCGCCGTGCGCAAGGAGGCCGACCTGGCGCTGAACGCCCACGGCCTGATCAAGATCCGCGTGCTGGGCGACGACCGCGCCGCGCGCGAGGCCATCTTTCAGCAACTGGCGGACGAGCTGAACGCCGCGCCCATCCAGCACATCGGCAAGCTGCTGGTGCTGTGGCGCCCCAAGCCGCCCAAGGAGCAGGCCGAGCACGAGGAGCGCCGCGCCGGCCCCAAGGACGTGAAGGTGCTCAAGTACAGCAAGCGCGGCGGCCAGCGCCCCGAGGTGCGCGTGGTGCGCGTGCTGGGCAACCAGCGCCTGACGCCGGGCGGCAAGCTCAAGAAGGCGCCGGTCAAGCAGAAGTCGGTCAAGAAGACCCGGCACGATTGATTTGATAGCGCCTCACGCATGACTGATAAGGGCCAGCGGCACATTCTGTGCATGAAATGGGGCACCAAGTACGGCCCCGAGTACGTCAACCGCCTGTACGGCATGGTGCGCCGCCACCTGCAGGGCGACTTCCACTTCGTGTGCCTGACCGACGACGGCCGCGGCGTGCGGCCCGAGGTGCAGTGCCTGCCGATTCCGCCGCTGAACCTGCAGCTCAAGCCCGGCCAGCGCGACGGCGCCTGGAAGAAACTGACCACCTTCGAGGCCGACCTGCACGGCCTCAAAGGCACGGCGCTGTTCCTGGACCTGGACGTGGTCATCGTCGGCGCGCTGGACGACTTTTTCACCCAGCCGGGCGACTTCCTCATCATCCACGACTACCCGCGCTTCTGGCGCTTCGGCGAGCGCATCGTCGGCAACTCGTCGGTGTACCGCTTCGAGCTGGGTGCGCACGCCGACGTGCTGGCGTACTTTCGCGGCCACATGGACGAGGTGCCCAAGCGGTACCGCAACGAGCAGGAGTTCCTCTCGCACTTCCTGCACCGCCAGGGCAAGCTGGCGTACTGGCCCGCCGGCTGGTGCCCCAGCTTCAAGTACCACTGCATTCCCGCCTGGCCCAGCAACTACTGGCGCGAGCCGGTGCCGCCCGAAGGCGCGCGCGTCGTGATCTTTCACGGCGAGGTCAACCCGCACGACGCGCTGGCCGGCCGGCGCAACCGGCGCTGGCGCCACATCCAGCCGGCGCGCTGGGTGGGCGAGGCCTGGGGCGATTGAGGCCGCTCAGCGCGCCACGCCGGCGCCCACCCCCACCAGCGGCCGTCCCACCAGCCGCGTGAGGATGGCCAGCGGGCTGGCCTGCGGGTCGGCCTCGCGCCCCGGCGGCAGGTACAGGGTCTGCTCCATCATGAACTGGCCGCTCATCACCGCGTGCGTGGCCTGGTCGGAGTAGCACACCCACACGCTGCCGGCGGCAAAGGGCACGGTGAGCTGCGCGCCGTTCCTCTGGTAGTCCTCGTCGAACTTCATGCCGTCGTGCAGCTGCAGCATCAGGTGGTCGTACTCGCTGCGCAGCGACTTGGTGACGTGCAGCGCGTTCAAGGCTTGGGCCTGCCACAGGCGATAGGGCTTGGCGCGCGGCAAAAACTGCCGCGCCACCGCCTCGAACGAATCGCCCACGCGCCACACGCGCGGCACGCCCGCGGGGTTGACGTTGGCGAACACGCGCAGGATGCGCTCGCCGTAGTTGGGCCGGGAGGGGAAGGCGTCCACGTGCAGGCGCTGGTCGTCGGCGCGCACCGACTGCTTGCGCGTCTCGACCTGGCGCGGGCGAAAGCTGGTGGGCGCGGCGCGCAGCAGGCCCCTGTATTCGGGCAGCAGGCCATCGACGAGCTGCAGCGCCTGCTGGCGAAAGCGCGCCACCATGACCGTCAGCTGCGCCTGCTCCGCGGCGCTGCCGCCGGCGCCCTTGAGCACCCCGTCCGCCCCCAGGCTGACGTTGCGCGCCTTGGGCGAGAGCATGTCGGCGCGCAGCAGCGCGCGCTCGGCAGGCAGCACGGCAAAGCCCAGGCGCGGAAAGTACAGCACCCGGCCGGCCTCGACCGCGGCGGTCCATTCGGGGCGGCCGGCCACGTGCCAGTCGGCGGCGTCGATCTCGACGATGGGCGAGTTCATGCGGGCGCGTCTCCTCGGCGGCCGGCCAGCGGCCACAGCACCACGGCGGCGCTGAGCCACTGCACCACGTACAGGGCCGCGCCCAGGCTGTGCCACAGCCGCAGGTTCTGCCGCGCCACGATGCGCGGCGCCACGGCGTACTCCAGCAACAGCGCCAGCAGCATGCCGAATACTACAAAACCAATAGCTATTCGGGCACGATTGGCGGGGGCCAGAGCCCTTTCCTGCCTATAAACCAGCAGCAGCACCAGACCGCAGGCCAGCGACACCCAGGTCTGCGCCGCAAACAGATGTGCGGCCGCGTAGCCCGCCAGCGCCTTGCTGGGCAGGCTGGCAAACAGCAGCGGCACCGCCATGAAGCCGATCACCGAAAGGCTGCCCCACCACAGGGCGGCGGCGTAGACGGGCAGGCGATCGCGCATGGTCTTCGGTCAGATGTACTTCACACCGATGATCTCGTAGTGCCGCGCGCCGCCCGGCGCCTGCACCTCGGCGGTGTCGCCCTCTTCCTTGCCGATCAGCGCGCGCCCGATCGGGCTGCCGACGTTGATCAGGCCCTTCTTCAGATCGGCCTCATCCTCGCCCACGATCTGGTAGGTGACCTGCTCCCCGCTGTCCTGCTCCTCCAGCTCCACCGTGGCGCCGAACACCACGCGGCCGCCGGCGTTGAGCGAGGCCGGGTCGATCACCTGGGCGGCGGCCAGCTTGGCCTCCACCTCCTTGATGCGCCCTTCGATGAAGCCCTGGCGGTCCTTGGCGGCGTCGTACTCGGCGTTCTCGCTCAAATCGCCGTGCGAGCGCGCCTCGGCGATGGCGGCGATGACTTCGGGGCGGTCCTTGGTCTTCAGGCGCTGCAGCTCGGCCTTGAGCAGCTCGGCGCCGCGTTTGGTGATGGGAAGGGTAGCCATGTCGTGTCGATCGGGGAGATTCGTTCCAAAAGCAAACCGCCGAGGACGACGCCTCGGCGGTGGTGGGGGTGCTTGGCCGCATTATGCCGCGCCCGCGGCCGGCCGCTTGTTTGATTTATGCCAACTGCGCGTGCATCTCCTGCACGGAAATGACGCCCAGCTGGTCCATGCTCTTCATGCCCACCACCGCGGCCTCGGCGCCGAAGATGGTGGTGATGGTGGGCACGCGCGCGGCCAGGGCGCTGGTGCGGATCGCCCGGCTGTCGGCGATGGCGTTGCGCCGCTCTTCGACGGTGTTGATGACCAGCGAGATGTCGCCGTTCTTGATCATGTCGACCACGTGCGGGCGGCCTTCGGTCACCTTGTTGACGGTCTCGCAGGCGATGCCGGCGGCCTGGATGGCGGCGGCCGTGCCGCGTGTGGCCACCAGGGCAAAACCCATGGCCACCAGGTCGCGCGCGATCTGCACGGCCTGCGGCTTGTCGTGGTTCTTGACCGTCAAAAACACCTTGCCGGCCGGCGTGCCGTCGGCCTTCAGGGGCCGCGGCAGGCGCTCGCCGGCGCCGATCTCGGCCTTGATGTAGGCCTCGCCGAAGGTCTTGCCCACGCCCATGACCTCGCCGGTGGACTTCATCTCGGGGCCGAGGATGGTGTCCACGCCGGGGAACTTGACGAAGGGGAACACCGCCTCCTTGACGCTGAAGTACGGCGGCGTGACCTCGGCGCCCACGCCCTGCGTGCCCAGCGTCTGGCCCACCATGCAGCGCGCGGCCACCTTGGCCAGCTGCACGCCGGTGGCCTTGCTGACGAAGGGCACGGTGCGGCTGGCGCGCGGGTTGACTTCCAGCACGTAGATCACGTCCTGCGTGCCGCCGCCTTCCAGCGGTTTCTCCTGGATGGCGAACTGCACGTTCATCAGGCCCACGACCTGCAGGCCCTCGGCCATCGCCGCGGTCTGGCGCTTGAGCTCGGCCACGGTGGCGGCCTTGAGGTAGTAGGGCGGCAGCGAGCAGGCCGAGTCGCCCGAGTGCACGCCGGCCTGCTCGATGTGCTCCATCACGCCGCCGATGTAGACCTTGCCGTCGCTGTCGCGCACGGCGTCCACGTCGCATTCGATGGCGTCGGACAGGAAGCGGTCGAGCAGCACGGGCGAGTCGTTGCTCACCTTGACGGCCTCGCGCATGTAGCGCTCCAGGCCCTGCTGCTCGTGCACGATCTCCATCGCGCGCCCGCCCAGCACGTAGCTGGGGCGCACCACCAGCGGGTAGCCCAGCGCGGTGGCCTTTTCGAGTGCCTCGGCCTCGGTGCGGGCGGTCGCGTTGGGCGGCTGGCGCAGGCCGAGCTGCTGCAGCAGGTGCTGGAAGCGCTCGCGGTCCTCGGCCGCGTCGATCATGTCGGGGCTGGTGCCGATGATGGGCACGCCCGCGGCCTCCAGGTCGAGCGCCAGCTTGAGCGGCGTCTGCCCGCCGTACTGCACGATCACGCCGGTGGGCTTTTCCTTGTCCACGATCTCCAGCACGTCCTCGAGCGTCAGCGGCTCGAAGTACAGGCGGTCGGACGTGTCGTAGTCGGTCGAGACGGTCTCGGGGTTGCAGTTGACCATGATGGTCTCGTAGCCATCCTCGCGCATTGCCAGGGCCGCGTGCACGCAGCAGTAGTCGAACTCGATGCCCTGGCCAATGCGGTTGGGCCCGCCGCCCAGCACCATGATCTTCTTCTTGTTCGTCGGCGCGGCCTCGCACTCGCTCTCGTAGCTCGAGTACATGTAGGCGGTGTTGGTGGGGAACTCGGCCGCGCAGGTGTCCACCCGCTTGTAGACCGGGCGCACGCCCTGGGCGCGGCGCGCCTCGCGCACGGCCTGGTCCGTGGTCTTGAGCAGCTTGGCCAGGCGGCGGTCGGAAAAGCCCTTGCGCTTGAGCGTCAGCAGCTCCTCCTTCGAGAGCATGGCCAGCGCCTTTGCGCCGTGCCGCGCGGTGTGCGCGTCCAGCTCCAGCTCGATCTTGACGATCTCCTCGATCTGCACCAGGAACCAGGGGTCGATCTTGGTGATCTGCTGCACCTCGGCCAGCGACCAGCCGGCGGCGAAGGCGTCGCCCACGTACCAGATGCGCTCGGGGCCGGGCTCGCCCAGCTCCTTTTCAAGCAGCTCGCGGTCCTGCGTCTTCTCGTTCATGCCGTCGACGCCCACCTCCAGGCCGCGCAGCGCCTTCTGGAACGACTCCTGGAACGTGCGGCCGATGGCCATGACCTCGCCCACGCTCTTCATCTGCGTGGTCAGGCGGTTGTTGGCGGCGGGAAACTTCTCGAACGCGAAGCGCGGGATCTTGGTGACCACGTAGTCGATGGTCGGCTCGAACGAGGCCGGCGTGGCGCCGCCCGTGACCTCGTTGCGCAGCTCGTCCAGCGTGTAGCCCACGGCCAGCTTGGCGGCCACCTTGGCGATCGGAAAACCCGTGGCCTTGGAGGCCAGCGCCGACGAGCGGCTGACGCGCGGGTTCATCTCGATCACGATCATGCGGCCGTTGGCCGGGTTGACCGAGAACTGCACGTTGGAGCCGCCGGTGTCCACGCCGATCTCGCGCAGGATGGCGATGCTGGCGTTGCGCATCAGCTGGTATTCCTTGTCGGTCAGCGTCTGCGCGGGGGCCACGGTGATCGAGTCGCCGGTGTGCACCCCCATGGGGTCGAGGTTCTCGATCGAGCAGACGATGATGCAGTTGTCGGCCGGATCGCGCACCACCTCCATCTCGTACTCTTTCCAACCCAGCAGCGACTCCTCGATCAGCAGCTCGTTGGTCGGCGAGGCCTCCAGGCCGCGCTTGCAGATGGTCTCGAACTCCTCCGGGTTGTAGGCAATGCCGCCGCCCGTGCCGCCCAGGGTGAAGCTGGGGCGGATCACGGTGGGAAAGCCCACCTTCTTCTGCACCGCCCAGGCCTCGTCCATGCTGTGCGCGATGCCGGAGCGCGCGGACTCGAGCCCGATGCGCGTCATCGCCTCCTTGAACTTCAGGCGGTCCTCGGCCTTGTCGATCGCCTCGGGGCGCGCGCCGATCAGCTCGACGTTGTACTTGGCCAGCACGCCGTGGCGCCACAAATCGAGCGCGCAGTTCAGCGCCGTCTGCCCGCCCATGGTGGGCAGGATGGCGAAGCCCTCGCTGCTGTGCTGCCGCTCCTTGGCGATGATCTTCTCGACCGTCTGCCAGGTGATGGGCTCGATGTAGGTGACGTCGGCCGTGGCCGGGTCGGTCATGATGGTGGCGGGGTTGCTGTTGATCAGCACCACGCGGTAGCCCTCCTCGCGCAGCGCCTTGCAGGCCTGCACGCCGGAGTAGTCGAATTCGCAGGCCTGGCCGATGACGATGGGGCCGGCGCCGATGATGAGGATGGTCTTGAGGTCGTTGCGTTTAGGCATGGCGGTCGTTGTCGAGCTTGTCGAGCAAGGCCTTGGCGCGCTCGGCAGGCATGTTTTTTTGCATCAGTTGGATCAGGCCGTCGCCCTCGATCAGCGGGCGCAGCACGGCGGCCTCGGGGGCGTAGAACTTCACGTCCCAGGCGGCCAGCTCGGCGGCAAACTCTTCGTCGCTCCAGCTCTTGCCCTTGGCCAGGAAGGTCACCAGCGGCATGGCTTTGAGCTCGATGAAGGACTTCTTGTAGGGCTTCTGGCTCCAGCGCTCGGCAAACCACGCGCGCTCGGGCGCAGCCAGGCCCAGCATGCGCTTGGCGATGGCTTTCTCGAGGCTGGCCTGGGGAAAGGGGTAGAGCTTCATGGCGTGGCGGTCAGGTGGGCTTGCGGGCCTGCTCCATCAGCGTGATGAAGCGGTCGAACAGGTAGCCGATGTCCTGCGGGCCGGGCGAAGCCTCGGGGTGGCCCTGAAAGCAGAACGCCGGCTGGTCCTTGAACTCGAAGCCCTGCAGCGTGCCGTCGAACAGGCTGATGTGCGTGCTGCGCACGTTGCCGGGCAGTGTCTCGGGGTCCACCGCGAAGCCGTGGTTCTGGCTGGTGATGCTGACGCGGCCGCTGGCCAGCTCGCGCACCGGGTGGTTGGCGCCGTGGTGGCTGTTGGCCATCTTGAAGGTCTTGGCGCCCACGGCCAGGGCCATGATCTGGTGGCCCAGGCAGATGCCGAAGGTGGGCATGCCGCTGTCCACGATGGTGCGCGTGGCGGCGATGGCGTAGTCGCAGGGCTCGGGGTCGCCCGGGCCGTTGGACAGGAACACGCCGTCGGGCCGCATCGCCAGCACCTCGGCGGCCGGCGTTTGCGCCGGCACCACCGTGATCTGGCAGCCGCGCTCGGCCAGCATGCGCAGGATGTTGAACTTGACGCCGAAGTCGTAGGCCACGACCTTGAAGCGCGGCGCGGCCTGCGTGCCGTAGCCGGCGCCCAGGCCCCAGACGGTCTGGCTCCACGCATAGGGCGCGGGGGTGCTCACCACCTTGGCCAGGTCCAGCCCGTTCATGGCGGGCGCGGCGCGCGCGGCGGCCAGCGCCTGCTCGATGCGCTCGGGCGTGGCCGCCTGCCCGGCGGCCAGCGCCAGGATGCAGCCGTTTTGCGCGCCCTTGTCGCGCAGCAGGCGCGTCAGCTGGCGCGTGTCGATGCCGGCAATGGCCACCGCGCCCTCGGCCTTCAGGTACTCGGGCAGGCTTTGGCTGGCGCGGAAGTTGCTGTGCAGCAGCGGCAGGTCGCGCACGATCAGGCCGGCGGCCTGCACCTTGCTGGACTCGACGTCCTCGGGGTTGACGCCGGTGTTGCCGATGTGCGGGTAGGTCAGCGTGACGAGCTGCTGGCAGTAGCTGGGGTCGGTCAGGATTTCCTGATAGCCCGTCATCGACGTGTTGAACACCACCTCGCCCACCGTGGAGCCGGTGGCGCCGATGGCCTCGCCAATGAACACACTGCCGTCCGCGAGGGCCAGGATGGCGGGTGGGAATTTCCCCTGCAGGGAAGAAAGCACTGGGGTTCTCCGTGATGTAACGGTCGCCCGTGCCGGCGCGTGGCGCGTCGCACAAGCGACGGCGGTGAACGCATGAAGAAGTGCTTTTGAGGCGGTCGGGCGACGCTGTTGCGAAAAGCTCTTGATTATAGCGGGCGCTTGATGAGGGCTGGTTTCTTCCGGGGCCGTTTCTCCCCCAAACGGCGTTGGCGCGCCAGCGTCAGGCGCGGGCAGCGGCTTGCGGCTGCAATTTGAGGCCCAGGGCGTGCATCACCTTGAGGATGGTGCCGAAGCTCGGGTTGCCTTCGCCGGACAAGGCCTTGTAGAGGCTTTCACGTCCCAGACCGGTGTCCCTGGCAAGCTGGCTCATGCCCTTGGCGCGGGCGATGTTGCCCAACGCCTTGGCAATGAAGGCCGCGTCATCGCCAGCTTCTTCCATGCAGGCCTCCAGGTACAGCACCATGTCCTCCTCGGTTTGGAGGTGTTCGGCACTGTCCCACTTGCGCAGCTTGGTCGTTTCCATGATGGCCCTACAGTTGCCGCGCCAGCTCCAGCGCGGTCTTAATGTCCTTGCTCTGGGTGGATTTGTCGCCACCAGCGAGCAGGATCACGATCTCCATCCCGCGCTGCGTGAAATACACGCGGTAGCCCGGCCCGTAGTGAATCCGCATCTCCGAAATACCCTCGCCCACCGGCTCGCAATCGCCAAAGTTGCCATCCTCGGCCCGGTCGATCCGGGCTTGGATCCGACGCGCCACCTGCTTGTCGCGCAGGCCAGCAAACCAGCCATCGAAGTTCTCGGTGGTGTGAATGGCTTTCACGGCTTATTGTATAAAATGGGATACTTTTGTCAAGCCATCACCTCCCCGCTCCGGCCGCACTGGCATGCAGGCAAATGGCTGCCGCCGCCGCCACGTTCAGCGACTCCTCCCCGCCCGGCTGCTCGATGCGCACCGCGTGCGCGGCGCGCGCCGCCAGCGCCGGGGCCACGCCCTGCCCTTCGTGGCCGAACACCCAGGCGCAGGGCCAGGGACGCGCCGCGCCCAGCAGGCTGGCGCCCTGGTGCGAGCTGGTGACGAGCAGCGGCACCTGCAGCTGCGCCACCGCGTCCAGCCCCACCCCGTCCAGCAGCCGCAGGCCGAAGTGCGCGCCCATGCCGGCGCGCAGCACCTTGGGCGACCACAGGCCGGCCGTGCCCTGCAGGGCCAGCACCTGCGCAAAGCCGAAGGCCGCGGCGCTGCGCAGAATGGAGCCGACGTTGCCGGCGTCCTGCACGCGGTCGAGCACCACGGTGGCCGCGCCGGGCTGCACGGCGGGCGCGGGCGGCAGGTCGAGCACGAAGGCCACCGGCGCGGGCGACGGCAGGCCGCTGACGTGGGCCATCAGGGCATCGTCGATAACTATTGTTTTGATAGCTGCTTGCGCAAGATCGACTGGGGCCACAGGCCAATAAGACTCGGAAAACACCGCCAGCGCCGGCCGCCAGCCCCGGGTGAGCGCCGCGCGGCACAGGTGATCGCCCTCGGCCCACACACGGCCCTGCTTGCGCCAGGCGCCGTTGTCCTGGGCCAGGCGCTTCAGGTCCTTGACGAGCGGGTTGTCGCGCGAATGAATGAACGGCACGGGGTTCGTCACGGCACCCTCGCTTGCGCCAGCGCGGCCGCCACGGGCGCAAAGCTGCGCCGGTGCAGCGCGCAGGGACCGTGCGCCTGCAGGGCCGCCAGGTGCGCGGCGGTGCCGTAGCCCTTGTGCGCGGCAAAGCCGTATTGCGGCCACTGCGCATCGACCTCGACGCACCAGCGGTCGCGCGTGACCTTGGCCAGGATGGAGGCGGCCGAAATCGCCGCTACCCGCGCATCGCCGCCCACCACGGCCTCGGCGCGCATGGCCAGCCGCGGCAGGCGGTTGCCGTCCACCAGCACCTTGGCCGGCGGCAGGCGCAGGCCGGCCACGGCGCGCTGCATGGCCAGCAGGGTGGCCTGCAGGATGTTCAGGCGATCGATTTCCTCGACGCTGGCCTCGGCCACGGCACAGCACAAGGCCTTGGCGCGGATGGCGTCGAACAGCCGCTCGCGCCGCCGCGCGGTGAGCTTCTTGGAGTCGGCCAGGCCGGCAATGGGCTGGCGCGGATCGAGGATGACGGCCGCGGCCACCACCGGCCCGGCCAGCGGCCCGCGCCCGGCCTCGTCCACGCCGGCCACCAGGCCCGGCGCGTCCCAGTCGAAGGGCGTTTGCTCAGCGTGCAAGAAGCGTTTGGATCGCATCGGTGGCCAGACGCGCGGTGTCGCGCCGCAACTGCTCATGCAGCGCGCCAAAGCGCGCCTGCAGGGCCGCCATTTTCTCAGGCGCGGCCAGCCAGTCCAGCACGGCGCGCGCCAGCGCGGCAGGCGTGGCGGCATCCTGCAGCAGCTCGGGCACCACGAAGGGCGCGCCGGGGCGGTCGGCGGCCTGCCGCGCGCTCATGTCCGCCGGCCGCTGCAGCCAATCGGGCGGCGCGCACAGCACATTGGGCAGGCCCACCCAGGGCAGCTGGCGCTTGCGGCGCATCAGCGCGTAACTCAGGCGCGGCATGGCGTAGGCGATGACCATGGGGCGCTTGAACAGCGCCGCCTCCAGCGTGGCGGTGCCGCTGGCGATCAGCGTGACGTCGCAGGCGGCCAGCGCGGCGTGCGACTGGCCGGGCAGCACCTTCACGGCATCGCCCAGCCCGCTGGCCTGCGCCAGCGCCTGCACGCGCGCCAGCAGGTGCGGTACCGCGGGTACTATGAATTGAGTAGCATATTGCGCTTGTTTAATGCGGGCTGCAGCCTGAAAGAAGCGAGGCGCCAGGTGTTCGATCTCGGCCGCGCGGCTACCCGGCAGCAGCGCCACCACGGGACCGCCGGCGGACAGGCCCAGCGCCTGGCGCGCCGCCGCGCGGTCGGGCTGCATGGGGATGACGCTGGCCAGCGGATGGCCCACGTAGGTCGCGGCGATGCCGTGCGCGGCCAGCAGGGCGGGTTCGAACGGAAACAGGCACAGCACATGGTCGGCGGCGGCCTTCAGCTTGACGAGCTTTTCGGGCCGCCAGGCCCAGAACGAGGGGCTGACGAAGTGCAGCGTCTTGATGCCGCCGGCCCTCAGGCGCGCCTCCAGGCCGAAGTTGAAGTCGGGCGCGTCGATGCCGATGAACAGCTCGGGCTGCTCGACCAGCAGCCGATCGCCCAGTTGCCGGCGCAGGCGCAGCAACTCGGGCAGGCGCGGCAGCACCTCCAGGTAGCCGCGCACGGCCAGCTTCTCCATCGGCCACCAGGCATCGAAGCCCTGGGCCGCCATCTGGGCGCCGCCGATGCCGACCGCGCTCAAGCCGGGCCAGCGCGCGCGCAGCGCCGCCAGCAGATGGCCACCCAGCAGGTCGCCCGAGCTTTCGCCCGCCACCAGCGCCAGGCGCGGTTGGTGTTCCATCGCCTCAACGAACGATGCCGCGCGACGCCGTGCTCAAAAAGGCTTGCATCAGCGCGATGTCCGCGTCGGCGTCGGCCACTTCGCCGCGCAGCGCGTCGATCTGCTGGCGCGCGGCCTCCAGCGTCAGGCCACGCCGATACAGCAGGCGGTGCATCTGCTTGGCGATGGCGATGCGCTCGGGCGCGTAGCCGCGCCGGCGCAGGCCTTCGGTGTTGATGCCCTGCGCCTCGGCCGGGTTGCCGCCCGCCGTGACGAAGGGCGGCAGGTCTTGCGCCAGGCGGGTCTGAAAGGCCGTCATGGCGTGCGCGCCGACGCGCACGAACTGGTGCACGCCCGACAGGCCGCCCAGAAACACCCAGTCGCCCAGGTGCACGTGGCCGGCCAGCTGCACCGAGTTGGCCAGGATGGTGTGGTCGCCCACCTGGCAGTCGTGCGCGATGTGCACGTAGGCCATGATCCAGTTGTCGTCGCCCACGCGCGTGACGCCGGCGTCCTGCACGGTGCCGGTGTTGATGGTGACGAACTCGCGGATGGTGTTGCCGGCGCCGATCTCCAGCCGCGTGGGCTCGTCGGCGTACTTCTTGTCCTGCGGCGGCGCGCCGATGCTGGTGAACGGGAAGATGCGGTTGTCGGTGCCGATGGTGGTGTGCCCGTCGATCACGCCGTGCGCGCCGATCGTGGTGCCGGCGCCGATGCGCACGTGCGGGCCGATCACCGCGTAGGGGCCGACCTGGACCGAGGCATGAAGCTCGGCCTTGGGGTCGACCAGGGCGGTCGGGTGGATCGCCGCGCCGTGGCTCGCCATGGCCGGTGTCAGCCGACGTCGCGCATGGTGCACATGATGGCCGCCTCGCACGCCACCTCCTCGCCCACCATGGCCTTGCAGTTGAAGCGGTAGATGCCGGCGCGCGCACGGTCGAGCGCCGCGTGCAGCACGAGCTGGTCGCCGGGCTCGACCGGGCGCTTGAAGCGCGCGCCGTCAATGCCGACGAAGTAGAACACCTGGTTGTCGCCCAGCGAGACGCCCTCGGTCTCGAAGGACAGCAGCGCGCAGGACTGGGCCATGGCCTCCAGCATCAGCACGCCGGGCATGACCGGACGGCCGGGAAAGTGGCCGGTGAAGCACGGTTCGTTGACGCTGACGTTCTTGATGGCGCGGATCGTCTTGGCCTGCAGGTCGATGTCGAGCACCCGATCGACCAGCAGAAACGGGTAGCGATGGGGCAGTTTCTCGAGGATGCGGTGGATGTCCATCATGGCGAATGCTTCAATTTTAATAGCTATTGGCGCAGAAGCTGCCCGCGCGACAGCCCATTCTACGCATGAGACGGGCCATCCCGCCGCTTTTCGAGCGCGCGCACGCGGTCGCGCAGCGCGTGGATGTGCTTGAGCGCGGCGGCGTTCTTCTCCCAGCTGCCGTTGTCGTCGATGGGGAAAAAGCCCGTGTAGTGGCCCGGCTTGAGGATGGAGCGCGTGACGATGGAGGCCGAGGAGATGTGCACGTGGTCGGCAATCGTCAGATGCCCCAGGATCATGCCCGCGCCGCCCACCGTGCAGTAGGCGCCGATGCGCGCGCTGCCGGCCACGCCCACGCAGCCGGCCATGGCCGTGTGCTTGCCGATGTGGCAGTTGTGGCCGATCTGGATCAGGTTGTCCAGCTTGACGCCGTCCTCGATCACCGTGTCTTCCAGCGCGCCGCGGTCGATGCAGGTGTTGGCGCCCACCTCCACGTCGTCGCCGATGCGCACCGCGCCCAGCTGCTCGATGCGCTCCCAGCGCCCGGCGTCCGGCGCAAAGCCGAAGCCCTCGCCGCCGATCACCGCGCCGCTCTGGATCAGGCCGCGCGCGCCGATGACGCAGTCCTCGCCGACGGTGACGCGGGCTTTCAGCACGGTGCCGGCGCCGATGCGCGCGCCGCGGCCGATGAAGCACTGCGCGCCGATGCTGGCGCTGGGGTCGATGTGGGCGCCCTCCTCCACCACGGCGCTGGGATGCACGCCGGCTCGCGGGGCGCCGCCGTGCGTGCGCCGCCACAGCTGGGTGACGCGGGCGAAGTACAGGTGCGGGTTGTCGGCCACGATGCAGTCGCCGCGCCGGCGCGCGGCCGCGGCCTGCGCGGGCCCGACGATGATGCAGCCGGCCTGCGTGCTTGGCAGCAGGTGCGCGAGCCGGGGGTCGACCAGAAAGCTCAGCTCGTCGGGCCGGGCCCGCTCCAGCGGCGCCAGGCGCGTGACGACGCGCTCGGCGTCGCCCGACAGTTCACCGCCCAGGGCCTCGACGATGGCTCCGATGCGCAGCGGCATGGTTGCGCGGGGGGCGTCGGGGCCGGCTGGAGCGGCGCGCGCCGCCCTCACTTGCCGCCGTTGAGCGCCTTGATCACCTTGTCGGTGATGTCCAGGCGCGGGTTGATGTAGACCGCCTCCTGGAAGATGGCGTCGAACTTCTCGGACTCGGCCAGCTGGCGCACGATGCGGTTGGCGCGGTCGAGGATCTGCTGCAGCTCCTCCTGCTTGCGCGCGTTCAGGTCTTCCTGGAACTCGCGGCGCTTGCGCTGCAGCTCGCGGTCCTGGTCGACCAGTTGGCGCTGGCGCGTCTGGCGCTGGCTTTCGCTCAGGGTGAGCGACTCGCGCTCGAAGCGGTCGGAGGCGGTCTTGAGCGCCGTGCTGGCGTCATCGATCTCTTTCTCGCGCTTGGAAAACTCCTGCTCCAGCTTGGACTGCGCGGCCTTGGCCGGCGCGGCCTCGCGCAGCAGGCGATCGGTGTTGACAAAGCCGATGCGGGCCACATCCTGGGCCCAGGCGGCGGGAGCGCACAAGGCGGCACCCGCGAGCAGGGCCACCGACAAACGACGAACGAAGGGGGACATCAAAAGGAGGTTCCGATCTGAAACTGAAGGCGCTGGATTCTATCGCCGGGGCGCTTGCGCAGGGGCACGGCCCAGGCAAAGCGCAGTGGCCCCAGCGGCGAGATCCAGGACAGGCCGATGCCGGTGGAGTAGCGCAGCGCACTGGCGCTGATCTTCTCGCCGTCGCCGTACAGCGCGCCGGCATCGACGAAGGCGAACAGGCGCAGCGTGCGGTCGTTGCCGGCGCCGGGGAAGGGGGTCATCAGCTCGGTGTTGAGCGTGAACTTGCGCGTGCCGCCGATGAAGGCGCCGGTGACGTCGCGCGGGCCCAGCGTGCCCTGGTCGTAGCCGCGCACCGAGCCCAGGCCGCCGGAGTAGAAGTTCTTGAACACCGGGAACGGCCGCCCGCCCAGGCCCTTGCCCCAGCCGGCCTCGCCGTTGAAGGCCAGCGTGTAGGCCTTGGACAGCGGGACGTACTGCTGGTACTGGTAGTCGGCCTTGGCGTAGCGCGCATCGCCGAACAGGCCCAGCTCGCCCATCAGGCGCTGGTAGCGGCCCGAGTTGGGCGCCAGCGCGCTGTCGCGCGAGTCGCGCGACCAGCCCAGGGTGAACGGAAAGGCCGTGCTGCTGTAGCCGAAGCGGTTGGCGTAGTCCAGGTAGGAGGCCGGGATGTTGGTGCCGGGCTTGATGCGCGTGCGCTCCAGGTTCATGCCCAGGTACACCGTGTCGAGCTCGGACACGGGCACGCCGAACTTCAGGCCCGCGCCCATGGTGACCAGGGTGTAGTTGCCGCCCTGGTCCTGGTAGGGCTTCTGCGTCTTGTAGTAGACCTCGACGGTGCGCGAGACGCCGTTGCTGGTGAAGTACGGGTCGGTCGCGCTGACCACCAGGGTGCGGTTGAACTTGCCGGTGTTCAGCTGCAAATCGAGCCGGTTGCCCGAGCCGAACACGTTGTCCTGCGACAGGCCGAAGGTGAACGAGAGCTTCTCGGCCGACGAGTAGCCGGCGCCCAGCGAGATGTTGCCGGTGGGCTTTTCCTTGACCTCGACGTTCAGGTCCACCTCGTCGGGCGCGCCCGGCACCTCGGCGGTGGTGATGGACAGCTCGGTGAAGTAGCCCAGGCGGTCGACGCGGTCGCGCGAGAGCTTGATCTTCTCGGCGTCGTACCAGCTCGACTCGTACTGGCGGAACTCGCGGCGGATGACCTCGTCGCGCGTGCGGTTGTTGCCCGCGATGTTGATGCGGCGCACGTAGGCGCGGCGCTCGGGGTCCACGCGCAGCTCGATGGCCACGCGGTTGTTGGCGCGGTCGACGTCGGGCACCGCCTCCACCTTGGCGAAGGCGTAGCCGTAGTTGCCCAACTGGTCGGTGATGGCCTTGGTGGTGGCGGCCACCTGCTCGGCGTTGTAGGCCTCGCCCGGCTTGATGCTGATGAGCGACTTGAACTCGTCGTCGCGCCCCAGCAGGTTGCCGTCGATCGACACGCCCGAGACCACGAAGCGCTGGCCCTCGGTGACGTTGACGGTGATCGAGATCGACTGCTTGTCGGGCGAGATGGCGACCTGGGTGGAGTCGATCTTGAAGTCGAGGTAGCCGCGGTTGAGGTAGTACGAGCGCAGCGCTTCCAGGTCGGCGTTGAGCTTGCTGCGCGAGTACTGGTCGCTCTTGGTGTACCAGGCCAGCCAGCCGCCGGTGTCCAGGTTGAACAGGTCCTTGAGCGTGCCCTCGTCGAAGGCGTGGTTGCCGACGATGCTGATGTCCTTGATGCGCGCGGGCCGCCCCTCGACGATGTTGAAGGTCAGGCGCACCTGGTTGCGCTCGGTGGGCGTGACGGTGGTCTGCACCTCGGCGCCGTACAGGCTGCGGTTGATGTACTGGCGCTTGATTTCCTGCTCGGCGCGGTCGGCCAGCGCGCGGTCGTAGGCGCGCCCGGAGGTCACGCCGGCGTCGCGCAGCACGCCCTGCAGCACCTCGTTGCTGAACTCCTTGTTGCCGGCGAAGTCGACCGCGGCGATGGTCGGGCGCTCCTGCACCACCACCACCAGCACGTCGCCGCTGGTCTCCAGCCGCACGTCGGAGAACAGGCCCAGCGCGAACAGCGCGCGGATGGCCGCCGCGCCCCGGTCGTCGTTGTAGGTGTCGCCGATGCGCACCGGCAGCGAGGCGAACACCGTGCCCGGCTCGACGCGCTGCAGGCCCTCGATGCGGATGTCGCGCACGGTGAAGGGCGTCACGGCCCAGGCCAGCTGCGCGGCGAAGGCCAGGGAAACCAGGACGGCCGTGGCACGCAGGTGCAGGCGATGAGCTGAACGTTTCATGGATGCGGCAAAACAAGCGGCCTTCCAGAGGCCGCGACGTGGAGAAAAATCAATCAGCCCAACCGGTTGGCGATGTCGTTGAACATCGCGATCGCCATCATGCTCAGCAGCAAAGCCATGCCGACGTATTGCAGGCGTTCCAGCCAGACGCCGGTGACTGCCTTGCCCGTCACCGCCTCCCAAAGATAATACATCAGGTGCCCCCCATCCAGGACCGGGATCGGCAGCAGGTTGAGCACCCCCAGGCTGACGCTGATGAAGGCCAGGAAGGCCAGGTAATACGTCAGCCCCAGGCTGGCCGACCTGCCGGCGTAGTCGGCGATCGCGATCGGGCCGCTGAGGTTGCGCAGCGACACCTCGCCCATCGCCATGCGCCCCAGCAGGCGCAGCGACAGGGCCGACACCTCCCACACGCGCGTCACGCCCGACCACAGCCCGTCGACGGGCCCCAGGCGCACCAGCACCATCTCGGGGGCGCCGCCCACCATGGCGCCGATGCGGCCGATACGTTGGTTGGGCTGGCCCGGCTCCTGCACCGCGTCGGGCCGCACGCTCAGCTCCATCACCTGGTCGCCGCGCACGATCTGCCAGTCGCTCGCGCGCGGCTCGCCGTCCCTGGCCGACGCGCGGATGCGCTCGCGCAGCTGCTGGCCGTCGTCGATCACGACGTCGCCCATGCGCCGCACCAGGTCGCCCGGCTGGAGGCCCGCGCGCTCGGCCGCGCCGCCGGGCACCACCTCGCCGATCAGCGGGCGGCTCAGCGGCGCCGTGATGCCGATGGCGCGAAACAGGCTGGCGTCGGGGTCGTGCCCGGCCAGCGACGACAGCGGCAGGCGCAGTTCGCGGTGACGGCCAGTGCCGGCGGCGCCGGCCACTTCGAGCACCACGTCCTGGCCGTCCAGCGCGCCGCGCGTCAGCAGCCAGCGCAGGCTCTCGAACGAGGCCAGCGGCTCCAGCTCGTCGCCGTCCAGCGCGCCGCGCTCCACCAGGTCGCCCCCCTGCAGGCCGGCCTGGGCGGCCAGCGAGCCGGCCGCCGGCGGCGCCAGCACGGCGCGCGGCTCCTGCACGCCCACCCAGTTGACCAGCGCGTACAGCAGCGCGGCCAGCACCAGGTTGGCCACCGGGCCGGCGGCCACCACCAGCGCGCGCGACCTGAGCGGCTGGGTGTTGAAGGCCTGGTGGCGCTCCTCGGGCGCCACCGGGCCCTCGCGCTCGTCCAGCATCTTCACGTAGCCGCCCAGCGGAAAGGCGGCGATGACGAACTCGGTGTCCTGGCCGGGGTGCTGCCTGCGCGGCTTCCAGCGCGCCAGCGTGGGCCCGAAGCCGATCGAAAAGCGCAGCACCTTGACGCCACAGGCCACGGCCACGCGGTAGTGGCCCCACTCGTGCACGGCAATCAGGATCGCCAGAGCGGCCAGAAAGGCGATCAGGGTGGTCAGCATGGCTGGCATTGTCCTCCTGCCGGCGCCCGCGCGGCGCGGCATCGATGCGTCATGGACTGCAGGCGCGCACCGCAAGTTCCGCCCGCGCGCGGGCGCGCGCATCCAGCGCCAGCAGCGCCGCCAGCGCGTCGGGGTGGTCGGGCTGCACCGCGTCCAGCGTGGCGCGGTTGACCTGGTGAATCTGGTCGAAGCGGATGCGCCGGTCCAGAAAGGCCGCCACCGCCACCTCGTTGGCGGCGTTCAGCACCGCGCAAGTGCCGGGCGCGGCGCGCAAGGCCTCCCAGGCCAGCGCCAGGCCGGGGTAGCGCGCGCGGTGGCCGTCGCCGTCGATGGGCTCGAAGCTCAGGCCCGCCAGCGTGCGGAAGTCCAGCGCCTGCGCGCCGGAGGCGATGCGCTCGGGCCAGGCCAGGCCGTAGGCGATGGGCACGCGCATGTCGGGTGTGCCCAGCTGCGCCACCACCGAGGTGTCCCGGTACTGCACCATCGAATGGATCACGCTTTGCGGATGGATCACCACCTCGATCTGCCCGGGCGCCACGCCGAACAGGTAGCGCGCCTCGATCACCTCCAGCGCCTTGTTCATCATGGTGGCCGAATCGACCGAGATCTTGCGCCCCATCACCCAGTTGGGGTGGGCGCAGGCCTGCTCGGGCGTCACGTCGCGCAGGCTGGCCGCGTCGCGCGTGCGAAACGGCCCGCCCGAGGCGGTGAGGATGATCTTGTCGATGCGCGCGGCCCAGGTGGCGGGGTCCTCGGGCAGCGACTGGAACACCGCCGAGTGCTCGCTGTCGATCGGCAGCAAGGTGGCGCCACCCTCGCGCACGGCGCGCAGGAACACCTCGCCGCCCACCACCAGCGCCTCCTTGTTGGCCAGCAGCAGGCGCTTGCCGGCGCGCGCCGCCGCCAGGCAGGGCGCCAGCCCGGCGGCGCCGACGATGGCCGCCATGACGGTGTCGACATCCGGCGACAAAGCTATTGATTCAAGAGCATCCGGGGCTTGTTCCACGCTGGTCGGAAGCCCATTTTCCTTTAATTTGCGCGCCAGCTCGGCGGCGTGCGCGGCGCTGGCCATCACGGCCCAGCGCGGGCGAAAGCGCGCGCACTGCGCCAGCATCTCGTCCACCCGCGTGGCGGCCGTCAGCGCCACCACCTCGAAGCGCTCCGGGTGGCGCGCCACCACGTCCAGCGTGTTCACGCCGATCGAGCCGGTGCTGCCCAGCACGGCGATGCGCTGCCGCGCCCTCATGCGAACCTCGCCACCAGGGTCGCCGCCAGCATCGCCAGCGGCAGCGTGGGCAGCAGCGCGTCGATGCGGTCCAGCACGCCGCCGTGGCCGGGCAGCAGCTGGCTGGAATCCTTCATGCCGGCGCTGCGCTTGACCAGCGACTCGATCAAATCGCCCACCACGCTCATGGCGGCCAGGAACACGACGCCCAGGACGAGGCCGGCCAGGCCGAACTCGTGCAGCCGGCTGTACAGGCTGGGCGCCGCCTCGGGGTGCGCGCCGTCGTAAGCGATCCAGCCCGCGCCGACCACCAGCACACCCAGCATGCCGCCCCACACGCCCTCCCAGCTCTTGCCCGGACTGATGCCGGGCGCCAGCTTGCGCCCGCCCGTGAAGCGCCCGCCCAGCGCCCGGCCGGCGAAATAGGCGAACACGTCGGCGGCCCACACCAGCACCAACGCCGACAGCAGGAAGTTGATGCCCACGCGCCGTGCCTGCGCCAGCGCCAGCCAGGCGGTGCACAGCATGGCCAGGCCCAGCAGCCAGCGCAGCGCACGCGGCAGCCGCGGCCAGCCCGCCACGCCGCGCCCCAGCAGCCAGATGCCGCCCAGCACCCAGGCCAGGCCGGCGGCGGTCCACACCCCAGGCAGCGGCCGCTCGACCACCCCGGCGCCCCACAGGCCGGCGCACAGCGCGGCGCACAGCACGCCGGTGGCCAGCGCCCCGGCGCCCGTCACGCCGTTCAGGCGCGCCCACTCCCAGGCGGCGGCGGCGATGAACAGCAGGGTCAGGCCGATGAAGGGCGCGGGCGAGGCGGCCAACAGCGCCGGCAGCAGGATGGCCAGCAAGACCAGCGCCGTGATGATGCGGGTGCGCAGCATGGTCAGGCCGGCTGCGCGAGCTGCTCGGAGGTCTGGCCAAAGCGCCGCTCGCGCGCGGCGTAGGCCGCCAGCGCCTCGTCCAGCGCGGCCTCGTCGAAGTCGGGCCACAGCCGCTCGCTGAAAACCAGCTCGCTGTAGGCGCACTGCCACAGCAGGAAGTTGCTGATGCGCTGCTCGCCGCCGGTGCGGATGAGCAGGTCCGGGTCGCTCACGTACGCCAGCGCCATGGCGCCGGCCAGCGCGGCCTCGGTGATCGGCTCGCCCCGGGCGGCCAGGCTGGCGGCGGCCTGCGTGATGTCCCAGCGCCCGCCGTAGTTGAAGCACACGTTCAGCCCCATGCCGGTGCCGGCGGCGGTGGCGGCCTCGGCCTCGGCCAGGCCGGCCTTCATGCGCTCGGACAGGCTGGCGCGCTCGCCCACGAAGCGCAGACGAATGCCGTTTTGCCGCAGCTCGGGCACCTCGCGCGCCAGCGCCTTGGCCATCAGCTCCATCAGGCCGCCGACCTCCTCGGGCGGGCGGCTCCAGTTCTCGGACGAAAAGGCAAACACCGTCAGCGCCCGCACCCCGCGCTCGGCGCAGGCGCGGATGCAGCGGCGCAGCGACTCCACCCCCTGCCGATGCCCGGCAATGCGAGGCAGCAGGCGCCGCTTGGCCCAGCGCCCATTGCCATCCATCACGATGGCGATGTGGTGGGGAACAACGGCAGAAGGTGAAGGAGCTTTCGCCATGGGAGCATCAAGTCTGAACGAACATCCAGAGGCCGCGGAGCAGGCCATGCAAGGAACGCCGTGGAGCGGGCTTGGCCCGGCCACTGGCGTTGTCCCCCCTCCAAGCGAAGCGCCAGAGAGGGGGGAAGGCGCCGCAGGCGACTCAGGGGGGAGCCCCGTCTAGACCTCCATGATGTCCTTTTCCTTGCCCGCCACCAGCGCATCGATGTCGGCCACGTGCTTGTCGGTGACCTTCTGGATCTCGGCCTCCGAGCGCTTTTGCTCGTCCTCGGTGGCCTCCTTGTCCTTGACCAGCTTCTTAATGGCGTCGTTGGCGTCGCGGCGCAGGTTGCGGATGGCGATCTTGGCCTGCTCGCCTTCCTGGCGCACCACCTTGGTCATCTCCTTGCGGCGCTCCTCGCTCATGGGCGGCATGGGCACGCGGATCAGGTCGCCCATGTTGGCCGGGTTCAGGCCCAGCTCGCTCTCGCGGATGGCCTTCTCGATCTTGGCGCCCATGCCCTTTTCCCAGGGCTGCACGCTGATGGTGCGCGCGTCCAGCAGCGCCACGTTGGCCACCTGCGACAGCGGCACGTGGTTGCCGTAGTACTCGACGTGGATGGTGTCCAGCAGCGCCGGGTTGGCGCGGCCGGTGCGGATCTTGGTCAGGTTGGTTTTGAAGGCGGCGATGGACTGGTCCATCTTGCCTTGCGCGTTCTTCTTGATGTCGGCGATCGTCATGTCAAAACTCCTCGAATCAGGCGTGCACCAGGGTGCCTTCGTCGCTGCCCAGCACGACGGCCTTGAGCGCGCCGGGCTTGAAGATGGAAAACACCTTGATCGGCAGCTTCTGGTCGCGGCACAGGGCAAAGGCGGTGGCGTCCATGATGCCCAGGTTGCGGTTCATGGCCTCGTCGAAGCTCAGCTTGGCGTAGCGCGTGGCCGTCTTGTCCTTGTGCGGGTCGGCGGTGTACACGCCATCGACCTTGGTGGCCTTGAGCACCAGCTCGGCGCCGATCTCGGCGCCGCGCAGCGCCGCCGCCGTGTCGGTGGTGAAGAAGGGGTTGCCGGTGCCGGCGGCGAACACCACCACCTTGCCCTCCTCCAGGTACTGCAGGGCCTTGGGCCGCACGTAGGGCTCGACCACCTGCTCGATGGCGATGGCGCTCATCACGCGCGCCACCAGGCCCTGGTGGTTCATGGCGTCGGCCAGCGCCAGCGCGTTCATCACCGTGGCCAGCATGCCCATGTAGTCGGCGGTGGCGCGGTCCATGCCGGCCGAGCCGCCGGCCACGCCACGAAAGATGTTGCCGCCGCCGATCACCACCGCCACCTGCACGCCCATGCGCGTGACCTCGGCAATTTCGCCCACGATGCGCTCGATGGTGGCGCGGTTGATGCCGAAGGCATCGTCGCCCATCAGGGCCTCGCCGGAAAGTTTGAGCAGGATGCGCTTGTGGGCGGGTTTGGCTTTGGTCATGGGCGCGGCGTAGGGGGCAATCGGTCGAGTTTAGCGGTTATCAAGGCGCAGATACGACAAAGGCGCGCCGCCTGCCGGCGACGCGCCCCTGGTCATGGCGCGGATCAGGCCTTGCCCTGGGCGGCGGCCACCTGCGCGGCCACCTCGGCGGCAAAGTCGTCGGCCTTCTTCTCGATGCCCTCGCCCACCACGTACAGCGTGAAACCGCTGACCTGGGTGGCCTTTTCCTTCAGCATCTGCTCCACGCTCTGCTTGTCGTTCTTCACGAAGGGCTGGGGCAGCAGCGACACTTCCTTGAGGAACTTCTGCACCGAGCCCTCGACCATCTTGGCGACGATGTCGGCCGGCTTGCCCGACTCGGCGGCCTTGGCCGCGGCCACGCTGCGCTCGGTCTCGACCAGCGCGGCCGGCACGTCGGCGGCGGTCAGCGCCTTGGGCTTCATGGCGGCCACGTGCATGGCCACGTCGCGCGCCGCCGTCTCGTCGCCGGTGTATTCGACCAGCACGCCGATGCGCGTGCCGTGCAGGTAGCTGGTCAGCTTGCCGCCGCCGGCCTTGCGCACGAAGCGGCGAAAGCTCATGTTCTCGCCGATCTTGCCCACCAGGCCCTTGCGCACGTCTTCCAGCGTGGGGCCGTAGCCGTCCTGCTCGTAGGGCAGCGCCGACAGCGCGGCGATGTCGGCCGGGTTCTTCTCGGCCACCAGGCGCGCGGCGGCGTTGGCCATGGCGATGAACATGTCGTTCTTGGTGACGAAGTCGGTCTCGCAGTTGACCTCGAGCATCGCGCCGGCGCTGCCTTCGATGTGCGCGGCGATCACGCCCTCGGCCGTCACGCGGCTGGCGGCCTTGCCGGCCTTGGTGCCCAGCTTGACGCGCAGCAGCTCCTCGGCCTTGGCCATGTCGCCAGCGGCCTCGGTCAGGGCTTTCTTGCACTCCATCATGGGGGCGTCGGTCTTGGCGCGCAGTTCGGCGACCATGCTTGCGGTGATTGCTGCCATGTGTGCTTCTCCAGTGTGTTCGGGGCCGCGCTCGAAGGCGGCCGAAAGAATTGAAAAAAGGGGCTGCGGGGCCCCTTTGCCGTCAGCCGCGGGGCGCGCGGCCGAGAGGAACGATCAGGCGGCGCCGTCCTGCACTTCGACGAACTCGTCGCTGCCTTCGGCGGCGGCCACGGCCTTGACCACGTCATTGACGGCGTTGGCCTTGCCTTCCAGCACGGCGTCGGCCATGCCGCGGGCGTACAGCGTCACGGCCTTGGCCGAGTCGTCGTTGCCGGGGATGACGTAGTCGATGCCCACCGGGTTGTGGTTGGAGTCCACCACGCCGATCAGCGGGATGCCCAGCTTTTGCGCCTCGGAGATGGCGATCTTGTGGTAGCCCACGTCGATCACGAAGATGGCGTCGGGCAGCGCCGCCATGTCCTGGATGCCGCCGATGTCGCGCTCGAGCTTGGCGATCTCGCGCGTGAACATGAGCTGCTCTTTCTTGCTCATCGCGTCCAGGCCGGCTTCCTGCTGGGCCTTCATGTCCTTCAGGCGCTTGATGGAGGTCTTGACGGTCTTGAAGTTGGTCAGCATGCCGCCCAGCCAGCGCTGGTCGACGAAGGGCATGCCGGCGCGGCGGGCCTCCTCGGCCACGATCTCGCGCGCCTGGCGCTTGGTGCCCACGAACATCACGGTGCCGCGGTTGGCGACGATCTGGCGCGCGAATTTTTGCGCGTCCTGGAACATCGGCAGCGATTTTTCCAGGTTGATGATGTGGATCTTGTTGCGATGACCGAAGATGAACGGGGCCATCTTGGGGTTCCAGAAGCGCGTCTGGTGGCCAAAGTGGACACCGGCTTCCAGCATTTCACGCATGGTGACGGACATGGTCTTACCTTTGCAAGGTTGGGTCTAAAATCCAGCCCGTTCATCGCCTGGCGCGTCGAATGATCGACAGGCGACACCTCGTCAGGGCTGGTTTGGGATTTGTCTTGTTGCCCAGGGGGCCGAGCCTTCACAGCCAGCCGCCGCAACAAAACCGTCGAATTATAACGTCTCGCGCCGCCGGCCGCCCCGGCGCGCCAGCCTTCGCTGTTCTCCCCCCATGCACATCGCCATCGTCGGCGCCGGCATCATCGGCGTGTCCACCGCGTACGAGCTGGCCGCCGACGGCCACCAGGTGACGGTGTTCGAACGCCACGCCAGCGTGGCCGAGGGCGCCAGCTTTGCCAACGCCGGCGTGCTGGCCCCGGGCTACGTCACGCCCTGGGCCGCTCCGGGCATGCCGGCCAAGGTCATCGGGCACCTGCTGGCGCGCCACGCCCCGGTGCGCGTGACACGGCCGCTGGCCATGGCCGACCTGGGCTGGATGCGCCGCTGGCTGCGCGCCTGCGACGCCGGCCACTACGCCGCCCACCGCGCGCAGCTGCAGCGCCTGGCCTTCTACAGCCGCCAGCGCCTGCACGAGGTGGCCGCGCGCATGCAGTACGACTTCGAGCGCAGCCAGGGCTACCTGGTGCTGCTGCGTGGCGAGCAGGAACAGCGCATCGTGCAGCCTGGCCTGGCCGTGCTGCGCGAGGCGGGCGTGGTGTTTCACGAGATCGACGGCGAGCAGGCGCGCCGGATCGAGCCCGCGCTCAAGCCCGACACGCCGCTGGCGGGCGCCATCCACCTGCCGCAGGACGAGGTGGGCAACTGCCGCCAGTTCGCCGTCATCCTGCGCGACGCCGCGCAGACGCTGGGCGCGCGCTTTTGCTTCGACACCGTCGTGCACGCCCCCGGCGCCGCCGCCCCGACCACGCTGCAGTGGGACGGCGGCAGCGCGCGCTTCGACGCCGTGGTGCTGTGCGCCGGCGTGCAGTCGGCGGCCTGGCTGGCGCCGCTGGGCCTGCGCGTGCCGCTGCGGCCGGTGTACGGCTACTCGGTCAGCGCGCACATGCCCGACCTGGAGCACGGCCCACGCAGCGGCGTGATGGACGAGCGCTACAAGGTCGCCATCTCGCGCCTGGGCCAGCGCGTGCGCGTGGCCGGCTCGGCCCAGATCGGCGGGCAGCCCGACGCCATCGCCCCCCGCGCCGTGCAGACGCTCTACAAGGTGCTGGACGACTGGTTTCCCGGCGCCGCGCGGCGCTCGGGCAGCGTGCAGGTGTGGAAGGGCGCGCGCCCCATGCTGCCCGACGGCCCGCCGCTGATCGGCGCCAGCGGCGTGCCCGGCTTGTGGCTCAACCTGGGCCACGGCTCCAGCGGCTGGGCGCTGTCCTGCGGCTCGGCGCGCCTGCTGGCCGACCAGATCGCCGGCCGCGAGCCGGCCATCGACGCCGCCGGCTACGGCATCGACCGCTACCGCTGAAAACACGGCCTGCGCCGGGGGCACAATGGCCGGGCCATGCCCACCCTGGTTCGCAGCTCCCGCCCGCTGGCCCTGCACGACAGCGCCGCCACCCGCCGCATCGAGCAGGCCGCCGCAGCCACCCTGCCCCCGCACACGCTGATGCAGCGCGCCGGCCTGGCCACCGCGCGCCTGGCCCTGGCGCTGGCGCCGCACGCGCGCCGCGTGTGGGTGGCCGCCGGCCCCGGCAACAACGGCGGCGACGGGCTGGAAGCGGCCATGCACCTGCACGCCTGGGGCCTGAGCCCCGTCGTCACCTGGCTGGGCACGCCCGACAAGGCCCCGCCCGACGCCCGCGCCTCGTGGCAGCGGGCCGTGCAGGCCGGCGTGCCTTTTGCCGACCACCCGCCGTCTGACCTGGGCCCGCAGGACCTGGCCATCGACGCCCTGCTGGGCATCGGCGCGGCCCGTCCGCCCGCCGGCCGCATGGCCGAGTGGCTGGCGCTGATGCAGGCCGGCGCGGCGCCCATCCTGGCGGTCGACCTGCCCACCGGCCTGGACGCCGACAGCGGCTGGCTGCAAGCCCCGAATACTATTGATTCGATAGCTGCTCACGCAGATTCAACGCGGGCCATCGGCCCATTTGATTCAAAACCCCCGCCGCCCCGGCGCCACACCCTGAGCCTGCTCACGCTCAAGCCCGGCCTGTTCACCGCCCACGGGCGCGACGCCTGCGGCCAGATCTGGCTGGACGATCTGGACGTGCCTCCCGCCCTGCTGGATGCCGAGCCGCCCGCCGCCTGGCTCAACGCCGCCCCCGCCAGAGCGCCGCGCCCGCACGCCAGCCACAAGGGCAGCTTCGGCGACGTCGCCGTGGTGGGCGGCGAGGCCCTGGCCGCGCGCGGCATGGGCATGACCGGCGCCGCGCTGCTGGCCGCCAGCGCCGCGCTGCACGGGGGCGCCGGCCGCGTGCTGCTCAGCCTGCTCGACGCCGGCGAGCTGACCTCCATCACCAGCCAGCCCGAGCTGATGCTGCGCCGCTTCGAGCGGCTCGACCTACCCGCGCTCACCGTCGTGTGCGGCTGCGGCGGCGGCGACGCCGTGGCTGCCGTCCTGCCGTCCGTGCTGCACGGCGCCGCACGCCTGGTGCTGGACGCCGACGCGCTCAACGTCATCGCCGCCGACCCCGCCCTGCAAGCCGCCCTGCGCCAGCGCGCCGGCACCGGCCAGGCCACCGTGCTCACGCCCCACCCGCTGGAAGCCGCGCGCCTGCTGGGCACCACCTCGGCCCAGGTGCAGCAGGGCCGCCTGCGCGCCGCCGCCCAGCTGGCCCAGCGCTTTGCCTGCACCGTGGTGCTCAAGGGCTCCGGCACCGTCATCGCCACGCCCGGGCAGGCGCCCCGCATCAACCCCACCGGCAACGCCCGCCTGGCCACCGCCGGCACCGGCGACGTGCTGGCCGGCCTGGTCGGCGCCCGCCTGGCCGCCGGCCAGGCAGCGCCCCAGGCCGCGGGCGCGGCGGTTTATCTGCATGGGTGGGCCGCCGACCAGTGGCCGGCCGGCAGCACGCTCACCGCCAGCGCCCTGGCGCAGTGCGCGGGTGCCGCGCTGCCGCCAGCGGCCACGCCCATCGAAGCCTCTTGACCTCGGGGACTTTGGGCACGGGGGAATGGGACAATTTTCAGAAAACTATGCCACTAAGTGGCATAATCCAATCGATGACGCGAGTCTTCAAAACCCGCTACTTCCAGCGATGGATGCGCAAGACGGAAGTGACCGATGCCGCCTTGTGCAAGGCCGTCGAGGAGATGACTGCCGGGCTGATCGATGCCGACCTCGGCGGCGGCGTGGTGAAGAAGCGCGTCGGATTGGCCGGGCGCGGCAAGCGTGGCGGCGCGAGAACGCTGGTCGCTACCAACAAGGGCAGCCACTGGTTCTTCGTGTTCGGCTTCGAGAAGAACGAACGGGCGAACGTCCGTGCCGAAGAACTCGAAGCGTTGCAGGCCGTCGCCGCCGACCTGCTGGCCCGCACCGGTCAGCAACTGGACGAAGCCGTTACCGACGGCACTTTGCAGGAGATCTGCCAATGACCACCAAGACCAAAACCAGGAACCGCATCCTCGAAGCCGTCCATGAGACGGCCGCCGATCTGCACCGCCTGGGCTTCATCGACAAACGCAAGATGCGCAAGTACGACGCGCTGTGCCTCGATCCGGTGCAGGACTACGACGCCGAAAAGGTCAAGGCGCTGCGCGAACGCTTGCACCTGAGTCAGGCCGTGCTGGCCAGCGTGCTCAACACCAGCCTATCCACCGTCCGCAAATGGGAGGTGGGCGACAAGCGCCCCAGCGGCCCGTCGCAGAAGCTGCTGGACATCATCGAGCGCAAGGGACTGGAAGCGGTGCTGTGAATTCGATCCCCCCGCAGCGGGGTCGAACCACAGAACATGGAGGACCGAAGCCGTGCGGCAAGCCAGCCGACCGCCACAGGGAAATCGGGCGCAAATCAAAATTAAATTGGCGACAAACAGCTCCCCCGCCCACTCACACGACTTCGTGTTGCTCAACTTCCCAGCCAAGGCAGGCCAGAGCGACCGTGCGAGGCACCGGTTTTTGGCCGCTGCGATAGTAGGCCAGCATGCGCCGAGACAGCCCCAACGCCTGGGCCGCGTCGTCCAGAGTCAGTTGGTGGCGCGCCATCCAGTTGTAGATCAGTTCATGCGAATAACCACCGGCCTGCTCGATGGCGCGCGCCCGCAGGTTGTCGGCAGCCAGCTCCAGCAGGTCGCTGCCCTCCCAAGCCACGGCATGACCATGGTCCACCAGGTGCGCGCTGGCAAAAGTGGCCGGCTCGCGCAGCGGCGCCAGCACCTTGTGTGCGCGAATGATCGGCGCCAGGTCAACGCTCAGACATGCACCATCGGCGTAGACCAGTTCCAGGATGGCCGGCGCCACGGCACGCACGCTCGTCAGAACAAAATGTTTGGCTTTCATGGATTGAGTTCCTTCCACAAAATTTGCAGTTGCGTTCGATGACCTGCCGCCCACGCCAACGCTTCGGCTTGAGCACGTGCACCCGCATGGCCGGCCAGCATTTGCAGACTGGCAAGCTCCACCAGCGCCTCGCGTCCGTCGTTGGCCAACACGTGAAAATGCGGTGGCAGGTGGTCAGCCGCGTACATGGCGATCTTGCAGCTGTGCAGGCGTGCGACGGTCGGCATGACTCGATCATAGTGCAACCATTGCACCGATAACCATCTGGATCAACCATTTTGGTTCCATGTGCGCGACATTCGTCACCGGCCGCGCCGCAGGCCAGTCGACCACCACTACGCTGGCACTACCGGCGCCGTGCGGTTATCGTGACAAACTTGACCTCGTCAAGAACCCTCGATGCGGGCACGTCCTGCCTCCGAAATTGCCCATGACCGACGATCCCGACACCATCCGCATCGACCGCAGCAACCACCCCGCCGGCGGCTGGGGCGCGGTCAAGAGCACCTTCAAGGTGTTTCGCCTGCAGGAGATCGCCGGCAAGGTCGGCGCCGGCCTGCTGCGCACCAACCAGCCCGGCGCCTTCGACTGCCCGGGCTGCGCGTTTCCGGACAAGCCCGGCGGCGCCGTGGTGGACACTTGCGAGCAGGGCCAGAAGGCGGTGGCCTGGGAGATGACGCGCAAGGCGCCGGGGCCGGACTTTTTTGCCGGGCATTCGCTGGAGCAGCTGCGCGCGCTCAGCGACCACGAGCTGGAGTCGCAGGGGCGGCTGACGGCGCCCCTGCTGTACACGGCCGAGAGCGGCCACTACACGCCCATCGGCTGGGACCAGGTGTTCGAGATCGTCGGCCGCGAGATGGGCGCGCTGGGGCCCGGGCAGGCGGCGTTCTATGCCTCGGGACGCAGCAGCAACGAGGCGGCTTTTTTGTGGCAGCTGGTGGCGCGCGCCTGGGGCTGCTCCAACCTGCCGGACTCGTCCAACTTCTGCCACGAGCCCTCGGGCTACGCGCTCAAGGCCGCCATCGGCGTGGGCAAGGGCACCTGCCAGCTGGATGACTTCGAGCGCGCGGACCTGATCCTGGTGATCGGCCAGAACCCGGCCACCAACCACCCGCGCATGATGGCCGCGCTGCACGACGCGGCGCGGCGCGGCGCCAAGGTGGTGGCCATCAACCCGCTGCGCGAGCGCGGCTTCACCAACTTCTCCGACCCCAAGGCGGTGGGCGAGATGCTGACCGGCCGCGGCATCGCGGTGGCGCACCGCATCGTCCAGGTGCGCATCGGCGGCGACCTGGCGCTGTTCAAGGGCGTGATGAAGCGCCTGCTGGAGCAGGACGAGCAGGCGCGCGGGCGCGGCGCGGCGCGCCTGATCGACGAGGCCTTCATCGCCCAGCACACCACCGGCTTCGAGGCCATGGCGGCCGACCTGGCCGCCGAGCCGTGGGACCTGCTGGTGGCCGAGTCGGGCGTGCGGCGCGAGCAGATCGACGAGCTGGCGCAGCTGTACGCCGAGGCGCCCGCCACCATGGCCACCTGGTGCATGGGCCTGACGCACCACGAGCACAGCGTGGCCACCATCCAGACGCTGGCCAACCTGCTGCTGCTGCGCGGCAACATCGGCCGCCCCGGCGCCGGCGCCATGCCGGTGCGCGGCCACAGCAACGTGCAGGGCGACCGCACCATGGGCGCCACCTCGACCATGCCGGCGCGCTGGCTGGACAACCTGATGGCCGAGTTCCCGCAGGCCGCCATCACCCGCCAAGCGGGCCTGGACGCCGCCGGCGTGACCGAGCGCCTGCTGCGCGGCGACATGGGCGCGCTGCTCAGCCTGGGCGGCAACTTCGCCGTCGCCGGGCCCGACTCCACCCGCGTGCTGGCGGCGCTGTCGGGCTGCCGCTTCACGCTGCACATCGCCACCAAGCTCAACCGCACGCACTGCCACCCCGGGCAGGTCGGCCTGCTGCTGCCCACGCTGGGGCGCACCGACCTGGACCTGCAGCAGGGCCGCCCGCAGGTGGTGAGCGTGGAAGACTCCACCAGCACCGTGCGCAGCTCGCGCGGCATCCAGGCGCCGCTGGCCGCCACCATGATGAGCGAGCCGGCCATCGTCTGCGGCCTGGGCCGGGTGCTGGTGCCCGCCGGCGGCATCGACTGGGCGGCGATGGCCGGCGACTACGGCCTGATCCGCGAGCACATCGAGCGCGTGCAGCGCGGCATCAACGACGACTTCGCCGACTTCAACCGCAAGCTGGCCGAGCGCGGCCGCCTGACGCTGACCAACAGCGCCCGCGAGCGCCAGTGGAAGACCGCCAGCGGCAAGGCCGAGTTCAACGTGCACCCGGTGCCCACGGCCGGCCCCGTGGCGCGCGCGCGCCAGCGCCACGGCAACGCCGTGCTGGCGCTGATGACGGTGCGCTCGCACGACCAGTTCAACACCACCGTCTACGGCCCCGACGACCGCTACCGCGGCGTGTTCGGCGGCCGGCGCGTGGTGTTCATGAGCGCGGCCGACCTGCAGGCGCGCGGCCTGCGCGACGGCCAGTTGGTGGACCTGCACGGCTGCGGCGACGAGGACGAGCACGCGCGCGTCGTGCGCGGCTTCAAGGCGGTGCGCTACGACATCCCCGCCGGCTGCGCGGCGGCGTACTTTCCGGAGGCCACGCCGCTGCTGGCGGCCAGCAACCTGTCCCTGCACACGCGCACGCCGGCGTACAAGGACATTCCGGTGCTGGTGCGGGCGGCGGCGCAGGACGCGGCCTGAGGCACCTCGGCGCACGGCGGCGGCAAGCGGCGTACCATGGCCTTCGCCCCGGTCATCGCCTGCGAGGCGCACCATGGCCACCGCCGCTGCCACCGCCGTCCAACCCGTCCCGCTGATCCGCCTGCGCTACCTGTGGTACGTGGCCGCCGCGCTGGCCGTCATGGTGGCGGCCATCGAGATCGGCAACCTGTGGTTCCTCAACTGGGTGCACGTGATGAGCGGCGTGCTGTGGACGGGCATCGACCTGTTCATGGGCTTCGTCATCGGGCCGATCCTGCGGCGCGTGGACGTGCCGGTGCGCAAGGCCATCCTGACGCGGCTGACGCCGGTGACGCTGTTTCTGCTGCCCACGCTGTCCATCGTCACCGGCACGGCGGGCTGGTTCCTGGCCGTGGACCTGGGCCTGACGCGCCTGCCCTGGCCGCAGTTCGGCTGGATCGCCGCGGCCCTGGTGCTGGTGACGCTGATGACGATCCAGGGCATCGGCTACCTGCTGCCCACCAGCCTGCGCATCTGCCTGGAGCTGCAAAAGCAGCAGCCCGACGGCGCCTGGATCGGCCGCACCATGAGCCGCTTCTACTACGTCGTCGCCAGCCAGGGCGCGATGCAGGTGGCCATCATCGTGGTGATGGCGCGGCTCGTCACGGGTGTCTGAGAGTTCCCATGATCGCCACGCCAACGAGGCCCGGCGCCTGCATCGCCGGCACCGCACGGTAGAATGCGCCCCTTGTCGGAGCGTAGCGCAGCCTGGTAGCGCATCTGCTTTGGGAGCAGAGGGTCGCGAGTTCGAATCCCGCCGCTCCGACCATCGAACGCACAGGCCCGCACCCGCCGGGCCTGTTTTCGTTTTCACTGCCCGTAGCTCAACTGGATAGAGCAGCTGCCTTCTAAGCAGCAGGTCGGGGGTTCGAGTCCCTCCGGGCAGGCCAAATTCCCACATCACCAGACTTCAGGCCATCTCAAAGCCCGCATGATCACTGGATTTGCGGGTTCTTTGTTGCATCACACCCTGTCAAAGCCTATCATCACATACCAACAGTTCGTTGGTATTTTTGTTGGTAGTTCGGATTGCCAGCAGGGCATATACCAACAAATGACGGCGATGGCCCTGGCGAGCACCGCGCGCCACGCGCATCGAACACGCGGCCAAGACGAACCGCGGGAGGGCGACCAAAACGTCTTCGTGCCGGGCTCGTGTTGGTATTTCGGGCCACCGGTGGGACAGATACCAACAGGGGATGGAACATGGCGCTGACGGACACCTTCGTGCGACAGGTCAAGCACAGCGGCCGCGCGGCCGGTGACAAGCATGCGGACGGCGGCGGCCTGTACCTGCATGTGTTGGCGGCCGGCAAGTATTGGCGGCTGGCGTATCGCTTCGACGGCAAGCAAAAGGTGCTGTCGCTGGGCGTCTATCCCATCGTGACCCTGGCTGCGGCACGGCGCAAGCGCGACGAAGCCAAGCACCTGTTGGAAGCCGGCACCGACCCCGGCCTGGCCAAGCGCATTGCCAAGGTCACGGCGCGCGCGTGCGCCAGCAACACCTTCGAGGCCGTGGCCACCGAATACCACGCCAGCAAGTCGCCGGCGTGGTCACCCGCGTACGCCGAACGCTGGCTGCGGCTGCTGCGCAAAGACCTTTTCCCCTACATCGGTGCCATCCCGTTGGCCGACATCACCGCGCCAATGGTGCTGGACGCGCTGCGCAAGGCGGAAAAGCGCGGCGTGCTGGAAGTGGCCCACACCCTGCGTCAAAGCGCCGGCCAGGTCTTTCGCTACGGCGTGCAGACCGGCCGCTGTGCCCACAACCCGGTCACCGACCTGCACGGCGCCCTGACACCGGCCGTGGTCAAGCACATGGCCGCCGTGCTGGAGCCCGCCAAGGCGGGCGAACTGCTGCGCGCCATCGACGGCTACACCGGCCAGCCCATGACCCGCGCCGCATTGCTGCTGTCCGCCCTGCTGTTTCTGCGCCCCGGCAATATCCGCGCCATGGAATGGTCGTGGCTGAACCTGGACGACGGCGTGCTGACCATCCCCGCCGAATCCATGAAGCGCCGTCTGCACGAAAAGATCAACGGCCGTCCGCACTTCGTCCCGCTGGCGCCACAGGCCGTCCAGGTGCTGCGCGCGCTGCAACCGCTGACCGGTCATGGCCGCTACGTCTTCCCCAGCCTGCGCACCGGCGAGCGGCCGATGAGCGAGAACACCGTCAACGCGGCGATGCGACGGCTGGGCTTCAGCGGCGAGGAGATGACCGCCCACGGCTTTCGAGCCATGGCGCGCACCCTGATGGTGGAGAACATTCCCGGCATCCACCCGGATGTGATTGAGGCCCAGCTCGCCCATGGCAAGAGCGGCCCGCTGGGCGCCGCCTACGACCGCGCCGAATTCATGCAGCAGCGCCGGCAGATGATGGTGACCTGGGCCGGCTACCTGGACAAACTGCGCAGTGGCGCCGACGTGATTTCCCTATCAAGGATGGCGTGAGCATCGAGTGCCACATCAGGGATTGCGCGTCGCGTCGCCCGCCAAGCCACCATCGACCCACTCTCTCTCCGCCCAGCCCAGGTCCTGATAGTCTGCTTCCTCGATCTCCGTCACGGCCACCTCGCCACCGCTGTCCCAGTTTGCGGCTGCCCGCGTGGGTGGCGCCAGCGCGTTCGGTCGTTCGGGCAGGGTGGCACGGCCGTACAGACGGCCCAACACCGCTTCACGCACAAAGGGCGAAAGCTGAACTTGCGCATGCTGAGCCAGCACTTCCAGGTCCGCCTTCAGCCGCTCGTTGACCCAGAACTTGAACGCAATGATGTCCTTGCCCAACTGCGGCACCTTGTAGATGTAGCGGCCTTTGGTGCGATCCACCGGCGTACGTGAAAGGCGAATGTCACCAGCCGAATCGCGCCGCAGCCGAAGTCGATAGGCCATGGCGGCCGCACGGCCATACACGTACTCGAACAGGCACTCACGCACCCAACTCGACTGGCTGACACCCTCGGCGCCGGCCACGCATTTCAGCAGCCGCGCCGCCGATTCCGGCAACCAGACCTTGATGGCCACATCGTGCCTGGCCCATCCGCGCATATCAGGGATGGTCTGGAGCATTTCCGCCTCATAGGCATTGCGGGCCGCAGTCGGTTGTGTGCTGCGGTCAGTTGCCTCATCGTCTGCGCCCATGGCATCGGCTCGGGATCGCGCTCGCAGAAACCACCACATGGCTCTTCCTTTTCGGTGCATTTTGCGGGGAACGGTGTGCCGACAGCGCAGCGCGCCCCTATCGTCCGGCCATGCACAACACCTCACCCAGTCTCGCGCAAGATCATCTTCCCCTGGACCTGGATCAGGCCATCGGCCTGGCCATGGTGCGCCGCGCCCACATCATCTGCAAGCCCACCAAGCCGCAGTCTGCAGGAGACTGGCACCAGCCCTTGTCAAACGGCAACCTCGCTGTTGCTGCCAGCCGCGCCTTGGCTGATTATGCGATGGGCGAAGTGCGCCAAGGGGGCTTTCGAAGCAGCGGCGGCGCAAACGGAACATGGACGATCTGCATTTTGGGCGCGATGGAGTATGTGATCGATCCCCATCGGCGTGAGGTGTTCTGGCGCTCCATCGTGGCGCCCCAACGGCTGCTCTTTGCGCCGTGGTGCGCGCTGGAGCCGTCGGTCGGCCCCTTCACCAACATCGACCTACTCAATCCGCTGTGTCGCCCGGCGTGGCTGCTGGAGATCGTCATTCAAGGCCACTGGCTGCGCCGACTCGCGCCGGAAGTGACGCAAGCACTGAACACCTTGTTGCCTGACGACGATGCCACCGATTCGTTCATGGAAGGCGTGATAGCCGCAGCGCACCGCATCTTGTGGCGCGAGCCACGCTTTCACCAGATGCGCGCCGCCTTGGCCCGTGAAATCACCCGCGCGATTGGCAGCCGTGTGGTGGACCTGGCCATGCGCACGCGCCTGCTCACTGATCGCTGGACGCTACTGGGTCGGCACCTGAACCTGACCTGGCAGCACCAGGAGCTTTACGAAACCGTGCAACAGGAAAACCCGCGGCTGCTGCGCACCGTCACCGCTTGGTTGGACGTGTGCGTCATACCCGATGAGGACAAGCCCCTTCACGCCCAACCCGCCATGCGCCAAGCCGTGCTGGCCTGCGGCCTGCCGCCGCGCGCATGGCGGTATGTGTGCCAGCACGGCATCGAAAAACTGGTCAACGACCTCGGCGACTCGCCCTGGTATCGCCTCATGAGCACCCTGCATTCCCTGGGCCGCTGCGGATGGCCACCTCCGCCACCGCTGCGCATGCTCGACACCTTGAGCGACGTGGTCGGAGACCTGGATCCTGATTCGATGGAAGACGACAGTGCCAAGGCATGGTTGTGGAAAGTGGTTTGCACCGAGGCCGCCAACGCCAAGTCAGACACCCGGACCTACACCGATCTGCACGACGCCCTGCCCCTGTGGGCCTGGGTGATGCGCCGCAGCGGCCAACACCCCGACAGAAACCAGCAGCGCCACCCCATCCGCTGGCTGCAGCGCACTGCAAGGGCCTTAGCCCCGCTGTACGAGGGCGAGGACGACGAATGGTCGACCTGGACGCACGAGGTCGATTGGCCCGCCCTGGGCAGCCTGGGCGTGGTGCCAATCACCAGCAGCCGGCATTTGCTGGAAGAAGCCATTGCCCTGAAAAATTGCGCCGACGGCTACCAGGCCCAGTGCCGGCAAGGCGCGTATCTGATGCTCAGTCTGCGCGAACAGCTCAGCGGCAAAAGACGCGCGCTGGTCGGCTTGGCCTTCTACAGCGGTCGGTGGCGCTTCGACAACGTGGCCGGCCCATGTAACCAGCAGGTGAGTGAGCGAGTGCGCCTCTTCGCGCAGCGCTTGGCCCATGTGGCCAACCAACACGGTGCGACCCACGCCGCGGCCCAGGCTGTCTGAACCGCCACGCGCTCCTGCTATAACTTTCCCTTGATACAAGATGAGGGGAAGCCGGGCGCATGTCCAAGGATCGACCAACACAACTCGAATCGCTGCTGCTGGACCTGCTGCCTGCCGACCACGGCGCGATCGGCAACATGGCCTTGCTGGAGCGCTTTTTGCAAGCCGCCCAGGCCGCAGGCGTTCACCCCGCCGCCACCGAGGGCGACTTCAAGGCCGCGCGCGAAAGCCTGGTCGCGTCGGGCCAGGCCGTCAAGGGCAAGGGCCGCGGCGGCTCCACCGCCCGCGCCACCGGCGCCGCCGTGCCCGCCACCGGCGCCGCGAGGCCGGCCTTCGAGCTGAAAGCGCCCACCACCGACGCCGAATTCCCCCTTGCAGCCCCAGCCCCCAAGCCGCCCAAGGCCAAGGCAGCCCCGGCCCGGCCCGCCCCCGGCGACCCGCAGGTGCTGGCCTACCGCTACGCCGACCGGCGCGTGAACAACCCCGAAGTCGGCCTGGTCAGCCTTGAGACCGACCCCGAGCAGCCCAAGACCCGTTGGGCATACGACCCGCACCTGGACCCCGCCCTGCAGTTCGACAGCGCCCGCGCCAAGGCAGAGTCGCTGATCGCCGACGCCCTGGCCGGCAACGACCCCGCCGCCATGCGCGCCGCCCTGCAAACCCTGCAGCGCATGGGCGCGCCCTACCTGCAGTGGACGGGCAAGGCCGAGCGCACCGCCTTTGAGGTGGACACCGTGAGCCTGCATGTGCACGAGCGCATCGACGCCATGAGCATCTTGAGCAGCGTCAGCAAGCGCCAGGGCACTATTAAAAAAAGAGCTGCTGGCGCAGAAGGGGCAAGCGCTAGAGGCCAAAAAGGCTTGCAGTCACAGTTCCAGACCGGCCTGTTCGAGGCCCCGTTCGAGAGCGTGCCCCTGCGCACCGCCGTGGACTTTTACCGCCACGACAAGGGCTGGGCCAACCGCCTGGTGGCCGGCGACAGCCTGCTGGTGATGAACAGCCTGCTGCACAAGGAGGGCATGGCCGGGCAGGTGCAGTTGATTTACATCGACCCGCCCTACGGCATCAAGTACGGCAGCAACTTCCAGCCCTTTGTGGGCAAGCGCGACGTGAAAGACCGGGCCGATGCGGATTTGACGCAAGAGCCCGAAATGATCAAGGCCTTCCGCGATACCTGGGAGCTGGGCATTCACTCGTACCTGACGTATTTGCGCGACCGGCTGCTATTGGCCAAGGAGTTGCTGAGTGATTCGGGCAGCGTGTTTGTGCAGATTTCGGATGAGAACTTGCACCTTGTTAGAAATCTATGTGATGAAATTTTCGGCGTCGAGAATTTCGTATCTCTCATTACCTTCGTGAAGACCAGCGGACAAACCAGTGATCTTCTTGCGGGCGTAAGTGATTATTTAGTTTGGTATGCGAAGAATAAGTCAGAGGCTAAAACTAAATTTCATCAGCCATACATGAAAAGAAGCACAGACGCGAAGCAGGAGCAGTACAACGCTGCGAACCGAGATGGCCAACGGTGCACGCCGTGGCTTGACTGAAAAGAGATGACTTCGCTACGGCAAGCTGACGATTGGCCGTGTTTCAACCATGACAAATGGTTTCCCAAGGCTTCCGCCAGTTCACAACCGTCGAAATTCCGTTTCAAGATCGAATCGATACATCCGAGGTGCAAACAACCACTGGAAACCCGGCCGGATGGCCTTAGACGACTTGCTCGCCGCTCGGCGATTGGTCATCTCGCAACATAGCATCCGAAGTACAAGCGTTTCTTGACGACTTCCCCAGTCGCCCCAATTGGTAACAACGGGCAGACGGACACAGGTGGTAGCTGGCTTCTCTGACAAAAAAGTCTACGTGGTGCAAACCAATGCCACGATCGGAGAACGCTGCCTCCTCATGACCACCGACCCCGGCGACCTCGTGCTCGATCCCACCTGCGGATCGGGAACCACCGCCTATGTCGCCGAGAAATGGGGCCGCCGCTGGATCACCTGCGACACCTCCCGAGTAGCGATCACCCTGGCCAAGCAGCGGCTGATGACGGCCAGCTTTGATTACTTTGCCCTGCGCTACCCGCACGAGGGGCTGCGCGGCGGCTTCATCTACAAGACGGTGCCGCATGTCACGCTCAAAAGCATTGCCAACAATGCCGAGATCGACGCGATCTACGAGCGCCTGCACCCGGCCATCGCCGCGGCGCTGCTTGACTTGAACGCCGCGCTGAAGGCCCACGCCCCGGCCGCACCCTTTGCCGTGACCGAGGGCGCGCGCAAGGGGCAGAAGCTGGTGCTGGGCGGCCAGGGCCAGGACTTGCAGGAATGGGAAGTGCCCTTCGAGCGGCCCGCAGACTGGGCGCCGGCGCTGGACGCACCGCTGCAAGCCTTCCACACCGCGCGCCAGAAGATGCAGGCCGAGATGGACCGCAGCATCGCCAGCAACGCCGACAGCGAAACGCTGTACGACCAGCCCGAGCGCGACAAGGCCAAGCTGCGGGTGTGCGGCCCGTTCACGGTGGAGGCCGTACCCTTCCCCTCCGTGCTATCACTTGAAGAGCTGCCGGCGCAGACTGGGCAAGCGCTGGACGCCAATTTGACTGATATGAGCATTGCCCGCAGCGGCCACACCAGCCGCCAGCACGCCTGGCGCGACGAGTTGCTGAAGACCGGCATTCGCGGCAAGGGCGGGCAGATGCTGCGCTTTGCCGAGCTGGAGGTGCTGCCCGGCACCCAGCACCTGCACGCCAGCGGCCACCTGGTGGAGTCAAGCGAGGCCGGCGGCCTGGGGGGCGCACGCGTGGTGGTGAGCTTTGGCCCCGAGCATGGCGCGCTGGAGCAGCGCCAGGTGGAGCGGGCGCTGAACGAGGCGGCCGAGCTGTTTCCGCGGCCGAAGATGATCGTGTTCTGCGCCTTCACCTTCGACCCCGAGGCGGCCAAGGACATCGACGCGCTGAAGGGCATCACCGCGCTGAAGGTGCAGATGAACACCGACCTGCTGACGGAGGACTTGAAAAAGGCGCGCAGCAGCAACCAGAGCTTCTGGCTGATGGGCCAGCCGGACGTGCTGCTGACACCGACCAAGGGCGGGCTGTGGCAGGTGGAGGTGAACGGCTTCGACTACTTCGACACCGTCAAGGGCGAGCTGGTGTCGGGCGGCAAGGGCAAGATCGCCGCCTGGTCGCTGGACACGGACTACGACGGGCGCAGCCTGTTCCCGCACCAGGTGTTCTTTCCGATGGCGGGCCGGGACGAGGGCTGGATGAAGCTGAAAAAGGACATCCGCGCCGAGCTGGACGAGGCGCGGCTGCAGGCTTTCACCGGCACCGTGTCGCTGCCCTTCGCGGCGGGCGGCAACCGCATGGTGGCGGTGAAGATCGTGGACGACCGGGGCATCGAGTCGCTGAAGCTGATGGCGCTGCCCGAGGCCACAGGCGCATCGGCCTGAAACCGGAATAATATTTGCATCTACGAAAAATAATGCCACAATGCGCCTGATCTGGGACGAAGCCAAGCGCGCCTCCAACCTGGCCAAGCACGGCCTGGACTTTGCCAACGCACACTGGGTGCTCGATTCGGCCTATCGCCTGGATGTGGAGGTGGTGCGCGATGGTGAGCTGCGGTGGTTGTCGTTTTCGTACGTGGCCGAGGTGCTGGCGGTGCTGACGCTGGTGCACACCGAACGCGAAGACGCCGTACGCGTGATCAGTTTTCGCCCGGCAAGCAGTGAAGAAAGCGAGGTGTACCTTGACTGGCTTGAAAGTGAATGAGATGAACCGCAAGCAGGTGGCCAAGGCGGTGCGCGCCGTGCCGGCCGACAGGCACTTCGAGTGGGACGGCCAGGACGAGAGCGAGCGCCCGCTCAAGCCGGGCGAAATGCGCGCCGGCATGGCCGCCGCCAGAAAGCGCGGTCGCCCCGCCGGCAGCGGCAGCAAGGAGCAGGTGGCCATTCGCATCGACCACGAGGTGCTGGCGGCCTTTCGCGCCGCCGGGCCGGGCTGGCAGACGCGCATGAACGACGCGCTCAAGGACTGGCTGCGCACGCACAACCCGGCTTGAGCCACGAACCCGACGCATGACCGCCCCCGCCTCCCTGATCATCAACAACGCCTTCACCGAACCGGCGCAGCACTGGGTGGAGAACCCCGACCGCACGCTGCGGCTGGAGCCCACGCGCCGGCCGGCGGGCTACGAAATCATCGACACGCGCGAGAACACGCGCCGACTGGTGGCGCTGCCGCAGGTGGACGCCATCCGTGAGCGCGTGCGCCAGTGGCGCGCCGCCGGCTGGCCCGGCACCACGGCGGTGACGCTGGCGCTGCTGCAGCACTGGTGGGACGAGGACAAGGTGTCGCGTCGGCAATGGCCGTTCTACTTCTGCCAGTTGGAGGCAGTGGAGACCCTGATCTGGCATGCCGAGGCGGCGCCGGAATTTCGCCAGGGCGTGCATGTGCCGGGCGACGGTGGCGGCTTCGAGCGGCTGTGCAACAAGATGGCCACGGGCAGCGGCAAGACCACGGTGATGGCGATGATCATCACCTGGCAGGTGCTCAATGCCCTGATCTACCCCAAGTCGCCGCGCCGGCATTCGAGCGCCATTTTTCTGGTGGCGCCGGGGCTGACGGTGAAGTCGCGCCTGCAGGTGCTGATGCCGGGGCACCCGCAGAACTATTACGACCTGTTCGAGTTGTGCCCGTCGGAGGCGCTGCGCCAGAAGCTGAACCGGGCGGCGATCCTGATCGAAAACTGGCACACGCTGATGCCACTCAAGGAGCCCGAACGCTCGGTGGTGAAAAAGGGCCAGGAGAGCGACGAAGCCTTCACCCGGCGCGTGATGGGCAAGCTGGCCGACTACCGGGACGTGGTAGTCATCAACGACGAGGCGCACCACGCCTACCGCAAGCCGGCCGACATCAAGGTGAGCCGGGCCGACGCCGAGGCGCTGGGCATCGACCTGGACGAGGCCACGCGCTGGATCGAGGGGCTGGACCGCATTCACAAGACGCGGCGCATTGCGCGCTGCTACGACCTGTCGGCCACGCCGTTTGCGCCGACCGGGCGCACCAATACCGAGGCGGGGCTGTTCGAGTGGGTGGTGTCGGACTTTGGGCTGAACGACGCCATCGAGGCCGGCCTGGTGAAGACCCCGCGCGTGGTGGTGCGCGACGATGCGCTGCCGAACGCGCAGACGCTGCGGCCCAAGCTGTACCACCTGTACCGCGAAGCGGACGTGGCCGATGACCTGAACCGCAAGGCCGAAGCGCACGAGCCGCTGCCGGCGCTGGTGCAGCAGGCCTACACCCTGCTGGGCGCGGATTGGCGCGCGGTGGCGGCCAACTGGGCGGCCCAGGGCCACTTGTCGCCCCCGGTGATGCTGACGGTGTGCAACCGCACCGAGACGGCGGCGCGGGTGGAGCACTACTTCACCCAGGGTCACGCGCAGTGGGCGGAATTGCAGGCGCCCGCGCGCACGCTGCGGGTGGATTCCAAGGTGCTGGAGAAGGCAGAGCTGGGCGAAGCCGCCACGGCCAACAAGGACTACGAGGCGCGCCTGCGCGCTGTGGTGGAAACCGCCCGCATCGACGCGCAGGAGCAGGAGCGCTGGCTGGCGCCCGGCGTAAAGAAGGAGGAGGTGCTGCGGGAGCTGGTGGACACCGTGGGCAAGCCGGGCCAGATCGGCCAAGACTTGCAGAACGTGGTGTCGGTGGCCATGCTGTCGGAAGGCTGGGACGCCAAGACGGTGACGCACATCATGGGCCTGCGCGCCTTTACCAGCCAGTTGCTGTGCGAGCAGGTGATTGGCCGTGGCCTGCGCCGCGTGGCCTACGACATCGACCCCGACACCGGCTTGTATGCGCCGGAGTATGTGAACGTGTTCGGCGTGCCCCTGTCGGTGGCCCTGCAGCCCGGTGAAGGCGGCGAGCCGCCGCCGCCGCCCAAGCCCAGCGTGCAGATCAAGTCGCTGGCCGAGCGGCAGGTGTTCGAGATCAAGTGGCCCAACATCCTGCGCGTGGATCAGGTGGTGCGCCCGCAGTTGGTGGTGCAGTGGAGCAAGGTGCCGGTGCTCAAGATCGACCCGGCGCAGGTGGCGCTGACGGCGGACATTGCGCCGGCACTGGGCGGCGCGGCGGACTGGAGCCAGATCGTCACCATCGACCTGGAAAAGCTGCCGGAGGAGTTTCGCCTGCAACGCCTGGTGTTCAAGGCGGCGCAGAAGGGGTTCGAGAAGCTGCAGGATCAGTTCAAGGGGCAGCGCGAGTACCTGCTGTTCCAGCTGGTGCGGCTGGTGGAAGCCTTCATGGCATCGGACAAGCTGGAGATTCCATCGCTGTTCCACCAGGACCCGCTGCGCCAGCGCATTTTGTTTTCGCTGCACATGGACGCCATCGTGGGGCACCTGATGGCGCATGTGATCGAGCAGAACACGCTGCGGCTGGAGGCCGTGTTCGACGGCGACCGCCCGGTGGGCAGCACGCGCGACATGCGCCCCTGGTACACCACCCGCGTGGCCGAGCCGACACAACGCAGCCAGATCAGCCACATCGTGGTGGACAGCGGCTGGGAAAAGTACGCCGCCAACGTGGTCGAAAAACACCCCGACGTGGCGGCCTGGGCAAAGAACGACCACCTGGGCTTTCACATCCTGTACCTGTGGAACGGCACCAAGCGCAAGTACGTGCCGGATTTTCTGGTGCGCTACACATCCGGCAAAACGCTGGTGCTGGAGATCAAGGGCGAGGATTCACCGCAGGATCAGGCCAAGCGGCGCGCGCTGGACCAGTGGGTGCAGGCCGTGAATGCGCAGCGCGGCTTTGGCACCTGGGCGTGGGATGTGGTGGTGGGCAGCGCGGCGGGGCTGCAGGATGTGATTGCCAAGCACGCGGGACACGTGCCGGCCCGCGTGGCGCGTGACGACGCCGTGACCGAATCCTGAACATGAGGCGAAGGAGCTCACTTTGAATGTCGTGATCCTGATCAACGACCGGGAGGCCATTCCGGTGCGGGCAATACCTCTGTTGACCTACTGGGAAGTGCTTTCGCCGGATGACCTGGCCGCGGCGCTGACGGGCGAGGACGATTTCAATCAATCTTTCGAGAGTCTGCTGGCGCACCAACTGCTCGACGGCGGCACGTCCAAGCCGGTAGCCAAGAGCTTCTGGGCGAACTTCGTGGTGCGCGAGCTCGCGGCTGTGAGCGAGCGCATCCAGCATTCCGAGGTGTCGCATGAAGACGGCTACGACCAGTGGCGTCGTGAATCGCTGGTGACGCTGCCGGCAGGGGTTTTTGTCTGGCGCGACGAGTTCGAAGAGTGCTTTTGGCGCAAGTTCGGGCCAGACGGTGAAATGACCTGGATTTCAGGCGACGAACGCGCACCGAGGAACGAGTCGATTCAACTGGACTTCGACCCTTTCATTCCCAGCATCGAGTTGCAGGGTGTGGTGATGGAGGGGTTCTCGCCAGCGACGCCCGGTGCCGCAGCGACCTCCACTCGGACGATGTCAGCAGCGAGCCCCGAGGCCAGCGAAGGGAAAGCGCTCGGCACCAGGGAGCGCAATACCCTGCTCACCATCATCGTGGCGTTGTGCAACAAAGCCAAGATCGACCATCGAAAACCTGCAAAAGCAGCCATGGAAATTCAAGGATTGGCTGCGGACATGGGGCTTCAGATCGGCGAAACCACGATCGAAATGCATCTGAAACGAATTCCCGAAGCCTTGGTAAGCCGCATGAAATAAGGCTTTCATGGGCAATTGCCCTTTTGCTTGGGCAGTTGCCCCTATTTTTAGACTGCCAAACCGACAGTCGCGCCGTTCAACTTCACAGGACAGCGCAACATGTCACATCACCACAAAAGCGCATCGGTCAAGGCGACCACCATCAAGTCTGCGCCGATCGATGCAACATTTCGGCCTTCGTTTTTCGATGCGCTGCCGGACGGTGCCTTCATCCGCGAAGCGCAATTGGTGCAGAGCCCCAGACGCCCGGACAACCTGGCCCCCTTGCCCTTCAGCGCACCCACGCTGTGGCGCAAGGTGAAGGCAGGCACCTTCCCAAAACCCGTCAAGTTGTCCCAGCGCGTGACCGCGTGGAAGGTGGGCGAGGTGCGGGCGTGGATTGCAGCGCAATCGTGAGGGTGCGTCATGTCTGAGCCGACACTTTCTGCCAGCGGTCTGACGCAAACCCCTGAAACCGCTGAAACCACCAATCAGGCCTTCCTGGAAGCCATCTTTGGCCGCTGCAACCCCGCCGCAGACGTGCGCCCGCTGCTGTGCGCGAAACACGGCGACCCGGACAACAAGAAAGCCGGATGGGCACCTCAGCCATGGGGTGAAACCCGGCCCGAGAATCCGGACCTGAACTGGTACGTGCAACCGAGCACTTTCGCCAGCATCGACGGCAAGTGGAGGGCGCAGAAAGCCGCCGTCGTGGCCGTTCACGCCGTCATGCTGGATGACGTGGGCACCAAGGTTCCGCTGGTTCGCCTGACCGCCTGCCCGCCGTCCTGGCTGCTGGAAACCTCGCCTGGAAACTTTCAGGCGGGCTACATCTTCAGCACGCCCATCGATGACGCCAAGCAGGCCGACGCGCTCAAGGAGGCGCTGATCGATGCCGACCTCTGTGATTCCGGCGCGTCAGGTGGAGCGGCCCGCTGGATGCGCCTGCCTGTGGGCATCAATGGCAAAGCCAAGTACGTGCAGTCTGACGGCACTCCGTGGCGCTGCCATCTGAGCGAGTGGCATCCCGAGCGCCGTTACAGCATGGACGAACTGATCGAGCGCCTGGAACTGACACCGCCTGCGCCGCCCGGGCGCCCAAAGCGCCAAAAAAAATCCAAGGTGACCGGCGAGCGCCTGGCCGAGCTGATCGACCAGAGTGCAGACACCGTGCATATCCCCCGCGCGGCAGAGAACCCCGTCCTGGCCGCGCTGGCGCAGCGTGGCCTGTACAAGCGCCCGCTGGGCAGTGGCAAGCACGACATGACCTGCCCGTGGGCACATGAGCATACGGACGGCATCGACCACGGCAGCGCCTACTTCGAGCCGACCGACCTCTACCCCATCGGTGGCTTCAAGTGTCAGCATTCGCACGGCGACAAGAAGCGCATGGGTGCCCTTCTGGAGTTTCTCGGCGTCACGCCTGCGCAGGCAAAACACAAGGCGGTGATCCGTGTCAGCGCGGGCGAACTGGATCGCGTGGTAGACGCCGCAGAGCGAGAGTTGGCCGCCAGCGGTAGGTATTACCAGCGTGGAAACCTGATCGTGCGTGTGCTGACCGATCCCGGCTCGCAGGAGACACGCATCAAGCCGTTGACCGGCAACGCCCTGACCCGCGCACTGTCGGAGTGCGCGAACTGGGAGCGCTACGACGGCCGTACAGGGGACTTTGTCCCCAGTGACCCGCCCGCGCGTCATACCAGTGTGCTGTTCGATGCCGAGGCCTACAACCACCTGCCGGTGCTGCAAGGCATAGCCCGTCAACCGTACCTGCGCGCCGACGGCAGCCTCATGACCGAGGCCGGCTTCGACGCCGCCAGCGGCATGTTCGGGGCGTTCGACGTGCGCGAGTTTCGTGTCCCCCAGGCGCCGACGAAAGCAGACGCGCAGCGCGCATTGGCGGAGTTGAACGGGCTGCTGTCGGAGTTTGCCTTCGCCAACGCCACCGCCTGCAGCGCTGCCCTGGCCGCGATGCTGACTGCCGTGGTGCGGCCGACCCTGCCTGTAGCGCCGATGTTCCATGCACTTGCGCCGCAGATTGCCAGCGGCAAGACCTACCTTTTGAGCATGGTCGCCGCCCTGGCGGGGCCGGGCACGGTTTCGGCCTATGCCTTTCCGACCAAGGACGAGGAGTGCAGCAAGCTGCTGCTGTCGGCGCTCCTGGAAGGCCCTGCGGTGGTCATGTTCGACAACCTGACCAGCGACCTGATCCCGTTCAAGAGCCTGTGCAGTGCACTGACCTCGGAGCAGTTGACGGATCGCATTCTCGGGGTCAGCAAGACCGCCACCGTCAACACCCGCTCGCTCATGCTCAGTAGCGGCAACAACGTCGGACCGGTGGGCGACATGACCCGCCGCACCGTGACGATTGCCCTCGATCCTCAGTGCGAGACACCAGCGGCAAGGCAGTTCAACGACGACCCGCTGGCCAAAGTGCAGTCGTGTCGCGCCCACTATGTCAGCCTCGCCCTGACGGTGGTGCTGGCCTATCTGCACGCCGGCGCACCCGCGGTGGCTGTTGACGGCAAACCGTTGCAACCGCTGGGCAGCTACGCGCAGTGGACACGCCTGGTACGGTCGCCGCTGGTGTGGCTGGGTCAGCCCGACCCAGCGGTACCGGTGTTCGACCGCATGGCAGACGATCCCGACCGCGAAACACTGGAGCGCCTGCTGCAGGCCTGGCACGCCAGGTTCGGCAAGTCTCCTACTGCGGTGCGCGAAGTCGTGGCCGCAGTGCACGCCTTCGTACCCGACCCGGAACTGGCGGAAGTGGTTCGCGATGTTTCGGAGGAGCGTGGCGTCATCAATCGTCGCCGTCTGGGCCGATGGCTCGCCCGACATCAAGGCCGCCTCGTTGACGGCATGAAGTTGGTCAGGGCCTCCAGGATCAGCGGTAGCGAACGCTGGCAGGTGGTTATGGGGGTTCCGGCGGTTTCCCGCAGCCGACCCGAGGAAAGTGTCCACGCACAAGAGAATGCAGAGGTTGAAGCATGAGTGCCAGCAAAGGACAGCCCGCTGCCGATTCCGGTCACCTATGGCGCCGACGTGGCACCTTGCATGCGGCTCTGGATGCGCCAGCCATTGGTGAAATTTGCCAAATGATTTCGGAAAACTCTACTGGGAAGGAGGTCTGACCATGGGTGGCTTTGGCAGTGGACGCAAGTGGGGCAAACCAACGGTTGACGACCGGCGCTCGCTGGATGTGCGGCGGCTGGCACGTGACGGTCATCTGACGCCGGGCACAGCCTGTTCATGGGAATGGACGCGACGCGGTGAGGTGGTGTCGTCCATCAGCTTTTCTGTGCAGTGCGATCGGGTTTGGCTCACCTATCGGCACCAGGAACGCGGCGGTGAATGGCAGAGCATGAGTTACCCGGTGATCCTCGATCGAACGCCATGCCATCTCGGCGGCCAGCGCGTCTGGTGGCGATGCCCTGCACGCAACTGTGGGCGCCGGGTGGCCGTTCTGTACGCGGGCGAGGTATTTGCATGCCGGCACTGCTACAAGCTGGCGTATCCAAGCCAGCGCGAAACCTGTGACGACCGGTCAAGCCGGCGCGCGAACACGCTGCGCCGGCGGCTGAAGTGGGAACCAGGCATTCTCAACGGCAACGGAGTCAAACCCAAGGGAATGCACTGGCGCACGTTCTGGCGGCTGCAAGCCCAGCACGATGCCTTCGTCAACGTGACGCTGACCGGCTTGGCTCGGCGGTTCAGGTTGCTGGACAAGTAAACCCGGCATGGACACCTGATGTGCCGGATTGCTCGGAGCAAGAGAGCCAACCAGCGTGGCACCCATGAGCTGCGCCAAGAGCGATCAACTCGACAACCTCCAGCTTCTTCATTGGCGCGGTTCGCTCACGCGATACGCCACACCTGCGCTGGCCGATGCGCCCCGCCAATCATCTTGCCCGGCACCTGCTTCAACGCTCCAGCTTCTTCGACCCGGCGCCTGAATGTCACCTTGTTGAGCGGCGCACCCAGCACCGCCTCGCATCGGGCCTGAAGCTGCGGCAGCGTGAACTCCTCGGGCATCAACCCCGGCGCAAACTGCAGCGCCAGCAACTCGGCCCGCAGCCCCGCGATGGCCTGCCCTACCAACTGGTCATGATCAAACGCCAGGCTTTCGTCCCGGCTGGCCTGATGGGCATCCACCCACAGCAATTCCTGCACGCGCTTTCCCGGTTGCACCGGCAGCTCGTCACTCAGCACGGCCCGGTACACCACCGTCATCGCCCACGGCGCCCGTGGGTCGCGCTGGGCCCCGCCGACCGCCACCACCTGTCTGACGTGAGGCAGGGTTGTTCCCAGACGCTCCTGCGCCACCCGCTGCGCCGCTGCCTCCAGTGAAGCATCCAGGTCGATTCTGAGCACTCCCCCTGGCAACCCCAGCTTTCCCACGAACGGCGCCTGCTGCCGCTTGGCCAGCAACACTTGGAGGCGGTCGGCCTCTACCCGAAACACGATCAGGTCCAGCCGTACCAACGGCATCGGGTGGATGGGGCCGGCTGGGATCTCGCTGTTGCGCTGCGGAGACGACATAGTTTTAATAATGATCTAACTAGGTTACACTTAGTTTATCTGATGAACGAACAAGCAACAAGAAAGGTAATTGCCATGAGACTGGGTTATGACGTGATCGGCGACATCCACGGCCATGCCGACAAACTGGAAGAGCTGCTGAAGCGCATGGGCTATGTCCGAGCCGGCTCGGGCTATCGGGCGCCCCAGGGTCGCCAAGCCGTGTTTCTGGGCGATCTGATCGACCGCGGCCCGGATCAAGCGCGCGTGCTCTCGATCGTGCGCTCGATGGTGGATTCAGGCTCGGCGCGTTGCATCTTGGGCAACCATGAGTTCAACGCCATCGGCTACCTGACGGACGATCCAGGCAAACCGGGTGAAGCCTACCGGCCCAACCGGGGCGATACGCCCAAGGCGCTAAAGAACCGCGAGCAACACGCCGAGTTTCTGGCCCAGGTGGGCGAAGGTTCGGCCAAGCACCAGGACTGGGTGCGCTGGTTCCGCACGCTTCCGGTGTGCCTGGACCTGGATGGTGTCCGCGTGGTGCACGGGGGTTGGGACGACGGCTCGGTCGCTGCGCTGCAAAGCGCCGGTTGGGTGGATGGCGTTGCCCTGGACGACGCGCTGCTGCACCTGGTCTATGACGAAGAGGGCGCCGTGGGCAAGGCACGCAAGCGCCTGACCTGCGGGCTGGAGTTGCCCTTGCCATCGGGGCGCGTCATCCGTGACAAGGCTGGCCACGAGCACAAGGATGTGCGGGTGGCCGACTGGCGGCACGATGCGACGGACTTCAGCCAGGTGGCGTTGGTGCCGCCCGGCCAGGAAGAACTTCTGCATGGGATGGACTGGCCTGCCGGCCTGGAGCTTCGTCCCATCGAGGGCTCGCCGATCCTGATCGGGCACCACTGGTTCCAGGGCGTGCCGAAGGTGGAATGCCCCAAACTCGCCTGCCTCGATTGGTCGGCTGCCAAGGACGGGCCGCTGGTCGCCTACCGGTGGGACGGTGAAGATGTGTTGAGCGACGAAAAACTGTTTTGGGTGCAAGCATGACGAATCTTGAGGAACAGCGCAGGGCGCTGCAACGCCAAATGGAGTGGTTGCTGGAGGACGTGCCGATCAAGAACGTCCTGCAGGAACTGCGGATTCGACCCGTCAGCGATGGTTCAGCCTTGCAAGGCTTCATCGCGCTGAAGGGCAGGCGTCTGCAAGTGAATGCCGAAGTCGGTTGGGATGGGCGCTGGCGTGTGCTTGGAACCGGCTTCAACCAAGGCGGCGACTCGTTTCTCTGCGACGAGCGGATGCTTCCAGCCCGTCAGGAAAGGGGAAGAACCGTTCTGGCCGTGCTCGAAATGTGGCAGGCGCTGCATGGTGTCGATGCATCAACGCCCGAAGCCTTGCAATCCGGCCAGCAGTATGCGCACGCCAAGCGCGCGCTGAATGGGTTTGCACTCCAGATGCCCGCGCTCGCCGTGGATGGCGTCGCTTTGCGGCACGCGCTCAAATGGATCAGGAGGCGCTTTCAAGCTGATCTGGTGCAAGCAGCAGGCGAAGACCGGCAGGTCAATCTGGATTTTCAAGCCGGTCTGCTACGACTTGACGTGGGAGGGCAAGTCTACGGTTGCGCGGCACGCGGCGTCTGGGCTGTTCCGGCAGCGGTGCGATTGGACGATCTTCTGGCCGCACCGCCATGGTCACTTCGCGGTGGATGGATTCGACTGAATTGGGCGACCGACGGTCTGCACATCAACGGATGGCTTGCCGGCGCGATCAAGGAAGGCCGCGCGCATGGCTGAGAACAGCAAATTTGTACCGGTTCTGACGGTGCTGGCGGAACCAGGTCCGGCGTACATCTGGGTCGTGCGGTCCCCTGATGAAGGTGGCGTGGGGGGCAACATGTGTTCTCTGATGGGATGGGACGACAGCTTTCCCATGTCGCACGGCTTGTGGCAAAAGTTCGATGATTGGGCTTGGGAGTTCGACCAAGTCCTCAGTGAGGGCGGATATTTCCAGATACCCGATGATTGGGACTGGCTGGCTTTTCATGCCCGAGGGTTACAGCTCTCCCGATGGTTGAAGGATGAAGTCGGCGGCGCGTATCGGGTGGTTTACCTCAAGTACGGGAGCGACCCCAACCGCAGTCTGAGCGAACGTACCGAAGTCCTTGCGGACGGATCACTGCTGCCGCTACTGCCCTTTCTCGGCCCTTTTCCTGAGCCCGCACGCTTTTGCAGACACATCGTGTCGGGCGGGCAGACCGGCGCTGATCGCGCGGCCCTGGACTTCGCCATCGAAAATGGCTACACCCATGGCGGCTGGGCACCCGCGGGGCGACAAGCCGAGGATGGAACGATCCCGCTGAAGTATCAGCTCACCGTCCTGCCGGAGGGCGGCTACCTCGAACGCACACGGCGCAACGTCGAAGACAGCGACGGCACGCTCGTCGTCAATCTTGGTGAACTCGATGGCGAGACGCTGGTGACGCAGCAGTTTGCCGAAGCTCTGGGCAAACCCCATCTCGTCATCCAGTTGGCGGGAGGGATCACAGCCGAAGCAGCAAACGATGTGCTGGTTTGGTTGCGTGACCATGAGATCAAGACCCTGAATATTGCAGGCCCCAGGGAAAGCAAACGTCCCGGAGCCTACGGATTGACCTTCGAGTTGCTTGCTGCGATGCACCGTTCATCAAGTTAGCCGACCACGGCCATCGGGCGCACTGCTGCGAGTGCGACATTCGGGCAGCTATGCAGGCCAGCAAACTTGTTGCGCTCGTAGCTGCGCTGATCCAGCTGGCCCAGGTCCACCGCCTCTTGCGACAACTTGTCGATCACGCGCTGGATTTCCTGCAGCTTCTCCGCGCTGCCTTCGGGCAGCTCGTCCATGCCACGGATGATCTTGTCGGGGTCGGTTTCGTTCATCCAGCGGTAGGCCGCCGCCGACTCCTCGCGCGTCAGGCTGGCCAGACTGTCGATCATCTCGCCGGCCTTGCGCAGCTGCACCTGCTGGCGCGCCTGCATCAGCACACGCTCATCGCGCACGCGCGGGTCGAGCCCGTAGTCGCTGACCAGGCCAGCCTTGACCGACTCGGGTGTGTAGCGGTTCAGGGCACCCGCGATGACACCGCCCACCTTCTTGGCGGCCCATTCCACGCCGGTGGCGCGTGTGATCGCCTGAGCCACCGCATCCAGCGGCTGCGCGGTGCGGGCGGACTTTTGGATCAGCGCATCGGCGCGCTCAGAAGGGGTCAGGTTCTGTTGAGTCCCGCCGCCCACGGCCGCAGAAATGGCACGGCTCAGGCGCGGCGCGCCATCTGGAACTTGAATCGTCCGCTTCTTTTTGACAACAACCTGAGTTGCTGGTTTTGGCTTGTCGGTGTTAAAATCGAAGCGTTCGGAGGCTACTTCTAGCCCGAAGCGGTCAGGGTGAAGCGAAGATTCCTTGGCGACAGCAATTGAAGGTGACGTGGCTTCAGCGTCACGGGTGGGGAAGGTTAGGCGCCCCACCTTCTCCGGATTCCCCCACAAGTTCTGAGCGTTGCGGTACGGTCGCACGGTCGTGATCGAATAGTGATCGCCACGCCACACAGCCACCACGGCTTGCTTCATCAGCGGGTTCGGGAATATGAACTTGCTGCCGTCGTAGTGAACCTCTTTCACTCCGCGCAGCACTTCCACCGCCTGCCGCACCAGGTCTTCGGCCAGGTCTCCCGTTTGTTTTTTCGGCATGCGCGTGGCGTCGCGTCTGGTGTTGTCGGCCATGTGCTCGATGCCAAGTCCGCGATGCGCGCCCTCAGCAACTCCAACAGGTAGGCGAATCGGCCCCGCCTTGACGGTCTCGCCCGCAGGCACTTGCGCCAGATCGCCCGTCAGGTTGCCCTCGTACTCGGGTGTCTCTGGAATCACCGAATCGTTCACCGTGCGGTAGCCGTCGCGCACGATGCGACGCGCCAGCATCGCCGCCGCCGGGTTCTTGCCGCGCCACTGCGCCATCAGCGATTCCAGGCCGTCGAAGTCGGCCAGCGCCATGGCGTCGGCATTCTCGTAGCCCAGCTGGGCGGCCTGCTTGTTCAGCCACCTTGCCTGCTGCTGGGCGTCGGCGGCGCTGCTGCGCACCCGCGGCGGCCGTCCCGCCAGGTAGTCGCGCGCGGCCGTCATCAGCTCGGCGGCCAGCAGGTCGGCCTTCTGCTGATCGGACAGCCGGCCGTCCAGCCATGCGCGCATGCGCTTGGCCAGCGCCGTGAAGCCCGAGCGCTCCAGCCACTGCTGCACCTTGTGCGCCACCCGGCGCCAGCCATTGAGCTTGACCAGATCGGCCGGCGGCACATCGACCAGCAACTCTTCGACGGCCGTGGTGACCGGCACGTTCAGGCGCTTGGCCACGGCGTTCGCGCGGCGGTTCAGATCGTCGTTCAGGTTCAGCAGCGACTGCATCACCCGCATGCGGTCGCCACCCAGGAGCGCGGCCAGGCCGGCGTGCCCCGCCTCGTGCGTGGCCAGCACGTGCTCGGCGCGCTCCATGCTTGCCATGGTTGTCGGCGAGAGGTAGCTGCCGGTGAAGCAACCTCCGCCCAGCGTCAGCGCTTGTTGGTATTTTTGTTGGTATCTTTCAATCCAAATTGATCGAACGCGAGTACACACGCGGCACGACGCATGAGATTCGATTTCCTCCGGGCAGGCCAGCTCGGCTAAAATGCGCGGTTCTCCCAACCCATCCCCGCGGAGAACTCGCGCGCCCAAGATCTGCGGATGCCAAGCGCTTTTTCCTGCCCCTTCATAGGGGGAGTCTCTAGGTCGGAACTCGATGTCTGATTTAAGTCTTCAACACCAGCAGGCGGCAACTCAACTTCCCGTCCACTCCTATTTCGATCCGGCGCTGTTCGAGCGTGAAAAGAGGCTGCTCTTCGATGGCGGCCCCCGCTACGTCGGGCATGCCCTGGCGGTGCCCAACCCGGGCGACTACAGCACGCTGGCGCAAGAGCAAAACGGCCGCGCGCTGGTGCGCAACGCCCAGGGCCAGGTGGAGCTGATCTCCAACTGCTGCCGCCACCGCCAGGCCATCATGCTGGGCGGGCGCGGCAACCTGCAGGGCCAGGGCAAGGGCCACGCGGGCGGCAACATCGTGTGCCCCATCCACCGCTGGACCTACGCGCCCGGCGGCCAGCTGCTGGGCGCGCCGCACTTCGCGCACGACCCGGGGCTCGATCTGAGCAACTACGCGCTGCGCGAATGGAACGGCCTGCTGTTCGAGGACAACGGCCGCGACATCGCCCAGGACCTGGCCGGCATGAAGGTGGCCGGCGAGCTCTCGTTCGAGGGCTACGCGCTGGACCACGTCGAGCTGCACGAGTGCAACTACAACTGGAAGACCTTCATCGAGGTCTACCTGGAGGACTACCACGTCGGGCCCTTCCACCCCGGCCTGGGCAACTTCGTCACCTGCGACGACCTGAGCTGGCAGTTCGGCCGCGACTACTCGGTGCAGACCGTGGGCGTCGCGCCCACCTTCGGCCGGCCCGGCAGCGACGCCTACAAGCTGTGGCACGAGGTTCTGCTGCGCTACCAGGGCGGCGAGCTGCCCACGCGCGGCGCCATCTGGCTGACCTACTACCCGCACATCATGGTCGAGTGGTATCCGCACGTGCTGACGGTCTCCACGCTGCACCCCATCGGCCCCGAGAAGACGCTGAACATGGTCGAGTTCTTCTACCCCGAGGAGATCGCCTGCTTCGAGCGCGAGTTCGTCGAGGCGCAGCGCGCCGCCTACATGGAGACCGCGGTGGAAGACGACGAGATCGGCGAGCGCATGGACGCCGGCCGGCGCGCCCTGATGCTGCGCGGCGACAACGAGGTGGGCCCCTACCAAAGTCCGATGGAAGACGGCATGCAGCACTTCCACGAGTGGTACCGGCGCGCCATGGGCCTTGCGGTCACCACCTGATTGCTACTCTATCAATAGCGGCCTGCGCGCGATCCATCTGCGCCCAGGCCGTTTTTCATTCATCAAACATCATGCAAGCCGCGTGGATGATCGCCGCCTCGCTGTTCTTCGCCAGCATGGGCGTGTGCATCAAGTTCGCCTCCGACGCGTTCGGCCCGCTGGAGGTGGTGTTCTACCGCGGCGTCATCAGCGTGGTCTTCATCGGCTTTCTGGCGCGCTCGCGCGGCGTCAGCCTGCGCACCCACGTGCCCATGATGCACGTGTGGCGCAACGTGGTGGGCGTGGCCTCGCTGGTGGCCTGGTTCTACGCCATCGCCAACCTGCCGCTGTCCACCGCCATCACGCTCAACTACATGAGCGGCATCTGGATCGCCGCCTTCGTCATCGGCGGCACCCTGGCCCTGGGCAAGCTGGCCGACGTGCGCCGCCAGGGCCCGCTGATCCTGACGGTGATGCTGGGCTTCGGCGGCGTGGTGCTGCTGCTGCGCCCCACGCTGGAGCAAAACCAGCTGTTCGCCGGCCTGGTCGGCCTGCTGGGCAGCCTGATGGCGGCGCTGGCCTACATGCAGGTGGCCGCCCTGGGCCGCGTGGGCGAGCCCGAGACGCGCACGGTGTTCTATTTCTCGCTGGCCGCGCTGCTGGCCGGCGGCCTGGGCATGCTGGCCTTCGGCGCGCACAGCCTGGCCACCCGGCAGGCGCTGTGGCTGCTGCCCATGGGCGTGCTGGCCGCCCTGGGCCAGCTGTGCATGACGCGTGCCTACACCCACGGCTCGACCATCGTGGTGGCCAATCTGCAATACTCGGGCATCGTGTTCGGCGCGCTGTTCGGCCTGACCCTGTTTGGCGACCACATCCCGCCGCTGGGCTGGCTGGGCATGGCACTCATCATCGCCTGCGGCATGGCCGCCACCGTGCTGCGCGCCCGCGCCCTGCCCACCGCCCCGGCCGAGGAGTTCTGATGCACACCCACCTGATTTCCGTCGATCAACTGAAAGCCCTGCAGGCCAGCGGCGCGCCGCTGATGGTGTTCGACTGCAGCTTCGACCTGGCCGACCCGGCCAAGGCCGACGCCATGTTCGCCGAGCAGCGCATCGCAGGCAGCGTGCAGGCCCACCTGGGCCGCGACCTGAGCGCCCCCACGCCGCAGGACGCCGTCAACGGCGGCCGCCACCCGCTACCCAAACAAGAGCTGCTGGCGCAGACCCTGCGCCGGCTGGGCCTTGAAAACACCATGCAGGCCGTGGTCTACGACCGCAACGGCGCCAACTACTGCGGGCGCCTGTGGTGGATGCTGAAGTGGGCCGGCCACGACGCCGTGGCCGTGCTGGACGGCGGCCTGCAGGCCTGGCTGGCGGCCGGCGGCGCCACCGAAAGCGGGGCGGCGCCGGCACGTGCGCCGGGCCGCTTCGAGTTGAAACCCGAGCTGCGCCGCTGGGTCGGCACGCAGGACGTCGCCCGGCACCTGGGCCAGCCCACGCAAACCCTGATCGACGCGCGCGGCGCGCCGCGCTACCGCGGCGACGTGGAGCCGCTGGACCCGATCGCCGGCCACATCCCCGGCGCGCTCAACCGCCCCTTCGGCGACAACCTGGGACCGGACGGGCGCTTCAAGCCGTCCGAGCAGCTCAAGGCCGAATTCGCCGCCCTGCTGGCCGGGCGCGACGCCGCCGGCGTGGTGCACCACTGCGGCAGCGGCGTCAGCACCGTGCCCAACATCATCGCGATGGAGCTGGCCGGCTACCCGCCGGTGGCGCTGTACGCCGGCAGCTGGAGCGAATGGAGCCGCACGCCCGGCCTGCCGGTGGCCAAGGGGTGATCCCCGGCCGGCCATGACCCTCGACGACTTCCTCGCCCGCATGCCCAAGGTGGAGCTGCACTGCCACCTGCTGGGCACCGTGCGCCGTGCCACCTTCACCGAACTGGCGCGGCGCGCCAAGGCGCCCATCAGCGACGAGGAGATGGCCGCCTTCTACACCCGCGGCGAAAAGCCCGTGGGCGTGCTGCGCGTGCTGCGCGCGCTCGACGCCTGGCTGCTGCGCACGCCCGATGACTTTCATCGCCTGACCTACGAATACCTGCAGGACGCTGCCGCGCACCAGGTGCGCCACGCCGAGTTCTTCTGGAACCCGACGGGTACCGCGCAGGTGGGCGGCCTGCCCTATGCCCAGGCGCTGGCCGGCATCCGCCGCGCCATGGCGGATGCGCGCACCGACTTCGGCATCAGCGGCCGCCTGATCGCCGCCATCGACCGCGAGGCCAGCCCCGAGGCGGCGCTGGAGATGGTGCGGTGGGTGATTGCCCGGCCCTGCGAGGAGGTGGTGGGCATCGGCATCGACTACCGCGAGAACGACCGCCCGCCCGAGCTGTTCGAAGCCGCCTACCGCGCCGCGCGCCAGGCCGGCCTGAAGACCACCGCCCACGCCGGCGAATTCGGCATGCCCTGGACCAACGTGCAGACCGCCGTCGAGCTGCTCAAGGTCGATCGCATCGACCACGGCTACACGGTGGTGGACGCGCCCGACTTCGCCCGCCAGTGCGCCGACGCGGGCATCGTCTTCACCGTGGTGCCCACCAACTCGTACTACCTGCGCACGCTGGCGCCCGAGCGCTGGGCGCAGGACCACCCCATTCGCCGCATGCCCGGCCTGGGCCTGCGCGTGCACCCCAATACCGACGACCCCACGCTGCACCACGTCACGCCCACCGGTGCCTGGCGCATGATGGCGCGCGACTTCGGCTTTGGGCTCGACAGCCTGCGCGCCTTCACCGACAACGGCCTGCAGGCGGCCTGGATCGACGCGGACACGCGCCGCGCCTGGCGGCGCGAGCACCTGGCCGAGTTCGATGCGCTGCGCGCGCAGCTCGATCCCGCCAGCCCCTGATTCAAGACCCACGGCCGACCCGGCCATCCAAGCCATCATGAACAAACGTCTCTTCCTCGCCAGTACCGCGCTGCTGGCTGCCCCCTGCGCCTTCGCCCAGGCGGCGTGGCCCACGGCCAAGCCCATCAGCATCATCGTCCCCTTTGGCGCCGGCGGCAGCGTGGACAGCACGGCGCGCCTGCTGGCCGACAAGCTGGGCGAGCGCCTGAAGCAGTCCGTGGTGGTGGACAACGTCACCGGCGCCGGCGGCACCATCGGCCTGACCAAGGGCACGCAGGCCGCGCCCGACGGCTACACCCTGGTGATGGGCGCCGACAGCCCGGTGGCCATCGCCCCCTATGCCAACCCCAAGGCCGTGCGCTACGACGTGGCACGCGACCTGGCGCCCATCGGCCTGGTCAACACCGCGCCCATGGTGCTGGTGGCGCGCAAGGACCTGCCGGCCAACAACCTGGCCGAGCTGGTGCAACTGGCCAAAAAGGAACCCGGCAAGCTCAGCTACGCCACCTCGGGCGTGGGCACCGTGCTGCACCTGGCCATGGAGCTGATCAAGCAGCAGGGCCAGTTCTTCGCCACCCACGTGCCCTATCGCGGCGGCGCGCAGATCGCCGCCGACGTGATCGGCGGCCAGGTGGACCTGGCCATGCTGGTCAGCGTCTCGGCCGCGCCCTTCGTGCAGAGTGGCAAGCTCAAGGCCATCGCCGTCACCGGCGCCAGGCGCCTGGACATCCTGCCCGGCGTGCCCACCGTGGCCGAGACGCCCGGCTTCAAGGGCTATGACGTGGTGGCCTGGACGGGGCTGTTTGCGCCCGCCAAGACACCGGCGCCCGTGGTCGAGCGCCTGAACCACGAGCTGAACGCCGTGCTGGCCCTGCCCGAGGTGCGCGCCACCTTGCAAAAGCAGGGCGCCATCGCCGGCAGCGGCAGCGCGGCCGACTTCGGCCGTTTCGTGAAGGCCGAGCAGCTGCGCTATGAAAAAGCCGTGAAGAGCGCCGGCATCAAGGAGTAGCGCGCGCCGCCGCGGCGCGGCTCAGAAGGTGTGAATGAATCCGGCGTGCCCGAGCAGGCCGCCCAAACGCGGTCGATCAAGGCGCAAAGCGCAGCCATAGCTGGGGCTATGGCGAGCATTTGCAACGCAGAGCGAGCGCGTTTGGGCGGGATGAGCGGGCATGACGGATTTGTTCACACCTTCTCAGTGCACGTGCTCCGGCCCCGCCAGGCCGACGGCGATCACCAGCCCCATGCCCACCAGCAGCCACAGGATCTGCGCCGCCGTCTGCCGCGCGTTCAGGCGCTTTTGCAGCTGCGGGATCAGGTCGGCCAACGCCACGTAGATGAAGCTGCTGGCCGCCAGCATCAGCAGATAAGGCAGCAGGCCGGCCAGGCCCTCGACCAGCGCCCAGCCCGCCAGCCCGCCCAGCGCGGTCACCGCGCCGGCCAGCGACACCTTGAGCAGGGCCGCGCGCCAGTCGCGCCGGCGGCCCTGGTGCAGCACCGCCAGGTCGCCCATGTGGTGCGGCACCTCGTGCACCAGCACCGCCAGCGTGGCGGCCCAGCCCAGCGTGCGGCTGGACAGGAAGGCCGAGGCGATCAGTACGCCGTCGCCGAAGCAGTGCACCGCGTCGCCCGTCAGCACGGCCCAGCCGCCGCCGGCCCGGGGCGCGGCGTGGCCGTGTCCGGCGTGGTGGGCGTGGTCGTGGCGATGGGCGCCGGCGTGCGCGTGCTCGTGGGGGTGCGCGTGCATCACGTCGGCGTCGACCATGGCCTCGTCCAGCGTGGGCAGGCTGGGGTGATGCTCATGGCCGTGGTGCCACAGCTCGGCCTTGTCGAGCAAAAAGAAAAACAGCAGGCCGGCCAGCAGCGTGGCCGACAGCACGTGCACCTCCACCCCGCTCTCCAGGCCCTCGGGCAGCAGCCGGATGAAGGCCGTGGCCAGCAGCGCGCCCGCCGCCAGGCTGAGCATGTGCTGGGTGTAGCGCGCCAGCACGCCGAACGACAGGGTGGCGGCGATCCACACGCTGCCCACGCCGGCGATCAGCGTGCCGATCAGGATTGCAATCAAATTCATAGCTACTCGCGCATGCTTGGCGGGGGCCAGAGGCATGAAACATCAAAAAAAGCCGCCTCGCGGGCGGCTTGCTGGTGCAACCAGCGTACCCGGCCTGTCAAGCCACCCCGTGCGCCTTGAACCACGCCAGGGCGCGCTTCCAGCCGTCTTCGGCCGCTTCCTTGCGGTAGCTGGGCCGGTAGTCGGCATGAAAGGCGTGCGGCGCGTCCGGGTAGACCACGAACTCGCAGGCCTTGGCGGCGGCGTTGCCCTTGGCGCCGGCCTCGGCCAGGGCTTTTTTCATCGTATCAATCGTGTCAAGCGGAATGCCGGTGTCGGCGCCGCCGTACAGGCCCAGCACCGGCGCCTTCAGCTGCGCCGCGCCATCCAGCGGGTTGGTGGGCGCCAGCGGCGTGGGCTGGCCCACCAGGCGCCCGTACCAGGCCACGGCCGCCTTCAGCCGGGGGTTGTGCTCGGCATACAGCCACGCCTGGCGCCCGCCCCAGCAAAAACCGGTCACGCCCAGCTTGTCGGTGTTGCCACCGTTGGCGCCGGCCCAGGCCACGGTGGCGTCCAGGTCGCCCATCACCTGCGCGTCGGGCACCTTGGCGATCACCTCGCTCATCAGCTTGGCCATCTCGCCGTAGCTTTGCGCGTCGCCCTGGCGCACGAACAGCTCGGGCGCGACCGCCAGGTAGCCCGCGTGCGCCAGGCGGCGCGCGACGTCGGCGATGTACTCGTGCACGCCGAAGATCTCGGACAGCACCAGCACCACCGGCAGCCCGGTCTTGCCGGCCGGCTGCGCCCGGAACGCCGGCATCTTGAAGCCTGCCACGTCGATCGTCACCTCGCCCGTGGTCAGGCCGTCCGACGAGGTCTTGATGGCCGACTGCGCCAGCGCCGGCAGCGTGGCCGCGGCATAGCCCACGCCCAGCGCCAGCCCCAGCGCCTGGCGGCGCGAGGGCGCGCCGCGATCGGCCGCCACATCCAGCAGCGCGCGGGTATCGGTCAGGTGATCGGTTTTCAGCATGTTCGAGAGCCTCCTGGGCGGTGGGTGAAGGGGGGCAAAAACGGGCGAGTCGCCCGCTATAATCGCAGACTTTACGAGAAAAGCCGGCTTAGCTCAGTTGGTAGAGCAACGCACTCGTAACGCGTAGGTCGCCAGTTCGATTCCGGCAGCCGGCACCAGTTCAAGGTCTCTTCGCCAGTCCAAGAACGCCCCGAAACCCGCATGCAGCCTCGCATCGCGGGTTTTTTGTTGCCCGCGCCAGCCCCAGGCAGGCACGGCACCGCCGCCGGCCAGATCGACGTGCACGGCTGGGCTGGCAATTGATTGCTCTTTATTTGACAGGCAATCGTTTCATTTGGAACGCCTGCAGGTGCTGGCTGCCCTGGCACGCGCGGGCCGTTGGGTGCAGATGTATTACGGCTGGCGCCCCAATTTGCGCGATGAGGGCGACAACCACCTGATCGAGCTGGCCATTGCCGGCAATGCCCAGGCGGTGGTGACACACAACGTGCGCGACCTGACGCGCGGCGAGCTGACCTGGCCGCACTTGCGCATTCTGACCCCCGCCCAATTTCTGGAGGAACAGCCATGAGCACACTGACGATTCGCCTGCCCGACGACACCGCGCAGCGCTTGAAGTATCTTGCGCAGACCCGGGGCCTAAGCATCAACAAGCTGATGGAAGAGCTCAGCGCCCAGGCCATTGCCGCCTTCGACGTGGAAACGCGATTTCGCACGCTGGCCGCGCGCGGCGATGCAAGGCAGGCACTGGCCATCCTGGATCGCCTCGACCAGCAAGACGCCAGCCGCGGCGCGCGCTGAACCCTGAGCCACCTGAACCGGGCGTACAACGGCCCGTATGGGCTGAAAGGCATCACCTATGTGCTGAGCTTCGTCAACGATCCGGGCGAGGTGCTGACGCCCTTCCAGACCTAATACGACACGGCCGAGCTGGGCGGCGTGAACCAACCCGCACCTGATCCTGGAGCTGAAACGGTGATGTCCATCGTCCGCGGGCGCACGGCGCCGAGGGTCGTTTGCGTCATCTCAGAACTCCCGGACAAGGGTTCCGCAACTCTCGCGTGGTTGATATGCATCAATGCCCCCGCCGTGGGCGAAAGGCACAGTGCGCCCATGCTCACCGTTCCCCTGCCCGACCCGACCCACCAGGCCGTGCTGTTGCCGGCCGGCTCGGTGCTGCTGCACCGAGCCCGCCCCAACGACGCCATCTACCACATCGCCCGCGGCCGCCTGGCCATGGGCCTGCTGGGCCCCGACGGCCTGGCGCATCAGCTGGGCTGGATCGAAGGCCCGTGCTGGCTCGACCCCGGCAGCGCCGTGCTGGGACAAACCCCCTTGATGGACGTGGTGGCCGACACGCCGGTGGAGGCGCGCGCCGTGCCGCTGGCCGAGTTCTCGGCCGACCTGGGCACCCTGCCCGCGCCCACGCTGGCGCTGGTGCGCGACCTGGCCCAGGCGCATCGCCAGCAGGCCGAGCTGGCCGTCAGCCGGCTGGGCAAGGACGCCGAGGCGCGCTGCGCCGAATGGCTGCTGCGCCACGTCGAGTCCGCGCCCGACGCCTCGCCACAGCCGGCCGTGACGCTGCAGCAGCGCAAGCGCTCCATCGCCGCGCAACTGGGCATCGCGCCCGAGACCTTCTCGCGCGTGCTGCGCCAGCTGCGCGAGCGCGGGCTGATCGCCGGCCGCGGGCGCCAGCTGCGCCTGCTCAACGTGAACGGCCTGCGTTCGCTGGCCGGCGCGTAGCCGCTCAAGCCGCCACGCTATCCCGCCGTCAGCGCAGGCGCCGCGGCGCAACCACCTGCGCGTCAACGCCGTGGCGCGCCAGTTCGTCAGGCAGTGGCGCGCCCATGACCAGGCTGGCTGCCAGCGCGCTGGCGCCGGCGGCGCTCTGGATGCCGTAGCCGCCCTGCCCGGCCAGCCAGAAGAAGCCCGCGCACGCGTCGTCGAAGCCGATCACGATCTCGCCGTCGGGCACGAAGCTGCGCAGCCCGGCCCAGGTGGCGGTGGGCCGCGCAATGCGCAGCGTGGTGGCCTCCTCGATGCGGTGGATGCCCAGCGCGATGTCCAGCTCCTCCGGCTGCACGTCGTGCGGCGCCACCGGGTCGGCGTTGGCCGGCGAGCCCAGCAACTGGCCCGCGTCGGGCTTGAAGTACCAGGCCTCGTCCACGTCGCCCACCATGGGCCAGCCCGACACGTCGACGCCCGCCGGCGGGCGGAAGGTGAAGGCGCTGCGCCGGCAGGGCACCAGGCCGATCGGCGCGGCGCCGAACAGGGGCGCCAGCTCGTCGGCCCAGGCACCGGCGGCGTTGACCACCACGCGCGCCTGCACGCTCTGCCCGTCGGACAGCCGCACCCGCCAGCCGTCCGCGGCGCGCTCGGCTGACTGCGGCTGCGTGCCGGTCGACAGCTGCGCGCCGGCCTGGCGCGCGCCGCGCAAAAAGCCCTGCAGCAGCGCGTCGACGTCGATGTCGAAGCCGTTCTCGTCCAGCAGCGCACTTTCAAACAAATCGGCCCGCAGCCCGGGCGCCACCTGCGCGATCAGCTCCGAATTCAATAGCTTCAAGGCGGTGCCGCTGGCCGCCAGCTCGGCCTGCAGGCTCTCCAATGCGGCGCGCTGATCGGCGGTGGCCACGAACAAGGCGCTGCGCGGCGTGAGCAGGGGCACGTCGGCAAAACCGGCGGGCGGATGCAGATAGAAATCGCGGCTGGCGCGTGTGAGCGCGCGCACGCCGGGCGGCCCGTAGCTTTCCATAAACATCGCCGCCGAGCGGCCCGTGCTGTGCATGCCGGGCTGGGCCTCGCGCTCCAGCAGCCGCACGCGCTGGCCGCCGCGCGCCAGCCGCCAGGCCAGCGATGCGCCGGCCATGCCGGCACCGATGATGAGCACGTCCGCGTCTTGCATGGCGGCATTCTTTCATACGGCCCGCACCAGCTGGCCAGCCGGCCTGCAAAGCCGGCCAATGCGATGTACAGTGTTTTTGCCCGGCGGCCGGATCGTCAACACCAGATGACTTTCCCCGCTGTTTTTCGGATTGCCATCCGGTGCTGGGCAAATGCCTCGATGCCTTCACCCATTCGGGACAGGTCCGTTGCCGCCGTTTGTGGCGAGTTGACCTTGTGGAGGTTTTCGAGATGAAACACCCGTCCTTGAAACTGGCCGCCATCGGCCTTGCGATGGCCACGCTGGGCGCGGCGCCCGCCCATGCCGCCTGCAGCACCACGGTGGGCGCCGTGATGTCGCTCACCGGCTCGCTGGGCGTGCTGGGCCAGCAGATCGCCAAGGGCAGCGAGCTGGCCATCAACGACCTGAACGCCGCGCGCGGCGGCAACACCTGCGAGCTGAAGCTGTCGCTGCTGGACGACCAGACCAGCCCCTCGGTGGGCGTGGACGCGGCCAAGAAGCTGGTCGACGTGCAGCAGGTGCCGGCCCTCATCGGCGCGCTGTCCAGCGGCGTGAGCGCGGCCATCCTGACCTCGGTGACGGCGCCCAGCCAGGTGGTGCAGATCTCGCCGGCGTCGACCTCGCCGACCTTCAGCGACCTGGCCAGGCAGGGCAAGACCGGCGGCTTCTGGTTCCGCACCTGCCCGTCGGACGCGCTGCAGGGCCTGGCCATGGCCAAGGTGGCGCATGACGCGGGCCTGCAGAAGGTGGCCGTGATGTACCTGAACAACCCGTACGGCCAGGGCCTGAGCCAGGAGTTCACGGCCGGCTTCAGGCAACTGGGCGGCACGGTGACCGAGAACGTGGTCTACAACCCCAGCCAGCCCTCGTACCGCGCCGAGGTCGGCAAGGCGCTCAGCCCCGCGCCGGACGCGCTGTTTCTGATCGGCTACCCGGGCGACGGCACCACCATCACGCGCGAATGGATCGCCGCCGGCGGGCCGCAGAAGTTCCTGTTCCCGGACGGGCTGGAGTCGCAGGACTTCGTCAACGACGTCGGCGCGCAGTACATGAAGGACGTGCACGGCACGGCGCCGGGCACCGACAAGACGCCCTCGCTGGCCACCTTCCAGGGCGAGTTCCAGGCCAAGTTCGGCACCCTGCCGACGCAGGCCTACATCCCCAACGCGTACGACGCCACGGTGCTGGTGGGGCTGGCCATGGAGCAGGCCAGGAGCAGCAAGGGCCCGGCCATTCGCGACGCGATCCGCAAGGTGACCGACCCGAAGGGCCAGAAGGTGTACGCCGGCGTGGCCGAGCTGAAGAAGGCCGCGGCGCTGCTGGCCGAGGGCAAGAGCATCCAGTACGTGGGCGCCACCGGGCCGCTGCAGTTCGACGCCAACGGCGACATCGCCGCGCCCATGCAGGTGTGGAACGTTTCGGCCCAGGGCAAGGTCGAACCCACGGGCATGGTGACCGTGGCCCAGATCGACGCGATGCGCGTGGCCAAAAAGTAGCCGCATGCAGGCCCCGCGTGGGCGGCGCCGAATCGGCCGCCGCCCACGTGAACAACAACCGGGGACAGCGATGCTCGAGGTCCGTGACCTGGTCAAGGAGTTCGGCGGTCTGCGCGCGGTGGACGGCGTGTCCTTCACGCTGGCCGCGCGCACCATCACCGGGCTGATCGGCCCCAACGGCGCGGGCAAGACCACGCTGTTCAACACCATTGCCGGCGCGCACCGGCCCAGCTCCGGCTCCATCTCGTTCCTGGGCCAGCCCATCGGCGGCCTGCCGCCGCACCGCATCTTTGCGGCGGGGCTGGTGCGCACCTTCCAGATCCCGCGCCCGTTCGCCGGCATGACCGTGCTGGAGAACGCCATGCTGGCGCCCGCGGGCCAGGCCGGCGAGCGGTTCTGGAACAACTGGCTGGCGCGCCCCGCCGTGCGCGCGCAGGAGCGGCGCGTGCGCGAGCACGCCCGCCAGGTGCTGGACTTCGTCGGCCTGGAGCGGCTGTCGGGCGAGTTCGCCCGCAACCTGTCGGGCGGCCAGCAAAAGCTGCTGGAGCTGGCCCGCGTGCTGATGGCCGAGCCCAGGCTGATCCTGCTGGACGAGCCCGGCGCCGGCGTCAACCCCACCCTGCTGGCCACCATCATGGACAAGCTGCAGGAGCTGCACGCGCGCGGCATCACCTTTCTCATCATCGAGCACAACATGGACCTGATCACGCAGCTGTGCGACCCGGTGCTGGTGCTGGCCCAGGGACGGCTGCTGATGCAGGGCACGCCGCAGGCGGTGCGCAGCGACCCGCGCGTGCTCGAGGCCTACCTGGGAGGAGAAGCAGCATGAACCGGGCTGAACTCGCGCTGTCGGTGCGCGACCTGGTGGCCGGCTACACGCCCGAGGTGGACATCCTGCGCGGCGCCAGCCTGCAGGTGGCGCGCGGCGAGATCGTCACCGTGCTGGGCCCCAACGGCGCCGGCAAGTCCACGCTGATCAAGGCCATCGCCGGCCTGGTGCCGGTGCGCCACGGCCAGGTGCTGCTGTTTGGCCAGTCCCTGGTGGGCGAGGCCGCGCACCGCATGGTCGGGCGCGGGCTGGCCTACGTGCCGCAGATCGCCAACGTGTTCGAGCGCCTGACGATCCAGGACAACCTGGAGCTGGGCGCCTGCGCACGCCGCGACCGCGCCGGCATCGCCGAGGACCTGGCGCGCATGTACACGCTGTTTCCGCGCCTGCACGAGCGGCGCCGGCAGGCGGCGGGCACCCTGTCGGGCGGCGAGCGGCAGATGGTGGCGCTGGCGCGCGCGCTGATGGCGCGCCCCAGCATGCTGATGCTGGACGAACCCTCGGCCGGCCTGTCGCCCAAGCTGGTGGGCGTGGTGTTCGCCAAGGTGCGCGAGGTGCGCGAGCTGGGCGTGACGCTGCTGATCGTGGAGCAGAACGCGCGCGCCGCGCTGGCCATCTCCGACCGCGGCTACGTGCTGGCGCAGGGGCGCGAGCAGGTCAGCGGCGCGGCGGCCGAGCTGCTGGCCAACCCGGAGGTGGGCGCGCTGTACCTGGGCGCCCGAAGGGGGCTGACATGATCCTTCAGTACCTGGCCGACGGCATCGTGCTGGGCGCCACGCTGGCGCTGGGCGCGATCGGGCTGACGCTGACCTACAACATCCTGCGCTTCGCCAACTTCGCGCACGGCGAGTTCCTGACCTTCGGCGCCTACTTCGCGCTGCTGTTCGTCGGCGCCTTCGGCGGCGGCGCCGCACTGGGGCCCTTCACCTTCGGCTGGAGCTTTGTCGGCGGCCTGGTGCTGGCGCTGGTGCTGACGGCCGCGCTGGCGCTGGTGCTGGACGCGGTGCTGTTCCGCCCGCTGCGCAAGAGCGACGTGGCGGTGGCGCTGGTGATCGCCTCGTTCGGCGCCTCGCTGATGCTGCGCAACCTGGTCGTCTTCGCGTGGGGCTCGCAGCCCGAGTACTACACGCGCAGCATCGCCATCGCGCAGGAGGTGCTGCCGGGCGTGCGCCTGTCGGCCAACGAGGTGTTCGTGGTGGTCCTCACCGCCGTGCTGATGGTGGCGCTGCACCTGTTCCTCACGCGCACGCGCCTGGGCCAGCAGATGCGCGCGGTGTCCGACAACCCGGCGCTGGCGCAGGTCACCGGCATCGACGTGCGGCGCATCGTCCGCTGGGTGTGGATCATCGGCGGCGGGCTGGCGGCCGTCGGCGGCGCCATGTTCGGCCTGACGGTGCAGGTCTCGCCCGAGATGGGCTTCACCCTGATCCTGCCGATGTTCGCCGCCGCCATCCTGGGCGGCATCGGCAGCATCTACGGCGCGGTGCTGGGCGGGCTGGTCATCGGCGTGGCGCAGTCGCTGTCGGTGGCCTTCATCGACCCGGCCTACAAGCCGGCGGTGGCCTTTGCGCTGATGTTCCTGATCCTGCTGGTTCACCCCACCGGCATCCTGGGAGAGAAAGCATGAGCGGCATCGTCTCCTACCTCGTGTTCTTCCTGATCCAGGCGCTGGTGTTTGCCGTGGTATGCCTGGGGCTGAACCTGCAGTGGGGCTACACGGGCCTGTTCAACATCGGCGTGGCGGGCTTCTACCTGGTGGGCGCCTATGCGTTCGCGCTGCTGTGCGGGCCGGCCCATGCGGGCATCGTGGCGGGCTGGGGCCTGCCCTTCGCCGTCGGCCTGCTGGGCGCCATGCTGGCCGCGGGCGTGGTGGCCTTCGTCGTCGGCATTCCCACGCTGCGGCTGCGCGAGGACTACCTGGCCATCGTCACCATCGGCATCGGCATCACGCTGCAGCTGATCGCGCTGAACACCGCCTGGCTGACCGGCGGCAGCCGCGGCATCACCGACATTCCGCGCCCACTGCCCGGCCTGATCGACAGCGTGGCGGGCCGCAACCTGCTGCTGCTGGGGCTGCTGCTCGTCATCGTGATCGTGCTGTACGCGGCGCTGCAGGCCCTGGTGCGCTCGCCCTGGGGCCGCGTGCTGAAAGCCATCCGCGAGGACGAGACGGCGGCCGAGTCGCTGGGCAAGAACGCCTTCGCCTTGCGCCTGCAGTCCTTCGTCATCGGCTCGGCGGTGATGGGCCTGGGCGGCGCGCTGGGCGCCAGCTTCATCGGCTACATCAGCCCGGAGGACTTCATGCCCATCCTCACCTTCCAGATCTGGAGCATGCTGATCGTCGGCGGCAGCGGCAACAACAAGGGCGCCGTGCTGGGAGCGGTGCTGATGTGGGCCGTGTGGACGCTCAGCGGCAGCGCCGCCCAGGCCCTGCTGCCGGCAACCATGCAGGTCAAGGGCGGCGCGGCGCAGATCATCCTGATCGGCCTGGTGCTGATGGGGGTGCTGGTGCTGCGCCCGCGCGGGCTGATCGGCGAGGAGGCCACGGTGTCGGCCGAGGCGCGGGTCGAGGCTGGGAACAGCAAGCCCTAGCGCAGGATCAGACCTTGCGCTGCCACACGGCGGCAAAAAACCCATCGGTGCCATGCCGGTGCGGCCACAGGCGCAGGAAGCGCCCATCGGCACTGCACAAGTCAGGCGCCTGCGGCACCTTCAGACCGGTCAGCAGATCGGCCACGGCGCGCGGCTCGAAGTCGGGGTGCGCGGCGCCGAAGGCCTCGGCCACCTGCTCGTTCTCGTCCTGCAGCACGCTGCAGGTGGCGTACACCAGCCGCCCGCCGGGCTTGAGCAGGCGCGCCGCGCTGGCCAGGATGGCCTGCTGCTTGGCCACCAGCTCCTGCACGCCGGCGGGCGACTGGCGCCACTTCAGGTCGGGGTTGCGCCGCAGCGTGCCCAGGCCCGAGCACGGCGCGTCGACCAGCACGCGGTCCAGCTTGCCGGCCAGGCGCTTGACGCGTTCGTCGCGCTCGTGCGCGATGGCCACCGGGTGCACGTTGGACAGGCCGCTGCGCGCCAGGCGCGGCTTGAGCGCCTCCAGCCGGTGCGCCGAGACGTCGAAGGCGTACAGCCGGCCGGTGTTGCGCATGGTGGCGCCGATGGCCAGGGTCTTGCCGCCGGCGCCGGCGCAGAAGTCGGCCACCATCTCGCCGCGGTGCGCGTCCAGCAGCAGGGCCAGCAGCTGCGAGCCCTCGTCCTGCACCTCCACCGCGCCGCGCGTGAACAGGTCCAGCCTCGTGAGCGCCGGCTTGCCGTCGATGCGCAGGCCCCAGGGCGAGTACGGGGTTTCTACCGATTTGATAGCTGCCTTGGCAAGTTCCGCCTGGGCTGAAGGCCGTTTTTCCTTCAAGGTGTTGACGCGCAGGTCGAGCGGCGCCGGCACCAGCAGCGCGGCGGCCAGGGCATCGAAGCCATCGCCCAGCTGCGCGCGCAGCGGCGCCACCAGCCAGGCCGGCAGGTTGTGGCGGTATTCGGGCGCCAGCTCGGCCGGCGGCACGGCGTCGCAGGCGTCGAGCCAGGCTTTCTCGGGCTCGCTCAGCGCCTGCTTGAGGAAGTCGCGCGGGGCGTGAAAGCCCAGGATCGCCAGCCGCCGCTCGCGCCCGCCCGTGCCCGAGCGCGCCAGGTGCTCGAACAGCGGCTTGTGGCGCAGCACGGCGTAGGCGGTTTCGGCCAGCGTGGCGCGCTCACGCGGGCCCAGCGCGCGCTGCTCGCGGAAAAAGCGCGACACCACGGCGTCGGCCGGGTGCTCGAGTTGAAGAACGCGCCGCACCAATTCGGTGGCGGCGTCGAGCAGGGCTTTGGGATGCATGGCGGCGATTGTCGCACCGCAGCGGTGCTTGATGAATCAGAAATGGCTCCAGCGCCTATGAAACAAGCGTTGTAAGCTATGTTTTTTGCAGCAACTCGGCCACCGCGCGCGGATAGATCAGGTGCTCCTGCGTCAGCACGCGCGCGGCCAGCGTGTCGGCCGTGTCGCCCGGCAGCACGGGCACCACGGCCTGCGCCAGGATCTGGCCGTGGTCCAGTTCGGCCGTCACCTGGTGCACGGTGGCCCCCGCCACGCGGCAGCCCATGTCGATGGCGCGCTGGTGCGTGTGCAGGCCCGGAAAGGCCGGCAGCAGGCTGGGGTGGATGTTGAGCAGGCGCCCGGTGTAATGCGCCACGAAGGCGGGCGTGAGGATGCGCATGAAGCCGGCCAGCACCACCAGCGTGGGATCGTGACGGTCGACTTCGGCCATCAGCGCGGCATCGAAGGCCTCGCGGTCGGCAAAGGCCTTGTGGTCGACCGCGGCGGCGGCGATGCCCGCCTCGCGCGCCGTCTGCAGGCCCTTGGCGTCCGGCCGGTTGCTGACGACGGCGGCCACCCGCGCGTCGAGCCGCCGCGCCCAGTCCTGCTGCTGCGCCGCGCGCACGATGGCGGCCATGTTGCTGCCGGTGCCGGAGATCAGGATGACGATGTTTTTCATTCCGGGGCGATTATCCTTGCGCCATGACTTTGCGCCCCCTCACCCCGATCGAAGCGCGCGTGCTGGGCACGCTGATGGAGAAGGCCCGCACGGTGCCCGACACCTATCCGCTGTCGCTCAACCTGGTCGTCACCGGCTGCAACCAGAAGACCAGCCGCGACCCGGTGATGAGCCTGGACGAGGCCCAGGTGCTGGAGGCGCTCGACGATCTCAGGCGCCTGTCGCTCGTCATCGAGTCGCAGGGCGGGCGGGTGGCCAAGTACGAACACAACCTGCAGCGCTGCCTGGGCGTGCCCGAGCAGTCGGCCGTGCTGCTGGGCCTGCTGATGCTGCGCGGGCCGCAGACCGCCGCCGAGCTGCGCCTGAACGCCGAGCGCTGGTACCGCTTTGCCGACATCTCCTCGGTCGAGGGCTTCCTGAACGAGCTGGCCGAACGCACCGAGGACAAGGGCGGGCCCCTGGCCGTGCTGCTGCCGCGCGCGCCGGGTGAGCGCGAAGCGCGCTGGGCGCAGCTGCTGTGCGGGCCCGTCACTACCGAATCGATAGCTGCCGGCGCGCATCCATCAAGCGCTTCAGGCACATTCGACGCTCAATCCGAGCGCATCGCCCGGCTCGAGTCGGAACTGGCGGCCCTGAGCGTCACAGTGGCCCGCCTGTGCGCCGAGCTGGGCGTGTCGCCTGACGGACCGACAAACCCGCCGGCGCATGCTACAACCGCGGGCTGACAAGGAGATCCCCCCATGGATTTGGCATTCACCCCCGACGAGCTGACATTTCGCGACGAGATCCGCGCCTGGGTCAAGGCAAACCTGCCACCGGCGATCGCCGCCAAGGTGCACAAGGCGCAAACGCTGACGCGCGACGACCAGCAGACCTGGGCCAAGATCCTGGGCAAGCAGGGCTGGCTGGGCTACGGCTGGCCCAAGCAGTTCGGCGGCCCGGGCTGGAGCGCGGTGCAAAAGCATTTGTTCGAAGAGGAATGCGCCATGGCCGGCGCGCCGCGCATCGTGCCCTTCGGCCCGGTGATGGTGGCGCCCGTCATCATGGCCTACGGCTCGCCCGAGCAGCAAAAGCGCTTTCTGCCCGGCATCGCTGACGGCTCCGTGTGGTGGAGCCAGGGCTACAGCGAGCCGGGTTCGGGGTCCGATCTGGCCTCGGTGCGCACCAAGGCCGAGCGCAAGGGCGACAAGTACATCGTCAACGGCCAGAAGACCTGGACCACGCTGGGCCAGTACGGCGAGTGGATGTTCAACCTGGTGCGCACCAGCAACGAGGGCAAGCCGCAGACCGGCATCAGCTTCCTGCTGATCGACATGAAGTCGCCCGGCGTCAGCGTGCGCCCGATCAAGCTGCTGGAGGGCGGCTGCGAGGTCAACGACGTGTTCTTCGACAACGTCGAGGTGCCGGTCGAGAACCTGATCGGCGAGGAAAACAAGGGCTGGACCTACGCCAAGCACCTGCTGAGCCACGAGCGCACCAACATCGCCGACGTCAACCGCGCCAAGCGCGAGCTGGAGCGCCTCAAGCGCATCGCCAAGGCCGAGGGCGTGTGGGACGAGCAGCGCTTTCGCGATCAGATCGCCCTGCTGGAGGTGGACGTGGTGGCGCTGGAGATGCTGGTGCTGCGCGTGCTGTCGGCCGAAAAGTCGGGCCGCAACGCGCTGGACATCGCCGGCCTGCTCAAGATCAAGGGCAGCGAGATCCAGCAGCGCTACTCCGAGCTGATGATGCTGGCCGCCGGGCCGTATGCCCTGCCCTTCATCGAGGAGGCCATGGAAGCCGGCTGGCAGGGCGACCAGGCCGCCGCCGCCGGGCTGCAGGGCTTTCCGGGCGGCAACGTGGACAACGCGCCGCTGGCGCCCACCTACTTCAACATGCGCAAGACCACCATCTACGGCGGCAGCAACGAGGTGCAGCGCAACATCGTGGCCCAGACGGTGCTGGGCTGAGCGAAAACCTGAATACCGGACGCAGAGGGCGCAAAGGATTCGCAGAGAACGCAAAGAATTCAATTTCAATGGTTTCTTTTGCGTCTTCTGCGTCATCTTTGCGTTTTCTGCGTCCGGCTGCCCTGCATTGACAGATTCCAAGGACAAGCATCATGGATTTCGATTTTTCCGACGACCAGCTGCAACTGCGCGACGCCGTCGCCAAGTGGGTTGAAAAGAGCTACGACTTCGAGCGCCGCAAGAAGGTGGTGGCCGCCGGCGGTTTCGACCGCGGTGTTTATCAAGAGCTGGCCGAGCTGGGCCTGACCGGCATCTGCGTGGACGAGGACCACGGCGGCCTGGGCATGGGCCCGGTGGAGGCCATGGTGGTGCTGGAGGAGCTGGGCCGCGGCATCGTGTGCGAGCCGCTGGCGCAGGCCTTCGTCACCGGCACCGTCATCCAGGCCCATGGCGGCGACGAGGTCAAGCGCGCCTGGCTGCCCCGGATCGCCAACGGCGAGGCCCTGGTGGTGCTGGCGCAGCAGGAGCGCCAGGCGCGCTACCGGCTCGACGTTTGCGAGGCAAAAGCGGTCAAGGCCGGCGCGGGATATGCGCTGAAAGCTCTCAAAAACATAGTTCCCGCCGGCGACCAGGCCGACGCCTTCGTGGTGCCCGCCATGCTGGAGGGCAAGCTGGCGCTGTTCCTGGTCGAGCGCGGCGCGCCCGGCGTGCACACGCGCGGCTACCTGACGCAGGACGAGTCGCGCGCCGCCGACGTCAAGCTGGACGGCGCCCCCGCGCAGCTCATCACCGCCGACGGCCTGGCCGCCCTGCGGCACGCCGCCGACATCGGCATCGCCAGCGCCTGCGCCCTGGGCGTGGGCGCGATGGACCGGACGCTCAAGCTGACGGTCGACTACATGAACCAGCGCAAGCAGTTCGGCGTGGTGATCGCCAGCTTCCAGGCGCTGCGCCACCGCGTGGCCGACATGAAGATGCAACTGGAGCTGGCGCGCTCCATGAGCTACTACGCCACGCTCAAGCTGGGCGCGCCCGCGGCCGAGCGCCGCCAGGCGCTGTCGCGCGCCAAGGTGCAGCTGGGCCAGTCGATGCGCTTCGTCGGCCAGCAGTCGGTGCAGCTGCACGGCGGCATCGGCGTGACCGACGAGTACGTGGGCAGCCACTACTTCAAATACTTGACGCAGCTGGAGATGAGCTGGGGCGACACCCTGCACCACCTGGGCCAGGTGAGCGAGCACATGACGGACACCGCCGGCGTGTTCGCCTGAGCCGCACGCCCCAACCGCGCCGACAGGCGCAGACGTATCATGCCGAACGGCGCTGCAAACCTGCAGTGCCGTTTTTGTTTCCCCGCCCATGCCGACGCACGCCCACGCTCCCCAAGGTCCCGCCAACCCGCGCCTGGTGCTGTGGATCATCGCCATCGGCATGTTCATGCAGCTGCTGGACTCGACCATCGTCAACACCGCGCTGCCGGCGATGGCGCGCAGCCTGGGCGAGCAGCCCCTGCGCATGCAGGCGGTGGTGGTGTCCTATGCGCTCACGATGGCGGTGGTCATCCCCAGCACGGGCTGGCTGGCCGACCGCTTCGGCACGCAGCGCATCTTCACGCTCGCCATCGCCCTGTTCACCGCCGGCTCCATCGCCTGCGCGGCCTCGGCCAGCCTCAATCAACTGATTGCCGCGCGCGTGCTGCAGGGCGTGGGCGGCGCCATGCTGATGCCCGTCGGCCGCCTGGTGGTGCTGCGCGCCTTCCCCAAGGACCAGTTCCTGGAAGCCATCAGCTTCGTCGCCATCCCGGCGCTGGTGGGCCCGCTGATCGGCCCCACGCTGGGCGGCTGGCTGGTCGAGGTCGCCAGCTGGCACTGGATCTTTCTCATCAACCTGCCGGTGGGGCTGCTCGGCATCGTCGCCTCGCAGCGCTACATCCCCAACTTCCTGGCCCCCCGGCCCGGCCGGTTCGACCTGGGCGGCTACCTGCTGCTGGCGGTGGCCATGGTGGCCACCTCGCTGGCGCTGGACGGCCTGTCGGGCCTGGGCTGGGCGCACGCGCTGCTGGTGCTGCTGATGGTGCTGGGCCTGGCCGCGCTGGCGGCGTACTGGCTGCACGCGCTGCGCAGCCCGGCGCCGATCTTCTCGCCCGCGCTGTTCACCATGCAGAGCTACCGCGTGGGCCTGCTGGGCAACCTGTTCGCCCGCATCGGCTCGGGCGCCATGCCCTACCTGCTGCCGCTGCTGCTGCAGCTCGCCCTGGGCTACTCGCCGGCACAGGCCGGCATGCTGATGCTGCCGGTGGCGATTGCCGGCATGCTCAGCAAGCGCGCCGCCACGGGCATCATCACCCAGTGGGGCTACCAGCCAGTTCTGGTGAGCAACACGCTGCTGCTGGGCGCGATGATCGCCTCCTTTGCCCTGATGGGGCCCACCCAGCCCCTGTGGCTGCGCATCGTGCAGCTGGCCCTGTTCGGCGCCATCAACTCGTTTCAGTTCACCGCCATGAACGCGGTGACGCTCAAGGACCTGGCGCCGCAGCAGGCGGCCAGCGGCAACAGCCTGTTCTCGATGGTGCAGATGCTGGGCATGAGCCTGGGCGTGACCTGTGCGGCCGCCCTGCTGGTGGCCTTCAGCAACTGGTTTTCTGAAGGTGGCGGCCACGGGCTGCCGGTGTTTCGCGCCGCCTTCGTCGCCATCGGCGTGATGACCATGGGCTCGGCCGCCATCTTCTGGCAGCTGGAGCAGGGCCGCCACGCGGTGCCGGCGCCGGGCCACGCGGTCGACGACGTGTGATCAGGGCGCAACCTGCGCCCGCGCCCGCGCCACCGCCTCGGGCAGATCGGCCCAGGCCGGGCGCTGCGGCGCAAAGCGCGCCCGCATGTAGCCGGCCAGCTGGACGAGCTGGGCATCGTCGAACGCCTGGCCGAACGCCGGCATGAAGCCGACGTCGCGCGTGGCCGGCTCCTGCACGCCCTCCAGGATGGTGCGCAGCAGGTTGTCGGGCCGGTCGCTGTGCAAATTGCCGTTGAGCGCCAGCGGCACGTTCAGGCCCAGCAGGCGCGGGCCGTTGCCGTCGTGGTGGCAGGCGCCGCAGGCCTGCTCGAACAGGCGCTGCGCCGGCCCCAGCAGCGCGGGCGCGGCCTGCGCGCCCTGGGCGATGGCCATGGCCGCCGCCTGCCCGGCCTGCTGCGGCGTGGCCCCCGTGCCGAACGAGGCCAGGTAGTGCGCCATGGCGCGCACGTCGGCCTCGGGCACGTCCTGCAGCTTGCGCACCACCTCGGCCATGGGGCCGCCCACCGCACCGTGCTGCGGGCTGTGGCCCTGGCGCAGGTAGTCGTAGAAGGCCTGCTCGGTCCAGGGCACGGGGCCGGGATGGCGGGCGGTGAGCGAGGGCGCCTCCCAGCCCTTGACCATGGCGCCGCTTAAAAACGCCGTGCCGCCCTGCTCCGCACCCAGCGCGTTGCGCGGCGTGTGGCAGGCGCCGCAGTGGCCGACGCCGTTGACCAGGTATTCGCCGCGCTGCCACTGCGCCGAGCGGGCAGCCTCGGCGCTCGGGCGGGGGCCGCTCTCCAGGTACAGCGCGTTCCAGCCGGCCAGCAGCGGGCGCAGGCTGAACGGAAACTTCAGCTGCGTGGACGAAGCCTGGGCGCGCACCGGCGGCTGGCTCATCAGCCAGGCATACAGCGCCATCAGGTCCTCGTCCGTCATCCGCGTGTAGGCCGTGTAGGGAAAGGCCGGGTACAGCCGGTGGCCGTCGCGCGCAACGCCCTCGCGCATGGCGCGCTGGAAGGCGCTGAAGGACCAGGCGCCGATGCCGGTGTCCACGTCGGGCGTGATGTTGGTGCTGTAGACGGTGCCGAAGGGCGTGTCCATGGCCAGCCCGCCGGCCAGCGCAGGGCCGCCGGGCGTGGTGTGGCACTGCGCGCAGTTGCCCAGCGCGGCCAGCTGGCGGCCTTTTTCGAGGATCTGCGCGGTGTAGACCGCAGCCGACGCGGGCGCCACCGGCGCGATGGCCGAGCGCCAGCCCAGCAGGCCCAGCACCACGCCGAACGCTCCCGCGAGCAGCGCACCCACCTTCAGCTTGCGCCGGCGCGGCCAGGGGGCGTTGGACGGCGGCTGCGGCAGGGCCGGCGCGGCCGCCTTGGGGGCCGTAGGCAAGGGCGTTGGATGGAGCGCCGCGCGCACCACCTCGGGCGTGAAGGGCGGCTGGCGAAAGCGCACGCCGGTGGCATCGAAGATGGCGTTGGCGATGGCCGCCGTGCCGGGCACCGAAGACGACTCGCCCACGCCCAGCGGCGGCTCGTCGGGCCGGGGCATCTGCATCACCTCGATCACCGGCACCTCGCGAAAGCTCAGGATCGGGTAGCTGCCCCATTCGCGGCTGGCGGGCAGGCTCGTGCCGGGGTCGATGCGCAGCTGCTCCTTCAGCGCGCGGCTGGTGGTCTGCAGCACGTTGCCGTGCACCTGGTGCTCCACCCCCGCGGGGTTGACGACCAGGCCCGCGTCGTGCCCCACCACCACGCGCTTGACGTGCACCTCGCCCGTCGTGCGGTTGACGTCCACATCCGCCACCCAGGCCGACCAGGCGGCACCGAAGCCGGGCCACTTGCTGTGCACGTAGCGCGCATAGGCCACGCCCTGGCCGTGCAGCCAGTCGCCGCTGGCGCCCTGCTGCTGCGGCGCGGCGTGCGGCTTCCAGCCGGCGCGGGCGGCGGTGGCCTGCAGCAGCTCGTGGGCGCGCGGGTCCTTCAGGTGCCGCAGGCGAAAGGCCACCGGGTCAGCGCCGGCCGCGTGCGCCAGCTCGTCCATGTAGGACTCGTGCGCGAAGCTGTTGGGCAGGGCCGACACGCCGCGCAGCCAGGCCGCGCGCAGGATGGGCGCCATGTCGTTGATGGTGACGCGCAGGTCGGCAATGTCGTAGGGCGGGCGCGCCGTGCGGTCGCCCATGGCGAAGGCCTGCGCGCCGGGCTCCACCGCGCGCGTGAGCAGCAGGGCCAGCGTGGGCGCGGCGTTGGACGGGTAGCTGCTGCGAAAGTCGTAGCCGGCGATGCCGCCGGCGGCCGTCACGCCGCCGCGCACCTCCATCAGCTGCGCCGCGCCCTTGGGCTCCCACAGGTTTTCCTGCTCGCGCGTGAGCTGCACGCGCACCGGCGCGCCCACGGCGCGCGACAGCAGCGCGGCGTCGGCCGCCACGTCGTCGGCGCCGTTGCGCCCGTAGCAGCCCGAGGCCTCCAGCCGCACCACGTCCACGGCCACGTCCGGCACGCCCAGCAGGCGCGACAGATCGGCCCGCAGCGCGTGCGGGTGCTGGCTGCCGGCGTACACGCGCAGCGCGGGCGTCTGGCCCGCGCCGCGCCAGTCGGCCACGGCGCACGAGGGGCCGATGGAGGCGTGCAACTGGTAGGGCCAGACGTAGGTGCGCTCCAGCACCTGGCTGGCGCCGGAGAGCGCGGCGTTGACGTCGCCCTCGTCGACCACCTGGCGCGCGGTGGCGGGGTTGTCGCGCAGCGCCTGGGCCAGCTCGCCCAGCGGCGGCATGCCCGGCCAGGGCTTCCAGCGTACCGCCAGCTGGGCGCAGGCCTGCTCGGCCTGCTCCTCGCGCTCGGCCACCACGCCGACGAAGTCGCGGATCACCACCACGGCGCGGATGCCGGGGATGTGGGCAATGGAGCGCTCGTCCACGCTATCGAGCGTGTTGCCGATGAACTCGCCGTGGTCGGCCCCGGCATAGGGCGGGCGCACCACACGGCCATGCAGCATGCCGGGCAGGCGCACGTCGTGGACGAACACTGCCTCGCCGAAGGCCTTGGCCGCGATGTCCACGCGCGGCGCGCTCTGGCCCACCACGCGGTGCTCGGCGACGGGCTTGACGGGTGTGTTCGGGTCCAGGCCCAGCACCACCCGCCGGCCACGCAGCAGCTCGCCATAAGCGACACCGCGCGCGGCATCGCCGGCGACTTTGATGCGGCCGGCATCGACCTGCAGTTGGCCAGGCGGCACCTGCAGCCGCTCGGCCGCTTGCGCCAGCAGCCAGGCGCGCGCCTGCGCCGCCGCCTGGCGCAGCGGCACGGCGCTGATCTGGATGGAGGCGCTGGCGATGGTGGGGCCCTGGTTGGGCGCGCGGCCGGTGTCGCCCAGCACCATGTCCACCTGCTCGAACGCCAGGTCCAGCTCCTCGGCCACGATCTGGCCCAGCGCGGTGCGAATGCCCGTGCCCAGATCCACGTGGCCATTCAGCCCCAGCGCCGTACCGTCGTCCCACACGGCCAGCAGGATCTCCACACCCTCGGCCGGGTCGCTGGCGATGAACGGGGGCTGGCCCGGCGTGGGTGGCGGCGGGGGCGGCGGCTCGCGCGTGACGAGCAGCACGCCCTCGACACGCAAAAAGTCGCCGCGCGTGCGCAGGCGGCTCAGGCGCTCGGAGCGTTGCACGGCAGCTCGGCGGTTGCTCGGACGACCGCCGCCAGGATTTCGACGTGCGTGCCGCAGCGGCACAGGTTGCCGGCCAGCGCGTCGCGCACCGCCTGTTCACTGGGCTGGGGTTCGCGCGCCAGCAGGGCGGCCGTCGTCATGATCATGCCGTTCAGGCAGTAGCCGCACTGCGCCGCCTGCGCCTGGATGAAGGCGCCCTGCACCGGGTGCGGACGCGCGCGATCGCCCAGGCCCTCCAGCGTGGTGATGCGCCGGCCCTGCACCTGGGCCGCCGGGATGACGCAGGCGCGCGCCGCCACGCCGTCCACGTGCACCGTGCAGGCGCCGCACTGGCCCAGGCCGCAACCGTACTTGGGGCCGTTCAGCCGCAGGTCGTGGCGCAGCACCTGCAGCAGCGTGGCCGAGCGGCCCACGGTCAGACGCTGCGCTGCGCCATTGACGTCCAGCGTGATCTCGATGCCGTCTTCAACCATCGGTGCCATGCTGCTGCTCAACCCGGATCGGCGCCGCTGATGCGGCGCAGCAGGTGCACCAGCTGCCGGCGCTCCTCGGCATTCAGGTCGCCAAAGGTCAGCTCGGTGATCTGCTGCGCGTGCGGCAGGGTATCGGCAATGGTGCGCTGGCCCGCCTCGGTCAGGGTGACCGTGGCGTGGCGCTTGTCGCCCGGCACATGCTCGACCGCCACCTGGCCGCTCCAGCGCAGCCGCTCGACGATGCCGCGCACCGCCGGCTCGTCCATCGCGGTGACCTCGACGATCTGGCCGATGGTGGCACCAGGATGGTCGCGCACCGCGCACAGCACCACGAACTGCGCCGCGCCAAGCTGGCTGGCCGGCACCACGGCCTGGAAGATGGCCGTGTGCCGCTGGTAGGCGCGGCGCAGCAGGTGACCGACCTGGTCGGTCACGCGGTACTCGCCGGAAGATACGGGTGGGCTCATGGCAACCTCGCTTGCGGATGGCGGAAAAAAACGCCGGCCTGTCCCCTTGGTCAGGCGTCGGCGATGTCGCTGGACTGGATGCGCTTGACGCCCTTGGCCGCCATCTGCTTCCAAGCCGCGGCCAGCGAGCCGTTGAGATCGATGGCGCGCGTGGCGTCCTCGATCACATAGGTCTGAAAGCCCAGCTTGCGCGCGTCCAGCGCCGTCCAGGCCACGCAGAAGTCGGTGGCCAGGCCGGTGACGAAAACGGTTTTGATGCCGCGCGCCTTGAGGTACGCGCCCAGGCCCGTGGTGGTCTTGCGGTCGGCCTCCTCGAAGGCCGAATAGCTGTCCACGTCCTTGTGAAAACCCTTGCGGATGATGACCTGCGCGGTGGGCAGCTTCAGCCCGCTGAGCAGCGCGGCGTCCTCGGTGCCCTGCACGCAGTGGTCGGGCCACATCACCTGGTTGCCGTAGCCCAGCTTGATGCTGGAAAAGGGCTTTTGCCCCGGGTGCGCGCTGGCAAACGAGGTGTGGCCCGGCGTATGCCAGTCCTGGGTGACGACGATGTTGTCGAACGCCGCGGCCAGCTTGTTGATGACCGGCACCACCTCGGCGCCGCCCTTGACCGGCAGCGTGCCGCCATCGACGAAGCAGTTCTGCACATCGACCACGATCAGGGCAGCCCGGGGGCCGGGCTTGATCCGGGCCGCGGCCCAGGCCGGCGCCGACAGCCCCGCCACGCTGGCGGCCGCGGCGGATTGAAGCAGGAAGTTTCGGCGTTGCATGATGATCTCCTTGGTCAAACACTCAGGTACGTGCGGCGGACCAGATCCGCCTGCGCCAGCTCGTCCATCGTCCCCTCGAATCGGATCTGGCCCTTTTCGAGCACGTAGGCCCGGTCCGACACCAGTTCGGCGAAGTGCAGGTTCTGCTCCGACAGCAGGATGCTCACGCCCCTGGCCTTGAGCTCCAGGATCATGCCCGCCATCTGCTCGACGATGACCGGCGCCACGCCCTCCGAGGGCTCGTCGAGCAGCACCAGAAAGGGGTTGCCCATCAGCGTGCGGCCCACGGTCAGCATCTGCTGCTCGCCGCCGCTCATGCGCCCGCCGGGGCGGTCGGGCATTTCGCCCAGGTTGGGAAAAAGCTGATAGAGCTCCCTGGGCGACCAGGTGGGCGCCGGCGTGCCGTCGGGCCAGTGGCGCGGCGGCTGGCGGCCGACCTCCAGGTTCTCGGCCACCGTCAGGTCGACGAAGATGCGCCGGTCCTCGGGCACGAAGCCCATGCCCAGCGCGGCGATCTGGTAGGGCTGGCGCGTGGAGACGTCGCGCTGCATGAAGCGCACCGTGCCCTTGCGCTTGTCCATCAGGCCCATCAGGGTCTTGAGCGTGGTCGACTTGCCCGCGCCGTTGCGCCCCATCAGGGCCACCACCTCGCCGCGGCGCACCTGCAGGTTCAAGTCGAACAGGATTTGCGCCGCGCCATACCAGGCGCACAGGCCGTGCGCGTCCAGCAGCACGTCGGCGTGATCGGGGTGCACCGCCGTCATGCCGCCTGCTCCTGCGCCGCGCCGCGTTTTTCAAAGGTCTTGCCGGTGCCGAAGTACACCTCCTGCACCTTGGGGTCGTTGCGGATGGCTTCGGCACGCCCCTCGGCGATCAGGCGCCCGCGCGCCAGCACCACCATGCGGTCGGCGTAGGCGAACACCACGTCCATGCTGTGCTCGGTGAACAGCACGGCAATACCGCGCTCCACCACCAGCTTCTTGGTCAGCGCCATCAGCTCGTTGCGCTCCTTGGGCGCCATGCCGGCGGTGGGCTCGTCCATCAGCAGCAGCTTGGGGTTGTTGGCCATGGCCACGGCCAGCTCCACGCGCTTGACGTCGCCGTAGGCCAGCACGCTGCAGGGGCGGTCGGCCTGCGCGGCCATGCCCACCATGTCCAGCAGGTCCAGCGCGTCGCTGCGGCGGTGGCGTGCCGCCGGCGTCCACATCGAAAACAGCTTGCGGTCCTGCGACAGCAGGGCCATCTGCACGTTCTCGACCACGGTGAGCGAGGAAAACGTGGCGGCGATCTGGAAGGTGCGCCCCACCCCCAGGCGCCAGATCTGGCGCGGCTGCAGGCCCACCAGTTCGGTGCCGTCCAGGCGGATCGAGCCGCGGTCGGCGCGCAACTGGCCGTTGACCATGTTGAAGGTGGTGGACTTGCCCGCCCCGTTGGGCCCGATCAGGGCCAGCAGCTCGCCCGCCTTCAGCTCGAAGTGGATGCCGTCCACGGCCTTGACGCCGCCAAAGGACTTGCCCAGGTTCTCGACGTGCAGCAGGCTCACGGGACGACCCTCCGCGCTGCGCGCTGCGCCTGCCACAGCTGCCCGAAGAAGCCCGCGATGCCCTGCGGAAACAGCAGCACCAGGATCAGGATCACGGCGCCCAGCAGCGCATGCCAGTAGTCGGTGCTGCGCGCCATCACGTCCTGCAGCCAGGTGTAGCTGACGGCGCCCACCACCGGCCCGACGAGGGTCTGGATGCCGCCCAGCAGCACCATCACCAGGCCGTCCACCGACTTGCCCACGCCCAGCGTCTCGGGCGAGATGCTGCCCTTGGAAAACGCGAACAGGGCCCCCGCCACGCCGGCAAAGCCGCCGGCGATGGCAAACGCCGCCCATTGCTGGCGTTTGACGTGGATGCCGATGGCGTCGGCGCGCAGCGGCGAGTCGCGCCCCGCCCGCATGGCATAGCCAAAGGGCGAGAACAGCAAGCGCCGCAACGTCCACAGCGCCAGCAGCACCACCGCCAGGGTGAGGTAGTAATAGGCTTGCTTGGCGGCCAACCAGGGCGCAGGCCACACGCCCGTCAGGCCGTTGCTGCCGCCGGTGAAGGCATCCCACTGATAGACACCGGCCCACACGATCTGCGCGAACGCCAGCGTCAGCATCGCCAGGTACACGCCCGACAGGCGCACGCAGAACCAGCCCACGATCAGCGCACCCAGGGCGCCCGCGAGTGGGCCCACCACCAGCGCCGCCTCCATCGGCAGGCCCAGCTTGCGCACCGCCAGCGCCGCGCCGTAGGCCCCCAGGCCGAAGTACGCCGCATGACCGAAGGAATGCATGCCCGCCGGCCCCATGATGAAGTGCAGGCTGGCGGCAAACAGGGACGCCACCAGCAGGTCGATGGCCAGCACCACGGCATAGGCGTCGCCGCTGGACACGGCGGGCAGGCTGACCAGCGCCAGCACCACGAAGGCGGCCACGCCCAGGGCCGTCCGGTCGGCCGGGCGAATCGGCAGCTCGGCCTCGCCCATCACGCGCGGCGCGGCCTGCGGCTTGCCCATCAGGCCCCAGGGGCGCACCACCAGCACCACGGCCATGACCGCGAACTCGGCCACCAGCGTGAGCTTGGAAAAGGAAATGTCGAAACCCAGGACATGCACCAGGCCCAGCCAGATGCACACCGCCTTGATCTCGGACACCAGCAGCGCCGCCACGAAAGCGCCCGGGATCGAGCCCATGCCGCCCACCACCACCACCACGAAGGCCGAGCCGATGATGTTCAGGTCCATCTCCAGGTTGGCCGGCTCGCGCGGCAGCTGCAGCGCGCCGCCCAGGCCGGCCAGCGCCGCGCCCAGCGCAAACACCGCCGTGAACAGCCACACCTGGTTGACGCCTAAAGCGCCCACCATCTCGCGGTCCTGCGTGGCGGCGCGCACCAGCGTGCCCCAGCGCGTGCGCGTGAACAGCAGCCACAGCAGGCCCAGCACGATGGGGCCGACCCCGATCAAAAACAGGTCGTAGGACGGGAAGTTGCGCCCCAGGATGGCGACCGCGCCCTTCATGCCCGGCGCGCGCGGGCCCAGCAGTTCCTCGGGGCCGAACAGCCACAGCATGGCGTCCTTGATCACCAGCACCAGGGCAAAGGTGGCCAGCAGCTGGAACAGCTCGGGCGCGCGGTAGATGCGGCGCAGCACCGTCATCTCGACCACCACGCCCAGCGCGCCCACCACCAGCGCGGCGACCGGCACCGCGACCCAGAAGCCCAGCCAGTCCAGCCGCTCGACCAGCGCATAAGCCACGTAGATGCCCACCATGTAGAACGAGCCGTGGGCGAAGTTGACGATGCGGGTGACGCCGAAGATCAGCGACAGGCCCGCCGACACCAGGAACAGCGACGAAGCCCCGGCCAGGCCGTTGAGCAGCTGGACCACCAGACCAGAAAAGTTCATGTCAGAAATCCACGATGCTGCGCGTTACTGGCAATCGTGTGAAGCCCAAAGTGTCCAATGGCCGCGGAGCAGGCCGTGCCAGCGATCGCCGTGGCTGGGGTTCCCCCAGCCACTGGCGATGCCCCCTCGAGGGGGAAGGCGCAACAACGCGCAGCGTGTGGAGACTGGGGGTGAGTGTCATTCCGCAGGACGCAGCTTTTTCACTTCGGCCGCCGAGGGCAGCACCTTGGCGCCGTCCACGTAGCGGAAGTCCACCATCACGCCCTTGCCGCCCTCGTTCTTGGTGCGGCCCACGTAGGCGCCCATGGTCGACTGGTGGTCTTCGGGGCGATACACGATGGGGCCGAAAGGGGTGACCACGTTCAACCCGCTGAAGGCGGCCACCAGCTTTTCGGAGTCGGTCGAGCCGGCCTTCTTGACACCCGCCTCGATGGACTTGATGGACGAATAGCCCACCACCGAGCCCAGGCGCGGGTAGTCCTTGAACTTGGCCTGGTAGGCCTTCAGAAACGCCTCGTGCTCGGGCGTCTTGATGCCGTACCAGGGGTAGCCGGTCACCAGCCAGCCGTTGGGCGCATCGTCCTTGAGCGGATCGAGGTAGTCGGGCTCGCCGGTCAGCAGGCTGGCCACCTCGATGCCCTTGAACAGGCCGCGGGTGTTTCCCTCGCGCACGAACTTGGTCAGGTCGGCCCCGAACAGCACGTTGAAGATGGCGTCGGGTTTGGCATCGGCCAGCGCCTGCACCACGCTGCCGGCGTCCACCTTGCCCAGCGGCGGCGCCTGCTCGGCCACGAACTCCACATCGGGCTGCGCGGCCTTCAGCAGGGTCTTGAAGCTGGCCGCGGCCGACTGGCCGTATTCGTAGTTGGGGTAGACCAGCGCCCAGCGCTTTTTCTTCATCGCCACCACGTCGGGGATGAGCATGGCCACCTGCATGTAGGTGGAGGCGCGCAGGCGGTAGGTGTAGCGGTTGCCGTCGGCCCAGACAATCTTGTCCGTGAGCGGCTCGCCGGCCAGGAAGAAGGTCTTCTTCTGCTTGGCGAAGTCGGTCAGCGCCAGGCCGATGTTGGACAGGAAGCCGCCCATCAGCACGTCCACCTTCTCGCGCGAGAGCAGCTCCTCGGCGGCGCGCACGGCCTCGCCGGGGTTGGCGTTGTCGTCGCGGATCACCAGCTCGACCTTGCGGCCCAGCAGGCCGCCGGAGGCGTTGATCTCGTCGACCGCCAGCTCCATGCCCTTGCGGTAGGGCTCCAGGAACGCGGGCTGCGCCTTGTAGCTGTTGATCTCGCCGATCTTGAGCGTACCCTGGGCCTGGGCGCTTGCGGCCAGCACCAGACCCGCGGCTCCGGCCAGCAGGGCGCGGCGCCGGGCGTTCATCTTGAATTTCGACATGCTCGTTCCTTCCTTGGTTGATTCAGTCGTCAAACACACGTTTTCAGGGACTGCCTGGCCTACCTCAAACCGTCTTCACCCTTGATCTCGCCCACCTGCAGGCCGCCGATGCGCGGCAGCGGGCGCCCGCTGTCGGTCACGGCCACGGCCACCACGATCTCATGGGCGCGCGGCGCGTCGGACACGCGCGCCTCGATGGCGTCGAAGTGGCTGCGCACGAAGGCGGCGTCCTTGTGGCCCAGGGGCACGTCCACGGCCGTGCCCAGGCCACCGCGCTTCTTGGCCGAGGGCACCAGCGCGGCACCTTTCTCGACCGCCTTGCGCAGCGGCGCGCCCAGCTTGGGGTGCAACACCGCGGCGGCATGCTCCAGCTCGCCGGCCTCGCCGACGATGGCGGCCTTGCCGTAACTCTGGGCCTGGCCAGGCGCGATGCCCAGGGCGGCCACGCATTTCTGCCCCAGCAGCGCGCCCAGTTCCTCGCCGATGTCGATCAGGGCGTCCAGCTTGGGCTCGTAGCGCCCGGCATAGGGGTTCTCGATCACGGCCATCGCCAGCGCGCGGCGCGTGGGCGGGTTGACGGCCTGGCCCATCTCGATGCGGGTCTCGTCGACCTGCACCAGCAGTTTGCGAATCTTTGCAGCCATGGTGTTCCTCGTTCTCGATCGGTCGGGTCAGCGCAGGCCGTCCCACTTGGAAATGTCGGCGGCCTTGAGCCCCCCCACCCGCGCGTGTACGCGCGGGCCGCAGGACATGGCCAGCACATAGACCACTTCGTCGGCCAGGGGGCTGCCGGGCACGCGCGCCTCGATGGCGTCGAAATGGCTGCGCACGTAGCTGGCGTTGATGTGGGTCAGGGGCACATCGAGCGTGCAGCCGGGTGGGCCGACCTTCTTGGTCGAGGGCACGATGGACAGCGCGTTGCCGGGCTGGCCGGTCTTCGCCTCGCCCCGGCCCTGCATGTAGGCCACGCGGTCGCCGCTCCAGCCCAGCAGCTCGCGCATGGCGTAGCCGCCGGGCACGTGCCACAAGGCGCCGTGCTCCAGCTCGCCGGCGGCGCCCACGATGGCGCCCTTGCCGTAGCTTTCGATGCGCTCGGCCGGCACCGCCATGGCCGCCAGCAGCTGGTGCGCCATCTGCGTGCCGACGGCATTGAGCACCTCCATCATGGGCAGGATGTCGGCCTCGTAACGGCCGGCAAACGGGTTGGCGAGCACGGCGGCGATGAAGCCGCGCCGCAGCGGCTGGGCCGCCGGCGGACCGAACTCGTGGAAGATGTCTTCCACGTGCGTGAAGGTTCTTCGAATCTCGATCATGCGGTCTCCAGCAGCATGCGCTGCGCGGGCCCCGGCGCCGTGGCGCCAAGAGGCAAAAAACGCGCCGGGCCGCCGTCGGTTGACGCGGCCCAGCCCTGGCACGTGATTACACACGAAACGATGTGGCCCGCGTCACGCCATTGCAGCGCCTTGGCGCAGCCTGCCGCCAACGCCGCCTGGGCCTGGGCTGGCGTCAGTGGCGGCACCTGCACGGTCACCGGGATGGCACCCAGGTCGCTGTCGTCGCGGATGGCGTTGGCCGGCCGGCGCACGATGCCAGCGTGCGGCACATCCACGGCGTTGCCGACGACGGTGGCCGCCGCGTCGGCCTGGGCCGCGGTGGCGGCCAGCACGGTCACGCTGTCGGCAATGCCCAGCGAGAAGCTGCGCCCCTTCCAGCCGCTGGTGGCCACGCCGCGCACGGGGCTGTCATGGGCCACGTCAAGCACGCCATCGACCTCCAGCCCCGGCGCGGCCAGGGCGCGCGGCCACCGGTCCAGGTCGGCGAACAGGCCGACGCGGAAACGCTCGCCGGGCGTCAGGTGCAGGGCGATGTCGCCGCCATCGTTGACCCACGCGCGGCGCACGCCCGGCCGTTGGTAGGCCGCCACCAGCTCCTGCGCCACCGCGCCGGCCACGGCCGCCATCGGGGTGATGTACACATCGCGATAGGGCCGCACCGCCTGCCACATGCGGCGCGCCACCACGCCCCGCACCGGACACTCGCCATGCACCGGCGCGCGCAAGGCCGGCAACTCGTCCACCAGCTCCTGCAGCAGGCCGCGAAAGCGCTGCCACGCGGCTTCGTGCGCCTGCTGCACGGCGGCCGGCTCGCCGTCGGCGCCGATGACGATGTCCATCGGCCCGTGCTGCAGGTGCAGACGGCCGTCGCCCAGAAGCATGCGCTGCGCACCCATGGTTCAACCCAGCTGCGGCGGATGGCCCAGCGGCCAGGGATTGGCGGGGTTGCCGGCCGCCCACGCGCGGCGCGTGGGGGCGCCGTCGTTGTGCCAGGCTCCCGTGCGCAGCACGTCCTCCAGCGAGCGCACGTGCCTGAGGTGCCCGCCCAACGCCGCGTAGTCGTCGCGGCGCATGCTGAACTCGATGGGCGCCACGATGGCCGGCGTGGGCACGGTGCCGAAGCTGCGCTCGGGCATGCGCATCACGTCCACCATCACGGTGATGCCGCCGCCCGGCCACACATAGGCGGGCGCGCCGCCGCAGGTGACGTTGACCAGGGCGTTCTTGATGGCGCGCGTGAGCAACACCGGGTTTTCGGTGGCGCCGGCGCGCAGGCTGCCGCCGGCGCCGCCCAGAAACAGCACGGTGGTGAGCGAGGGCTCGCAGTTCTCGCCGATGCGGTCGACCACCGCGCGCACCGCATCGGGCATGGGCTGCTCGCGCGGCACCAGCTGCTCGTCCAGCACGTACCAGGCGGCATGCTCGCCGGTGGTCGAGGTCATCAGCAGGCGCAGGCCGGGCCAGCCCTGTTTGGCGTCCCAGGGGTCGAGCACCGTCAGCGGGTCGGCAATGGAGGTGCCGCCCCAGCCGGTGCCGGGGTTGGCGACCTGGAAGTAGCGCCCGGGCGTGGACTTGCGCCCGCGCATGGCGATGCCCGAGGGCCGCATGTCCAGACAGCGGCCGGCCTGGTGCTCGGTCAGCACGCCGGTGATGTGGTCGTCCACCACCACCACCTCGTCGGCGTGGCCGTACAGCTGCTTGGCGAAGATGCCCACCGTGGCCGAGCCGCAGCCCACGCGCATGCGCTGCTCCTGCACGCCGTTGACGATGGGCGCCCGCCCGGCCTGGATGACGAGCTGCGCGCCGCCGTCGATCGACAGCTCCATGGCCTGCCGGTTGCCCAGCTGCTCCATCATCTCGACGGTGACGCGGCCTTCCTTCTTGCTGCCGCCCGTCAGGTGGTGCACGCCGCCCAGCGACAGCATCTGCGAGCCGTATTCGGCCGTGGTGACGTGGCCCACCACCTCGCCCTTGCAGCGCACGTTGGCCTGCTCGGGGCCCAGGTAGCGGTCGGTGTCGATCTTGACCTTGAGGCTGCAGTAGCTGAAGATACCCTCGGTCACCACCGTCACCATGTCCACGCCCTGCACCTGCGAGCCGACGATGAAGGGCGCCGGCTTGTAGTCGGGGTAGGTGGTGGACGAGCCCACGCCGGTGACGAAGACCTCGTCGGCGCGCAGCAGCGCGCCGTCCCAGTCCGGCGCCTGCGACACGTCCTGCGCCGCCTCGCCCTCGCCCGTGTCCTGCTGCACCACCCGGCCGCTGAACTGCACCAGCGGCGCGCGCTGCTCGTCCACGGTCTTGCGCAGCAGCAGCACCGGGTCGACCCGGATCAGCACGCCGCCCTGGTTGGCGTAGCGGTCGCAGGCGCCGGTGCGGCCCTCGGCGATCTGGCACAGGATGGGGCATGCGTTGCACTCGACCTTGGTGGCCGCCATGCGCTCGTTGCGCGGGCGGGCGCGCTCCAGCACCTGCGGCTCGGGGGCTTCGGGCAAGCCATCGGTTCGTGTGTGTTCGGTCATCTCGCTGTGCTGTGGAACGGTTGCATCCGACCTGGCGGCCACGCCAATTTAATGGAGCAGACACCGAATCAACATGGAGTAAACCCTGAATCAAATCCGGAATTTTTCGTGTAGTCTTTTCCGAATGAAAAGGCCATCGCCGCCCCACGCAAGCCAGTCCCCCATCCGGCCGGCCTCGGCCCGCGCATCATGAGTGCCTTCATCGAGGAGCGCGTGCTCACCGTCCGGCACTGGACCGACCGGCTGTTCAGCTTCACCACCACGCGCGACGCGGCGCTGCGTTTTTCCAACGGCCACTTCACCATGATCGGCCTGCGCATCGACGCCAAGCCGCTGCTGCGCGCCTACAGCATCGCATCGCCCAACTACGAGGACCACCTGGAGTTCCTCAGCATCAAGGTGGAGGACGGCCCGCTCACCTCGCGCCTGCAGCACATCCAGCCGGGCGACACCATCGTGGTCGGGCGCAAGCCCACCGGCACCCTGGTGGTGGACTACCTGCTGCCCGGCAAGCGGCTGTACCTGTTTTCCACCGGCACGGGGCTGGCGCCTTTCATGAGCATCATCCGCGACCCGGAGAGCTACGAGAAGTTCGAGCAGATCATCCTGGTGCACGGCGTGCGCACCGCGGGCGAGCTGGCCTATCACGACGTGATCGTCGATCACCTGCCGCGGCACGAGTTCCTGGGCGACATGATCGCCAGCCAGCTGCGGTACTACCCCACCGTCACGCGCGAGGACTTTCGCAACGTCGGGCGCATCCCCGACCTGATCGAATCGGGCAAGCTGTTTGCCGACCTGGACGTGCCGCCGCTGGACGCCGCGCACGACCGCGCCATGATCTGCGGCAGCCCGGCCATGCTCAAGGACCTGCGGCACCTGCTGGAGGCGCGCGGCTTTGCGGAGGGCAACACCTCGCGCCCGGGCAGCTTCGTCATCGAACGGGCCTTTGCCGAGTCATGAAGACCAACCTGGCCATTGTCCCCACGCGGCCGGCCGCCGCACGGCCGGGCCCCCGCGGCCTGGCCAAGCCCGGCCGCAAGGCCGGCGTGCGCGAGCAGGCGGCGCAGGAGACGCAGGACGCCATCCTGCGCGCGGCCACGCGCATCTTTTCCAAGCACGGGTTCTCGGGCGGGCGCATCGACCAGATCTCCAAGGCGGCCGGCTCGCACGACCGCATGATCTACTATTACTTCGGGAGCAAGGAAGGCCTGTACATCGCGGTGCTTGAAGACCTCTATCGGCGCTTCAACGAAGCCGAGGCGGCCCTCAAGATCGACGCCACGCATCCCGAGCAGGCGCTGGTGGCCGTGATCGGCTTCATCTGGAACTACTACCAGCGCAAGCCCGAGTTCATCACCCTGCTGAACGACGAGAACCTGCACCACGGCAAGCACATCGCCAAGTCGCTGCGGGCGCATGACTATTCGTCGCCCGCCACGCAGATCATCGACTCGGTGCTGGCCAGCGGCGTGGCCCAGGGCCTGTTTCGCCCCGGCCTGTCGGCGCGCGACGTCTACCTGATGATCGCCAGCCTGAATTATTTCTATCTTTCCAACCGCCACACGCTTTCGGCCTTCTTCGGCAGCAAGCTGGACAGCAGCGAGGCGCTGCAGCACTGGCACGCCTTCGTCGTCGACGCCGTGCTGCGCGCCGTCAAGCCCTGAACCCCCACGAAACAGGAGATCGCCATGGCAGAAGTCGCCACCACCGAAAAGTCCGGCAAGGTCGTCATCCAGAACATCGGCCTGCTGCTGTCGGGCGACATCGACCGGCCCATCCTGGACGCCGACACCCTCGTGGTGCAGGACGGCCTGATCGCCGCCGTGGGCCGGCAGGCCGACTGCAACCTGGAGGGCGCCCGCCACACCATCGACGCGCGCCGCACCTGCGTGGCCCCGGGCCTGATCGACAGCCACGTGCACCCGGTGTTCGGCGACTGGACGCCGCGGCAAAACCAGCTCGGCTGGATCGAATCGACCCTGAACGGCGGCGTCACCACCATGATCTCGGCTGGCGAGGTGCACCTGCCCGGCCGCCCGAAAGACGTGGTGGGCCTGAAGGCCCTGGCCATTACGGCGCAGCGGGCGTTCGACAACTTTCGCCCCGGCGGGGTGAAGGTGCTGGCCGGCGCGCCGGTGATCGAAAAAGGCATGGTCGAGCAGGACTTCAAGGACCTGGCCGACGCCGGCGTCAAGCTGCTGGGCGAGGTGGGCCTGGGCTCGGTCAAGGCCGGCGAGGAGGCCGGGCAGATGGTAGCCTGGGCGCGCAAGTACGGTATCCAGAGCACCATCCACACGGGCGGGCCCTCCATTCCCGGCTCTGGCCTGATCGACAAGGACGTGGTGCTGGCGGCCGACGCCGACATCATCGGCCACATCAACGGCGGCCACACCGCCCTGCCCTGGAAGCACGTGTGCGAGCTGTGCGAGAAGTCCAGCCGCGCCATCGAGCTGGTGCACAACGGCAACGAAAAAATCGCCATCGAGGCCGCGCGCGCCGCCATCGAGCTGAAATGCCCGCACCGCGTCATCCTGGGCACCGACGGGCCGGCCGGCTCGGGCGTGCAGCCGCTGGGCATCCTGCGCATGATCGCGCTGATCTCCAGCTTTGCCGGCATCCCGGCCGAGGTGGTGTTCGGCTTTGCCACCGGCAACACGGCGCGCATGCGCCAGCTCAACTGCGGCCTGATCGAGGTGGGCCGGGCGGCCGACTTGGTCTTCATGGACAAGGCCCAGCACAGCGCCGGGCGCGACCTGCTGGACAGCGTTCAGCTGGGCGACATTCCGGGCATCGGCATGGTCATGATCGACGGCCTGGTGCGCTGCGGGCGCAGCCGCAACACGCCGCCGGCCACCGAGGTGCCGGTGGTGCTTTAACGCGGCGCGTCAGCGCGAATCCAGCCGCTGCAGCAAGGCCTCGAAGGCCTCGTCCGGCGCCTGCGTGTTGTCGTACAGCAGCAGCTCGGGATACTGCGCCGCCTCGGGCATGAACAGGCGCGTGCGGTAATCGTCCCAGTGCGCCAGCTTCCAGGCGTCGTTGGGGTTGCCGCGCGCCTGGATGCGCCGGCGCGCCTCATCTTCTTGCAGGTGCACCCACACCACGCGCACCACCACGTCATCCGCCACGCCCAGCCAGGCCCGGTCGGCCAGCTGGTGCGCGCGCACCTCGCGCGAGAGCGGGCCGACCACGATGCAGTTCACGCCCAGCGCCAGATTCTCGCGCGCCGTGTTCAACAGGCCCGCGTACTCGGGGCCGCGCAGGTGCTGCAGGTACAGGGGGCTGTCGCGGTCGTTGGCGTCGCCCGTCAGCACCCCCATCACGGCGCTGCTGTAGCCGCCGTACAGCGTGTCCTTGTCCAGCAGGCAAAACGACTCGCTGCTGCGCCGGTGCAGCAGCGGCAACGCGCGCTTGGCCAGGGTGGTCTTGCCGGTGCCGGCATGGCCGCAGAAGAAGATGAGACGGGGCATGTGGCAAGCATAGCCGCAGGCAGGCCGCCGCGGCACCCGGCTACGCGTGCAGGCGCGAGTTGCGCGGCAGGTGCGCCATCAAGAACTCCATCTGGTCGGCCAGGATGCGGCGGTTGCGCAGGATGAAGTCTTCCCACAGGCTGGGCACGTAGGGCGCGTACAGCAGCGGCATGCGCGCCTGCTCGGGCGTGCGGTCGCTCTTGCGGTGGTTGCAGGCGCGGCAGGCGGTGACCACGTTCATCCAGTGGTCGCGCCCGCGCTGCGCCAGCGGGGTGATGTGCTCGCGGGTCAGCTCGGTCTCGTGGAAGTGCCCGCCGCAGTAGGCGCACACGTTGCGGTCGCGCGCGAACAGCTTGGCGTTGGTCAGGCCCGGGCGCAGGTCGAAGGGGTTGATGTTGGGCACGCCGCGCGTGCCGATGATGCTGTTGACCTCGATCACCGACTGCTGGCCGGTGACGGCGTTGTACCCGCCGTGAAACACCGCGATGGAGCCGCCGGCCTCCCATCGCACCTCTTCGGCGGCGTAATGAATCACCGCCTGTTCCAGCGAAATCCACGATTGCGGCAGCCCCTGGGCCGACAGCTTGAGCACCTTCACAAAACGACTCCTGATGCGGAACCCCTGTGTGTGGCCAGCGTTGCCAGCGCCGGCCGCCCTGCGCCTTCGAAATCCGGAATGCGCGCAGGCAATATACTCTTTTTTTTGATGGGATTTGACCGTCTGGCGCGGGTGCAGCTTGCGCCAGACGCTATCAATTCAATAATCCATGAAGATTTTTCGCGGCCTGCGCCACCCCGGCATCGCGCCGGGCTGCGCGCTCACCATCGGCAACTTCGACGGCGTGCACCGCGGCCACCAAGCCATGCTGGCGCTGCTGCGCGGCGAGGCGGCGCAGCGTGGCGTGCAAAGCTGCGTGATGACCTTCGAGCCGCACCCGCGCGACCACTTTGCCGCGCTGCTGAACAAGCCCGAGCTGGCGCCGGCGCGCATCGTCACCTTTCGCGACAAGCTGGCCGAGCTGGCGCGCTGCGGCATCGAGCAGACCATCGTGCTGCCCTTCAACGCGCGCCTGGCCGCCCAGCCGCCCGAGGCCTTCATCGACGACATGCTGGTGCGCGGCCTGGGCGTGCGCTATGTGCTGGTGGGCGACGATTTCCGCTTCGGCGCCAAGCGCGCGGGCGACTACGCCATGCTGGACGCGGCGGGCCAGCAGCGGGGCTTCGACGTGGCACGCATGCAAAGCTACGAGGTGCATGGCGTGCGCGTGTCCAGCACCGCCGTGCGCGCGGCGCTGGCCGAAGGCCGCATGCAGGATGCCGCCGCGCTGCTGGGCCGCCCCTACGCCATCAGCGGCCACGTGGTGCATGGGCGCCACCTGGGCCGCAAGCTGGGCGAAAGCGCGGCGGGCCGCGCCGACGGCTTTCGCACGCTGAACCTGCGCTTTTCGCGCCGCGCGCATGCGTGGAAGCCCGCCGCCAGCGGCATCTTCGTGGTGCGCGTGCATGGCCTGGGCGCGTCCCCGCTGCCCGGCGTGGCCAACCTGGGCGTGCGCCCCTCGCTGGACGCGCACGACGTCAACGGCGGGCGTGTGCTGCTGGAGACGCACTGCCTGCAGTGGCCCGAGCACCTGGGCACCGAGGGGGCCTACGGTAAAATCATCCGCGTGGAACTGCTGCACAAACTGCACGACGAGTTGCGCTATCACAGCCTGGCGGCACTGACCGAGGGCATCGCGCGCGACCTGCAGGACGCCCGCGCCTGGCTGGCCGCCCACTCGGCGCGAATTTGAAGGGGCCGCGGGCCCCGCTCTCGCCTGCCAGCACGGCTTGCGGCCCCGCACCCTGCCCCACTCCTACTTCAATAGCTGCTCGCGCAAGCTGGGTGCTGGCCAAAGCCCTATTTGATTCGAAATACCGCACGCCATGAGCTCCGAGAACAAGACCGACTACCGCAGCACGCTGAACCTGCCCGACACACCCTTCCCCATGCGGGGCGATCTGCCCAAGCGCGAGCCGGGCTGGGTGCAGCAATGGGACGAGCAAGGCCTGTACAAGCGCCTGCGCGCGGCCCGCGCCGGCCGCGAAAAATTCATCCTGCACGACGGCCCGCCCTACGCCAACGGCACGCTGCACGCCGGCCACGCGGTCAACAAGATCCTCAAGGACATGATCGTCAAGACGCGCCAGCTCATGGGCATGGACGCGCACTACGTGCCGGGCTGGGACTGCCACGGCCTGCCGATCGAAAACCAGATCGAAAAGCAGTTTGGCCGCAACCTGAGCCGCGACGAGATGCAGGCCAAGGGCCGCGCCTACGCCACCGAGCAGATCGCCCTGCAGATGAAGGACTTCAAGCGCCTGGGCGTGCTGGGCGAGTGGGACAACCCCTACAAGACGATGAACTTCGCCAACGAGGCGGGCGAGCTGCGGCTGTTCAAGCGCCTCGTCGAGCGCGGCTTCGTCTACCGGGGCCTCAAGCCCGTGTACTGGTGCTTCGACTGCGGCTCGGCGCTGGCCGAGGCCGAGATCGAATACCAGGACAAGAAGAGCCACACCGTCGATGTCGCCTTCGAAGCCGCCGAGCCCGACAAGCTCGCCGCCGCCTTCGGCCTGCCCAAGTTGGGCAAACCCGCCTTCCTCGTCATCTGGACCACCACCGCCTGGACCATCCCGGCCAACCAGGCACTCAACCTGGGCCCGCAGATCGACTACGCGCTGGTCGATACCCCCAAGGGCCTGCTGGTGCTGGCCGCGGCCCGGGTCGAGGACTGCCTCAAGCGCTACGAAATCGATGGCAAGGTCGTCGCCACGGCCAAGGGCGAGAAGCTGGCGGGCCTGAACTTCAAGCACCCCTTGTACGACGTGGACGCCGGCTACCGCCGCCTGTCGCCCGTCTACCTGGCCGACTACGCCACCGACACCGACGGCACCGGCAGCGTGCACTCGGCGCCCGCCTACGGCGTGGAGGACTTCAACTCCTGCGTGGCGCACGGCCTGGCGCACGCCGACATCCTCAACCCCGTGCAGGGCGGGGGCAGCTACGCGGCCGACTTTCCGCTGTTCGGCGGCATGGACATCTGGAAGGCCGTGCCCGTCATCATCCAGGCCCTGAAGGACGCGCACCGCCTGCTGGCCACCAGCAGCCTGCAGCACAGCTACCCGCACTGCTGGCGCCACAAGTCGCCCGTCATCTACCGCGCCGCCTCGCAGTGGTTCGTGCGCATGGACGAGGGCGAAGGCGTGTTCACCCAGGACAAGGCGCCCGAAACCCTGCGCGCCACCGCGCTGCGCGCCATCGAGCAGACCCGGTTCTACCCCCCGTCCGGGCAGGCCCGCCTGCGCGACATGATTGCCGGCCGCCCCGACTGGGTCATCAGCCGCCAGCGCGCCTGGGGCGTGCCGATCGCGTTCTTTCTGCACAAGGAGACCGACGAGCTGCACCCGCGCACGCTCCAAATCCTGGACCAGGCCGCCGACATCATCGAGCAGGGCGGCATCGAGGCCTGGAGCCGCGTGACGGCCGAGCAGATCCTGGGCACCGACGAGGCCCAGCACTACCGCAAGTTCAACGACATCCTGGAGGTGTGGTTCGACTCCGGCTCCACCTTCGACCACGTCCTGTGCGGTACCCACCCCGCCGAGCATCACCTGAGCGGCCCCGAAGCCGACATGTACCTCGAAGGCCACGACCAGCACCGCGGGTGGTTCCACTCCTCGCTGCTGCTGGCCAGCGCCATCCGCGGCCGCGCGCCCTACCGCAGCCTGCTCACGCACGGCTTCACGGTCGACGCGCAAGGCCGCAAGATGAGCAAGAGCCTGGGCAACGGCATCGACCTGCAGGAGGCCAACAAGAAGTGGGGCGCCGAGCTGCTGCGCCTGTGGACGGCCTCCAGCGACTACTCGGGCGACATCGCTGGCGACGACAAGATCATGGCCCGCGTGATCGACGCCTACCGCCGCATCCGCAACACCCTGCGCTTTCTGCTGGCCAACACCAGCGACTTCGATCCGGCGCGCGACGCCGTGGCGCCCGCCGAGCTGCTGGAGATCGACCGCTGGCTGCTGTCACGCGCGGCCCAGTTCCAGGCCGAGGTGCTGGCGCACTACGACGTGTATGAGTTCCACCCCGTGGTCGCCAAGCTGCAACTGTTCTGCTCCGAAGACCTGGGCGGCTTCTACCTGGACGTGCTGAAGGACCGCCTGTACACCACGCAGGCCAAAAGCCTGGCGCGCCGCAGCGCGCAGACCGCGCTGTGGCAGCTCACGCAAGCCCTGCTGCGCTGGATGGCGCCCTTCCTCAGCTTCACCGCCGAGGAGGCCTGGAAGCTGGTGGGCCAAAGCGACTCGATCTTTCTGGAAGAATTCTGGACCTTCGACGCACCCGACACCGCCCTGCTCGCCAAGTGGGCGCGCATCCGCGATCTGCGCGAGGCCGTCAACAAGCAGATCGAGACCCTGCGCGAGCAGGGCGCGGTCGGCTCGTCGCTGCAGGCGCAGGCGGTGCTGACCGCGCCGCCCGAAGACCACGCGCTGCTGGCCAGCCTGGGGGCCGACCTGCGCTTCGTGTTCATCGTATCTGCTATCGAATTGAAAGCTGGTGACGCTCTATCCATTAGGGTCAACGGCTCACAAGACATCAAATGCGAGCGCTGCTGGCACTACCTGCCGGACGTCGGCCTGCATGCCGATCACCCCAGCCTGTGCGGGCGCTGCGTGAGCAACCTGTACGGCGCGGGCGAGACGCGCACCATCGCCTGACATGGCGCGCGGCAAATCCAGCGGCGCCAGTCTGGCCCTGTGGCTGGCGCTGGCCACCCTCGTGGTGGTGCTCGACCAGTTCACCAAATGGCTCATCCTGGGCCACTACCAGTTGGGCGACGCCACGCCCGTCACGGGCTTCTTCAACCTCGTGCGGGCCCACAACACCGGCGCCGCGTTCTCGTTTCTGGCCGGTGGCAGCGGCTGGCAGCGCTGGTTTTTCGTCGCCCTGGCGCTGGCTGCGTCCGGCTTCATCGTCTGGCTGCTGCGCCAGCATGCGGGGCAGCGGCTGTTTTCCTTTTCGCTGGCGATGATCCTGGGCGGCGCCGTCGGCAACGTCGTCGATCGGCTGCAGCACGGCTACGTGGTCGACTTCCTGGACTTTCACTGGCCCATCCTGAGCGGCCTGTTCTACCGCGGCCACTTTCCGGCCTTCAACCTGGCCGATGCGGCCATCACCGCTGGAGCTGTCGGCCTGATCCTGGACGAGTTGCTGCGGGTGCGGCAGGCCCGGTAAGTTCGAGGCGGGGCAGCGCTCAAACCGTTCGCGACACCGGCCCCGGCTTGTCGGCCAGGACGCGCGCCTTCATGACCGCCTCGGTGCGGTTGCGCGCGTTCAGGGCGCGAAAGATCGCCGCCAGGTGGATCTTCACCGTGCCCTCGCTGATGCCCAGGCTGCGCCCGATCACCTTGTTGGGCTGGCCCTGCGAGAGCAGGCGCAGCACGTCGACCTGGCGCTCGGTCAGCAGGTCGCCCAGCGCCTCCACCCCTGCCGCCGCCGACTGGCCGGCCGCGCCCGGCGCCAGAGCGTCGTCGCGGCCCGACATCGACAGCAGCATGGGCGGCACGTAGACGCCACCGGCCATCACCAGGCGCACGGCCGACACCATGACGGCCGGCGAATACGCCTTGGGGATATAGCCCTGCGCCCCGCAATCCAGCACGTCGCGCATCACGGCCGGATCTTCCTGGCCCGACAGCACGATGATCGGCAAGTCGGGGCACCGCTGGCGCACCTGCTGGATGTGCGACAGGCCCTCGGCGCCGGGCATGCCGAGATCGATCAGCGCCAGGTCCAGCGGCTCGTCCACCCGCTCCATCAGCTCGCGCACGTTGACCGCGGCCACGAACTCGATACCCGGCTCCAGCTCCGACAGCTTGTCCGCCACCGCATCGATGATGAGCCGGTGATCGTCTGCAATCAGGATTTTCATGGGATGTACGGGCGGGCAAGAACCTTGGGCGGTGTACCTGCTGACGTTAAACCGGAACCCCGGCGCAGACAATCGGCTGCCGCCCGGCCAAACGGACTAGACCTCGAGGGCTAGGGCCTGTGAACGCTATGAAAGGGGTCGCGAAGCTCATGACAGCCTGCCCATCAAGGCGCGCGACGCCGTGCGTGCGTCGGCACGCACAAGAAGCGCAACGCCGAGGGGCGGGCTGTCATGAGCTTCCCTTCGGGTTGCCTCGCCAAGGGGCCGTCTGCGGCGTTGCCCGCGCTTGCAAGGCACCAGCCTTGCTGCGCACGGGCGCCTTGCATCCAGCCCCTTGGCGAGGCAACGCGATCCCCTTTCATAGCGTTCACAGGCCCTAGCCCAAGCCGCCCCCTCAGCGCGGGGTCAGCGCAATGCCCTGCGCGCCAAAGGTCACCGTCAAATTCAGCGGTTGGCCCGGCGTCAGCGTCGCGCTCTGGCGCCAGCGCGCATGGCTGAGGTCGCGGTAGGCGCCGGTAAAGCCCAGGGCCTTCGCGTCCGCCGCCAGCGTCATCCGCACGGCGCGCTGCTCCCCGGGGCGCAGGACCACCTCCTCGCGCTGCACCAGGTCCGCCCCCAGCGTGGCGGTGTCCTTGTCCTGCAGGGCAAAGAAGTCGGCCAACTCGAAGGCGCCCGGCGCCTTGAGCACGTAGTAGCGCGTGACCAGGGGCGAGGCCCGCCCCTGGGCGTCGGGGTTGGTGTCGGGGGCCGCCACCAGGGTCAGCGTCACCGGGGTGGTCACCGGCTTTTCGGGCGCGGCGCAGGCGGCCAGCAGCGTCGCTGCCGCCACGGCCAGCAGGCAGCCCCGCCGCCCGTGCGCAGGCGCCTGCGTCGCAGGGTCACGGGACGCATAGGACGAATGGACGGTATCGGAATGGGACACGCTATCTCCTTTGTTGCATTGACCCTGAGGGTGTCGTCTTTGATTATCCGGTTGCTTCAAGCGAACTGGCAACATGCTGACTTCGGACCTCGTCAACGACCTGCTCGCGCCCATCGCGGCCGACGACCCCTGCGGGCCGGATCTTGAATACGATCCGGCTTTCATGGTGCTGGTTGCCGATTCGCTGGGCAAGCCCGAGCAGCAGTTCGGCGACACCATCATCGCCGCGATCGAGCCCGACTGGGCCCAGATCGGAGCGCAAGCCACCGGGATCCTGAAGCGCTCCAAGGACCTGCGCGGCGCCGTGCTGCTGCTGCGCGCCGCCACGCGCACCCAGGGGTTGGAGGGTGCGCGTCTGGGGCTCGAGTTGCTGTCCGGCCTGCTCGACCGGTTCTGGGACGGCGTGCACCCTCAGCTCGACGCCGACGACGACAACGACCCGACCATGCGCCTGAACGCGCTCGCCGCCCTCAACGACGAGGGCGCGGTGGTGCGCGACCTGTACGACGTCACCCTGGGCATCGCCGCCGGCATCGGCCCGATTCGCGTGCGCGACCTGGCCACCGCGCGCGGCACGCTGGCCGCCACCGGTGACGGCTCGAGCTTGTCCCCCACCGTGGTGCAGGGCGGCCTCGACGACATCCTGGCTGCCGCGCCGGAGCGCGCCGAAACCATGCGGGCCCTGAGTCCGCTGCTGACGCGCATGGTCGACCTGGTGGCCGAGCGCAGCGGGCGCACCGACACGCTCGACCTGACACGTCTGGCTGGCGTGGCCCGGCTCCTGGGTCAGAGCGCACCCACGGGCACCAGCACCACCGAGGGCACGTCCGAGCCTACACCGGAAGATCGTGCCACCCACGCCGGCGACCCCTCGGGCTCACCGGCAAACGTCCCACGGGGAGAAATCCACACCCGACAGGACGCGCTGCAGACGCTTGATCGGGTCATTCGCTTCCTGGAGCAGGCCGAACCCGGCAATCCGGCGCCGCTGCTGATTGCCCGCGCCAAGCAGCTCATCGGCGTCAGCTTTCTCGACATCATGGCCAACCTGGCCCCCAACGCGCTGGACACCATCCAAGTCATCACCGGGCCCCGGCCTGAATCCTGAAGAGGAGTTCCTCCATGGCACAAAGCAGCCAGAAGTTCATTGCCCGCAACCGCGCCCCGCGCGTGCAGATCGAGTACGACGTCGAGTTGTACGGCGCCGAGAAAAAGATCCAGCTGCCCTTCGTGATGGGGGTGATGGCCGATCTTTCCGGCAAGCCCGAAAACCCGCTGCCCGCCGTCGGCGACCGCAAGCTCCTCGAATTCGACATCGACAACTTCGACGCCCGCATGAAGGCCATGAAGCCGCGCACGGCGTTTTCGGTCGAGAACACCCTCACCGGGGAGGGCGATCTGAAGGTGGAACTCACCTTCGAGAGCATGGAGGACTTCTCGCCCGCGGCCGTCGCGCGCAAGGTCGACGCCCTGAACAAGCTGCTGGAAGCGCGCAACCAGCTGTCCAACCTGGTCACCTACATGGACGGCAAGACCGGCGCCGAGGAGCTGCTGGCCAGGGTGCTGGACGACCCGGCCCTGCTGCAGTCCCTGGCGGCGACCGCCAAGCAAGCCGAAGACGGCGGCGCTGCCTGAGACCCCGCACTGACCCGAGGAGAACCCCACCATGGCCGAAGCAACCCAGCAAAGCGCCCTCAAGGACGTCGAATACGCCGGCGGCGACTTTGCCTCGCTGCTGCAAAAAGAGTTCAAGCCGCGCAGCGACGAAGCCAAGAGCGCCGTCGAGCAGGCCGTTCAGACCCTGGCCCAGCAGGCGCTGAGCCAGACCCAGCTCATCGGCAAGGACGTCACGCGCTCGATCCAGGCCATGATCGCCGCCATCGACGCCAAGCTGACCGAGCAGGTCAACAAGATCATCCACCACCCGGATTACCAGCAGCTCGAAAGCGCCTGGCGCGGCCTGGCCTACATGGTCAACAACACCGAGACCGACGAGAACCTGAAGATCCGTGTGATGGACATCTCCAAGAAGGAGTTGGCCAAAAACCTGAAGAAGTTCAAGGGCACGGCCTGGGACCAGAGCCCGGTGTTCAAGAAGATCTACGAACAGGAGTACGGCCAGTTCGGCGGCGAGCCTTTCGGCGCCATCGTGTGCGACTACTACTTCGACCAGACCCCACCCGATGTCGAGCTGCTGGGCGAAATGGCCAAGATCGGTGCGTCGGCGCACGCACCCTTCATCACCGGCGCCAGCCCCAGCCTGATGCAGATGCAAAGCTGGCAGGAACTGGCCAACCCGCGCGACCTGACCAAGATCTTCCTCACGCCCGAATACGCCGCCTGGCGCAGCCTGCGCGAGTCCGACGACTCCAAGTACCTGGGCCTGTGCATGCCGCGCTTTCTGGCGCGCGCACCCTACGGCGCCCACACCAACCCGGTGGAGGAGTTCGACTTCGAGGAAGACACCGCTGGCGCCGACCACTCCAAGTACGCCTGGGCCAACGCCGCCTACGCCATGGCCACCAACATCAACCGCTCGTACAAGCTGTACGGCTGGGGCTCGCGCATCCGCGGCATCGAGTCGGGCGGCGCGGTGGAGAACCTGCCGCTGCACACCTTCCCCAGCGACGATGGCGGCGTCGACCAGAAGTGCCCCACCGAGATCGCCATCAGCGACCGGCGCGAGGCCGAGCTGTCCAAGGCCGGCCTGCTCTCGCTCATCCACCGCAAGAACAGCGACTTCGCCGCCTTCATCGGCGCGCAGTCACTCAACAAGCCCTTCGAGTACGACGACCCCGACGCCACCGCCAACGCCAACCTGGCCGCGCGCCTGCCCTACCTGTTTGCCTGCAACCGCTTCGCGCACTACCTCAAGTGCATCGTGCGCGACAAGATCGGCAGCTTCAAGGAACGCGAAGACATGGAGCGCTGGCTGAACAAGTGGATCATGAATTACGTCGATGGTGACCCGGCCAACTCGTCGGAGATCACCAAATCGCAAAAACCGCTCGCCGCCGCCGAAGTGGTGGTTGAGGAAGTCGAGGGCAACCCTGGCTACTACACCTCCAAGTTCTTCCTGCGGCCGCACTACCAGCTCGAAGGCCTGACGGTTTCGCTGCGCCTGGTTTCCAAGCTGCCCTCCACCAAAGGTGCCGCCTAGGCCGTTTGGCCGATTTGAAGCCCAGGGGTCCCAAACGTCATGCATGCAGGCGGACCCGGCCTTGCGGGTTCGCCCCGCGCACACAACCCCTCAACTCAACCGCCCAGATAACGGGCCCCTGAAGGAGAAAGCAGATGTCATCCGATTTCCACATCAAGCTGGCCGGCGTCGAAGGCGAGTCAAAGCACAAGGATCACAAGGGCGAGATCGAGGTTCAGTCCTGGAGTTGGAGCGTTTCCAACGCGTCCTCCGCAGCCGTCGGCAGCGGCTCGGGCAAGGGCAAGGCCGTGGCCGGCGAGTTCATCTTCACGCACAACTACGACAAGGCATCACCCAACCTGGCCAAGAGCTGCGTGTCCGGCAAGCACTTTGACAGCCTGGTCTTGACCTGCCGCAAATCCGGCGAGGGGCAGCAGGAGTACCTGAAGGTCACCCTCAAGGAGGCCTTCGTCACCTCCGTGCACCCGGGCGGCACCGCCGGCGGCGACGTGGTGGAGGTGGCCAAGCTGAGCTTCAAGGACATCGAGTTCACCTACAAGCCGCAAACCGAGAAAGGCAGCACCGGCGCGGATTCGAAGTTTGGCTGGGACGTGGCTTCGACCGAAACGCGCTGAACGCGCTCCTGCAGGCACACCAACCGAGGAGCCGCAGAAATGGCATTCACAACCACTGCCCGCAGCCAAAGTGAAGGCGTTGTCAACTTCTACAACATCGACTGGCCCGTCGGACGAATTGGCAACAACATCCATGATGATGTCATGCTGGTGCAGGCGCTGTTCAAGATCTTCTACTACGAGATGCTTGGATTCAATGACAACTTCGAGCCTCCTCCCGGTGAATCCGAGGTCATCAAAGTGGACGGTTACGCCGGCCCCGCGACGCTTCGACACATCGTCCACTTTCAAACACAGTGCAAAAAACGCGGTGCTTCCGTGCTGCTGGATGGAATCTTCGACCCATATCGCCAGGAAGGGCAACGAAGCACGATATCAAAAACCTACTACGCACTGGATTTTCTGAACGTTCAGATATGGAATTGCTGCAAGTTGGAGGGTGTCGACTACTACACCGCGCTTCCGAATCGCGAAGACATACCCCTGCTGCTGCGCAACGCACTGAAAACGTGCAAATCCACCGCCGCCGCGTACAGTTGAGGGCATAGTGGCTCAGGGCTGAAAATTCCCGAGTCGGGAAGCTACTCCTTCATCGAGTCGTTCACTACCCCGGCGGCACCTTGTGTTGCGCCGGTTTTTTTGCAAGCAGCAATCTGTGAATTACCGCAGGCTGTGGCTAAGCGTTCAACAGGCGCGTTGTCTGGTTATCGCTGTCATTCGCCCACAGGATCAGGGCCGTGTAGTTGTCATGATTGACCTTGCCCCTGCCATGCACCTGGGCATCGAGCAGCTCAGCCCACTGCCGAGGACCACTGGCCGCGTGCAATGACTCGAGCAAAAGCTGGTCACCCAGCACCTCCCACACGCCATCGGAGCAAAGCAGCAGTACGTCCCCCGTCTGCAGGCGCATGCGGCCGGATACATCGACCTCCAGCGGGTCGCTGACGGAGCCCAGCGCCGACAGCAGCATGTTGCGCTGCGGGTGCAGGCGCGCGCCCTCCTCGTCCAACATGCCACCCGCCACCATCTGCTGCACCAGGCTGTGATCCACGGTGCGAGCGACGATGGCGCCATCGCGAAACAGGTAGGCCCGGCTGTCGCCCGAATGAGCCCACATCAGGGCCTGCTCATGGGTGTCCAGCACCGCGAGCACCGCCGTCGTCCGCATCGCCGCCAACTTGCCTCCTTCAGCCTGCCGGGCGACCACATCCAGGTTGGCCTGCTCCAGCAATTGCTTCAGGAATGTCCCGTCCAGCGACGGAACGCGCGCGTACCCGCCCAGGATGCTGCTGCGCGCCGTACTGGCCGCCACGTCGCCGCCTCCATGCCCGCCAGCCCCATCGGCCACCAGGCACGCCATGAAGCGGCCGTTGCTCCAGTGGCCGTACACGTCCTCGTTGTACTCGCGCCCACCGGGTTTGGAGAGGGTAACGATTTCGAAATTCACGCCCGTGCCCTTGCAAGAATGATCGACGCCACGGCTCGACTCCTATTTGGGGCCGCCACCCTTCAAACGATCGAGTTGCTCTTCATAGGCCTTTAAAAAGGCCTTGCCGAACAGCGCATGAAAGTCGTCCTCGGCCTCGCGGGCGATGTCGTCGTAGAGCCTGACGAACTGGTCCCATAGCCTGGCCTTGCGGTTGGCCGTGAAGATGGCATCCAAGCGGGACTTGGCCGTGATGTTCTGCTCCAGGGCTTCGGGCGCGAACTGCTTGATCACGTGCTCCAGTGCGGCGCGCATGCCCACCATGACGCCAAATTCATGCGCCCGCAGATCCTGGTAGGCGTCGCGCATCGCCGCCTCGGCCGGCATGAAGCCGCGCATTCCCGGCCCCAGCAGATGCGCCAGGGCCACCTCGACGGTGGGCGAGAACTTGAGCGGGTTGTTGGCCTGCGCGGCGATGACGGTGACCTGGGCTCGCACCTCGTGCTTGAACTCCTGCCGGGTGTGCAAGAGCTGCAGGGTCCCTTCGGTCGAGGTCCGCAGCAGCTCGCCCAGGCGCTCCATCAACCCCGGTGTCAGCAGCTCGGGCGTGCTCTGCATGGGGCCCAGGCCCCGCAGCAAGGCGGCCAGCAGCGCGTCGCCTGCGGCCTGTTCGCCTTGCGGCGGCGCATGGACTGCCACGGCTGGCGCGGGCGCTGGTGCCGGCATGGCGGCGGCAGGGTGGGCTTTCGGTTCGGCACGACTGGGCCCGAGCGTTGCCTGGAAGCGGTCGACCGGAGCATCCGGCGGTGCAATGTCAGGCCCGATGACCGCAGGCGTCGAGACCGCCGATGGCGGTGGCGGCGCAGGCACCGGGATCCGAGCCACCGGGGCGACAAAGGCAAACTCATCGACCGGCAGATGATCGCCCCGTGCCGTTTTCCGGGGCGCCACCGGCCGCGCCAGCGCAGCCAGCGGGTCGGCGGCCGAGGCGGTGTTGGGCTGGCTGAGCGGATCGTCCAGCGGCGTCATGGCCAGTGGGTCATGGGCCAGCGGGCCCCCCAGGCCGAACAGCTCATCGATCGACTCGCCCCCTGCCGACGGCGGCGTCACCAGGTCCGAAAAATCGTCCGGGCGCGATGGCGCTGCCGCGGCAGCCGATCGGGCGACTGAGGCGCCAGCAGGTGGAGCCAGCAGATCGGCAAACGGATCGACCGCAGCGGGCGATGGCTCGCCCTCGCTCAAGGGGTCGGGAAACAGCCCGGCAGTCGGATCGGGGTTGGCTGGCCGCGATGGCGGTTCGGCCGGCGGCCCGGCAGGTGGCTCAACCAGGCCATCGAGCAAATGGGAAAAAGGGTCTTCGACGGCAGTGACCGGTTCAGCCGGCGCGGCCATGACGGCGGCTGGCGTGCCTTGTTCCCGCAGCAGCGAAACCAGCAGTTCGAAGCCGCCGACCAACAGGCGGTCGCCTGCGTTCAGGAGTGCCTCGTTGCCGGCGCCGATGGGACGGCCGTTGAGTTGCAACGGGTTGCTGCCACGATCGATGATGGCGTAGGCACCCGCCCGGCAGACGATCTGGGCATGCACCCGCGACACGGTGCGATCGGGGTCGTCGAGCACCAGCTTGTTGGTGTCGGCCCGGCCGATCGTGCCGCCATCCTCGCCGAACTGCGCGCCCGCCGCATCGACGCTGACCCCCTGCCGGGAAACAATGGAAATGTGGAGCACGGCTGCATCCTTTCGAGGCGAGGTTCAAGGCGCCAGCATCAGAATTTTGATCTGGCTGGGAACCAGCCGGCAGCCTGGCGCGTTGGTGCTGTTCTGCAGCGAAACACTGGTCATGCGCGTAGCCGGCAGGCCCTTGAGCAGGACCGTGAAGGCCCCCGTCAGGTGGCGGCTCGGCCCCATGACCGTTCCGGACGCCACGCCGGTGGCCAAACCGACGTTGTCGCCATTGGTCATCGGAATCGTCGTCCCCATGTTGTGCGCGGGCGCGCCGCAAAACAGGATGGTGGGCACATTGGGCACCGCCATGGGGCCGGCTGCGATGTCCGGGTACGGCAATGGCACGGGCACTCCGGGCGGCGACGGGGTCAGGCAGACATCGGGAAATGCGGTGTCCAGGCCGCCGAGTTGGCAATTGGCAAACATGGCTGGATCTCCCGTGAATCAGCCCAGGTGGATCTGATCGCCGTCGGCCTTGAGCAGCTTCTCGGCATTGGCAATGACGGTGTGTGCCTGAAGTTGCAGGGTGTGGTCGGCGCGGTAGTCGATCTGGCGGCTGCGGACCTGGTCAGGCCCATCGACCATGCGCTGGCTCCAGCGCGAAAACTGCAGCACGCGCTCGGCAAACGACTCCAGCAGCTCGGCCGTCAGCTTGACGACCCCAAAGGACCAGGATGCCGTTTGCCCCACGCCGCGCACCTGCTCGACGCTCATGTGAGCACTCTCCCCCTCAACGCTGAGCGTGCGGGCCCGCAGTGCCAGGGTGTCGGCCTGCAAGGTCAACGCGCCGCCCGGACTTTCAAGCACGGCCCCGGCCGGCAGGGACAGCGTGAGCGGCACATCGGCATCGCGCCGCAGGACGGCGGTGACAAAGGCGCCGCCATCGTCCGCGGCCATCCATGCCACCGTGTCACCGGTCGCCGGAAGCACCAGGCAGCTCGCGGCCCGCACCGCCTGCCGCGGCCCTTCAGCCGCGTCCAGGACAAGGCGGCCCTGCTCGGCGTCCACTCGAATCACGATCGCGGTGCCCGATGCCAGCATCGGCCGAGCCGATTCATGCGAGCTGATTTCATGTGCGTTCACAGCGGGGCTCCTCATTCTTCAAGCGGGATCAATCGATGGCTGCCAGCGTTCGGCCGTCAGCAGTTCCGGGTCGGACTCGAGCGCGCGCGCGCGATCCGAGAATTGGGCTTGGCGGTCCGATGCCTGGTGCAGCTTGGTGCGGTACAGGGTGCTGCCGCGCAGGTCGGCGCCGTCCAGGTCGGCGTGCGAAAAATCCGCGTACGTCAGCTCGCAATCACGTAGGCTCGCCTGCTTTAGCTTGGCGCCGGTCCAGTTGCTCTGGTACAGATCGGCGCCATCGAAACGACCCATGGCCGCCCGGGAGCCGCAAAACAGGGCCTGGCGCAGATGGGCGTGCTCGAAGCGCCCCTGCTCGATGTTTGCGTCGACGAACAGCGCCCCGGTGGCCTGCGCACCCGCCAGCACGATGCCCGGGGCCTGGGCCTGCTGGAAGTTGACATGGTTCAGCCGCGCCTGGCTGAAGTCGCAACCGCTCAGGTCGGCGCCAATGAACTGCACGTTGTTCAGCGTACGGCCGGCAAACGACAGGCCGGCCAGCACGCTTTTCGTCATCACCACGGTGTCGAATGCCGCGTCACGAAAATCGGCCTGCCGCAGGTCACACTCCAACAGCACCGTGCGCGTCAACTGGCTGCGCGCAAAACCCAGCTTGCCCGTGCGGCAACTGGCCAGCGTGAGCTTGTCCAGCCTGCTCTCGTCAAACAGCACCTGATCGAGTCGGCAGTCCGCAAGATTGACGAAGTCCAGCGTGCAGCGCACCAGCGCAAGGCCCTTGACCTCGCATTTCATCCAGGCCGCGTTGCGCAGCGCCGTGTCGGACATGGCCACGCGCTCGAGTCGGCATTCAAAAAACAGCACGCCACTGGCAATGCAGCCGCTCAGATCGGCATGCGCGAAGGTGCACCCGATGAACTGCGCATCGGTCAGATCGGCGCCCTGCAGCCTGGCCTGCGTAAAGTCGCAGCGCTCGAACAAGGTGGCCGACAGGTCGCACCGGGAAAAGTCCATGCCCGTCAGCTTGCACTGACGCACCGGTTGCGCCTGCTGTACGGCATGCAGGACCTCGTCGCGTGTCATGGCGCGCGCCCCTTTGGCGCAGGCTCGCGCCACCGCGGATAGGTCCGCATGCGTGGCGTGAGCGCGCCATCAAAGCGCACGCCCGGCGCGACGCGCACGCGAGCGAAATCGCTTTGAAACAGATTGGCCTGGCAATAGTCGGTGCGGTCAAGCAGCGCATGCTGAAAAACCGCATCCATCAGGTTCGCCCCCTCGAAGCTGGTCGATACCAGCCGTGCTCGAACGAAGCGCGCCTGGCGCGCATCGCAACCGGCCAGGCTGGCGCCGCTCAAGTCGCACTCGCTGAAGTCGCAACCGGACAAGCGAGCGGCCCGAAAATCGGCATCGGCGAGCCGGGCGCCGCGAAAGCTCAGGCCTGGCAGCAGGGCAGCGCTGAAATTGCAGCGCTGCAGATCGCACTCCTGGGCAAAGCAGCCCGACTCGATACGCATGTCGGAAAAATCGGCGCCCTGCGCCTTCAGCGTGACAAAAGCGCATTTGTCGAACGCCGAGCCACTGAAATCGACGCCGCTGACATCGCACTCGATGAACGCGGCACGCCGCAGCCGCGCCCGGGCAAAGCTGAAGCCCCGCAGGTCGAGCTGGTGGAAGGTGATCAGGGTGTCGGCACGGGCGCCGGCACAGTCCACGCCCAGCATCCGTGCATCTTCCAGGCGCACGTCATCCAGTTGGGTGTCGCGCCAGCTGACACCGTCCAGTTGCGCCTTGGCAAAAATGGCAGCCCTGAGATCGGCCCCCTCGAAGTCGGACTTGACGATGTGCGCCGCACCCAGGTTGGCGCCGGCAAGCGCGGCGTGCTGCAGCTGGGTCGACAGCAGGTCGGCGTGGGCCAGCACCACGCCGCGCAGGTTGGCGCCGCGCAGGTTGGTGCCGCTCAGGTTGGTGCGCTCCATCAGGGCACCCTCGAAATTGGCGCCCGTCAGATCGAGGCCCGACAGGTCGGCGCCGGTCAAGTCCCAGCGGGCAAAGCCGCCGCCGGCCGCATGATGAGCCGCGACGCGCCGGCGCAGTGCCTGCGCCGCCTCACCGGCCAGCCGATCCACCGGGGGCTGGTAATGCGCCGTCAGGCGGTAGGCCAGAAGCTGCTTGGCCTCGCCCTCGCGCCAGCCGGACTGCAGTGGGCCATCGACGACCATCTGCTCGAGCTCGACCACGCCCGCCTTGCCGGCCTTGCTGCCCTGGCCGGCTGCGATGTGGTCGCGAAAGCTCCCGAGCAGATCGTCGACGAATGGCTTGGGTGGGCCCCGCGTCTGCAGGCCTGCCATTTCGCGCTCGATGGGGCCGAAATCCAGCCCCTGCTTCTGAAACAGCGCCTGGGTCTCACGCAGGCTCTCGGCCTTCTGGCGCTCGGCCTGCTGTCTGGTTTTTTCTGCTTTCGACTCGATGTCCGCGCGCATGCGCAGCAAATCGTCCAGGCTGCGCACCTGGGGTTCCGGCTCCCCCTTGGCGGGCGGGGCATGCGCGTCGGGGTCCAGCCCATGGCTGGCCACCTCGTCACGCGCCCGGGCACGCTCCTGCTCCGCACGCCTTTGCCCGCGCTCCAGCGCCCGGTTCTCGCGCGGAGAAAAGTCAACCAGCGGCACCACCAGGTCGGCCGGCATCAGATCGTCCTCGCGCAGCGCCTCGATGACGCCGTTGTTCTTGTCCAGCCGCTTGTCGCGCACGTGCAGATAGTGCTCGGCCGACCGCGGTTGGCCCAGGCGCTCGATGGCCGCCAGCAAATGCACGACATCGGCGCCGTCGTCCTCGGCGATCTCGTGCATGCCCTGGAAAGCCAGGATCACGCGCTCGGCATCGGGAAAGAACCACAAGGTATTGAGACGGGTCTTGATTTCCTTGAATTTCTCCTGCTGGCCCACGCGCTGCGTGACGAACGCCCGCATGCACAGTCCCGGCAGTTGCCCCTTCAGCTGCGCTTTCGCCGGATGGAGGTGGCGAAACGCGTATGCCTCCGTGCCGGTAAAAGGGGCATCCTGCTGTTGATCGTCCGGCGCCACGTTGAAAAAACGCCAGTCGGTGTCCGCCGCGATGGCCGGAAACTGAGTCTTCAACCATGCGTCGTCATAGGTGCCCTGATGGCACTTGCGCTGAGGCCACAGGGGATCGATGGGGCCCAGTCCGGCTGGTTGCACGCGCTCGCGCGGTGAAGTCACGGGACACCGGGGGTCCTCCACGTTGGGCAGCCAGTGCAGGCGGACTCCCGCTTCGTTGGTCGGCCCAGCACCGCGGCCCAAGGGGTTTTCGGTCACCTCCTGGCCACCAAAGGCGCGCGACCAGGTCAGGGGTATGGACTCGAACGGCTGCGGTTCAGAGGGTGTGGCGCCGTTCCAGAATCGATCGCCATGCACCAGCAGGCGCTTTTGCAGTCGCCCCACCTCGACCTCGACGGCGCAGGCCCGCTGAGCCGGGCCAGGCGGGTATGCAACGCCGGAAACCAGGTACTCGGACCGGCTGCGCGGGATGCATTCGTCAAGCGGAGCCGCCGACTCGGGGCGCGACGCCCACAGCGGCCAAAGCTGCGTTTCGGGAAACACCTCGGGTATTGCACCCATGCCGACGCAAACCAACCCAGTCAGGCCCAGCATGGTCCGATCCCTGAACTCGAACGGACGGGCCAGGACCGAGATGGCAAGCGGCTTGAACACCTTCATGGCTGAGCCTGCCTACAGGAAGATCTTGAGGGTATCCATCTCGATTCCGGTCGCGTTGCTGAGTGCCTCAAGCGCCGCGATTTGCTCGACCTTGAGGGTGCCGGAAATCAGGTTGGCCCCCACTTTTTCAAGTTTGGCACCGATGACGGCGGAGCCGAATCCGGTGGTTTCGACCTTCAGGCCATTGGCTTCGGTGTTGATGGCCGTGCCGTTAAATTGAAAGCCGTACAAAATCGTGTTCTGGCCACCAATCTGACCCAGCGAAAAGTCAATGATCTTGGTGCCCCCCGGCGCAATGACGGTGAACCCCCCCGCAGCCGTAAACGTCGTCGGGCCGCCCGAGGTCACGGTGATGGCCCCTCCCACCGTTTGCGTCAAGGCGGCGCCCACGGTCTGCGTCACTGTTGCGCCCACCGTCTGAGTGAGCGCGGCGCCGATCGTCTCGGTGCGGGCGCTGCCAACCGACAGCGTGTCGCTGGCTGCCACCGTGTGGGTGCGGTTGGCGCCGACCGTCACCGTTTCGCTGGCCCCCACCTGTTCGGTGCGCGAGGCACCGATCGTGATGTCCTCGTTGACGCCGACCGATTCGGTGCGGTTCACGCCAATCGTGATCTTCTCGTTGTTGCCAACGGTTTCGGTGCGGTCGACACCAATCTTGGTGGTCTCGTTGTTGTCCACCTTCTTGCTGCGGTCGTGAGCCACGTGATGGGTTTCATCGTTCTCGACCTCGATGTCGTAATTTTTCTCGGCGTGCAGATAAACCTGCTCGCTTCCCTTCTTGTCCTCGAACCGAAACTCGTTGAAATTGCTGGTGCCGCCCTTGGGCGTGGAGCGCGTCTTGAAGCCGCTTTGCGTGGGCGACTCGTAGGGGATAGGCTGGTCGTCGTTGTAGACGCGGCCCATGATGATGGGGCGGTCCGGATCGCCGTTGAGAAAATCGACGATCACTTCGTGGCCGATGCGGGGCGCGAAGTAGCCGCCCCAGCCCTTGCCCGCCCAGGGCTGCGACACGCGCACCCAGCAGGTGGATTTCTCGTTGCTTTCGTCGTAGCGATCCCAGTGGAAGTGCACCTTGACACGGCCGAACTCATCCACGTGCAACTCTTCACCTTTGGGGCCCACCACGATGGCCGACTGCGGGCCCGGCATGCGTTTGCGCGGCGTCACGCGCGGCGGCCTGAAAGGCACGGACGGCGTGACCAGGCCCAGCACGAAGGATCGCGCGCCGCGCACGCCCACCTTGGGCTCCAGGGCCGATTCGACGATGCCGCGCAGCACGTCCTGGCTGCCATCGCTCACCCCATCGCCGGCCAGCAAGGCATCGAAGGTGCTGGATGCGGCCGGCGCCGCCAGGCCGTCTCCCAGACCTTCGTAGCCCGGGTGACCGATCACGAAGGTGCACGAGGCGATGATGTATTCGCCGTTGCGGCTGGCATCCGGGTCGCCTTGGTACTTGAAGCTGCGCCCTGCGGCCACGTCGGACCACCCGGTCACGGCCCAATGCCGCTCGCGCCGGGACTGCAGTTCGTCGCCACGGCGCCGGCTGATCATGTCGCCGTCGTCGCTGGTGAAGTAGTCCCCCGGAAACTCGAACGCCTCGAAATCGGGCAGCTCGTGCTGGGCCGACACGTCGAGCTTGACGCCCAGATCCTTGCGGATGGTCTTGAAATTGCTGTCGGTGGCTGCCCACTTGCCGGTGTCCAGGCGTTTGCCGGCGATCCAGGTGCTGATCTCGTTGAAGCGCGCCTCGCCGCGGTCGAGCGAAATCCAGTCCAGCGTGCTCTCGGCCGGCAGCTTGTCATGGGCCACGCTGCTGACATCGGCCAGCAGCATGGTGCCGGGTGCGGCGTGCGCGTCGAACCAGTAGTAGATGCCTTCTTCTTCCAGCAGGCGGGAGAGAAAGTCGTGGTCGCTTTCCTCGAACTGCACGCAGTAGCGGTGCGGCTGGTGCGGGTCGATCACGTGGTCGGCGCGGGTCTTCTTGAAGCGCTTGATGGGACTGTCCTCGAACACGGCATCCAGCACGTCCAGCACCGGCTTGTCCTGCAGGATGCGGCTGTTGCGCCGCTTGGTCAGCAGCCAGAACCACGAGCGCAGGGTGATGCGGTACTCGAAGTAGCGCCCCACCTGCCGCACCCGCAGAAAGCGCACGGCATGCCCCTGGCAGTGGCGCTCGTGCCAGCCCTTGGAGCGGTCCTGGAACTTGACGACGACGTCGAAGGCGTAACCCAGAACATCCTTGGCCGCGATGCTCTTGTTCTCCGACAGCACCGTCAGCTCGTAGTGCGCCGACCGCGACAGGCTCTCGTGCCCCAGCACGCTCCAGAACTTGAGATCGGGCACGGCGGGCGCGTCACCCTTGATCTGAAACAATTCATCGGCCATGGCTTGTCATCCACAACGCATCAATCGAAGGCATAGCTGAAGTCGCTGCCCTGCACGTCCAAAGCCACCCGGGCGATCGCGCCGCCGCCGGCCAGGCGCTTCAGGTATTCCACCGAAATGGTGGGCAGAACGGTGTTCGTGAGGATCGCATCGATCACGCGGCCACCCGACTCGGCGTCGTTGCAGCGGGCAACGACCTGCTCGACCACCGCGTCGGTGTAGGTGAAGGGCACGCCGTGGTTGGCCTGCACGCGCTTGGCGATTCGGCCCAGTTGCAGCTGCACGATCTGCTTCATCATCTCGGGCGACAGCGGGTAGTAGGGGATGGTGACCATGCGGCCCAGCAGCGCGGGGGGAAACACCTTCATCAGCGGGCCCTTCAGCGCCTCGGCCAGCGCCTCGGGCGTGGGCATCAGCTCCGGGTCCTTGCACATGCTCATCACCAGCTCGCTGCCCACGTTGGTGGTCAGCAGGATGATGGTGTTGCGAAAGTCGATCATGCGGCCCTCGCCGTCTTCCATGCGGCCCTTGTCGAACACCTGGAAGAAGATCTCGTGCACGTCGGGATGGGCCTTCTCCACCTCGTCGAGCAGCACCACGCTGTAGGGTCGGCGGCGCACCGCCTCGGTCAGGATACCGCCCTCGCCATAGCCCACGTAGCCCGGCGGCGCGCCCTTGAGCGTGGAGACGGTGTGCGCCTCCTGGAACTCGCTCATGTTGATGGTGATGACGTTCTGCTCGCCGCCGTACAGCGCCTCGGCCAGCGCCAGCGCGGTCTCGGTCTTGCCCACGCCCGAGGTGCCGCACAGCATGAACACGCCGATCGGCTTGCCGGGGTTGTCCAGCCGGGCGCGACTGGTCTGGATGCGCCGCGCGATCATCTCCAGCCCATGCTGCTGGCCGATCACGCGCTGGCCCAGCGCGCCCGCCAGCTGCAGGATGGCCTCGACCTCGTTCTTGACCATGCGGCCGACCGGGATGCCCGTCCAGTCGGACACCACCGAGGCCACGGCCTGCGCGTCGACGCTGGGCAGGATCAGCGGCGACTCGCCCTGCAGTGCATGGATGCGCTCCTGCAGCTCTCGCAGCTCGGTCAGCATCTCGGTGCGGTCGGTGGCCGGATTCTGTGAATCATTTTGGCCGCTAGCCCCCGTTGAATCTGCCCCATAAGCTCCTGATTGGATAGCATCCGGCGGATCGACCGGCTGCGCCCCGGCGCGCAGCGCGGCGCGCAGCTCGAGCAGGCGATCGACCAGCGTCTTTTCTTCCTGCCAGCGCGCCTGCAGCGCCGCCAGCTCGGTCTCGGCCTCGGCGCGCAGCGCGCCCACCTGCCCGGCGCGCTGGACCACGTCGATGCCGATGGCCGCCTCGCGGTCGATGATTTCCTGCTCCACGGTGAGCGCCTCGATGCGGCGCTGGCAGTCCTCGACGGCGGGAGGCGTGGCGTGCTGGGACACCGCCACGCGCGCGCAGGCCGTGTCCAGCAGGCTGACAGCCTTGTCGGGCAGCTGGCGCGCCGGGATGTAGCGGTGGCTGAGCTTGACCGCCGCCTCGATCGCCTCGTCGAGCAGCTGCACGCGGTGGTGCTTTTCCAGCACGCTGGCCACCCCGCGCAGCATGCCGATGGCGCGCGCCTCGTCGGGCTCCAGAATCTGCACCACCTGAAAGCGCCGCGTGAGCGCCGGGTCCTTCTCGATGTACTTCTTGTACTCGGCCCAGGTGGTGGCGCCCACCGTGCGCAGGTTGCCGCGCGCCAGCGCCGGCTTGAGCAGGTTGGCCGCGTCGCCCGTGCCGGCGGCGCCACCCGCGCCGATCAGGGTGTGGACCTCGTCGATGAACAGGATGATGGGCGTGGGCGAGGCCTGCACCTCGTCGATCACGCTGCGCAGGCGCTGCTCGAACTCGCCTTTCATGCTGGCGCCGGCCTGCAGCAGGCCGATGTCCAGCGACAGCAGCTTCACGTCCTTGAGCTGCGGCGGCACGTCGCCGCGCGCCAGGCGCAGGGCAAAGCCTTCGACCACCGCCGTCTTGCCCACGCCGGCCTCGCCCGTCAGCAGCGGGTTGTTCTGGCGTCGGCGCATCAGGATGTCGACGATCTGCCGAATCTCGTCGTCGCGGCCGGTCACCGGGTCGATCTCGCCCTTTCTGGCCTTCTCGGTCAGGTCGACCGCGAACTTCTTCAGCGCCTCGCCCTTGCCCATCGCCGCGGGGGCCATGGCGCCGGTCTCGTCACCGACGTCGCCGCTGCCCATGCCGGTGCCGTCCTGCGCGCGCATCCTCGATTCGGCCGAGGCATCGCAGATCTGGGCAAAGTGGTCCGCCAGGTCCTCGACCTTGACCTTCTCGAACTGCTTGCTGATCGAGAGCAGCGGGTTGCGCAGGCTGGCTGTCTTGAGCATGCCCACCACGATGTAGCCGGTGCGCACCTGCGCCTCGCCGAACTGCAGGGTGGCGTAGGTCCAGGCGCGCTCGATGGCGTTCTCGATGTGCGGCGAGAAGTCGCTGATGGCGGTGGCGCCGCGCGGCAGGCGATCGAGCGCCGCCGTCACGTCCTTGGCCAGCACCGAGATGTCCAACCCGTAGTGCTGCACGATGCGCTGCAGGTCGCTCTCGGGGTTCTGCAGCAGCTGCGCCATCCAGTGCTCCAGCTCCACGTAGGGGTTGCCGCGCATCTTGCAGAACACGGTGGCGCCCTCGATGGCCTTGTAGGCCAGCGGGTTCAGCTTGCCGAACAGTGCGGTGCGACTGATTTCACTCATGGATGGACATCCGGTTTCTTGGGTTCAAGACGAAGGGCGGGACGCCGTTTGCAAAAGCGCCGGCGCAGGGCTGCCGGCGGCATGCCCCTCCGCCCGCATGCGCACGTCGGTGGCATCGCGCTGGCGTGGCCGATCGCCCAGCCAGGACACCCAGCCCAGCCGCGGCGCGTTGCCGCGCGACTGGCCCAGGCGAGTGGCCGGCACCTGGTCCTTGCGCAGCACCAGCTCGGCATCCCACTGCAATTCATCGCCCAGCAATTGGCGCATCCAGCAACGCAGGCTCTCCAGTGCGTCGCCATGAGGCAGGAACTTGCGGTAGCTCGCCAGATCCAGCGGGCCCAGCCGCAGACGCACGCGGTGCTGGCGATCCCACACCTGCCGCCCCAGCACGGCCCCGCCCCCCAGGCGCCGCGCCGCCACGGGGCCTGCACCAAGGCTGCCCAGATGGGTGCGCTCCTGCGGCGCGATCGGCAGCCACTGGCCAACCCATGGCTCCAGCCGCGCCCCCACCCCGAAGAAGCAGCCGACGACCTGCTCCACCGATTCGGCGCAATGCACCCGGCGCGCCAGCCAGCCCGAAAAGTGCAGCCGCGCATCGTCGGGGATGGCGTCGCGCCGCTGGCGCGCGGCGCCGCCGATGCCAACGAACGAGCCCACCCAGCGCCGCCACGCATCGCGGCCCGGACGGTCCAGCGCCACAGCGGCGCGCGGCTGGGCCCAGGCACGGTAGAAGTGCAGAGAAAAGCGGTGCGCGAACGAATCCAGGAACGCCAGCCAGGTTTCATCGCCGTGGTTGTGCGCCCGCTCGCGAATCAGGTCGCTCAGATGCATCGGCAAGGGGCCGTTGGGACCGAGGTAGCCAAAGAAATACTGGCGCATGCGCGGCACCGCCAGGCCGCGCGCCGGTGGCTCAAACCCGGACACGCTGGCCGGAGCAAACGACAGCGAGGGATCCTGGCCGATGCGCAGCGCCTCGGCAGTGGGCCGCGGCGCCTCGCCCCAGCGCGGCGCCGGCGCCGCCAGGGCCTCCAGCCGGCGCAGCGCGGCAAAGTAGTCCAACGGCCATGGCTCGGCACTCCAGGCCTGCACCTGCGCCGCCACACGGCTCCGCGCGCCTTCAACATCGGCGTCCCGCCGCTCGGGTGCTTGGGCTACAGGATCGGCCGGGTTCCGCATTGCGGCCTCCAACGCATGATCTCGTTGCCACCGGTACCAACCAGCACCGTCTCGACGAAGTGATTCACCTCCACGTGGCGCGCCAGGTACTGGGCCAGGACCGCGCCGAACAAAAAGACGCTGTGGCCGTGAAACGCCCTCGGGTCCACGGTGAGCGTGACCTCCAGTCCACGTCCGAACGCGATGGGGCCCGCCACGGGCAAACGCCGCGTCACCGGGCGCGCCACCACCGACAGCAGCCCCTGCACCTGCCCCCGGCGCGACTCGTCGGCCTGCCCCGCGTACAGCTGCAGCATTTCGCGCAGCGCCGCCGCGCCCTCCTGGGCGTTGCTGTCGGCCAGCGAGAGGTAATTCAGCGCCAGATGGTCCACCACCCGCCAGCCCAGACCGTCGCTCACCACGGGGGAGAAGGGGCGCGATGGCCCGCTCAGGATGCGCACCTCGCTCAAGCCGAAGGCATCCACGCATTCCAGCGTGTCGCTGCCCGCCGTCACCATCAGCGGGAGATCGCGGTTGGTGCACAAGGCCTGCACCGAAAGCTGGCGCAGCGTGCCGGCATACGGCGCCTGATCGGCATCCACCAATTGCAGGTACAGCTCGGAGCCGATGTGGCTGCTTCGGTGCCCCTGGCTGCGCTGGCGCACGGAAGGCAGGCGCGGCTCGCGGCTGGTGGCGTAGTAGGCCGGGTGCTGCTGGCGGCTGCCATGAAATGCCGCATAGAACGGCAGGAAAACCTGGGTGTGCCCGCCAGGCTCGTCGTTCACGGAACCAGCCTGCGCGCGAGCGGCCCCGTGCCCGATCACCTCGGTCACGCTGTGCACCTCGAAGTCCTGCGGACGGGTGCGGTCTGCAAGCAAGTGAAATTCGGTCACCTGCTCCGTCACCACGACACGGTCGAGCCGCTTGGGAAACAGATTGACCGCCGGCACGCAATGCAGGCGAACATGCTCGGAGGTGACCAGGCTTTCCAGCTCCGGGCGCGCACGCGAGAACAGCAGCACCAACTCCAGCACGTCGCCCGGCGCACGGGCCACGGCCTGGCCCAGGCCGGTGACGCGGACGAACTGAAAACGCGGCGCGAACGCAAAATACTCCTGCACCAGCCGATGGCCGGAAAAGCCCGTTGCCGTTGGCGGCAGCATGGCTTCATCGGCGGCAAAACCGACCGGACCCATCGCGTCCGCCCCCTGCACGCCCAGGAGTTGAACCGCAGCGCCAACCGCTCCCTCCGCCGGCGGCGCGCAAATCAGCACCCCGACCGGATCGGCCAGCGCGCATTCCAGCAGCGGCCAGGCCACGTCATCGCCAGCCCCCCCGAGGAACAGCACCAGTTCGTCGAGCGCCATCTGGTTGAATGGCAGCCCGCCCTGCGTGCGCAGCGTCAGGCGCAGACCCCCTCGCACCGCGCGCGCGCCGGGATGGCGCGCCAACGGCAGGTCGGGGGCATGGCTGAAGCAGCGCGCCTGCGTCAGCTCGATCGGCCAGATGCGCACGTCCTGCGCCGTGCGGAACTCGCAGTGCGTGTTCTGCCCCAGCGCGCGGCGCAGCCGCAAGGCACTGCCACGGGGCAGGACGGGACCGCTGGCCAGGGCGGTGTCGTCCCGTTTTGGGGCGCATTCGGCGACCAGCATGGCCGGGGTCGGCGCCATGAAGTGCGGATAGACGATGTCCAGCAGCTGGGCGGCAAACCGGGGGTACTCGGCGTTGAGCTTGAGCATCACCCGCGCCGACAGGAAGGCGCTGGCTTCGATCAGGCGTTCGACGTAGGGATCGGCCACCTCCGGGCCGTCCAGGCCCAGGCGGCGGGCGATCTTGGGGTAGGCGCGCGCGAACTCGCCACTGCTCTCACGAAAATAGCGCAGTTCGTGTTCGTAGAGATCCAGCAGGCGCGGGTCCATGCCAAGGCCCTGCGGTGCGCGCTCAGCCGCGCCCGCCCGATCCGCTCTCGAGCTCGATGCGCCCTTCGCCCAGATCGATCCGGCTGCGCATCAGGAACTCCAGCGGCACCGGTTGCGCCCACAAGGTGCCGCGAATCTGGAGACCGACGCAGTTGTGTGATTCGAGGGCCGGGCCTTCCATGACGAGTTCCACCTCCAGCGTTTGGGACAGGATGCGCGGCTCAAACTGCACGATGGCTTGCTTGAGCGCTTGTTCCATGCTGACACGCTGGATCGAGGACGTGAACTGGCCAGACAGCATAGGCAATCCGTAGTTGAGGACCGAGCGCGCGGCGTGGGGATGGCGCGGGTCGTCGAAGGCCAGGCCGTGGCCGGTGGCATTGAGCAGCCAGCCCAGGTCGCGCAGCACCGCCTGGCGCAGGGCGGCACGGGTCAACGTTCGCTTGTCGTCGCTTTCGATCGAATGATCGGGTTCTTCGTCGATCAAGCGGTCGAACAGCGAGGGCTGCAGGCGCTCCTGGGCCAGGGCGTCGTTCATCACGCGGGCTCCTGCGCCGCGCCGGGCTCGTTCCATGCGATGTCGCGCACATCCATCAATGCATGATCCCCCGCGTCGGTGGCGAACACCCGCTGGCCCAGGCCATGCCACACCCCCGGCGCAGGCTCCATCCACTCGGTGCGGCGGGCCAGGGCCAGCGCGCCGTCGGCGCTGCGCTCACTGCCGGGGTAGCGGGTGGGGATGAGCGCCAGCACCTCGCCGCTCGGCCGCAGGTCCAGGTGCGCCGGCATCCACACCGCATCGCGCAAGTCCTCCGGCGGATCGATCCGCACGCGAGCCATCCGCTCAAAAGGCACCCAGTAGTAGCGGCCATGGACAAACGCCTCCAGAACCGGCCCCAAGCGCATGTCGGCGTCCGCCAGCCAGGTGAATGCATGGGATGCCTGGCCGTCCTGCAGGTTTCCCGAAAGCGCGGGTGCCGCCTCGAAGGCACGCTGGCGCAAGACATCGGCGCCAGTCCAGTCGCCGCTGCTGCCGACGCGCAGGGACTCCGCCAGCAGCGCGAGCCAAGCGGGCGGCTCGCCAAGCACCAGCGGCGTGCGCCGACCGGCGAACACCTCGGCGCGCAAGGCCTCGCAACGGATGGCATCGCCATACACCTGCTTCATCGGCACCGCCAGGGCATCCTGCTCGGCCGCGACGTCCAGTTGGGTGAGGGCACGTTGCCACTGGCCCAGCACGCACAGCAACTGCGCCATGAACACGCGCAGACGGCTGTCGCCCGGTCGCGCACGAATGTCCTGCGTCAAGGCCGCGAGAGCGTCGGCCGGGCGTCCCTGCTGCACCAGGTCGGCGGCGATGGAAGGTGGCGCATTCATAATTCGATGGCCTCGAAACTGCAGGTGCGCAGCCCGCCACGTATGCCGCTCGACTGTTGCGGCGCGCTGCGGACTTCGAACTTGCGACCGGAAAAACCCAGCACCTCCGACGGCCCGCCCAGCCCCGTGCTGGTCAGCATGCAATGCGTGACCAGGCGGGCCTTGTCGATGTCGATCTCCAGCATGGGCTCGACATCGCTGCCACCGCCCGCCTTGTAGACCCCCAGGATGACGTGGACCTTGTCGGAGCGCCTGATCAGGGCACTCATCAGCGACGCAGTGGCAACGTCCGAGCGACGCAGCACATAGAGCGTATAGGGCGCGCGGCCCGCTCCGCCCCCACCGCTGCGTTGCGCCACGCCCCACAGATAACCGTCGACCTCCATGCGGGGTTTGCCGTCCGAAAACTTGCGTGGCAAGTCGCTGGCCACCGGACTGCCATCCACTTCGACGGCCATCATCAGGTCGAATTCGGTTCTGCTGGCCGACAGCTTGAGCATGGCCACCAACTGCTCGATGCCGAGGACGCCGTCGCCTTCCATGAACGTTGCACTCGTGGGCATGGTGTGAAATCCTCCAGTGAACGAATGATGAACCAGGGCACGCCCTACCAGCGCGCCATGACGACATAGGCCATATCGCCGGTCGCGAGCGCGGCGCTGCGCAACCTGACGTCGGGCAGCACGTCGTCGGACGCGGGCGAAAAGCCGTACAGCCGCACCGGGCTGCGCGGCCGCACCGGCGTGGCGATCACCAGCAGGGCGCCACCCGGGGCGAGCAGTGGGGGCGGCAGCGCGAAGCGCTTGCGTGCCGGAGCCTGTGCGTCACCGCGCTCGAAGCGGTTGGTCTCGCCCAGGGTGGCCGGAAAAATCGGGATCAGCCGCCGCCCGGCCGTGACGCCGACGACCAGCAAATCGACCGAGGCGCCGCTGCCGTTCTCGATTTCGATCGAGGATTGGCCCGAAGGCTCGGCAGGCCGTGGACTGAGCGGTTCCTGCTTCCAGGCACCGTCGGCGCCGGGTCCGGAGATCAGGCTGGCGCGAAAGCCCGCCAGCGGCCTGGGCTTCTCCCATTGCGCAAGGTCGGCCACGCTCTGCAACCATCGAAAGCTGGCTTGGTCGGCCAGAAAGCGGCGTAAAGCCGCTGCGTCTGCCACGGCACGGCCGACCCCAGCCTTGGGCGACTCGACCCAAAAGCCCGAATCCCGCGCCGAGACCTGCCAATCGGCTTCACCGGCGGCAATCATGCGAATCGAAGCCGGGTAGGTCAAACTCAGGCCACGCAAGGCGCGCTGAGCGCGCCCGGCTTCGGCGCGGACACGCAAGGCCAGCTCGACCGGCGCCTCGAATGCACAGGCTTGCCACCCCGATGCCGCGGGCACGCTGCCCATGGCGTCGCTCAAGGCGACCTGGGCCTCCCCCAGAGCGACCGAGCCGGCCCGGGCTTCGAACTCCCGCCTCTGGCCGCTCGGCAGCCGCGCGGTCACATGCAGCCTCTGGCCGGGAGCCAGTCCATCCAGGCGCCCCGCCGCCACGCGCAGCATGTCGCCATCGCGCCGAGCGGGCCATACCGGCAACGTGGACGCGACAACGCCTTGATCATCGAACAGCCGCGCATCCAACGCCCCCTCCATCACGGGCGATGGCAGCTCCCGATCGGGATAGCGCTGGGCCAGTTCGTCCGTGATCGGCCCATACAGCCCCAGCACGTCGATGAACAGATCGCGCCACGTCGCGGGCCTGTGCGCCAGCGCCTCGGTGATCGCCCAGGTCAGCAACCCATGCGGCGCCGCATCGGGCCGCCCGCGCGGCAAACGCAATTCGGGCGTCAGCTGATGGCTTTCGGCGGCAAACAGCGCGACGTACCGTGCCGGCGGCACCATGCTGGCCTCCGATGGAATGGCGGTGGGTTGGCTCAGGCTGGCCTGCAACAAGCGGCGAAACGCCGCATCCATGTCGGACCAGCTCAGGCCGCGAAAGCGCACGTCGTCATCGGCTTCTGGAAAAACCGGTCTTGGCGGCTGCGCGGGACCGCCGCGCGTCATGGAGGTCGCCGAGCACGTGTCGAATACCGCCCACACAAACGCGCCCTTGGCCAAAATGGCCTGGATCCACCCACCCATCTCCGCGTCCCGCAGCGCACCATCGCGCGCCATGAACACCTCCGTCAGGCCATCGGGTTCGTCGTAGCTCTTGGCCGCGCCATGCAGGCGCACGCCATGGCCCGAGAAATAAAGCAGGACCAACTCCCCAGGCTGCGCCTGCGCCACCAGCTGGGCCAGCGCCGCACGGATCGCCTCCAGCCGGGGCCATTCGGCGCCGGCAACGCCGTCGGCCAGAACCTGGACACCCTGGGCCGGCCAGCCCTGCGCCGCCAGGGTCTGGCGCATCAGCTGCACGTCATGCCGAGGCGCCCGCAACCAGCTTGATTCCGGCTGGCCAGGCAGTTCCGACACGCCGACCAGCAGGGCCCGCCGCGCCGGCTGAGCCTGTGCGCCCAGGCACAGCCACAGGCACACCAGCAAGAGCAGCCAGCGCACCCCATCGCCGCATGGCCAGGGCACGCCGGCCCGAGTGCGCTTGGGCAGACCCATCGTCATGGGCTGACCACCTCGGCCACCAGGGGCGAAGCCAGCATGGCACGCTGGGCAACGGCCGCATCCGGCACACGAACCTGCCAGCGGCCCGCGGCATTGGGCCCGCCGACGATCTCGCCACCGAAGCTGTGCAGCAGAACCGCGATGTCGCCGGCGTCGGCCGCATCGCGCCAGCGCACGCTCAGCTCGGCGCGCGCCTGGGGCGCCGGGATGGACCGAAAACGCACGTCATCGTCCCCCCCGGCCCGGGAAACCGGCGGTGTGTCGTACAGGCCCTGCACCGTCAGCCCCAGGACGACGGCGCAGGCGCCGGCCAGCGCGATGCGGCTCGGCGCGCCACCGGCCAGAGCGCTCTTCAGCCAGCGCCTGATTCGATGTCCAGGTGGCTCCACCGCCATCGTCGGCGCGGCCTTCCGGGCCGGCCTGGCGACGGTCAGGCGCTCACCGACCGCACGATACGCGGCACGGTATTCGATGCGAGGATCGCCCTCGCTCAAGGACGTTCCGGTCAAAACCGTGAAACCACCGACCGTGCGCAGACCGATCCAGCCCGGTTGCGCGTCCGCTACCGCACCGGGGTCTGAAGCACCGCCGAGGAACTCGGCGTGCACCGCACGCACCGCCGCCAGCCGAGCTGCCGTCAGCCGCCCCAGCCGTGGCGCCGACACTTCCTGCACCCAGACCGGATGCCAGGCCTGCACGACGCCGACGGCCGGATCGAAAGGCTCATCCTGCGGCTCCAGAACAAGATCGTGGGCTCCTGCCCAGTCCACTTCGGCGCAAGTCAGCCACCCTCGCCATACCGTGCCTTGGGGCGCCGTGGCGCTGCCATCCGGTTCATCCAGCAACACCCCCACCGTCACGCCCTTGCCGGCGGGTACGGCCACGATGTCACCCGAGGTCCAGCGCTCTGCCGTTGGCAGGGCGGCCGCGGCGGCACGGCGCTCCACCAGCAGCCGCAGCGTGTCGGGCAAGTCCCCGTCGACAGGTGCGCACACCGTCCCGGGGTCTGGCGCTGCGCCAGCCGATCGTGCACCCGCCTCCGTGTCATCAGGGCGATCGGGCACGACCTGGAGCACACGACGGATTTCATCGAGGGGCGGCCAAAGCGTCACGTAGGTCATGGGTGCTACTCCCTAAACCCAAGACGCCTCGGCGGCGAGAATTTGAAACACCTGACCGATCGCGGATCGATTTTCGGACACGATCGGTATCTTCAAGGTCTGTTCGATCCACGCGCCCAGCCGCGTGCGGCCATAGTCGGCCGGCAAGGCCGCGCGGCGATGCACCAGGCCGAGCCGGCCGGCACGATAGTGGTACGAGGCAATGGCATGGCGGGTGGCCACCCCGGCCAGCCCACCGGGCCGCTCCTGTCCGAACCCCTCGCTCAACAACAACCGCTCCGCCGCGGGCAGCTCGCGGATGAAGCGACGCGCCGCCAAGGCCACGGCAGCCTCGGTCAGGCCATGCTCGGCCAATGCGGCCAACCCGTCCTCCGCGCCGCTGGCCTCGACCTGCGCAGCCAGCAGGGCATCGTCCAGCGCATCGCTCTCCCCCAGGGGTACCCTGCGCCGATGCGCGACGGCGCGCGTGCAATCGATGAGGTAGCGCCGAAAGTAGGCGCACAGGGCAAACGCGCTGGACGGCGCGCTGTGCCCGCCGCGGGCCGACCTGGCTTCGGGCTCGCCGCCGTCCGCGCTGCCCGTCGGCCCCAGGCGCAACACCTTCAGGTAGATGAATTGGGCCACCAGCTCCTGCCGGGATTCGCCGAGGGCGCTCAGCTCGGGCGGCGTGCAGCCGGCCAGGGCGCGCTGCACCAGACGGTAGCCGAGCGCCATGTCGTCGGGTGTCAGCCGCTGGCGCCGGCACCACAGACGCGCCAGTACCGCGCTGTCGTCGGTGGACAGGGTGTCCAGCATGCTTGTTGGCCCGTCGAGGCGGACATCACGACGATCGACTGCCGATCGCCGTCATGGAGCCGAATCGCCGCCGCCTTCGACACAGGTGTCGTCATCGGCAACCAGACAGTTGGCCAGGTCGACGCTGGCGCCGCGCGTGCGCGGTCCGCTGCCGGGTGCGACGGCCGCCACCGTCATGCCGCGCGGCAGCAGCACCCACATCTGTCCGCGCTGCTTCATGCGGCGGGCCGAATCGGCCGCATCGGAGCCAAAGCCGAAGAAATAGTCCGCCCGGACCGCGCCACGAATGGCGCCGCCGGTATCCTGCGCCAGGGTCAGGCGCTGAATGGGCGCGCCGCTGGCCGGGTCGCGCGTCGACACGAAGACCGGGTAACCCAGCGGGGTGCTGCGCGGGTCGACCGCGATCGAGCGTCCGGCGGTCAGGGGCACGCCGAGCGCGCCCACCACCCCGGTCACGCTCGCGGGCTCTTCCTTGAAAAACACGTAGCTGGGATCGGTGTTGCCCGTCCCCGCGACCACGCCCGCCGGCAGCTTGTGCCCCGGCACGGCCATCGGACCGCTGCGCGCGGGGTGCACCAGTGCGAAACCACGCGTGAGAACGCCTTGCGTCACGTCCTGCGGATCATCGTCTTCATCCAGCTGAAGTTCGACGAACGCGCCCCGCACGCGGACACCCTTGGACTTGCCATTGGACGCATGCGCCAGCATCGGGCGGAAGGGGTGGCCGTTCTGTTCGGCGTAGGCGATGCGAATCATCTCGCCATCCGGCAGGCGGATGCGGCCCGAGCCCTGGACCTGCAGTTCGTACAGCGCATTGGCGTCGCGCACGAAGGCCAGCACCGCCGCGTTGGGCGCGCCACGCGCCTCGATCTCCTGCCGCGTGTAGTACGGCACCAGTCGGCGCCCGTCGATGCGCAGGCGCGCCCGTCGATCGATCGTGCTGGCCTCGACATCGGAAAGATCCAGCGCGTAGAGGTTGCGCGCATTCATGTCGCGCGTGGACAGCCCCTTCTGGATCTCGACCTCCCTGCCCTCCACCCGCGCGGCCACGGTGCCTTTGCTGCCCTTGGGAAGGGTCCGCGTATCCAGCATCACCATGTCGGTCGGGGTGGCGTAGACCGGGTACACGAACGGCGGCGCATAGCGCCGGCTGCCCGGCACCTCGGGCTCGAAGTAGCCCGTGACCACGCCTTCGGTACGGCGATCGTCATCCCGGATCTGGTAGACGCTGAATTCATGCTCGTAGAAGCCACGGATGGCCGCTTCGCTCTTGCCATCGACCTGCCGCGCACGCGCGCACAGTTCCTTCCACTCGGTCTTGCGGCGCGCCAGCGATTGGCAGCTGCCCAGAAACGCCGGCCAGCCGGCAATGAAGTCGTCGCGCCCCCAGCCCGGCAAGGCATCGAAGCTGGCGGCCGTGTAGGTGGCCAGGCGGGTGGAGAAACTGCGTGCCCGTCCCGCCACGCTGCCGCCTTCGAGTGCCGGTGGCGGCACGACAGCGGGTGCCGGCTCGGGCACGGGCGCGGGCACGGGCGCGGGCGTGACGGCTGGCGGCGCTGCCATGGGTGCCGGCGTCGGAGCCATCAGCTGCGACAGGGGCGCGCAGGCCGTGCCGGCCAGCAACACGGCCAACGCCGGCAAGGACCGCATCAGGGACCGGGGAGGATGCGCTCGGCATTCATGGGTGAAGTTCATGATCAACTCCTTGCAAGATCGGTGAACGATGGAGCACCGGGCCCGTTTGAAGACGGGTCCAAGGGCATGAAGCGCGGGCAGCCCAAACCATGGCTGTCCCTGCACCCTCAAGACGCACGGGCCTCGGCGGGTTCAAACAGGCGCTCGTAGCCCATGGGCTCATCGGCGGCGAACTCATGGGGCTCATTTCTCGGCGATCTCGAAGTGCGCGACGCCATAGACATCGTCGCAGCGAGATGCCCCACCGGGGCACATGGGCTGGCCCAGCAGGGGCGTCGGCCCGCTGCCGCGGGTGCGTTCCAGCGAAGCCAGCACCGGGGCCGGAAACTGCGCGAACACCCCGCGCGCAAGCACCCCGGACTGGGTGAAGTCGCGCTCCAGGGCGCTGACCAGCACGGCGAACCGATCCGTGCCGGCGGGCCCCCCGGACTCCATGGGCCATGAGGCACGCGGCAGCTCGATCGTCTGGTTGGGCGCGATCTGGTTGCGCTTGTCGAGCGCGTTGGGAAACAGCATGTAGAGCTCGCCCTGGGTGTCCAGCAGGAAAACATAGACATAGCCCGCCCGGTTGCTGGTCACGGAAAAGCCCAGCCGATCCTTGCCGATCGCGACCTCGGGCTTGTTGGGGCGCGCCGTGACGCGCACGTCGGCGGCAGCGCCGAGTGCCAAGGCCCGCAAGGATTCCGCTGGCGTGCGCGCGGCAGGCAATGGCGCCGGCGCGGGCGGCGTGGGTGGCGGCGCGTTGGACTGGGCCGGCTGGGATGCGGGGGTTGGCTCGGCGGCAGGCGGCGCAGGAGCCCTTGCGGCCGCCGGGGAACCCTGCGCAACAGCCGGCGTACCGGTGGGCTTGGGCGCCGGGCCGCGCTGGCTCCACCACCAGGCGCCACCGGCCGCCACGAGCGCCAGCACGAGAGCCAGAATCGTCCAGGGCATTGCGGTGCGGCGCGACGGGGCCTGCGTCGTCGGATCCGCGGGAGCCAACCTGGAAGACATGGGCGCCGCCGCGGCCAGCACCGTGGCCGCGCCATCGGCGGCCGCGGCGCCCAGCCCCAGCAGGGCTCGCAGCGCGGCCATGGACTGCGGCCGTGCCTCGGGCCGCACGGCCAGGCCGGCGTCGATGGCGCTCAGGAGCGCCGGGCTGTAGCGTTGCGACAGGGCCGCATCGCTGGCCAGCGGAACGTAGCCGTCGGTCATCACACGCCCAACCGAAGGTGGAGGAACCCGTCCCGTGACCGCCAGGTGCATCACGGCGGCCAGGGCATAGACGTCGGTCCAGGCGCCCTGCTTCATGTCCGGCATCTCGGCATACTGCTCGATCGGCGCGTAACCCGGCTTCAGGATCACCGTGATGGCCTGGGTCTTGTCGCTGATGACGCGGCGCGCGGCGCCGAAGTCCAGCACCACGGGGCGTTCGCTGCCCTCCAGCAGCATGATGTTGTCGGGCGCGATGTCGCGGTGAAAGCAGTGCGCGGCGTGCATGACGCCCAGGGCCTGGCTGACGCCATCGACCACCGCCAGCAGCCAGGCCTCGTCGACGCCGTCCGGCCCGCTGGCCGCCAGGGCCTGCCGCAGGGTGCGCCCCTGGTAGCATGGCATCACCATGTAGGTCGTGCCGCGTTCTTCCCAGAAGCGGTAGACCTTGACCAGCGAGGGGTGGTCGAACTGCGCCAGCAGGCGCGCCTCGTTGATGAACGAGCGCATGCCCAGCTCGAAGGTCTCGCGCTGGCGCTCCGACAGGGGGTGAATGGTGCCGTCCGCGGCGCGCGTGGCCAGCGTGGTGGGCAGGTATTCCTTCAGGGCCACCACACGCTCCAGGGTGTGGTCCCATGCCTCATAGACCACGCCGAATCCACCCTGCCCGATCACCCGCGTGATCTCGAACTCGACCAGCCGGGTGCCCGGCGCCAGCGCACCGGCACCAAGATCGATCGACGCGCTCGACTCCTCCGCCCGCATGGCCGCCGCCGAATCGGCGGACAGCACCCGGGTGGCATCGTCGGCAACCGACACATCACTGCCCGTGGGGGCGGTGGCGATGCGCGTGAGGTCGTCGGGCGTGCTCATCCAACAGGCCCCGCCGTGGCGGGCAGCCCCGCCAGATCGAACAGCAGATCGAAATGCGCATCGCGCGGCCAGCCGGCGCACGCCAGTGGAGCCCCTGTGCCCGCCGCGCTGCGCCACAGGCTGCCGCCCGGTTCGACCCGCTGGCACCCGTCCGTGGACGTCGCGCCCGGCTTCATCGCGCCGAACCGGGCCACCAGCGCATCGTCCAGGCCCTGCGGGCCGCAATCGTCGTGCAGGGCCTGCAGGGCCGCTTGGGTCGCACCATCCCACCAGGCCTGCGACGCAACAACGATCTGCGGCATGGGCTGCACGATCAGCAAGGGGAAATACCGCCCCACCCGATCGACCGACGGCATCATCACGCCGAGCCAGGCCTCCTGCGTCAGCAGCCCGGCGCCGGCTGCGAATTGCCACAGCGGCGCTCCCAGGTACGCTGTCTGCCACCCCGCATGGCGCCGGCGCAGCGCGCCGAGTTCCACCTGCAACCACTCATCCAGCCGGGCGCGCACGGCATCCGACAGGCGTCGACAAACAAAGTCTCCGGTCCCGGGCAGCTTGCCCCACCACCCAGGCAGCGCGTTCAAAGACCTTGCGGACATTTGAACTCCCGCAACTCGCGCAATCGCACCGGGTGCTGCACGCTGTTGGCCGTGACCTCGAAGCGCGCGCGGCGACCGTCGATGGCGAAGGTGACGAAAAAGCGCTCGGGCGCGCCGCCCGGTTCGAGCTGCGACTTGTCGAACGCCCGGAACAAGGCCCACGGGCCGTCGACCGTCATGCCCGAGGCACCGCCCGTGGCCGACGGCGGATTGAGCTGAATCCGCACCTGGTTGCTGCCGCGCGGGCCCGGCCATTGCACCGCCATGGGCACCGCGGGACCATGGGCGTAGCGCACCAGCTGCCCATCGACGTCGAGGATGAACTGGGTGATGCTGGCGTCCATCTCCACCGGGCGAAAGTCGAGCCGGATCGAGGGTGCGCGCCCGCCGGCGCGAAAGAAGATGTCGCGGATGCGTGCGGCGCGTTCGAACTGGACCAGCGCCGCCGGCGTGACGGCGCCGCGATCGGCCACCGGCTTGTAGCGCCAGGGCCGCGTGCTGGTGTCGACCAAGGGCGCCAGGCGTTTCTGGAAGAAATCATCCATCAGGCCACCGGGCCCGAACATCTGGCCGAAGTCTTCGGGCAGCACGTCGCGCGGGCTGTTGGGGTCGAACGGATAGCGCCCTGAAATGGCCCGTTCGCAGAACTCGGTCACCGGTCGCAGGTCCTGGCTGAGGTTGCCGCGCTCGGCCACCCGGGCCTGTGCGGCGCCGGTCTGGCTGAGGTTTTCCACCATCGAGCGCACCGGCTCGGGCAGGCGCGCGGCGTCGGCACGCAGCTTGCCGGCGACGTCACCGGGCGGCGGCGAGTTGCGGCTCTTGAGGGCCGTGTCGACCGCATTCAGGTACACGTAAACCTCGTTGAACAGCTTGAGCACATCGTCCATCGGTGCCGGCTGCCCGGGCGCCGGCGCCGTGGCCAGCTGCCGCAGGGCCGCGAAGCGATCGTCGACGATGCTCTCGATGGGTTTACCGGGCGCGGCCTTGGCCGTGGCCGAGGAACCACCGATCAGCTCCTCCAGGTTGCGCCGCGTGCCGCGCACGGCCTCGGCGGCGCGGTCCAGCGCGCCGGCCGTGGCGCCATCCTTCCTGGGCGGAATCAGGGTGGTTTCCTTGACCACGGCGCGCAGCAGGCGACCCAGCGGCGAGTCGGCGCTGGAGAGGATGCGGGCGATCTCGATGTTTTTTTCCAGCCCGCTGGCGCGCACCAGGTGCAGGTCGGACAGCAAGGCTTCCCAATGCTTGACGTATTCCTGCAGGTACAGGCCGCGCACCCGGTCCGTCAGATCGCCCAGCGCCGCGGCGCCCTGCAGGCGCGATGCCACGTTGCCCGGCTGGCCCAGCACCCACGGCTCCTCGGCCGCCAGCTGGGGCGTGATCTGAGCCACAGCCTGCTGAAAGCGCTGGTGATAGCCGTCGTAGGTGAACAGGCCCGGCACGCCATCGGTCAGCGGTTTGCCGCTGGCGCGCTCGAACACCAGCGGCGCCGACGGGCCAGCGGCATTGGCCACGCTGAAGGCCGGCACGTCGCTGCCCAGGCGCAGCCGCTTGAGCCGGCTGAAGACACGCAGCTCGAGCGGATAGCTGGCCAGCAGCGCCCGCACGTCGCGCACCAGGGCCTCGTCCATCTGCAAGGGCATGCGCGGCGGGCCGTTGGCCACCAGCGCGTCGAGCTGCTGCTCGAGCTGGCGCATGCGCTCCTCGGTGACGCCCTGATCGAGCAGGCGCGACCAGTCCAGCGTGACCCAGGCCTTGAGCGCCTGCGCATCGAAATGCTGCGGCTGGAACAGCATCAGATACGCCTTCAGGGCTTCGTAGGTGAATTCGAGGTTGTCCTTGCCAGCGCCGCGCAGCTGCGCCTCGACCCGGCGCGCCACCAGGGGCAGCAGCACCTCATCCAGGGCGTGGCGGTGCGCGATCTCAGCCGCCGTGTCGATCTTGTCGCCCTGATAAAGCCCCAGCGTCATGGTCACCGGGGGCTGGCCCATACCGTTCTCGGGAACGCGCCAGACGTCGCGCAGCGCCTGCAGGGTCGGGCCCAGCGCGGCCATGCCCTGCCGGGGGTCCTGCACCTGCTCGGGCAAGGCCGCCAGGCGTTCGCGCATCGCGGGCACCTGGGCGTCGACCGCCGCCAGGTAGCGCGTGTTGCGCCAGGCGCTGAAGCCGCCCAGCCCCAAGAGCCCCAGGGTGACCAGCAAGGCGCCCGCGAGGGCGGCGTTGCGCCCGATGTGGCGGCGCCGCTCGGCTCGCAGGTCGGTTCCGGCCAGGCGCTGCTCGGGGAACACCACTTCCTTGAGCAGGGTGGTCAGGAAGTAGCTTCGTCCACCTGCGGTCTGGGCCGGCAGGGCGGCGCGCGGCAGTGCAAAGCTGCGGGCCAGGCTGCCCATGACCCGGTCGATGGGGCTGCCTTCCTGCGTGCCGCTGGTGAAATACACCCCCCGCACCCAGGGCGACTGGGCGTAGCGCGAGCCGACGAACACCTGGTCGAGCACGTCCTCCAGCGCGGGACCCAGGGCGGCAAACTGCGCCGGAAAGGCGAAGATCTCGGTGCGGCGCGCGGGATCGCTCTCATGCTGCAGGCGATCGATCAAGCCGTCCGCCAAGCGTTGGCTGAGCAGGCCGAACTCACGCCCGAAGAAACTCGAAACGCCCTTTTCCGCCAGTTCCCCGCCTTCCTGCGGCGGCAGGGTAAAGCCCAGCACCTGCGCGCGCTGGGCCTTGCCCAGGTCGTCGAAGTACGCCATGAAGCCGTGCAGCAGATCGGCCTTGGTGACCAGCACGTAGACCGGCAGGCGTTCCTTCAGGCGCTCGTCGAGCTCCTGCAGGCGGGCGCGCAGGGCGGCGGCGTGCGCGCTGCGCTCGGCCACGCCCTGCTGCAACAGGTCGGCCGCGCTGAGCGTCAGCACCACGCCGTTGAGCGGGCGGCGCGGACGGGTCTTCTTGAGCAGGTCGAGGAAGGCCTCCCAGGCCTGCTTGTCGCCGCTTTGGTCGCTGTCCTGCGTGGTGTAGCGCCCGGCGGTGTCGATCAGCACCGCCTCGTCGGTGAACCACCAGTCGCAGTTGCGGGTGCCGCCCACGCCGGCAATCGCACCGGGCCCGTACTTCTCGGCCAGCGGAAAGCTCAGGCCCGAGTTGACCAGCGCCGTGGTCTTGCCCGACCCGGGCGCGCCGACAAACACATACCACGGCAATTCATACAGGTAGCTGCCACCCGACACCGACAGCCAGTCGCGCCAGCCAGGCTTGCCGCCCGCGCGATGCAGGCGCATCTGCCGCAGGGTCTGCATGGCCTCGCCAAAGCGCTCGCCCAGCACCTGCGATTCACCCGGCGCGGCAGGCCGGGCCGGCTTGCCTGGCGCTTCGCGCGTCAGCTGCTCGGTCAGGATGCGGCTGGCACGCCGGGCGCGCACGCGGCGCCACACGTAGGGGCCCAGCACCAGCAGCGCCAGCACGCCGATCAGCGCCGCCCTCACGCCCACGCCGGCCAGCGGCGCGGCGTCGCCGACGCGCACCACCGGCCCGATCCACCAGACCAGCAGGGCCAGGGTGAGCAGGGCCAGCACCATGAGCACGGCAGGCGTCAGCAGCGCCCGCAGCACCGTGGCGATGGGCGACAGCAGGGTTCGCAGCAGGGAGCCCATCACCGTGCTCCCGAGCCCGCGGGGGACGCGCTGGCGGGGTTGGTGAACAGGACGATGTCGACCCGCCGGTTCTGGGCCCGGCCGTCGGCGGTGTCGTTGGAGGCGACCGGCTCGGCGTCGGCCCGGCCCTCGGCGCGCATGCGCTGCGGCGCCACGGTCACGGCCAGGGCCGCCTTCACGGCCTCGGCGCGGGCCGTCGAGAGCTGCCAGTTGGACGGGAAGCGCAACGAGCGGATCGGCACGTTGTCCGAGTGCCCGGTGATCAGCACCGCGCCCTGCACCTCGGACAGGGCGTGGGCAATCCGCCCCAGCACCGGGTGCGTGCGCGGCATCGGGTCGGCGCTGCCCGAGGCGAAAAAGCTGTCGCCGCGCAGGCGCACGGTGCTGCGGTCGGCCTCGTCGGTGACCGTGACCAGGCCCTCGCGAATCTCCGGCTCCAGAAAACGCGCCAGGCGCGGAGCCGCCGGCATGGCGGCCGGCGGCGGCGTGGGCACCCCGGGCGCGCGCAGGGCCGCCACCGCCGCGTAGGTGGAATCGGAGCGCTGGCCCAGCACCACGCGCGCGCCGAACCAGGCCACGGCCAGCACCAGCAGCAATGCCGCCGACACCACCCACAGGGGGACGGCGTGGCGCAGGGCCTGCCCGACCAGGCCCTGCCCGCGCCAGTGCGGCGAGAGATCGGCCTCCAGGGGCGGGCGGTCCTTGTGGATCAGCTCGGCCAGGCGCTGGCGCACGCTCTCGAGCTGGCTGCGGCCGTTGTCCAGCACCCGGTAGCGGCCTTCGAAGCCCAGCGCCAGCACGCAGTAGATCAGCTCCAGCAGGGATCGGTGCGCCGGCACGTCCTGGGCCAGGCGCGCCAGCAGCTGAAACACCTTCTCGCCACCCCAGGTCTCGTTGTGAAACTGAACCAGCAGGCTCTGCTTGTTCCAGCCCGCCTGCACGCCCCAGGGCGTGTTGGCCACGGCCTCGTCCACCGCGGTGCACAGGACGTAGCGCGCTCCCAGCACCGCCTCGGGCGCGGAGCCGGCGGCCCTGGCATCGGCGTCGAAGCGGCGCACGGCCTCGCCGGCGGCCGTGCGCAGGGCCCCCGCGTCGGCGGGCTGGACCATGCCGCGCAGGCGCGCCGCCAGCAAAAGCAGCGGCGTCGCGGCGGCGACCAGCGGATTGAGCGCGGCCAGATGCCCCAGGTCGGCCGGCGGGGCATCGGACGCCGTCCCGCCGGCGCTCGAGGACGGCGGCGGCGCCGAGGCACCATGGCGCGGCTGCGGCTTGACGATGGTCCGCTCGGTTTCGAAGGCCGCGAAGGGGTCCGGTGCATTGCTCATTGGCTAACCTCCGTGCTTCGCACTGCGGTATGAGCCCCCTTCGGAGCGGCCGGGCGTGGGCTCATGGCCTTTCCTCCTGCCATCAGCCTCGGATGGCCCAGAACGCCAGATCCAGGCCGGGGAAATCGCCCGCGATGTGCATGGCCATGCCGCCCGACTGCTCGAGCTGGCGCCACAGGTCGCTGTGGCGCGTCTCCAGCTCGAAGTAGCTGGCGCCGCTGTGAAACGGGATTTGGCGCGGCGCGACGGGCAGCGGCGTCAGGGTCACGCCCGGCAGGTGCAGGTTGACCAAATCGCGGATGCGCTCGACCGGGCCGATCTTGACTTGGGTGGGAAAGCGCGCCCGCAGCGCCTCGCCGGGCATCTGCGACTGCACCGCCAGCACGAAGGTGGCGTTGCGCTGCAGCTCCACGTCGGAGATCAGGGCCACGCGCACGCCGTGCTTGCGGTCGTGCAGTTCGATGCGGATGGCCGACTGCTCCAGCACCATCGACAGGCTGCGTCGCAGATCGTCCATCAGGGGCCGAAAGCAGGCCTGCAGGTCGTCGTGCACGTAGGGCGGAAACTGCGCCGCCCGCCGCCCCTCGCGAAACGTCGCCAGGTCACCGGCCAGCGCCAGGGCGCATTCGAAGAAGTGGCTTGGATGCAGGCTGGCGCTGTGCATCAGGTGGTCGAACACCGGCTCGTGCCGGTTAACCGTCTGCAGCAGCATGAAGTCGGCCACCTCGGCCACGCCGCCCGTGCCGCCCTGCGTCAGGCGCCCGGCCAGGGCCTCGCCCCGCTGGTGGATCAGGCCGCGCAGCTCGCCCACCCAGCCGTGGACCGTCGGATGGGCCGCCACGTCCAGCAGCGGCGGGAGCTGTTCGCGCGCCAGCACCAGCAGGTTGTCGGCGCGCCGCTCCTGCACGCGGGTCACGCCCAGCGTGGTCCAGGCATCGCCCGCGTCGGCCGCCAGCATGAGCCGTGCGTGCAGGCGCCCGAGCTGCAGCAGGGCCGTGCGTTCGCCTCCGGTGTTGGAATCGGGCACGTCCTCCTCGAACGCGCGATGGCGCACCAGGGGCTCGAAAACCTCGACGTCGGCCTCGCGCGCGCCCGGCCGGCGCAGCGGCAGCGCCAGGACGACCGCCACATCGCGCGCCGTGGAGGGCAGCTCCAGTGGCTCGGGCAAGGGGTCGACCGCCGGCATGTCGAACACCGTGCCGTCGCCAAACACGCCCACGGCCCGCACCAGCGCCAGCTTGCCCAGTTCGAGGGCGGCGGTGTCGATCTCGAGTTCGCTGAAACCCCAGGCCCATGCCACGGTGGCGCGCATGGCCACGTGGCGAACATGATCGGCGTTGCGTTCGCTTTGCTGCAGGTGCTGGGGTTGCAGCAGCATCCCCTCACTCCAGACCACTTTGGATCGCCAGCTCAACTCATGCTCCAGGAAACGGCCAACCGCCATCGGGCAGGCATCGACACACGCGGCACGGCGCACCACGCGCCCCAAACGCCAGAGCTGTCAGTTTCCCGGTGACGGAGCGCCGAGCCAATCCTCCGAATGGCCTAGCCGGTCGGGCGGAGCCATTGATTCGAGGTCAAATCGGACCTTGGCCAGCGTGCACCAAGCGCCAGCAGCTATCTTTTTTATAGTTATGGATAGGCTGTCCGCACCCGCCGGTTCATTCCGCCGTGAGCATCCGGACCTGGGCCGCGTACTCGGCGTCGATGCGCTTGAAGCGCGCCTGGCGTGCCTCTTCGTTGATCCACTGCGCCTGCTGGGCCTGCTGCCGGGCGTACTTGGCGGCGATGCTCGCCGCCGGCAGCAGCGATCGGTTGTCGGCGGCGATGAAGCCCGCCAGGTCGTGCAGGGCCTTGAGCACCGCGCGCTGGCCATCGCCCTTGGGCGAGGGTGCGCGCCCGTAGCCCGTCAGGAAATCCTGCACCGCGCGCCGCAGCGCCGGGCTGAAGGTGCGCCGCATCACGATCTGGCCGTGGGGGATCAGGTCGGACGACCAGATGATGCGCAGGCGCGCGGCCTCCTCCGGAAACTGCAGCTGGAAGCGCTCGAAATCGGCCGTGTTGCTGGTCGCGATGTCGGCCTCGCCATTGGCCACCGCCAACGCGATGCGTTGATGGGTGCCGACGATCTCGCTGGCAAAGCGCGTTTCCATCTCGATGCGATGCGGCAGGAAGAACTCCAGCTGCGGCACGATGAAGCCCGACAGGGAGTGCTTCTCCCCCCGCGCCATCCGCCAGGAGTCGGGGTCGGCCAGCAGGGCCGCCAGCGTGCTGCGCGGCCCCTCGGCCCGCACCAGCAGGATGGCCCGATACCCTGGCAAGCCATCGTGGCGCGTCACCTGCGCCACCACGCGCATGCCGCGCCGCGTCACGGCTTCCAGCGCCATCTCGCCCGACAGGAAGGCGATGTCCACCTCGTCGCGCTCGATGGCGCGTGCCAGCGCGCCATAGCTGCTGGCCGAGAACATGGTGACCGGGCGTCCCAGCGTACGCTCCAGGTCGGCCAGCAAGGGCGCCCAGTCGTTGCGCGAATCGAGTGTGCCGCCGATGGGCAGGACACCGAAGCGCAGCGCCATGCGTGCGGCGCGATCGGGATCCTCCGCGGCGACCTGCGCCGCCGCCGGGTCGGCCGCAAGCCATGCCGCCGCCGCCCCCAGCACCGCGGTGCGCAGCCAATGCCGCCGCGAGCGGGGCGAGATCCGCGCCTGCTCGCGCCCGGCTGTCGATTCCATCCGCTTGAACTCGGCCATGGTTATGATTCTGCCGCAGACAGGCTCGCCGCGGTACATGTTCCGGGCCAACGCACCGCGTGATCGCAAGGCCTCGAGGCCATCACCCGTGCCATGCCGCCGCGCTGTGGAGCATGGATTTCGCGACCCGGCTGGACGGCAGCCGCGCGCCGGTCAGGAGACTCGGACATGACCCTTTCGGCCACGGTTCGGCAGTGGTTCTCGCATCTGTCGCTGACCACGCAACTGGTGCTGCTGGCGGTGTTGCCGGCGGTGCTGGCCACCCTGGCGGTTTCGATGGTGGCGACGCGGCAGTACCTCGGCAGCGTGGAGGCCCTGATCCGGGCCAATGCCCAGACGGCGGCCTACCAGATCGCCACCGCGGCCGAGGAACCGATGCGCGCCATGGACCGGCGGGCGCTGCTTGGCATCGCCCGCGCAGGCATCTCGCAGCCCCAGGTGAAGCAGGTGCGCGTCTGGTCGGCCGACGGCGAGCTGCTGGCCCAGGCCGATGAGCCGGGCGCGGAGGGCGCGCCGGGCTTTCAGGTCACGGCGCCCATCCTGGGCGCGCAGGGCCGGCCCAGCGGGCAAGTCAACATCAAGGCCAGCCTGCAGGAGCTGCTGGACGCCCGGCAAAAGCGCTGGCGCGACGTGCTGGTGTCGCTGCTGGTGTCGCTGCTGGCCGTGCTGACTGCCGGCGCGTGGGCCGCGCGGCGCATCACCGCCCCGGTCTCGCGGCTGGGCGTGGCGCTGGAGAAGCTGGGCGCTGGCGAGTCGACCCAGGTCGAGGTGACCGGCACGCTCGAGATCCAGCGCCTGCTGCAGGGCTTCAACCGGTCGGCCCGGGCCCTGGCGGGCAGCCGGCTGGAGATGGAGACCCGCATCCGCGAGGCGACGGCCGAGCTGGCACGCAAGAACCAGCAGATCGAGCGCGCCAGCCAGGCACGCATGCGGCTGCTGGCGGCCGCCAGCCACGACCTACGCCAGCCGCTGCACGCGCTCACGCTGCTGTCCGAGGGCCTGGCCAGCGGCGAAGCCGACCCCGTGCGGCTGCAGCGCATCGGCCACGTGCGCGAATGCGTGAGCTCGCTCGACCAGTTGTTCTCGGAACTGCTGAACCTGTCGCAGCTGGACGCCGGCGTGCTGCGCCCCAACTGGCGGCGCTTTGCCCTGGACCAGGTGTTCGCCAACGTCAGCCGCGACCATCGGCCCGTGGCCGAGGAGCGCGGGCTGCGCCTGGTGGTGCGCCCGACCGCGCTGTGGGTGCATTCGGACTTCACGATGCTCTCGCGCATCCTGGGCAACCTGGTCTCCAATGCCCTGCGCCATACGGTCACCGGCGGCATCCTGGTGGCGGCCCGCACGCGCGGCGCAGTCGTGCAGATCGACGTCATCGACACGGGCGTCGGCATACCGGCCGAACTTCGGGAGCGCGTGTTCGACGAGTTCTACCAGGCCGACAACCTGCCGCAAACCGCGCATCGCGGCGAAACGCGCGGCCTCGGACTGGGCCTGGCCACCGTGCGGCGCCTGGCGCATCTGCTGCACACCCGCGTCGAACTGAAGTCGGTGGTCGGTCGCGGCACCTGCATGCGCCTGCGCGTGAAGACCTGTCCGCCCGAGCCGCCAACCGAGACGACCGCCGCCGCAAGCCTGCCGCCCTACGGCGCCCGGCTTGCGGGATCGACCATCCTGGTCATCGACGACGAGCCGGCCATCCTGGAAGGGCTTCATCTGGGCCTGGGCGGCTGGGGCTGCCACGTGCTGACGGCCCGCTCGCGCGCCGAGGCGCTGGCCCACATGGACGCGCGGCAGGTCCCGCCCGACGTGATCATCTGCGACCTGCTGCTGGCCGACGGTGACAACGGCTTGCTGGTGCTGGCGGCACTGGCCGCTCACCCCCACAGCAAGGGTGCCCTGCCTGCGCGCCTGCTCGTGACGGGAGAAACGCAGCCCCGACGCCTGCTCGACGTCGCCGCCAGCGGGATTCCGGTGCTGTACAAGCCGGTCACGCTGGCAACCTTGCACCGCGCCATCGTGGAGCAACTGCCAAGCCACGCCATGGTGGCCGGTGAAGCCGACAGCCGTCCCGGCTGACCCGGTGACGGCAGGCGAACGCGAAACCGAAGGGGTTGCACGCGCGGCGATCAGAAATCGCCACAATCGTTGCGCCGATCCGTCGCCACGCAGTTGGTCAGGCGGGGGCGGATGCGCACGCGTGCCCATTCGCGTTCCAGCACCTCGTTGCTCGCCGCCTCGCGCAGACCGTCCAGCGGTTCGCTCGCCAGACAAATGGGTGCGCCAGCCAGATTCTGGTCGAACGTGGCGCTGTCACGCGGCAGGCTGAGCGAGGGCAGCGACGGCACGGCATCGCCGACCGTCTCTGGGCTTGGCCCAGGGCCTGGACCTGGGCCTGGATTCGGCCCCGGACCAGGCCCTGGGTTGGGACCTGGTCCGGGCCCAGGACCCGGCCCCGGCGGCGCGCTGCCCACGCTGAGCGTCCCCGGCACCACCGCCACGACGTAGCCGATGTCCGAGCTGTACGAGCCCGAGATCGGATAGGAGCCCGCCGGACTCGCCTGCGTGGCCGATGTGCTGGCGCTGCCGTGAACCGTGTCCGGGCTGTCGCCCGGACGCAGGCCGGTAACCGAGACGGTGAACGGCGGGTTGGGCTCACCGACGGGGCGGCTGGCGTCGCCGATGTGGACGGTGGCGGTGGGGCGCTGGACATAAACGAAATGGTTCTCGTCCGGCGAAATCGTGACGCCACAGCCACCGCCATAGCTGCAGCCATAAAGATTGGGCCTCAGGCCCGACCCGGCGACGCCCCCGCGCGATTCGCCTACCCAGGTATCGGCCCACACGCGCCAGGGAGCCCCGTCGATGCGGCCGGCGCCCGGGTTCTGGAAGCGGTTGGCCGCCACCAGGTCGGCGCCGCTGTTGCTGCTCAGCGGCAGGGCCAGGGTCAGGTCTTGACTCAGGGTCTGCACGTAGACGCGATCGGCTCCCAGCGTGTTGGCGCCGAGCGCTTGCGCAACGTTGACACTGCCAAGCGCGCCCGTCACCGTGACCGGCGCCAGCATGAGGTCATTGCGATCGACCCAGGCGAAGCGGCCAGCAGCGGACCCGCCCAGGGCCATGGCGTTGTTGTCGGCGTGGGTCAGGTCGACGTCGCCGCCGGTGGAGCGGGCCAGGACGCTGCCCGCGGTGATCCCGCCCGACGCGCCCTGTGTCACAGTGCCCGCGCTGACCAGCCCCAGTTGCGGCGCCTGCAGGGGTGCGTTGATCTGGATGCCGGCGCTGCCCGCGCCGCCGTTCTGCAAGGTCAGCGCATCGTAGGAGGTCAGGGCGCCGTTGACGGCAATGGCACCGCGGTGGTCGTTGCTGCCGACCACGATGGTCCCTGCGGACAAGCGCGAGAACTCATCGGCCGACAGCGCGAAGCCCTGCCCGCCGGGGCTGGCCAGATCGATCGGGTCGGCGACGCGATCGACGGCCGCGCCACTGGTCAGGACTTCGCCGGGGCGAAGATCGAGCATCTGCCCAGCCTGGATCGTCACGCCGTTGCCGATCACGATCGCATCGGTGGTCCCGTTGTTGCCCGCGCGCACGGTGGCATGGCGGCCGGCCGACAACGGGGCTTTTGCGTTCAGCAGCAGGCCTGGCGCGCCATGCGTGGCCGAGCCGGCCAAGTCGAGATCGCGCCCCGCGGCAATGTCGATCGGGCCGTCGTCCAGCAAGACCCCCGCCCCCTGCACGTTGGGAACGCTGTCGTCCAGGCGACCGTGGATGGAAACGTCACCCCCCGCGCTGCGGACACTGGAGGTCGTCATGTGGACGCCGCTGCCGGTCGGAACCGGGCGCCGCAAGGGATCCACCGTGCCACCCACGCCTTGCACCAGGATCGATCCGGTGGTGCTGTCGACCGTGGTGCCTCCAAACAGAGCAACCCCGTCGTTGTTGGTGCTGCTGCCGCTCAACGTGATCGACCCACGTCCGCTCGACAGGTGCGCGTCGTCGAGCTGCAAACCGGCTTGACTGGACAGCCCGTTGGCGCCCGGCGTGGTGGTGCGACCCTCGAGATCGATGTTGCCATCGCCGCGCCCCGGCGTGGCACGCGCCCGGCTGTCGAGCGTCGCATCGGCCAAATGCACACCAGCATCGCCCGGACCCTTGGTCGACCAGTTGCCGTGCATGCGGATGTTGCCGCCGTTGCTCAGGATCGAACCATCGAAACTGACCTGCCCCCCGCCGACCGCGGGACCGCTGTTGTCGGCATCGGCGTTGAGAAACACGTTCAGCGCGCCGGCGCCTGGCGTCGACTCGATCGTCACCGTCGGCGACTCGGTCCGGATGCTGCGGTGCGCGTTGACCTGGAAAGTGACGGGAACACCCGGCGTGTTGCGCGCGATGGCCACGCCTTCATGAAACATCACGTCACCGGCCGTCGACGAGCCCCCGGCGGGCGTGGTGACGGTGACGCTGGTGCCCGTATCCAGTGCCGCGCTCACGGTGCTGTCGTACAAGGCGTTGGCCGACGGCGACGGAGGCGCGCTGCCATGCCAGATGTCGACGTCCTGCGGATCGAGGATCCAGGTGCCGGCCGCACCAGACGCCGTCGAGGCATCGACGGCAAAGCGATCGGTGATGTAGAAGGAACTGCCCGAGGTCTCGATCAGCCCGCCGCCGGTTCGCCCGCGGGCGCTCAACGGGCCGTCGAGCGTCAGGTCGTGGCTTGCATGCACCTGCACCTGGCCGCCGCGCCCGCCGCCCGGGCCGGAATCGGCGACGATCTGGCCCGTCAGGCTCACGTCGGTGCCCCGAATGTCGACGCTGCCGCCCTGGGCCGACCCGGCGCCACCAACGTCCAACGCGCCGCTGCGCACCTCCACGCCGCCACTGCCGGCGTCCAGAACGATCTGGCCACTCCGCGCCTGGATGTGCCCCGCGGTGGGAACAAACGATCCGTCGGGGAAAATGCCGTTGACGATGAGGCCCCAGGTCTCCTGCGTCAGCAACAGAACGCGCCCGCCATCGGCCTGAATGTCGCCGACGTTCTCGACCCGACCAGCCAGTCTTCCTTCCAACGCCCCGGCATCCACACGCAGGGTGGTCAGGCCATCGCCAACCGGATCGAGCGTGACCTGCGACCCGGCCGCCAAGGCCACGCTTCCACCCGGAGCCAGGATATCCCCCCCATTGGACACCGAATTGCCGATCAGGACGACGACACCGCCCTTGCCGCCGTTGCCATTGGCCGTGATGGACGCCCCGGAATCGACCATGACCGTCGCCGAGCCTGGCCCCGGATTGGCGAACTTCATGGCGCCGCCGGCCAGGAAGGCGTTGTTTCGATCCGTCTCGGTGGCACCGGCCAGATCCAGCGTGGAAGCGACGATGCCTCCCACGCTCACCCGCGCGCCCTGGCCGAACAGGATGCCGTTCGGGTTGATCAGGTAGACGTGGCCGTTGGCGTTGAGGGCGCCGTCGATGCTCGACATGGATTCACCGGTGACCCGGTTGAGCAGCACGGCACTCGCGTTGGGTTGACGTACGTTGACCGTGGCACCCGAGCCGATCGAGAAGGTGTCCCAGTTGGCAATGCCACGCTGCACCGACTGGTCGATGGTCATGACGTTGCCGGCCGCGTTGACGCTGCTCGACACGCCTCCAGTCGGCGTCGAGAAGCCGCTCGGCAGCATCTGCGCCAGGCCTGGCAGCGCAAAGCCGCAAGCCAGCAGGGCCAGGGCCAGCGGATGAAGACGCAAGGCGCGTTGCGGTCGGGCCGGGGGCAGGGACGTCATCATGGGACTCCGTGTTAGAAGGCCTTCTGCGCCTGAATGAAAAAGCGCGGGTTGCGGCCACCGCCATCGGCCAGGCCGCGCCGGGTGCCGGTGCGCCAGGCCAGCGTGGCGTTCAGGCTGAAGTCCCCCGGCTTGCCCCAGGCCAGGCCGATGCCGGCGCCGCGCAGGCTGATGGCGTTGTCGGCCTCCGACAGAGGCCGCTTGGCCTGCCGGCCGTGGGCGGCGTCGAAGAACAGGTAAGGCGTGATCTCGTCCATGGCCGACCAGCGCCATTCGAGGGTCTGGATCCAGCCCTGGTCGACCAGGGCCTCGCTGGACGCGTAGGCGCGCACGGCGCGCGCGCCGCCCAGGGCGAGCTTTTCGGAGGCGTCCAGGTTCTTGCTGGCCCATTGCCCGCCGATCGAGTAGTACAGCGTGTGGCGCGGCGCGATGGACTGCAGGCGCGAGAACTGGAACACCAGGCGCGAGAAGCCACCCGCGGTGCGCAGCCCGCCCGCGGCCTGGTCGGCTGCTTCGGCTCCCGCGTCCTGGATGCGCAGATGCCCGCTGTAGAGCGTGCCGCTGCTGGCAAAGTAGCCCCCGCCCAGCCAGTCGTCGCGCCGGTCCCAGGCCCAGCCCAGCCCCACGTCGTTGACCCGCTTGCCCAGGCTGACGCCGACAGCGCGGTAATCGTCCCTCAGGTGCTTGGATTCGAGCACCAGGCGAGCCATCAGGTTCTGGTTGCGCTGGCGGATGACCGGGTAGTTGAGCGAGGCATCCACTACGTCGGCCTGGCCGTGGGCGTCCAGCGGACCAAAGGCGCCGCCAATGTCGTACTGCATCTGCGCCACGCCCAGGCCCAGGCGCAGGCCGCTGCCCCCCAGCGGCAGCTCATAGCCGAGCCGGCCGAAGGTCAGGCCACGGTCGGACACCATCAGCCGCGCGTCCAGGTTGTCGCCCACGCCGGCCGGGCTGTTCCAGCGCGCCGTGCCGCCCAGGCGCCAGCGCCCGGTCTCGAGCGTGCCGTGGTTGTCGGCCTCGGCCGTGAAGCTCCAGCGGCGTGCCGCCACCACCTCGACCGCCAAATCCACCGTGCCGGTCGCGACACCTTGCTGCAGGCCCGAGGTGACCTTGATGCCGGGCTGGTCGGACAACAGCAGCATGGCACGCTCGTAGGCGGCCGCATTGACGGCCTCTCCCACCGGCACCGCCGCCAGGAAAGCGCGCACGCGCTCGGCGGTGATGGGCGCGTCGGGCGCCACGGTGACGTTCACCTGGCCCAGCCGGCCCTCGATGACGCTGATCTCGACCACGCCATCCTTCACCTGCTGCACCGGAACGATGGCCTGGGCCAGAAAGTAGCCATGCTCGCGGTACTGCGCGGTGATGGCCTGGGCCAGCGCCTGCAGTTCGGCCAGGTTCACGTCACGCCCCAGGTAGGGCGCGGCCAGCTGGTGCAGTTCCTGCTCGTCCAGCGCCGCGACGCCCTTCAGGCGGACGTCGTTCAGGCGGAACGTCGTCTCGGCCGGCGCGGCCGTGCCCGGCAGGCTCTGGCTGGCTGGCGCCTGGGCCGATGCCGGCTGTGCAAGACCGAACGCGGTGACCAGCGCGGCCACAAGATGGGCTGAAAAGGTGTGAGCGGACCACGGTGCAGGACGAATGCTCATGACTCATCCCCCACGGTGAGGCGCCAGTCGCCAATCAGGTTGAACGGAGCCCAGAAGAAGGGGTGGGCCAGCTTGGGCTGCCGCAGCACGGCGATCTGGGCCGCCTGCATGGCCCGCTGCACGTCCTGCCCCTTGGCCAGGGCGCCGTAGAGGGTGCTCATCAGCAGCTCCGTGGCGTCGTCCGACACCGGCCAGAGCGAGGCGATGAGCGAGCCGCTGCCCGCCGACAGGAAGGCGCGCGGAAAGCCCAGCACCTCGTCCCCGCTGGCCACGCGCCCCAGGCCCGATTCGCAGGCCGACAGGGTCACCAGCGCGGTGTCGGGCAGCTTCATGTCGAGCACTTCGCGCGCCTCGAGAAAGCTGCGGCGGCCGCCCTCGTTGGCCAGCAGGATGCGCGAGTACAGCGGATCCACCTCGTCGGCCTCGGCGTGCGCGGCCACGTGCACCAGCGGCGCGCGACGCGCGGCCTCGCGAAACTGCGTCTTGGTGGCCTGCACGCCGGTGTAGACGCGGCTGTCCGGGAACAGCCGCGCCAGCCGATCGACCTCCGCATCGGCACCCGGCAGGTCGTACTTGTCGGCAATGCGCGGGTTGCCGAACGCCGTCAGGGCCTTGGGAATCACGGCCGGGCGCCGCGCCAGGCGCACCGCGACGCTGGCCGACGGCTCAACGGCAACCGGATGGCGCTCGATCAGGTAGGCGCCATCGACGCGCAGCGCCTGGAACGGCAGGTAGTGCAGCGGCCCATGCGGCACGATGATGAGCCGCTGGCCCTTGGCCAGCCCCAGCGGCGCGATCAAGGCCTGGCCCAGCTTGTCGGCATTGGCGATCGCCGTGCGCCGCCCGCGCACCACGGCGTTGCGAAACACCTCGACCAGTTCGGTCAACTCGTCGCGCGACACCGGATAGCTGCGGCTTTCGAGCGACTCCGGCCCAACCACCCACACCTGCAGCGCATCCTTGAGCGCATGAAATTCCACCACCCGTTCGTCCGGCCGCAAGACCGCCTGCAGCTGGTCCAGGCGCACGGTGCTGCCGGCGTCCGACCCCAGCGGCGCGCGCCCCCGCACCGCATCCAGCAAGGCGCGCGCCCGGCTGCGCTCGCTCACGTCGAAGGCCCCGCGCGCATCCCCCGCGGCCAGGTGCAGGCCGATGGCGCGGTCGAACACCGATTGCAGGTCGGAGAACAGCCCGATCTTGAACTCCTCGCTGCGAAAGCGGCTGCGCGCCTGGTCCACGCCGTCGAGCGCGTGGTTGATCGCCACCAGCGCCCCGGCCGGGTCCCCCTCGGCCTGGGCGCTCTGCGCCACGCCGTCCCACGCCCAGAGCTGGAAGTAGTTGCTGTCGACCCCGTAGGACTTGCCGGTCAGCGCCTGAAAGCTGGCCCGCGCCTGGGCGGGCTTGTGCTCGGCCAGCAGCAGGCGCGCCTGCGAACGGTCGATCTGGGCACGCAAGGCAGCGTCCTTGGGGGGAGCGATCTCGGCCAGCAACTGGCGCGCGCGCTCGGTCTGCCCGTCGTCGATCAGGGCGTTGGCCAGCGAGGCACGCACCAGCGGCGCATAGCGTTCCGAGCTGTTGGCCAGCGCATCCTGGTAGCTGAGGATGGCGCCCGTGACATCGCCGCGCCGCAAACGCACGTCGCCGATGATCTTGTTGGCCGGGCCGGCCACCGCCTGGGGGTTCTTGGCCGTGAAGCCGAGCGCCTGGCGGGCGAAGTCGATCGCCTTGTCGTACTGGCCGGAATAGCTGTAGACGATGGCCAGGTCGCGCCGCGCCAGCGCCTGCAGGTTGTCGTCGCGCTGGACGTCGGCCAGGTGCAGCGCCTTGCTGGCGGCCCGGATGCTCAGGCGAAACTCGCCGGCCTCGGCCAGGGCCACGGCCTGGCTGCAGTACTGAAGGGCGTCGAGCTTGACGTCGTCCTGGGCATACAGGGCCGCGCCGTCGGCCGTCAGCGCCAGCAAGGTATCGGTGTCGGCCAGGCGCGCCTCGGACTGCCGCGTGGCCGCGGCTTCCGCGTCGGGCGCCTGCGCTGCGGCCTGTGCCCATGCGGCACCCGACGACAGCATGGCTGCCAGCCCCATCGAGGCCAGGCCCGCCCAAAGGCGCCGGTTCGGCCGTCTGGTGATGTTCATGGGCCCTGCCTCGCTTCCTGCAACGTGAACCTACGAGCCCTGCAGTCTAGGAGGGGCCCGCGCGCTCACCAATGCGCAAAACGGCCTAATCCGAATGGACGGGCCAACGCCTGAGCAACAGCCCTTACGGAGCGCGATGCGGGTTGCGACGCGAGGCGTGCCACAGATAAACCGTGACCGGCGGAGACGCGGCGATCACCTGCCCGTCGGCCGCCAGCAGTTCGGCCTTGAGCACGTGCGAGCCGCGGTCCAGTCCGCGCAGCGCGATCACGCGACCCTCGGTGATGGGCTGGGCGCGTCCATCGACGCTCAGGCGCACCCGGCTGCCCGGCGCGGCTTGCGAATGGTGTGAATGGCCGCGCTCACAAGGTCAGGATGCTGCAGCCCGTAGTCTGGCGCGCCTCCAGCGCCCGGTGCGCGGCCTGCACGTCGGCCAGCGCAAAGCGCTGGTCGATGGGGATCCTGACCTGGCCGCTCTCGACGGCCTTGAACAAATCGTCGGCCATGGCCTGGCAGCGCTCGCGCGTGGCGATGTGGGTGAACAGCGTGGCGCGCGTGACGTACAGGCTCTTGGGCGCCAGCACGGCCGGCGCGAACGGCGGCACGGGGCCGCTGGCGTTGCCGAAGCTCACCATCAGGCCGAAGGGGCGCAGGCACTGCAGCGAGCCCTCCCAGGTGTCCTTGCCCACCGAGTCGTAGACCACCTTGACGCCCGCGCCACCGGTGATGTCGCGCACCCGTTCGGCAAAATTCTCAGCTCTGTAATTGATAGCATGTTGCGCTCCATTGGCGCTGGCCAGAGCACATTTTTGCTCTGAACCCGCGGTGGCGATCAGGCGGTAGCCCAGCGCCTTGGCCCACTGGCACGCGATCAGGCCCACGCCGCCGGCCGCTGCGTGCCACAGCACGAAGTCGCCCGGCTGCAGGCCCTCGGCCGGCAGCGTGCGGCGCAGCAGGTACTGCACCGTCAGGCCCTTGAGCATCATGGCGGCGCCGGTGTCGAAGTCGATCGCATCGGGCAGCCTGCACACCGCCAGCGCGGGCAGCACCCGCACCTCGCTGTAGCTGCCGGGCGGGTTGCTGGCGTAGGCCGCGCGATCGCCTGGCGCCAGGTGCGTGACACCCGCGCCCACCGCCTCGATCACGCCCGCGCCCTCCATGCCCAGCGTTAGCGGCGTGGGCAACGGGTACACGCCGCTGCGCTGGTAGACATCGATGAAGTTCAGGCCGATGGCCCGGTGGCGGATGCGCACCTCGCCGGGACCGGGTTCGCCCACGGCGACGTCGACCAGCTTCATCTCTTCGATGCCGCCCTGGCGGGCAATCTGGACTGCAAGGGACATGGGGACATTCTCCTGAGGTTAAGCTCGCGACTCACGCCGATGGTGCCACGGCGCGCGCCATCGGCCGTTCGGCCGCAGGCCTGGCACGACCATGTTCAGCCCCCCGCCCCTTGTGCCGCCGCCATGCGCCTGACCGCCTCCACTGCCGCCCTGCTGACCACCTCGACGCTGCTGTGGGCCGGCAATGCCGTGGTGGGGCGCGCGGTGGTCGGCCTGGTGCCGCCCATCACGCTCAACTTCATCCGCTGGCTGCTGGCCTTCGCCATTCTGCTGCCGCTGGCGCCCTGGGTGCTGGGCCGCAGCAGCGGGCTGTGGCCGCTGTGGCGCCGCTACGCCCTGCTGGGCCTGCTGGGGGTGGGCAGCTACAACGCGCTGCAGTATCTGGCCCTGCGCACCTCCACGCCGCTGAACGTGACCCTGGTGGCGTCGAGCATGCCGCTGTGGATGCTGGCGCTGGGGCGGCTGTTCTTCGGCCTGCGGGTCAGCCTCGCCCAGGTCGCGGGCGTGCTGCTGTCGATGGCCGGCGTGCTGGTGGTGCTGGCACGCGGGCGCTGGCAGCAGCTGGTCACGCTGCAGTTGGTGCCCGGCGACCTGTACATGGTGGTGGCCACGATCGCCTGGGCCTGGTACTCGTGGCTGCTGCCGGCGCGCCCGGGCGAGCCGGCGCGGCTGCGCGGCGACTGGGCTGCCCTGCTGCTGGCGCAGGTGGTCTTCGGCCTGGGCTGGTCGGGCCTGTTCGCGGCGAGCGAATGGGCGCTCAGCCCCGACGCCCACATCGCCTGGGGTTGGCCACTGGCCGCCGCCCTGGCCTTTGTCGCGGTCGGTCCGGCCGTGCTGGCCTACCGCTGCTGGGGCCTGGGGGTGGAGCGCGCGGGGCCGGCGCTGGCGGGCTTTTTCTCCAACCTCACGCCGGTGTTCGCGGCCATTTTGTCGGCGCTGTTCCTGGGCGAGGCACCGCAGCCCTTTCACGTCCTGGCCTTCGTCCTGATCGTCGCCGGCATCTGGGCGGCGGCGCGGCGCTGACGCAAAAAAACCCGCTGCGGATCAGCGCAGCGGGTGGTTGTGGTGGCGCCCGAGCGTGGCGGATCAGTCCGCCGCCAGCTCTTCCTCCGGCTCGGCCGGCTCGGACTTGGCGCGGTCCTTCTTAGGCATCGGGACGATGTCCAGCAGCACCTCGTCCTTGTCGTCCAGGTCCACCGTCAGGCGCCCGCCGTCCTGCAGGCGGCCGAACAGCAGCTCGTCGGCCAGTGCCTTTCGGATGGTGTCCTGGATCAGGCGCTGCATGGGGCGCGCGCCCATCAGCGGGTCGAACCCCTTCTTGGCCAGAAACTTGCGCAGCTTGTCGGTGAAGGTGACCTCGACCTTCTTCTCGGCCAGCTGCTGCTCCAGCTGCAGCAGGAACTTGTCGACCACGCGCAGGATGATCTGCTCGTTCAGCGCCTTGAAGCTGACGATGGCATCCAGCCGGTTGCGGAATTCGGGCGTGAACAGGCGCTTGATGTCGGCCATCTCGTCGCCCGACTGGCGCGCGTTGGTGAAGCCGATGGTGGCCTTGTTCATGGTCTCGGCGCCCGCGTTGGTCGTCATGATGATGATGACGTTGCGGAAGTCGGCCTTGCGCCCGTTGTTGTCGGTCAGCGTGCCGTGGTCCATCACCTGCAGCAGCACGTTGAAGATGTCGGGGTGCGCCTTCTCGATCTCGTCGAGCAGCAGCACGCAGTGCGGCTTCTTGCTGATGGCCTCGGTGAGCAGGCCGCCCTGGTCGAAGCCGACGTAGCCCGGAGGCGCGCCGATCAGGCGGCTGACAGCGTGGCGCTCCATGTACTCGCTCATGTCGAAGCGGATCAGCTCCACCCCCATGATGTAGGCCAGCTGCTTGGCGGCCTCGGTCTTGCCCACGCCGGTGGGGCCGCTGAACAGGAAGCTGCCGATCGGCTTGTCGCCCTTGCCCAGGCCCGAGCGCGCCATCTTGACGGCGGCGGCCAGCACCTCCAGCGCCTGGTCCTGGCCGAACACCACGCTTTTCAGGTCGCGCTCCAGCGTCTGCAGCTTGCCGCGGTCGTCGTTGCTGACGCTGGCCGGCGGAATGCGCGCGATCTTGGCGACGATCTCCTCGATCTCGTGCTTGCCGATGGTTTTCTTGCGCTTGCTGGCCAGGGCAATGCGCTGCGCCGCGCCGGCCTCGTCGATCACGTCGATGGCCTTGTCGGGCAGGTGGCGGTCGGTGATGTACTTGGCCGACAGCTCGGCCGCGGCCTGCAGCGCGGCGGCGGCGTACTTGACGGCGTGGTGCTCCTCGAAGCGACTCTTGAGGCCCTTGAGGATCTCGATGGTCTCGGGCACCGTGGGCTCGACCACGTCCACCTTCTGGAAGCGCCTTGAGAGCGCCGCGTCCTTCTCGAAGATGCCGCGGTACTCGGTGTAGGTGGTCGCGCCGATGCACTTGAGCTGACCGCTGGACAGTGCCGGCTTGAGCAGGTTGCTGGCGTCCAGCGTGCCGCCCGATGCGGCGCCTGCGCCGATCAGGGTGTGGATCTCGTCGATGAACAGGATGGCGTGCGGCTTGTCCTTCAGGCTCTTGAGCACGCCCTTCAGGCGCTGCTCGAAGTCGCCGCGGTACTTGGTGCCCGCCAGCAGCGCGCCCATGTCCAGCGCGTAGACGTTGGCCTCGGCCAGGATCTCGGGCACCGTGCCCTCAGTGATGCGCCAGGCCAGGCCCTCGGCAATGGCCGTCTTGCCCACGCCGGCCTCGCCCACCAGCAGCGGGTTGTTCTTGCGCCGGCGGCACAGGATCTGGATGGTGCGCTCGACCTCGTAGTCGCGCCCGATCAGCGGGTCGATCTTGCCGTCCTTGGCCAGCTGGTTGAGGTTTTGCGTGTACTGCTCCAGCGGCGAGGCCTTCTCGCTCTTCTCGCTGGCCGCTTCTTCCGCCTCGCTGGCGCCGGGCTGGCCTTCGGCCGGCTTGCCGGCCTCGGGCGGGTCGCTCTTGCGGATGCCGTGGGCGATGAAGTTGACCACGTCCAGGCGCGTCACGCCCTGCTGATGCAGGTAGTACACGGCGTGCGAATCCTTCTCGCCGAAGATGGCCACCAGCACGTTGGCGCCGGTCACCTCCTTCTTGCCGTTGCCGGTGGACTGCACGTGCATGATGGCGCGCTGGATCACGCGCTGAAAGCCCAGCGTGGGCTGGGTGTCCACCTCGTCCATGCCCGCCACCTGCGGCGTGTTGTCCTTGATGAAGCCGGCCAGCGACTTGCGCAGGTCGTCGATGTTGGCCGAGCAGGCGCGCAGCACCTCGGCGGCGCTGGGGTTGTCCAGCAGCGCCAGCAGCAGGTGCTCGACCGTGATGAACTCGTGGCGCTGCTGGCGCGCCTCGACAAAGGCCATGTGGAGGCTGACTTCCAGTTCCTGGGCAATCATGGTGTGTTTCCTTTAGCGCCTCAAGCTTACGACGTTCTCGAGACTTTGACTGGCAAAGATGGGGGAGGTTTTCCCATATTTCAACGCCAAGGCGACGCCTGTCCGCGTCAGTCCACCGGCTCGCTCACGCATTGCAGCGGGTGGCCGGCCTGGCGCGCGGCGTCCAGCACCTGGTCGACCTTGGTCGCGGCCACGTCGTGGGTGTACACGCCGCATACCCCTTTGCCCTCCAGGTGGATCTTGAGCATGATCTGCGTGGCCGTCTCCCGGTCCTTGCTGAAGAACTCCTGGATCACCACCACGACGAATTCCATCGGCGTGTAGTCGTCGTTGAGCAGCACCACCTGGTGCATCTGCGGCGGCTTGACCTTCTGCGGCACGCGCTCGAGCACGATCGACGCGCCATCGTCCTCGGGTACGCCGGCCGGCTTGATCGGTTGCGTGATTGCCATGAAATCCATTTTATCGACGCGCCTCGCGCCCGGCAGGAGCCGGCGCCGACGGCACCCCTGCAAGATGGCGATGGCCGGCGCGCTTGCAAGGCCGGGGGCGGCTCGTGCACTGGGATTGACCATGATTGACAAGCGCGCCGGGCGTGTTCCAAACTCGTTCGTTACATGAAATAAGCGGCAGCAGAGGAGCAAGACATGCCAAACGGACGCGTGAAATGGTTCAATGACCTGAAGGGTTTCGGCTTCATCGAACCCGACGGTGGCGGGCCCGACATCTTTGCCCACTTCTCGGCCATCGCCATGGAGGGCTTCAAGACCCTGAAGGAAGGCGCACGCGTCAGCTACGAGGTCAACGAAGGCCCCAAGGGCCTGCTGGCCACCAACATCCGCACGGCCGACGCCAGCCCCGTGGCCAGCAGCGAGGCGCCGCCCGCCGCCTGACTGCGGCCAGGCGCCCAAAGCAAAACGGGCCCGAGGGCCCGTTTTGTTTTCTTGCATCTGGCGGAGACGAAGGGATTCGAACCCTTGATGAGGCTCTACACCCCATACTCCCTTAGCAGGGGAGCACCTTCGGCCACTCGGTCACGTCTCCAGCGCCCTCAAGGCGAAGGCCTGCATTATGCCATTGGTTCAGGCCGCCTTCGGCATGTCCAGCTCGAACGCGCGGTGCAGGGCGCGCACGGCCAGCTCCATGTACTTCTCGTCGATGACCACCGAGGTCTTGATCTCGCTGGTGGAGATCATCTGGATGTTGATGCCCTCCTCGCTCAGCGTGCGGAACATCTTGGCCGCCACGCCGGCGTGGCTGCGCATGCCGATGCCGACGATGCTGACCTTGCAGATGCGCGGATCGCCCACCACGTCCGCGGCGCCCAGCTGCGGCACGACCTTGTCCTTGAGCAGCTCCATCGTGCGCGCCAGGTCGGGGTGCGGCACGGTGAAGCTGAAGTCGGTCTTGCCGTCCTTGCTGACGTTCTGGATGATGACGTCGACCTCGACGTTGGCGTCGGCCACGGCGCCCAGGATCTGGTAGGCGATGCCCGGCCGGTCGGGCACGCCGAACACGGAAATCTTGGCCTCGTCACGGTTGAAGGCAATGCCCGATACGACGGCGTGTTCCATTTTTTCGTCTTCCTCGAAGGTGATGAGCGTTCCGGATTGGGCCTCCTGGGCCACGTCGATGTCCCAGGGCGTGAAGCTGGAGAGCACGCGCACCGGCACGCGGTACTTGCCGGCGAATTCGACCGAGCGGATCTGCAGCACCTTGCTGCCCAGGCTGGCCATCTCCAGCATTTCCTCGAAGCTGATGGAGGCCATGCGCCGCGCCTCGGGCACCACGCGCGGGTCGGTGGTGTAGATGCCGTCCACGTCGGTGAAGATCAGGCACTCGTCCGCCTTGAGCGCCGCCGCCACCGCCACCGCCGAGGTGTCGGAGCCGCCGCGCCCCAGCGTGGTGATGTTGCCGGCCTCGTCGATGCCCTGAAAGCCGGTGATGATGACCACCTTGCCGGCGCCCAGGTCGGCGCGCACCTTGCGGTCGTCGATGCTTTCGATGCGCGCCTTGGTGTAAGCGCTGGTGGTGCGGATCGGCACCTGCCAGCCGGTGTAACTGACGGCGGGCTGGCCCTCGGCCTGCAGCGCGATCGACAGCAGGCCCACCGACACCTGCTCGCCGGTGGAGGCCAGCATGTCCAGCTCGCGAAAGTAGTCGCGCGTGATGTGGCTGGGCGCCAGCTCCTTGGCCAGGCCGAGCAGGCGGTTGGTCTCGCCGCTCATTGCGCTGGGCACCACCACCACCTGGTGGCCGGCGCGTGCCCACTTGGCCACGCGCTTGGCGACCTGCGCGATGCGCTCGGTCGAGCCCATCGAGGTGCCGCCGTATTTCTGGACGATCAAAGCCATGATTTGAAAGGTTGGATAAAAAGCCGCGCCGCGCGCCCACGCGGCAAACCTTCGATTTTAGCGGCGCGCCGATGCCCCGGCGGCGCCCGCGGGTCCGGCCTGCCACTGCAGCACCTCGCCCACGCGCCGCACCCGGCCCTGGCCCAGCTTCAGATCGATGCGGTGGCCACGCGTGGCGCAGGCCTCGATCTGCGCCTGCAGCGCCGCCAGCTGCGCCTGGGTCGGGGTCTGGCCATGCGCCGCCAGCAGCCAGTGGCGCAGCGCGTTGGCGCGCCGCGCCGGGCCCAGCTGGCGCAGCGCCGCCAGGCGCGGCGGCTGGCCGCAGGCCGCCAGGTCTTGCGCGGCCACCTCGGCCAGGACGTCCTGCGCCTGCGCGGCGTGCGCGGCGCTGCGGGCGAAGGTGGCGCGAAACGCCGGAAACAGCTCCTGCAGCACCGGCAGCAGGCGGGCACGGATGCGGTTGCGCGTGTAGCGCTCGTCGGCGTTGCTGGGGTCTTCAATCCAGCCCTCACCGCGCGCGCGCAGCCAGGCGCGGATGGCCGGCGCGGGCACGCCCAGCAGGGGCCGGGCGTAGGCCAGGCCGCCGCGCCGCCAATGCGCCGGCATGGCGGCCAGCCCGGGCAGGCCGGCGCCGCGCGAGAGGGCCAGCAGCACCGTCTCGGCCTGATCGTCGGCGTGTTGCGCGATGACTACTGTTTTGATAGCTGATTGCGTATGTTCGGGGCGGGCCAAAGCATCAAAAGCCTCGTAACGACGGGCGCGCGCCACGGCCTCGGGGCTTTGGCCCGGCGCGGCGCGCGCGTCCACCCGCTGCACGCGCAGCGGTACCCGCAGGCGGGCGCACAGGGCCGCGCAGTGCCGCTCGAAGCCATCGGCCGCCGCCTGCAGCCCGTGGTGCACGTGCCAGGCCTGCACCTGGCCCGGCCAGCGCTCGGCGCAAGCCAGCAGCAGCGCGGTGGAGTCGGCGCCGCCGCTGAAGGCCACGGCCAGCGGCAGCGCCGGTGCGCTGGCGGCAAAGGCGTCCATGGCGCGATCCAGCGCGGCGGGGTCGGCAAGAGGGGGTGCGTGGGGCATGGTTGGCGCCGATGGTAGGCCACCGCTCGGGCCGGGGGCGCGCCGTCGAGCCGGCCTTGTCATCCCAGCGGGCGGCCCCACGTTAAGGGCAAGGCCGCACCCATTGGGGCAGCGGCCGAGCCTGAAGGAGGCCTGCGCTCGATGTGGAAACTGACCCGACTGCTGACCGTGCTGCGCAAGGAACTGCTGCTGGCCTGGGGCCTGCTGCGCGATCCGCGCGCGCCCAAGGGCGCCAAGCTGGCCACGGTGCTGGCCATCGTGTACGTGCTCAGCCCCATCGACCTGATCCCCGACACCATCCCGCTGCTGGGCTGGCTGGACGACGGGCTGCTGGCCTACGTGCTGCTGCAGCTGGCCTTCAAGCTCCTGCCGGCCGAGCTGCATGCGGCGCTGCGTGCCAAGGTGGACGCCCGCGCCACGCGCTGAACCCTACCTTTCCGCCTTGGTGTCGGTAAAGCGGCCGTAGCCCTGCAGGCGCTCGTAGCGCCGGTCCAGCAGGTCCTTGAGCTTCAGGTCGGCGATCTGGCGCCAGGCGTCGGCCAGCGCGCGCTTGGCGAAGCCGCCCATCTGGCGCGGGTCGCGGTGCGCGCCGCCCACCGGCTCGCTGACGATCTTGTCGACCAGGCCCAGCGCCTTCAGGCGGTGCGCGGTGATGCCCAGGGCGGCGGCGGCCTCCTCGGCCTTGTCGCTGGTCTTCCAGAGGATGGAGGCGCAGCCCTCGGGGCTGATCACCGAGTAGATCGAGTACTGCAGCATCAGCACCTGGTCGGCCACGGCAATGGCCAGCGCGCCACCCGAGCCGCCCTCGCCGATGATGGTGGTGATGATGGGTACCTCGAGCTGCGCCATCTCGTAGATGTTGCGGCCGATGGCCTCGGACTGGCCGCGCTCCTCGGCGTCGATGCCCGGAAACGCGCCGGGCGTGTCGACGAAGGTGAACACCGGCAGCTTGAACTTCTCGGCCGTCTTCATCAGGCGCAGGGCCTTGCGGTAGCCCTCGGGCCGCGTCATGCCGAAGTTGCGCGCGGCGCGCTCCTTGGTGTCGCGCCCCTTCTGGTGGCCCAGCACCATGCAGGCGTTGCCGTTGAAGCGCGCCAGGCCGCCGACGATGCTCTGGTCGTCGGCGAAGTGGCGGTCGCCGTGCAGCTCGACGAAGTCGGTGAAGCACTCGCGCACGTAGTCCAGCGTGTAGGGCCGGTCGGGGTGGCGCGCGATCTTGGTGATCTGCCAGGGCGACAGGTCGCCGTAGATGTCCTTGGTGAGCTTCAGGCTCTTCTTGCCCAGCTGGTCGATCTCCTCGGAGATGTCGACCGCGCTTTCGGACTGCACGTAGCGCAGCTCCTCGATCTTGTTTTCCAGCTCGGCGATGGGTTGCTCGAAATCCAGAAAGGTCTTTTTGGCCAAAAGCGGCTCCTCGGTGACGGGAGGGAAGGAATGTTAGCGGATGTGCCCGGGCGTGCCGGGCCTGCTCTTCAGTAGGCGACGGGCAGCGGCTCCAGCGAGCGCCACATGTACCAGGTGGCCACGCTGCGCCAGGGCGCCCAGCCGGCGGCCACCTCGCGCGCCTCGCTGCGGCTGACGGGCTCGCCCGAGAAATAGTTGGTGCTGATGCCCTTGATCAGGCCCACGTCGTCCAGCGGCAGCACGTCGGGGCGCAGCAGGTGGAACATCAGGAACATCTCGGCCGTCCAGCGGCCGATGCCGCGGATGGCCACCAGCTCGGCGATGATGGACTCGTCGTCCATCGCCACCCACTCATCGACGTGGATCTTGCCGGCGTCGAAGTGCAGCGCCAGGTCCACCAGGTATTCCACCTTGCGCGCCGACAGGCCGGCGGCGCGCATGTCGTCCACCTTGAGCTTGAGCACGCTGGCGGGCGTCATGCGCCGCGGCAGCGCCTCGAAGCGCTCCCACACCGACTGCGCCGCCTTGACCGAGATCTGCTGGCCGACGATGGAGCGCGCCAGCGTGACGAAGGCGTCGCCGCGCGACTGCAGGCAGGCGTCGCCAAAGCGCGGGATCAGGCGGCGCAGCACCCGGTCCTTGCGCGTGAGGTGCTCGCAGGCGGCGTCCCAGTAGGCCGGGGTCATCACCACCCCGTTGACTTTGTTTTTTGTAGCTGCCATCGCCCGCCCCATCAGCGCAAACAGCCTGTTTGGCTTGAAAAATCGGTCATGGAACGGCCTCCCAGGTGGTGCCCGCGGGCGAATCCTTGAGCACGACGCCGGCGGCCAGCAGCTCGGCGCGAATCTGGTCGGCGCGGGCAAAGTCCTTGGCTTTCTTGGCGGCGGCGCGGGCCTCGATCTGGGCGGCAATGGCCGCTTCATCGAGCGTGCTGCCGGCCTGCAGAAAGGCCTGCGGGTCGGCCTGCAGCAGGCCCAGGCAGCCGCCCAGGGCCTTCAGCAGGCCGGCATCCTCGGGTCGGCGCGCACGGTTGACCTCGCTGGCCAGCTCGAACAGCACGGCCACCGCCTCCGGCGTGCCGAAGTCCTCGTCCATCGCGGCCTTGAAGCGCGCGGCCCAGGGATTGGTCCAGTCGATCGCCACTTCGGCCGCCGGCACCGCGTCCAGCGCCGTGTACAGGCGCCGCAGCGCCGCGCGCGCGTCCTGCAGGTGCACGTCGCTGTAGTTGAGCGGGCTGCGGTAGTGCGCGCGCACGATGAAGAAGCGGATCGTCTCGGCGTCGAACCGCTCGAGCACCTCGCGGATGGTGAAGAAGTTGCCCAGCGACTTGGACATCTTCTCGTTGTCGATGTTGACGAAGCCGTTGTGCATCCACACGCGCGCCAGCGGCTGGCCGTTGGCGCCTTCGCTCTGCGCGATCTCGTTTTCGTGGTGCGGAAACTGCAGGTCGGCCCCGCCGCCGTGGATGTCGAAGGTGTCGCCCAGCAGCGCGCAGCTCATGGCCGAGCATTCGATGTGCCAGCCCGGCCGGCCCAGGCCGAAGGGGCTGTCCCACTTGGCGCCTTCGGGCTCGCTGGGTTTGGCGGACTTCCACAGCACGAAATCCAGCGGGTCGTGCTTGCCCTCGGCCACCGCCACGCGCTCGCCGGCCTGCAGCTCGTCCAGCGTCTTGCCCGACAGCCTGCCGTAGCCGGGAAACTTGCGCACGGCGTAGTTCACGTCGCCGTTGTCCGACCGATACGCCAGGCCCTTGCCCTGCAACCGGCCCACGATGTCCAGCATCTGCGGCACGTAGTCGGTGGCGCGCGGGTCGTGCGTGGGGCGCTGCACGCCCAAGGCGTCGAAGTCGCGGTACATCTCGCCGATCATGCGGTCGGTCAGCTGGCGGATGGTCTCGCCGTTCTCCAGCGCGCGGCGGATGATCTTGTCTTCGATGTCGGTGATGTTGCGCACGAAGGTCACGCGCAGGCCGCTGGCCTTGAGCCAGCGCTGCACCACGTCGAAGGCCACGGCCGAGCGCGCGTGGCCGACGTGGCACAGGTCATAGACGGTGATGCCGCACACGTACATGCGCACGTGGCCCGGCTCGATGGGCGCAAAAGCTTCCAACCCACGCGAGAGCGTGTTGTAAATCCGAAGGGTCATGGAAAAACCGAATACCGCAGGTGCGGGCCAACCGTTTGGGCTCATCGTCAGACGCCGCGGGCCGCCCGTCAAGAGGGAAAGCGCGGCTCGCGGTGGCGCGGGCGGCGCAAACATCCTGCTTGGCTACAATGCCCCGCAGTATAAAACCTGCCCCGGCGCCCCGGCCCACAGCCTGGCCCCCTCCGCGCCCCGCGCCCGTTCATGCTCCTGCGCCGCCCACCCCAGTCCACCCGCCGGCCCGCCACCCTGGCCCTGCTGCTGGCCGGCCTGCTGCTGGCGGGCCCGGCCCGCGCCGCCGACGACTACACCCAGGTACAGCAGTTGCAATCCGCAGGCCAGACGGCGCAGGCGCTGGCCGCGGCCGATGCCTACATCAAGGACCATCCGCGCGATCCGCAGATGCGCTTCATCAAGGCCAACGTGCTGAGCGCCAGCGGCCAGGCCGCCGAGGCGCAGGCCCTGCTGCTGCAGCTGACGCGCGACTACCCCGAGCTGGCCGAGCCCTGGAACAACCTGGCCGTGCTGTACGCCGCCGGCGGGCACCTGGCGCAGGCGCGCGAGGCGCTGCAAAACGCCCTGCGCGTGCAGCCCGACTACGCCACCGCGCTGGCCAACCTGGGCGACGTGCAGGCGCGCGAGGCGCTGCAGTCGTTCGAGCGCGCGCGCCAGGCCAAGGCCGACGACCCGCAGCTGCCGGCCAAGATCGAGGCGCTGCAGCACCTGTGGGGCGCCCCGGCCCAAGCCAAGCCCTGATCCGGGAACTTGCGCGCAACCCCGGCGCACCAACCACGATTCCCGTCCCCGAAAGCCCCACCCATGATCCTGTCCCGTCGCACGCTCGCCCGCCTGGGCGCCACCGTGGTGGCCGCGGCCGCCCTGGGCACCGCCCTGCCGGCGCTGGCCGGCAGCCCGCGCGTCAAGTTCGTCACCACCGACGGTGACTTCGTCGTCGAGCTCTACCCCGACGCCGCGCCCAAGACCGTGGCCAACTTCCTGCAGTACGTCAAGGACGGGCACTACAACGGCACCGTGTTTCACCGCGTGATCAAGAGCTTCATGGTCCAGGGCGGCGGCTACGACACCGACTACAAGGAAAAGCCGACCCGCGCCTCCATCAACCACGAAGGACGCCAGGCCCTGGCCAAGGGCCTGAAGAACGTGCGCGGCGCCATCGCCATGGCGCGCACCAACGACCCGTATTCGGCCAAGGCGCAGTTCTTCATCAACGTGGTGGACAACCCGCGGCTCGACCCGGTGATCCTGCCGGCGGGCGACCCGGTGACCTTCGAGTTCCAGGGCCAGCTGCAAAAGGACATCCCGCGCGCGCAGGTCGAGAACCACCCCGCCCTGTTCGGCTACACCGTGTTCGGCAAGGTCGTGAGCGGCATGGACACGGTCGACAAGATTCGCGACGAGCCCACCGGCGCCGGCGGCCCCTTCCCCTCCGACGTGCCGCAAAAGCCGGTCGTCATCCAATCCGCCACCCTCATCCCCTGAAAGACATTGTCATGAGCAACCCCCAAGTCGAACTGCACATCAAGGACCACGGCGTCATCACGCTGGAGCTGGACCATGAGAAGGCCCCCAAGTCGGTGACCAACTTCCTGTCCTACGTGACGGGCGGCCACTACGACAACACGGTGTTTCACCGCGTCATCAAGAACTTCATGATCCAGGGCGGCGGCTTCGAGCCCGGCATGAAGCAAAAAGGCACCCAGGCGTCCATCACCAACGAGGCCGACAACGGCCTGAAGAACGCCCGCTACACCGTGGCCATGGCCCGCACCAGCGACCCGCACTCGGCCACCGCGCAGTTCTTCATCAACACGGTGGACAACGACTTTCTCGACTTCAAGGCCCCCACTGCCCAGGGCTGGGGCTATGCCGTGTTCGGCAAGGTCGTCAAGGGCCAGGAGGTGGTGGATGCCATCAAGGCCCTGCCCACCACGCGCAAGGGCTTTCACGACGACGTGCCGCGCGATGATGTCGTCATTGAAAAGGCCGTGCAGGTCTGACCACCCATGATGGCCGTGCCCTCCTTCGGCGTGCTGACCGCACCCGAGGCCTGGCGCACGGTCGATGTCATTTCCGACCTGCACCTCAAGCCCGAGGAGCCGGCCACCTTCGAGGCCTGGGCCGCCTACGTGGCGCGCACGCCAGCCGACGCCGTCATCATCCTGGGCGATCTGTTCGAAGCCTGGGTGGGCGACGACGGCGCCGCGCCCGGCAGCTTCGAGGCCCAGTGCGGCCAGGTGCTGGACGGCTGCCGCGCCGACCTCGCCTTCATGCGCGGCAACCGCGACTTCCTGGTGGGCAGCGACTTCCTCGCGCGCCACCGCGTGCGCGACCTGGCCGACGACCCCACGGTGTTCGAATGGGACGCGCAGCGCATCGTCCTCAGCCACGGCGACCTGCTGTGCACGGCCGATGTGGCCTACCAGCAGTTTCGCCAGCAGGTGCGCAGCGCCGCATGGCAAAGCGCCTTCCTGGCCCGCCCGCTGGCCGAGCGCCAGGCCATCGCGCGCCAGATGCGCGAGCACAGCGAGGCGCGCCACGCCGCCACCGCGCCCGCCGACTACGCCCAGGCCGACGCCGCGCTGGCGCGCCAATGGCTGCACGCCGCCAACTCCCGCCTGCTGATCCACGGCCACACCCACCAGCCCGCCGACCACGCCCTGGGCGATGGCCTGACGCAGGTGGTGCTGAGCGACTGGCACATCGACGCGCGCACCCACCGCGCCCAGGTGCTGCGGCTGACGGCGGACAGCGCCCGCACGCGCATCGATCTTTAAATCCATGCTGCCCGCCCTCGCCCGCTGGTGGCGCCGCGCGGTGCGGCCGCCCAAGCCCATCCCCGACGCGCTGTGGCAGGCCACGCTGGCGCGCTATGCCTTCCTGCAGCGCCTGAGCGGCGACGACAAGGCCCGGCTGCGCCGCCTGGTCACGCACTTTCTGGCGCACAAGCAGTTCAGCGGCGCGCACGGCCTGCGCGTCACCGACGCCATGGCCGTGGCCGTGGCCGCGCAGGCCTGCCTGCCGCTGCTGCACCTGGGGCCGGCCGACACGCCCGAGGACGCGCTGTCGTGGTACGACGACTTCGTGGGCATCGTCATGCACCCGGCCGACGCGGTGGCCGCCCGCCAGGTGATGGACCACGCCGGCGTGGTGCACCACTACGCCGAGGTGCTGGCCGGCGAGGCCATGCAGGACGGCCCCGTCATGCTGAGCTGGCCGGCCGTGCAGGGCGACGGCACGGGCACGGCCAGCAGCGTGGTGATCCACGAGTTCATGCACAAGATGGACATGCAGGCCGGCGGCGCCCACGGCGCGCCGCCGCTGCCGCGCGGCTTCATGGGCGCGCGCGGCGCGCGCGAGGCCGCCGCCATCTGGGCGCACACCTGGGCGCCGGCCTACCGGCACTTTCGCGAGCAGGTGATCCGCGCCGAACGCTTCGGCGAGCCCCTGTCCTGGCTGGACGCCTACGCCGCCAGCGCGCCCGAGGAATTCTTCGCCGTGGCCTGCGAGGCGCACTTCGTCGACCCCGAGCGCTTTGCCCAGGAGTTTCCGGCGCTGAGCGCCAGCCTGCGCGCGTTCTTCAAGCAAAAATAGCCGCCAGCCCGCATACATAATGCGCAAGCAGCTATCAAACAAATAGCTATTGCGGGGCGGCGATCTGCCGCAGCGCCTGCTCGAACACCCCGGGCGGCTGCCCGCCCGAGATCAGGTGGCGCTCGTTGATGACGATCGACGGCACCGACTGGATGCCCGCCATCTGCCAGCGGCGCTCGGCCGTACGCACCTCGCTGGCGTAGTCGTCGCCGGCCAGGATGGCGCGGGCGCGCTCGGCGTCCAGCCCCACCTGCGCCACCACGGCCAGCAGCACCTCGTCATGGTCCACCCGCTCGCCGCGGCCGTGGTAGGCCTGCAGCAGCGCGCGCTTGAGCGCCAGTTGCCGGTCGGCACTCTCCAGCCCAGCCCAGTGCAGCAGCCGGTGCGCCTTGAAGGTGTTGACGATGCGCCCGCGCCCTGCCGGGTTGAAGGCAAAGCCCACCGCCGCGCCGCGCTCGTTGAGGGTGGCCAGGATCTGGTCGCGGTTGGCCGGCACCCCGCCCCACTTGCGGCGCAGGTACTCGTCCACGTCCATGCCCTCGGCGCCCATGTCGGGGTTGAGCTCGAAGGGCTGCAGGTGCAGCGTGGCCGGCACCGCATCCGCACTGCGCGCCAGCGCCTGCTGCAGCGAGGCCAGGCCCACCGCGCACCAGGGGCAGGCCACGTCGGAGACGAAATCGATTCGGAGCGGGGTTGGCATGGACAGGGCAGTGCAGCAGCGACGGTGAACATTTTGCCAGCCAAGGCGCCCCACCCATGGACCAGCGCCGCGCCCAGGGTTTTGCCTTCGCCGGGCCGTCGGTGGCGTGCATGCGCGCCGTGCCGCGAAACGCATTGCGCGGGTAGGGGTCGAGCAAGATCAGCCTTCTTTCATTTGGTGGTGTAGCCGCCATTGATCAGGATGGTCTGGCCGGTGATCCACCAGCCGTCGCTGACCAGATGGCGAATGAAAGGCACCACGTCCTCGATGTCGGTCAGGCCGGTCTTGCTGAAGGCCGACAGTGCTGCCGCACTCTTGTGATAGGCCTGCGCATCGGGTGCCTCTTGCCCGTAGAAGAACGAGGTGTCCATGGGGCCCGGGCCCACGGCCGTCACCGAGATGCCGCGCGCGCCGAACTCCTTGGCCGCCGCGCGGGTGAAATGCTCCACCGGCGCCTTGGTGCCCGCATAGCTGGCGTAAAACGGCGTGAATGCCCCCAGCAGCGAGGTCACCAGCGTGCACACCTTGCCGTGGTCGTTCACGTGTTTGCCCGCCTCCTTCAGGAAAAAGAAGGCCGACTTGGCGTTGGCATCGCTCATCTCGTCGTATTCGGCTTCCGAGATTTCAAGCATCGGCTTTTTCAGCACCTTGCCCACCGTGTTGATGGCGATGTCCGGGCGGCCGACGGCGGCCACGGCATCGGCAAACAACTTTTCCATGGCTGCGGCCGTGCTCAGCTTGGCTTGCAAGGCCACGGCCCGGGCGCCCGCTTTTTGCACGGCCGCCACGGTCTCATCGGCCGCCGCCTGGGTGGCCGCGCTGTGGTAGTGGATGGCCACGGCCTTGGCGCCATGGGCGGCCAGGTCGCGCGCCAGCAGGCCCCCCAGGTTTTTGGCGCCACCGGCGATCAAGACGACCTTGCCTTCGATGCTGTGCCTGGACATGAACGAACTCCTTTGCTGTGATGGGATGCGAGCCAGTTTATTGGTCAAGATAATGGGAGTAAATAGAATGAAAATAAAATCACTATCCATGTTTCATGACCAATGACATCGAATGGATCTCATCGAGCAACTGCGCACCTTTGTCCAGGTGGCTCACAGCGGCGGCTTCACGCCCGCGGCGGCGCAGCTGGACTTGCCGCGACCGACGGTGTCACTGGCGGTGCAGCAATTGGAGGCTCGCCTGGGCACGCGCCTGCTCAATCGCACGACCCGGCGCGTGAGCCTGACACCGGACGGCCAGGCCCTGCTGGAGCGCGCCAGCATGCTGGTGCACGATGCCGACGAATTGGCGCTGCAGTTTCAGGCCCAGGGGGCGCAACCGGCCGGCCATTTGCGGGTGGATGTGCCCAGCCGCATGGCGCGGCGGCTGATCGCGCCCGCCTTGCCTGATTTTTTTTCCCGATACCCCCACGTGAAGCTGGACCTGGGCAGCAGCGACCGGACGGTGGACCTGGTGCGCGAAGGCATCGACTGCGCCCTGCGCGTGGGCGAGATGGCATCCAGCAGCCTGGTGGCCCGGCCGCTGGGGCGCTTGCGCATGGTCAACTGCGCCAGCCCGACGTATCTGGCGCGCTGGGGCACGCCGCGTTCCCTGCAAGACATGCCGCGGCACCGGGCCGTGCACTACGCCACGTCGGGCGGCGGCGTGGCGCCATGGGAGTGGCACGAGCGCGGCCACACGCGCACGCTGCCCACCACGGCCCAGGTCACGGTCAACAACGCCGAGGCCTACATCGCCTGCGCCTTGGCAGGGCTGGGCCTGATTCAGGTGCCCGCCTTCGATGTGCAGGAGCACCTGGGGGCGGGCACGCTGGTGGAGGTGCTGGCCCGCTGGCCGGCGGCGCCCATGCCGATTCAACTGGTCTATGCGCACCGCCGCCACCTTTCGCGGCGCGTGCAGGCCTTTGGCAGCTGGCTCAGCGAGATCCTTGGCCCGACACTGAATTAGGGCCTGTTAACCAACAGGCCCCAAGCGCGTCCTGCAGCGCGACGTCGAAGGCAGCCGCCTTCTCATACTGCACCCAGTGTCCGGCGCCCTCGATCAGCTGCAGGCCGCGAAAGTCCGGCGCGGCCGCGGCGAACGCGCCGGCCAGCTGGTGCACGCGGGGCACGTACAGCGCATCGTGCTCGCCGTAGATGGCATGCACCGGACACGCCAGCCCGGGCAGGGTGCGCGCCAGCCAGTCGGCGAACGAGCGGCGCCGGCGCGGCAGGCGGTCGCGCTCCACGTTGGCCGCGTGCAGCTCCAGCGCCAGCGCGTCGACGGCGCGCGCATCGTGCAGCATCAGCACCGCCAGGTTGTGGCGGTGGTGCTCCAGCTGCAGCGCGCGCGTGGCCAGGTGCCGCCAGGCCTTGAGCTGCACCGGCCGGTCGGCCGCCACCCCCATGGCCGGCGCGCCCACCAGCACCAGGCGCCGCGCCAGCTCGGGGTGTGCCGCCAGCAGGCGCGCGGACACCAGCCCGCCCAGCGAGAAGCCGACCAAGTCGACCGCCACCCCCGGCACCAGCGCGCGCAGCCCCGCGGCCAGGGGCCCGGCCATGGCGTCGGCGTCGCTGCCCACGGCGGGCGGGTCGGAATCGCCAAAACCCGGCATGTCCGCCGCCAGCACCCAGCGGCCCGCATCGAGCAGCGGCACGATGTTCTTCACCCAGTGCGTCCACGAGCCGCTGCCGCCGTGCAGCAGCACCACCGGCGGCGCGCCGTCTGGCACGCCCCAGGCGTGCCAGACCACGCGCTCGTCGCCCGCCCCCGTCACGCGGCGCTGGCCGGCCTGCAGGCGCGCGCGCACGACGGGCGGCAACGCCTGCGGCACGTCGGGATGTTTCAGGGTGCCTGCGTCCATCTGGCGCTCATTCGTCCCATGCGGCCGACCAGCGCTGGTCCCAGTCGGCGCGCCGCTGGCCGTCCAGCGCGCGGCGTTCGCGCTTGGTGGGGCGACCCTGGGCGATGCTGCGCGCCGGCTCGGGCGCCAGGCGGCGCGCGGCGGCGGCCTGCTCGCGCGCGGCCACGCTGACCGCGGTCTCGGCATACAGCTGCTGTGCCACCGGCGCCGGCCCGCGCAGGGCGCTGAGCGCCAGCACCCGCACCTCGCGTTCGAGCTCGCCCTGCCGCACCCGCAGCAGGTCGCCCACCTTCAGCTCGCGCGCCGGCTTCACCGGGCTGCCGCCCACCTGCACGCGCGCACGCTCGATGGCCTGCACGGCCAGGGCGCGGGTCTTGAAAAAGCGCGCGGCCCACAGCCACTTGTCGATGCGCTGGCGCTCCAGGGGTTCGGTCATGATCGGACGCCATTGTGCCGCCGGCGCTACGGCACCGCGGCGCCGAGCGGCGGCGCGCCCATGGGCTGTTCCTCATTCATCGACGCCATCGATATCAGATTGGCCTGCGCGGGCCTATTCCGAGGCTCTGGTGTTACCTAAGCTGTGGGCCGGCCTTGACCACGGACCAAAGGAGACACCCATGCAAACACGACGAGCACTCGTCGCCCTGGCACTCGGCGCCCTCATCGGCGGCGCGGCCTGGAGCCAGGAGCCCATCGACATCATCGTGCCGTCCGGCGCCGGCAGCGCGCCGGACATCATCGCGCGCATCGTCGGGGACGAGCTGAGCACACGGCTCAAGCGCCCGGTGGTCGTCAACAACCGCCCGGGCGCCGGCGGCATCATCGCGGTGATGGCGGCCAAGTCGGCCAGCAACCCCGATACCCTGCTGCTTGCGCAGGCGGCCGTGGTCACCGTCACCCCGCTCACCTACCGCGCGGCGCGGTACGACCTCGAAACCGACATGGAGCCGGTCGTCTCGGTGGCCGACACGCCCATGATGTTCGTCGGCAACGCCGAGCGCGGGCCGCAGACGCTGGCCGACGCGTTGGCTGCGGCGCGCAAGGACCCGGGCGCGGTGACCCTGACCACCACCAGCCGCGGCTCGATCCCGCACCTGACGGCCGAGCTGCTGGTCCAAACCACCGGGGCACCGTTCAACATCGTGCCCACCGCCACCACCGGGCAGGGCATCCAGACGGTGGTCGGCGGCGAGGCGGCCATGACCGTCAACGGCGTGGCACCCCTGCTGCCCCTGGTCAAGTCCGGGCGCCTGAAGGGGCTGGCGGTGACGTCGGCCAAGGTGCTGCCGGGCCTGGAGGGCTACCCGTTGGCCAAGGACATCGTGCCCGGCCTGCAGGCCACCGGCTGGTTCATGCTGTTTGCCAAGAAGGGCACGCCCGCCGCCCGCGTGCAGCAGATCAACCAGATCGTCAACGCCGCGCTGCAGTCGCCCGCCGTGGTGGACAAGCTGGCGCGGACGGCCAACTACCCCCTGGGCGGCTCGGTGGCCGACGCGCGGGCCTTCCTGAAGCAGGAGAAGGCCTTGTGGTCGGGCATCGTGAAGAACACCGACATCCACCCCGAATGAATGGCCCCACCGAGACGCCGCCCATGAGCCTGACCCGCATCGACACCCACCACCACATCGTCCCGCCCAGCTACAAGGCCTGGCTGGCCCGCCAGGGCATCGCGGCGGGCGGCCGCGCCATTCCCGACTGGTCGGCCGATGCCGCGCTCGAGCTGATGAGCCGCATCGGCGTGACGCGCAGCATCCTGTCGGTGTCCACGCCCGGCGTGCACCTGGGCGACGACACGCTGGCACGCCGCTGGGCACGCGAGGTGAACGAATTCGCCGCCCGCGTGCGCGCCGATCGCCCGGCGCAGTTTGGCTTCTTCGCCACGCTGACGCTGCCCGACGTCGATGGCGCCCTGGCCGAGGCGGCGCACGCCTTCGACGTGCTGGGCGCCGACGGCGTGGTGCTGCTGGCCAGCGTGCGCGGCAGCTACCTGGGCGACGCCGCGATCGAGCCGCTGATGGAAGAGCTGAACCGGCGCGCGGCGGTGATCTTCGTGCACCCGTCCGAGCTGAACGCGCCGCCGCCGCCCGACATTCCGCCCTTCGCGGCCGACTTTTTGCTGGACACCACGCGCGCGGCCATCCACATGGCGCGCGCGGGCTGGCTGGAGCGCTATCCACATGTGCGCATCATCCTTTCGCACGCCGGCGGCTTCGTGCCCTACGCGGCCGAGCGCATCGCGCGCACCTGCTCCGAGCGCGGCGACACCGCCCACGGCATCGAGCGCCTGCGCCGCTACTACTTCGACACGGCGCTCAGCAGCAGCCCCTACGCCCTGCCCTCGCTGCTGGCGTTTGCCGACCCGACGCACATCACCTTCGGCAGCGACTGGCCCTACGCGCCGGCCGAGCGCTCGCAGCACTTCGCGCAGCTGCTGGACGCCTACCCGCTGACGCCCGGGCAGCGCCGCGCCATCGACCACGACAACGCGCTGGCGCTGTTCAGCAGCCCCGCACGCGTGCCGGCGTAAGGCCCTTCAGACGCTCGCGCTGCGGGGCGACAGCTCGCCCACCAGCAGCTCGCGCAGCCAGCGCAGGCCTGCGTCGTCGTTGAAGCGGCGGTGCCAGTACAGGCGCACGGTGCTGGGCGGCAGCCTGAAGGGCAGCGGCAGCAACGCCAGCGTGCCGTGCGCGTTGAACACGTCGGCCAGCTGCGCCGGCACCACCGCCAGGAACTCGCCCAGCGCCAGCAGCGGCGGCACCATCAGGTACGAGGGCAGCTCCAGCAACTCGCGGCGCTGCAGTTGCTGCGCGGCCAGCAGTTCGGTGATCATGTCCTGCACCCCCGAGTTGCCGTGCACCACCAGCTGCGGCGTTTCGGCAAAACGCCGCAGGCTCAGGCGCCGGCCCGCCAGGGTGTGCGTGCGGCTGACCACCGCCACGTAGTGCCGGTCATACAGGCGCCGCTGGATCAGCGTGGGCGGCAGGCGCGGAAAACTGCCGACGGCCAGGTCGACCGCGCCGTCGGCCAGCGCCTGGCCCAAGCTGGCCGGGTCCATCACCCGCAGCGCCAGGCGCACATGGGGCGCGCGCGTGCGCACCGCGTGCACGATGCGCGGCCACAGCACGTAGGCGCCGACGTCGGTGTGCGCGATACGGAACTCGCGCTGCGCCGTGGCGGCGTCGAAGCTTTGCGTGGCCAAAACCTGGTCGCGCACGCGCTCAAGGATGTCCGCCAGCGGCGCGGCCAGCGCGGCGGCGCGCGCCGTCGGGCGCAGGCCGCGCCCGGTGCGCACGAACAGTTCGTCACCCAGCTGCTGGCGCAGACGGCCCAGGGCCGAACTCAGGGTGGACTGGCTGACGTCGAGCTCGCGCGCCGCGCGCGTGGCGCTGCGCTGACGCAGCAGCGCGTCCAGCACCGGCAGCAGGTTGAGATCGACGCCCTTGAGGTCCACGTCAATGGTTCCGGGGCGACGCGCTCAGACTCGAACTCTTAGAGCCAAATCGTGCCCCAGCCCCCATGGATCATGCCCAATAAGCTATGCAAATCATAGCAATCGGCACGTAGCCTCGAGCGTGAATCCGGATCAACCAGGTGGCCTGGAACCTCACGGCACCCGCATCAGCACCGGCACCCCGGCCGTGCTCAGGCAGCCGGCGGTGACGCTGCCCAGCAGCGCGGTCTTGAGCGCGCTGCGGCCATGGGTGGCCATGGCCAGGATGACGTCGCGCCGGCCGCTCAGGTAGCCGGTGATGGCCTCGGCCGGCTCGCCGTGCAGCACCTCCCAGTCGACGGGCACCCCGAAACGCTTGGCCAGGTCGCGCGCCTGGTTGCGCACGTAGCCGGACTCCAGGCCCTTCATGGCGCCGGTGTCGGGCACTTCGCCACCGGTCGGATTGACCACGCTGACCAGCTCCAACTCGGCGCCGATGCGCTGCGCCAGCTCGCCGGCCGGCGCGATCATGGCCTCGGACAGCTCGGTGCCGTCCAGCGGCAGCACCACGCTGCGCACCTTCAGGGGCGCGGCGCCCACCTGGGCATCGCCGGTGGGGCGGTACACCAGCACCGGAGCGCCGGCGCTGGCGCGCACCACGCGCAGCGCCACGCTGCCCAGCATGGCCTGCAGCAGGCCCGAGCGGCCGTGCGAGGTCATGGCCACCAGCGTGCCGGGCACCTGGCGCGCCTGTGCCAGGATGGCATCGGCCACGTCGCCCGAGGCCACCACGCTCTCGCCCCGGGCACTGTGCGCCGCGGCCAGCCGCTGCAGATAGCCCTCGGCCTCGGGCACGTCGGCCGCCTTGTCCACCACGCGCAGCAGGGTCAAGTCGCTGCCCTGGGCCGCCGCCAGGCCGGCCGCATACGCGATGATTTCCTCCGAATAGGACGATCCGTCCAGGGTCACCAGAATCCGTTCGTACACAGCAAGCACCTCCAGAGTCAGGGTTGTTCGTTGGGCAGAATCAGTGTAGACCAATCAACAGCCGCTAAACCAGCCGCTCGATCCTGCGATGGCGCCACACCCACAGGTAGAAAGCGCTTTGCAGGGCCAGCATGACGCAAAACACCACCGGGTACGACAGCCACACGCCCGGCAGCCCCAGGCGCGCCGACAGCGCGTGCGCCGCCGGCAGCTGCACCAGCACGATCGAGGCCACGCTGATGCCCGTGGGCACCCACACCGTGCCGCTGGCGCGCATGACACCGGCCACCACGGCCTGCATGCCGAACACCACGCTGCCCCACAGCATCACCTGCAGCAGGCCCTGCGCCAGCGCCAGCACCTGCGGCGCGGTGATGAAAAAGCCCAGCAGCCAGCGCGACAGCGCGTAGCCGGCCAGCACCAGGGCGCCGGTCAGCAGCCCGTTCAGCAGCAAGCCGGTGCGCACGATGGCCGACAGGCGCTCGACGCGGCCGGCGCCGATGGCCTGCGCGCCGAGGATGGACGCCGTGATGGCAATCGACAGGGCCGGAAACTGCACGTAGTTGACGATCTGGTTGACCGCGCCATAGGCCGCCGTGGCGTCGGCCCCGTAGCCGTTGACCAGGCTCAGGATGGCCAGCTCGGCCAGCGCGATGGTCACCATCTGCACGCCCGTGGGCACGCCGATGCGCAGCACCGCGCGCAGCAGGCGCGCATCGATGCGCAGCGCGCGCAGCAGTTCGGCGTCCGGCGCCAGCGGGTGGCGCTTGCGGCGCAGATAGACCCACAAAAAAGCCAGCGCCAGCGCAAACGACACCCAGCCCGCCACCGCCGCGCTGACCACGCCCAGCCGCGGCAGGCCGAGCCAGCCGCGGATCAGCGCCGGGGTCAGCAGCAGCCCCACCGCGGTGGACAGGCACAGCGCCAGCAGCGGCGTCACCGTGTCGCCCACGCCGCGCAGGAGCTGGGTGTACAGGATGAACACCAGCAGCAGCGGCATGCCCAGCATCATCACCCGCGCATAGGCCACCGCGTCAGGCAGCAGCTCGGGCGCCGTGCCCAGCGCAACCAGCGCCGGGCGGGCCAGCAGCTCGCCCAGCACGGCGGCCACCGCGCCGATCAGGCCGCCCAGCGCCAGCGCGGTGCCGGCAATGGCTTTGACCTTGTGCGGCTCGCGCGCGCCCCAGGCCTGGCCGATCAGCACCGAGGCGCCCGCGCCCACGCCGATGATCAGCGCGATGAAGAAGAACACCACCGGGAACATGCCCGCCACGGCGGCCAGCGCGTCGGTGCCGAGCATCTGCCCGATGTAGACCGCGTTGACGCTGCCCGACAGCGACTGCAGGATGTTGGCCAGCACCATGGGCCCCAGAAAGGCCAGGTAGGCGCGCCACAGCGGGCGCGCGGGCGCCATGGGGGCTGCGGCGCTCACCGGCCGGCCTCGCCGTCTTCGGCCGGGGCGGTGAACGCGCCGCGCGCCAGTTCGCCCAGGTGCGCGCGCACGTCCTTCGGCCAGCGTGCCGTGCACGCGGCGAAAGCGCGGCCATCGCCCGCAAACAGCGCCCGCGCCGCCTCCTCGAAGCCCGGCTGGTGGCCGGCGATGGCGCTCATGAATTTGTAGGCCCGCTCGCCGGCCCGGCGCCGCCCGTCGGCCGCGTCACCGGATTTGCGTGCCTGCTCGACCAGGCGGCGCAGAGCGGCCGAGGCACCGCCCGGCTGCGTCGCCAGCCATTGCCAATGGCGCGGCAGCAGGGTCACCTCGCGCGCCACCACGCCCAGGCGCGGGCGGCCGGGCGACGGGCGCGGCGCGGCCGGTGCACCGGCCGCGCCGCCGAGGCGCGCCCGCAGCGCCGCCGGCTCGGGGCGCGGCGGCGCGTCCACCGGCGCGCCGGTGGCGTCGTCGAAGACCCACACGGGAGCGTCGGAGCCGGCCAATGCACCCAGGGCCTGAGCGATGTCGGCATACGAGCCGCGCGCCACCTGGCGCTCGCCCACGAAAGCGGTGTATCGGGATGGGAAAAGCGTGTTCATCCCAAAATTATACCCGGGTTAAATAATTTTGCCCGGGTATTTATTGCCGACCGCGCGGACTACCATCGCCCCATGTCCGCACCGTCCCCCGCCCTGCCCCGCGACAGCGAGCGCATCCTGGCGCTGGCCGCGCGCTCGATGTTCGAGCTGTTCGAGAACGCCAGCGAGGGCATGCTGCTGATCGACCGCGACGCGCGCGTGGTCTGGATCAACGAGCAATACCGGCGCTTTCTGCCCGCGCTGGGCTTTGCGCGCGAGGAGGACTTCGTCGGCCAGCCGGTGGCCCGGGTGGTGGACAACACGCAGATGCACGAGGTGCTGCGCACCGGCAAGCCGATCCTGATCGACCTGCTGGGCAACAAGGCGGGCACCTTCGTGGTCAGCCGCATCCCGCTGCGCGACGCCGCGGGCGAGGTGATCGGCGTGCTGGGCATCGTGCTGTTCGACCAGACCTCGGCCCACATGCGGGCGCTGACCGCGCAGTTCGCGCGCCTGCAGCAGCAGCTGCAGGACGCCCAGCGCGAGCTGGACGCGCAGCGCAGCCAGGGCGCGCTGGCCAGGCGCACCAAGTACACGCTGGCCAGCTTCGTCGGCGCCAGCCCGGCGGCGGTGGAGGTCAAGCGCCAGGCGCGGCGCGCGGCGCAGTCGGGCAGCCCGGTGCTGCTGCTGGGCGAGACCGGCACCGGCAAGGAGCTGCTGGCGCACGGCATCCACGCCGCGTCGGCGCGCGCGTCGGGGCCGTTCGTCGGCATCAACATCGCCGCCGTGCCCGAGACGCTGCTGGAGGCCGAGTTCTTCGGCGTGGCGCCGGGCGCCTACACCGGCGCCGAGCGCAAGGGACGCGAGGGCAAGTTCAAGCTGGCCGACGGCGGCACGCTGTTTCTCGACGAGATCGGCGACATGCCGCTGGCGCTGCAGGCCAAGCTGCTGCGCGCGCTGCAGGACGGCGAGATCGAGCCGCTGGGCAGCAACCGGCTGCAGCCGTTCGACGCGCGCATCGTCGCCGCCACCAGCCGCGACCTGCCGGCGCTGGTGCAGGCCGGGCAGTTCCGCGAAGACCTGTACTACCGCCTGAACGTGCTGCCCCTGCGCGTGCCGCCGCTGCGCGAGCGGCGCGGCGACATTCCGGCGCTGGTCGAGGTGCTGGGCGAGGACATGGCGCAGCGCGGCACCCCACCGCCCGAGCTGACGCCCGGCGCGCTGGCGCTGCTGGCCGCGCAGCACTGGCGCGGCAACATCCGCGAGCTGCGCAACGTGCTGGAGCAGGCCGCGCTGCACGCCGAATCCGACCGGCTGGACACCGCGCACATGGAGGCGGTGCTGCGCCTGTCGGGCCTGGCGCCGATCCAGCCCGCGCCGCCCGCCGCCGCGCCGCCGCCCGACGACGAGGCCACCCTGCTGCAACCGATGGCCGAGCAGGTGCGCGCACTGGAGCGGCGCGCCATCGCCGCGGCGCTGCGTGCCACTGGCGGCAACAAGCTGGCGGCCGCGCGCCGGCTGGGCATTTCGCGCGCCACGCTGTACGAGCGCCTGGCTGCGGGTTGATACTGATCGAACGGCAGACAAATGTCTGAATTTCAGTCGTTTATTTGACTAAAATTAAGACATTTCATGGCTGGAGGTTGGTCAATCTCCAGCAAATCAAATACTTGCATCCTGGCACGTCTTTTGCGTTAAGGTCTGCACGCCTTGCCTTTGATTACCCCACTGGAGACATCTTCATGCAACGTCGCTCCCTCATCGCCCTGGCCGCCGCGGCCGCCCTCGTCAGCACCTCGGCGCTGGCCGCCGGCGAGATCAAGATCGCCCACGTCTACAGCAAGACCGGCCCGCTGGAGGCCTACGGCAAGCAGACGCAGACCGGCCTGATGATGGGGCTGCAATACGCCACCGGCGGCACCATGGAGGTGGCGGGCAAGAAGATCGTGGTGATCGAGAAGGACGACCAGGGCAAGCCCGACCTGGGCAAGAGCCTGCTGGCCACCGCCTACGCCGACGACAAGGCCGACCTGGCCGTGGGGCCCACCAGCTCGGGCGTGGCGCTGGCCATGCTGCCGGTGGCCGAGGAGTACAAGAAGATCCTGCTGGTCGAGCCCGCCGTGGCCGACTCGATCACCGGCGAGAAGTGGAACAAGTACATCTTCCGCACCGGCCGCAACTCCAGCCAGGACGCCATCAGCAACGCCGCCGCGATGGACAAGGACGGCGTCTCCATCGTCACCCTGGCGCAGGACTATGCCTTTGGCCGCGACGGCGTGAAGGCCTTCAAGGAGGCGCTCAAGCACGCCAAGATCGTGCACGAGGAATACCTGCCGCAAAGCACCACCGACTTCACGGCCGGCATCCAGCACGCCATCGACGCGCTGAAGGACAAGCCCGGCCGCAAGGCCATCGAGGTGATCTGGGCCGGCGGCACGCCGCCGTTCGCCGCCCTGGCCGCGCAGGACCTGAAAAAGCGCTACGGCATCGAGGTCTTCACCGGCGGCAACATCCTGCCGGCCATGGCCGCCTACAAGAACTTCCCCGGCATGGAAGGCGCCACCTACTACTACTTCGGCATCCCCAAGAACCCGGCCAACGACGCGCTGGTGGCCATGCACTACAAGCAGTTCAAGGCGCCGCCCGACTTCTTCACCGCCGGCGGCTTTGCCGCCGCCGAGGCCATCGTCACCGCGCTCAAGGCCACGGGTGGCGACACCAATACCAACAAGCTCATCAAGACCATGGAGGGCATGAGCTTCGACACGCCCAAGGGCAAGATGACCTTCCGCAAGGAAGACCACCAGGCCATGCAGAGCATGTACCACTTCAAGATCAAGGTGGACCCGGCCTTTGCCTGGGGCGTGCCCGAGCTGGTGCGCGAGATCAAGCCCGAGGACATGCAGATCCCGATCCGCAACAAGCGCTGATTGTCTGGTTGAGCGTTCAGCGTTGAGCGTTGAGCGAGCGGTATTCCACGCTGAACGCTCAACGCCCAACGCTCAACCTCTGCCCATGCTTGAGACCGAGAACCTCACCATCCGCTTTGGCGGCCACGTGGCCGTCGACGCGGTCACGTGCGCGTTTGCGCCGGGTACTCTGACGGCCATCGTCGGGCCCAACGGCGCGGGCAAGACCACCTACTTCAACCTGATCTCGGGCCAGCTCAAGGCCACGAGCGGGCGCGTGCGCCTGAACGGGCGCGAGCTGACGGGCCTGGCGCCGTCGGCGCGCACCAAGGCCGGGCTGGGGCGGGCGTTCCAGCTCACCAACCTGTTTCCCAACCTGAGCGTGCTGGAAAACGTGCGCCTGGCCGTGCAGGCCACGCAGGGCGGCGCGCAGGCGCTCAACCCCTGGCGCATCTGGAGCGACCACCGCGACTGGACGGCGCGCGCCCACGCCATCCTGCAATCGGTGGCCATGCAGGGCCAGCAGGACATGCCCGTGGCCAGCCTGCCGCACGGCGACCAGCGCAAGCTGGAGGTGGCGCTCTTGATGGCGCTCGACCCGCAGGTCTACATGTTCGACGAGCCCACCGCCGGCATGAGCCACGACGAGGCGCCCGTGATCCTGAACCTGATCCGCGCGCTGAAAAAGGACAAGCGCAAGACCATCCTGCTGGTGGAACACAAGATGGACGTCGTGCGCGAGCTGGCCGACCGCATCATCGTGCTGACCAACGGCCAGCTGGTGGCCGACGGCGAACCGGCCGAGGTGATCGCATCGCCGGTGGTGCAAAAAGCCTATCTGGGCGTGGGTCAGGATGAGGAGGCCGCAGCATGAGCGACAACCTGCTCACGCTCGAAGGCGTGCACACCCACATCGGCGCCTACCACATCCTGCACGGCGTCGATCTGCAGGTGCCGCGCGGCCAGCTCACGCTGCTGCTGGGGCGCAACGGCGCGGGCAAGACCACCACGCTGCGCACCATCATGGGCCTGTGGCCCGCCAGCCAGGGCCGCATCCGCTTCGGCGGCCAGGACATCACGGCGCGCCATACGCCGCAGATCGCGCAGGCCGGCATCGCCTACGTGCCCGAGAACATGGGCATCTTCGCCGACCTGACGGTGAAGGAGAACATGGTGCTGGCCGCGCGCGGCGCGCGCACCGCGGCGCAGATCGACGGCACGCGCCTGCAGTGGATCTTCCAGCTCTTTCCGGCGGTCGAGAAGTTCTGGAACCACCCGGCCGGCAAGCTGTCGGGCGGGCAAAAGCAGATGCTGGCCGTGGCCCGCGCCATCGTCGAGCCGCGCCAGCTGCTGATCGTGGACGAGCCCAGCAAGGGCCTGGCGCCCGCCATCATCAACAACATGATCGACGCCTTTGCCCAGCTCAAGCAAAGCGGCGTGACGATCCTGCTGGTGGAGCAGAACATCCACTTCGCCCAGCGCCTGGGCGACAGCGTGGCCGTGATGGACGACGGCCGCATCGTGCACGCCGGCAGCATGGCCGCGCTGGCCGCCGACGAGGCGCTGCAGCAGCGGCTGCTGGGGTTGTCGCTGGCATGAAATTCAAGGCAAATCGGCTTGTCGCCCGCATCCATCCTGCGCAAGCAGCTCACTTATTCATAGTATCGGTGCGGGCATGAAAGCGTTCGACCTCGACTACAAGCCCCTGCTGCTGGTGCCCGTGCTGGCTGCCCTGGCACTGCCGCTCATCGGCTCGGGCTCCACCTGGCTGACGCTCACCGTGGCGGGCTTGGCCATGGGCATGATCGTCTTCATCATCGCCTCGGGCCTGACGCTGGTGTTCGGCCTGATGGACGTGCTCAACTTCGGCCACGGCGTGTTCATCGCGCTGGGCGCCTTCGTGGCCACCAGCGTGCTGGGCGCCATGGGCGGCTGGACGGGCTCGCCCGAGCTGTGGCGCAACCTGCTGGCCGTGCTGCCGGCCATGGCGGCGGCCATGCTGGTGGCGGGCGCGGTGGGCGTGGCCTTCGAGCGCTTCATCGTGCGCCCGGTGTACGGCCAGCACCTCAAGCAGATCCTCATCACCATGGGCGGCATGATCATCGGCGAGGAGCTGATCAAGGTCGTCTGGGGCCCGCAGCAGATCCCGCTGCCGCTGCCGGCCGGCATGCAGGGCTCGTGGCTGCTGGGCGAGGCCGTGATCGAGAAATACCGTGTGGTGGCCGTGATCGTCGGCGCGGTGGTGTTTGCCGCCCTGCTGTGGACGCTGGCGCGCACCAAGGTGGGCCTGCTCATTCGCGCCGGCGTGCAGGACCGCGAGATGGTGGAGGCGCTGGGCTACCGCATCCGGCGGCTGTTCGTCGGCGTGTTCGTGGCCGGCAGCGCGCTGGCCGGTCTGGGCGGCGTGATGTGGGGGCTGTACCAGCAGATCGTGGTGCCGCAGATGGGCTCGCAGGTCAACATCCTGATCTTCATCGTCATCATCATCGGCGGGCTGGGCTCTACCTCCGGCGCGCTGATCGGCGCGCTGCTGGTGGGGCTGATGGCCAACTACACCGGCTTTCTGGCCCCCAAGGTGGCGCTGTTCTCCAACATCGCGCTGATGGTGGCGGTGCTGCTGTGGCGCCCCCAAGGGCTCTATCCCGTGACCAACCGATGATCGTGTCCCACCCCCAGGCTCCACACGCTGCGCGTTGTTGCGCCTCCCCCCTGCGAGGGGGCGCACCCTGTGGCCGGGGAAACCCCGGCCACGGGAGCCTTGGCATGGCCTGCTCCGCGGCCTTCGGCATTTTTGAGGTGGATGCGCCTGCTGCGCTGCATTGCAACCGGGATCATTGACATGCTGTTTAGCCGCCTACTCTCCAACGACCTGCCGCGCAGCAAGTGGCTGGCCGCCGTGCTCGTGCTCATCGTGCTGGGCCTGGCTTGCGCGCCCTTCGTGTTTCCGGGCGTCAAGGCGCTCAACGTGGCGGCCAAGGTGCTGATCTTCATCGTGCTGGTGGCGGCGTTCGATCTGCTGCTGGGCTACACCGGCATCGTCAGCTTTGCGCACACCATGTTCTTCGGTATCGGCGCCTACGGCATCGCCATCGCCTGCACGCGCCTGGGCGCCAACTGGGCGGCGCTGGCCGCCGGCACGCTGGGCGCGCTGGCGCTGTCGCTGGTGCTGGCGCTGCTGATCGGCCTGTTCTCGCTGCGCGTACGCGCCATCTTCTTTGCCATGATCACGCTGGCCGTGGCCGCCGCCTTCCAGACCCTGGCCTCGCAGCTGTCGGCCATCACCGGCGGCGAGGACGGCCTGAGCTTCAAGCTGCCCGAGTGGCTGTCGCCCAGCTTCGAGCCGTTCGACACCGAGGTGCTGGGCGTGCTGATCGACGGCAAGGTCGTTGCCTACTACCTGCTGTTCGTCGTCTGCGTGCTGCTGGTGCTGGCGCTGCTGCGCATCGTCAACTCGCCCTTCGGGCGCGTGCTGCAGGCCATCCGCGAAAACGAGTTCCGCGCCGAGGCCATCGGCTACCGCGTGGTCGTCTACCGCACGCTGTCCTCCGTGCTGTCGGCCCTGTTCGCCACGCTGGCCGGCTGCATGCTGGCGATCTGGCTGCGCTACAACGGGCCCGACACCTCGCTGTCCTTCGAGATCATGATCGACGTGCTGCTGATCGTCGTCATCGGCGGCATGGGCACCGTGTACGGCGCGCTGGTCGGCTCGGTGCTGTTCATGGTGGCGCAAAGCTACCTGCAGGACCTGCTGCGCCTGGCCGGCGAGGCCACCGCCGCCGTGCCGCTGCTGCCCGCCCTGTTCTCGCCCGACCGCTGGCTGCTGTGGCTGGGCCTGCTGTTCGTGCTTTCGGTGTACTACTTCCCCACCGGCGTGGTGGGCAAGCTGCGCGCGCGCCAAGCGGCCTTCCCATCTCACGGATGACCATGCCCTTCACCTCCAACTACCTCGTCTGCTCTGGCCGCCAGTTGCACTACACCGACTGGCAGCCCGCCGCCGGCCCGGTGCGCGGCACCGTCATCGCCTGGCACGGCCTGGCGCGCACCGGGCGCGACATGGACGAGCTGGCCGCGCACCTGTCCGCGCGTGGCTGGCGCGTGGTCTGCCCCGACACCATCGGCCGCGGCCTGAGCCAGTGGGCCGGCGCGCCCGAGCACGAATACTGCCTGGCCTTCTACGCCCGGCTGGCGCGCGAGCTGCTGGTGCAGCTGGACATCGCCCGCTGCCACTGGGTCGGCACCTCGATGGGCGGCGCGCTCGGCACCGTGGCGGCATCGGGCTACTTCGAGCCCGAGCTGAAAAACCGCATCCAGAGCCTGGTGCTCAACGACAACGCGCCGCAGCTGGCGCCCGCCGCCATCGAGCGCATCAAGCAATACGCCGGCAGCCCGCCCGCCTTTGCCACCGTGACCGAGCTGGAGGCCTTCTTTCGCGCCGCCTACCAGTCCTACGGCTGGCTCAGCGACGCGCAATGGCGGCGCCTCGCCGAGACCAGCACGCGCCGCCTGCCCGACGGGCGCGTGACGCCGCACTACGACCCGGCCATCGTCGGCCAGTTCACGCACCACCCCGACGACTACGCGATCTGGCACCACTACGACGCACTGCACATCCCGGTGCTGCTGCTGCGCGGCGCGCAGTCCGACCTAGTGCGGCGCGAGACCGCCGAACAGATGCGCACGCGCGGCCCCGGCGCGCGCGGGCAGCTGCAATGGATCGAGGTGCCCGACTGCGGCCACGCGCCGGCGCTCAACGTGGCGTCGCAGCTCGATCCGGTCACGGCCTTCATCGAAGCCGCCGCCCACCCGCGCTGACGGGTGCCCTGACTACGGCCCCTGCCAGCCCAGCGCCGCCGAAATGCGCTGGCACGCCGCGCGCAGCGCCTGCGCGGCCTCGCCGTCGGCATCGGCCTGCAGCGAAGCGGCCGGACCCACCAGCGTCAGGGCCAGCAGCAGTTGGCCCTGGGCGTCGAACACCGGCACCCCCAGCGCGTTGATGCCGGCGGCGTATTCGCCCTCGACCACCGCCACGCCGCGCCAGCGAATCTGCTCGCGCAGCAAAACCGGCAGCACGCCAGCATGCGCGTCGGACCAAGCGGCAAAGACGCGCCCGGTGGCCGAGCTCTGAAGGTCGAACAAGGCGCCCTCGACCACGCCCACCGACACCCCCTGCCCTGGCTGGCACACGCGCACCGCCGTCACCCCCGCCTCGCCCTGCACCGCCACCAGGCAGGTGCAGCCCAGCGCCTGCGCCAGGCTGCGCGCCTCGGCCGTGGCCAGCGCGATCCAGTCCTGGCGCGCCAGCCAGGCCAGGGCCAGGTTGCGCACCGCCGGGCCGACCTCGTAGCCGCCGCTGGCCGCGTCCTGCTGCACCCAGCCGGCGCGCCCCAGGCTGACCAGGTAGCGGTAGGCCTTGGCCCGGTGCATGCCGGCCAGCCGCGCCAGCTCGGACAGTCCGCAGGCCCTGGGTTGGCGCGCCAGCACGTCGAACAGGGCCAGGCCCAGCTCGACCGACTGGATGCCCACCGGCGCGGCGGCGACCGGCTCGGCCGGGGCGCTGGATGGCGGCTCTGCTTGCTTGTTCATGGGTTTTCGGCTGACACGATGCGCGCATACCCCTGCTGCCAGGCGGGCGGATGGTTGACGTGTGAACGAGTATGCCTTAAATTCCGTCTGTTCCTTATTTCATAACGTTGTTATTTTAATCGTAACACACTGGAGACCCAGCATGAAGAACTTCATCAACTTTCCCCTGGCCGAAGGCGTGCACAGCCGCCAGGCCCACTGCGACATTCCCGACGGCCTGTACGAGCGCGAGCACGGGCGCAACGGCTTCTTCGGCCCGGCCAGCCACATCCTGCACACGCACAAGCCCACCGGCTGGACCAAGTGGGAAGGCCCGCTGGAGCTGACCCTGCTGGACCTCAACAAGCTCGAAGACAGCGCCCCCTGCCCCTGGAAGGCGCGCCGCTTCATGCACAACGCGCAGACGCAGGTGCATTTCTGGAAGTTCGGCGCCTCCATGCCCGAGCTGGCGCGCAACGGCGACGGCGACATGATCCTGTTCTTCCACAAGGGCGAGGGCGACTTCTATTGCGACTACGGGCACATGACGTACCGCGAGGGCGACTACATCAACATCCCGCGCGGCACCAGCTGGCGGCTGGAGACCAAGGTGCGCAACGAGGTGCTGACCATCGAGGCCACCGAAGACTTCTTCATGCTGCCCGAGCGCGGCATCCTCGGCCACCACGCGCAGTTCGACCCGGCGGTGCTGGACACGCCCAAGATCGACGAGGCCTTCAAGGCCCAGCAGGGCGAGTTCGAGACCCGCGTGCGCGCCAAGCGCCGCGGCCAGGTCACCACCGTCACCTTCCCCTACAACTTCCTCGACGCCGCGGGCTGGCACGGCACCTGCGTGCCGGTCAAGCTCAACTGGCGCGACATCCGCGAGCTGCTGTCCGACCGCTACCACCTGCCGCCGACGGTGCACGCCACCTTCCTGTCCAACACCATCATCGTCTGCACCTTCGCGCCGCGCCCGATCGAGAGCGACCCGGGCGCGCTGAAGGTGCCGTTCTTCCACAACAACGACGAGTTCGACGAGTCCATCTTCTACCACCAGGGCAACTTCTTCTCGCGCGACAACATCCAGCCCGGCATGTTCACGCTGCACCCCTCGGGCTTCCACCACGGCCCGCACCCCAAGGCCTTCGCGGCCGCGGCGGCCAACAACCAGGGCGAGCACAAGTACACCGACGAGGTGGCGGTGATGATCGACTCGCGCTACCCGCTCGAGCTCGACAACGTCGACGCCGTCAAGGTGCCGGACTACCTGGACTCCTGGAAGGAGTAGGCCGGCGAGCGCAACGGCCGCTCAGCGGCCCACCGGCCAGCCCTGCAGATGCCTCTGCACCAGGCTGGCCAGCGCCGCCAGCCAGGCCGGGTGGTCGTTCAGGCAGGGCACGTAGCGCAGTTCGCCGCCGCCGGCGGCCTGGAAGGCCGCGCGCCCCTCGATGGCGATTTCCTCCAGCGTCTCCAGGCAGTCGCTGACGAAGCCGGGGCAGACCACGTCCACCCGCCGCAGGCCGGCGCGGCCCCATTGCTCCAGCGTGGTCTGCGTGGCCGGCTCCACCCATTTGGCGCGGCCAAAGCGCGACTGGAACGACAGCGCCCACTCGCCCTCGCTCAGCGCCAGCCGCCCCGCCAGCAAGCGTGCGGTCTGCTGGCATTCGTCGTAATACGGGTCGCCCGCGTCCACCACGCGCTGCGGCACGCCGTGAAAGCTCATCAACAGGCGCTCGGGTCGGCCATGGGCCATCCAGTGCTCCTGCACGCGCCTGGCCAGGGCGTCGACGTAGCCCGCATCGTCGTGAAAGCGGTTGACGAAGCGCAGCTCCGGCACGTGGCGCACCGCGCGTGACCAGGCCGTCACGGCGTCGATCACGCTGGCCGTGGTGGTGCCCGAATACTGCGGGTACAGCGGCAACACCAGCACGCGCGTGCAGCCTTCGGCCTTCAGCGCATCCAGCTCGGCGCCCACCGACGGCTGGCCGTAGCGCATGGCCAGCCGCACGCTCGCGTCGACGCCGCGCTCGCCCAGGTAGCCGCGCAGCATCACGGCCTGCCGGCGGCTGTACACCAGCAGGGGCGAGCCCTCGGGCAGCCAGATGCTCTGGTATTTTTGGGCCGACGCCGCCGGCCGCCGGCGCAGGATCACGCCGTGCAGCAGCGGCTGCCACAGCGCGCGCGGGATCTCCACCACGCGCGGGTCGCGCAAAAACTCCGCCAGGTAGCGGCGCACGGCCGGCGGCGTGGCCGCCTCGGGCGTGCCCAGGTTGCACAGCAGCACGCCCGTGCGGCCGCTCGCCTGACGGGCGGCCTCGGGCTCGGGTCTGAAAAAAGGCATGCGCTATTCTCGCCGCATGATCGATGCCACCCGCATCCGCGCCATCACGCTGGACCTGGACGACACGCTGTGGCCCGTGTGGCCCACCATCCGGCGCGCCGACCAGGCCATGCGCGACTGGCTGGCACCGCACGCGCCGCGCGCCGCCGCGCTGGCGGCCGACGCCAACAGCGCCCAGCAGGCGCGCCGCGCGGTGCTGCAGGCGCGGCCCGAGCTGGCGCACGACCTGGGCGCCATCCGCCGCGAAGTCATCCGCCAGCTGCTGCGAACCGCCGGCGACGACCCGGCGCTGGCCGAGCCCGCCTTCGACGTCTTCCACCACGAGCGCCAGCGCGTCACGCTGTTCGACGACGCGCTGCCGGCACTCGACTTCCTGGCCGCGCGCTACCCGCTCATCGCCCTGTCCAACGGCAACGCCGACGTCGCCCGGGTAGGCCTGGCGCGCTACTTCAGGGCCGCCGTGTCGGCCGCCAGCGCGGGCGTGGCCAAGCCCGACGCGCGCATCTTCCACGCCGCCGCGCAGGCCGCGGGCGTGGCGGCGGACGCGGTGCTGCACATCGGTGACGACGCCGAGCTGGACGCCGCCGGCGCGCTGCGCGCCGGCATGCAGGTGGCCTGGCTCAACCGCGGCGGCGCGCCATGGCCCGACGAGCACGGCCGGCCGCCGCAGGGGGTGCTGCGCGACCTGGCGCAGCTGTGTAAGCTGCTGGCCTGAGCAGCACCGGAAAGCATCCGCCAATCCGGCCCGCGTGCCCGCCGGAGTTCACGCCATGTCCACCCCCACCACCATGCAAGCCGCGTGCATCGACCAACTTGGTGGCCCGATCCGCATCGCCGCCCTGCCTGTACCACGCCCCGGCCCCACCGACGTGCTGGTGCGCGTGGTGGCCAGCGGCGTCAACTCAGTCGACCGCTTCGTGCTCTCGGGCGCCTACCGTACGCCCACACCCTTCCCCTTCGTGCTGGGGCGCGACGCCGTGGGCACGGTGGCCGAGGCCGGGCCGGGCGCGACCGCCTTCAAGGTCGGCGACCGGGTGTGGTGCAACAGCCTGGGTCATGGCGGGCGCCAGGGAGCACTGGCCGAATACGCCGTGGTGGCCGCCGACCGGCTCTATCCCTTGCCCGACGCGGCCGATGCACAGCAGGCCGTGGCCGTGCTGCACACAGCCGCCACCGCGTACCTTGGCCTGGTGCGCCACGCGGGCCTGCAGGCGGGCGAAACCCTGCTGCTCGAAGGCGCCGGCGGCGGCGTGGGCAGCGCGGTGCTGCAACTGGCGCGGACCATGGGCGTGCGCGTCATCGCCACTGCGTCGGCGGCGGACGAAGATTGGTGCCGGCAATGCGGTGCCGAGCGGGTGATCGACTACCACCGCGCAGACCGCTACGAGCAGGTGCGCCACGCGGCACCCGAGGGTATCGATGCCTGGTGGGACAGCAGCAGCCGCAACGACTTCGCCGCCGTGCTGCCGCTGATGCGCGTGGGAGCGCGCGTCGTCCTCATGTCCGGCCTGCGCGACACCAACCCGGTGCTGCCGGTGGGCGCGCTGTACACGCGCGACATCGCGCTGCATGGCTTTGCCATCAGCAACGCCAGCACCCACGACCTGGCCGCCGCGGCGCACGCCATCAACCGCCTGCTGGCCGCGGGCCAACTGCGGGCACGCATTGGCGCCACCTACGCGCTGGCCGACGTGGCCCGGGCCTATGCCGCCATGGCCGCCGGCGGCACGCGCGGGCGCATCGTGATTGCGGTGTGACCCCGGCGGTCAGAACGTCCCGGGATAGGCCCCACCGTCGAGCAGGATGTTCTGCCCCGTCAGGTAGCCGGCCTGCTGGCTGCACAGGAAGGCGCACACGGCGCCGAACTCGGCCGGCGTGCCGAAGCGCCGCGCCGGAATGGGCGCGGCCTGCGCGGCGCGCACCTCGTCCGCCGGCTTGCCGCTTTGCTTGACCATGCCCTGCACCAGGCCGGCCAGGCGGTCGGTGTCGAACTTGCCGGGCAGCAGGTTGTTGATGGTCACGCCCTGGGCCGCCACCTGCGGGTTGCGCGCCAGCCCGGCGATGAAGCCCGTCAGGCCCGAGCGCGCGCCGTTGGACAGGCCCAGCACGTCGATCGGCGCCTTCACCGCGCTGGAGGTGATGTTGACCACGCGCCCGAAGCCGCGCGCCAGCATGCCGTCCAGCGTGGCCTTGATCAGCTCGATCGGCGTCAGCATGTTGGCGTCCACCGCCTTGATCCAGGCCGCGCGGTCCCAGTCGCGGAAGTTGCCCATCGGCGGGCCGCCGGCGTTGGTGACCACGATGTCGAAGTCCGAGCGCCGGGCCAGCACCGCCGCGCGCCCCTCGGGCGTGGTGATGTCGGCCGCCACCGGCAGCACCTGCACGCCCGCCTCGGCGCGCAGCGCGGCGGCCGCCGCCTCCAGCACCTCGGCGCCGCGCGCCACCATCACCACGTTCACGTCCTCGCGCGCCAGCGCCTGCGCGCAGCTCAGGCCCAGGCCCTTGCTGGCGCCGCACACCAGCGCCCACTTGCCGGCAATTCCCAAGTCCATGATTCAAGCTCCTTGTGGTTTCAAACTCGTCCGGCCGGCGCGGCTGAACAGCGCGATGCCGGCCACCACCAGCACCGTGCCCGCCGCCAGGCCCGGCGTGAAGGGCTCGCCCAGCAGCAGCACGCCCATGGCGATGGTGGACAGCGGCCCGATCATGCCCACCTGCGCGGCCAGGCCGGCGCCGATGCGCTCCACCCCCAGCATCACCAGCAGCACCGGCGCGGCGGTGCACAGCGTGGCGTTGAGCAGCGACAGCCACAGCACGGGCTCGGCCACGCGCGCGGCGTCCAGGGGGTTGACCAGGGCGAAGTGCGCGATGCAGCACAGGCTGGCCACGGTGGAGGCCAGGCCCACCAGGCGCAGGGCGCCGATGCGCCGCACGAACTGGCCGCTGAAAAACAGGTACAGCGCGTAGGACGCCGCCGACCCCAGCACCCACAGCGCGCCCCAGGCCGTGGCGCCGCCGGGCGCCGCATGCAGCTCGAAGCCGAACACCAGCAGCGCGCCGCCGTAGCTCACCAGCGTGGCCAGCACGTGGCCGGGCGTGATGGCGCGTCCGCGCCAGGCCCAGTCGTAGACCAGCACCAGGGTGGGCGTGAGGTACAGGATCAAGCGCTCCAGCCCGGCGCTGATGTGCTGCAGGCCGACGAAGTCCAGCATGCTGGCCAGGTAGTAGCCGCAAAAACCCAGGCCCAGCACCGCCCAGCGCTCGTCGCGGCGCAGCGCCGCCCGCCCGCGCCCGCCCCACCAGGCCATCAGCACGAAGAAAGGCAGGGCCATCAGCATGCGGTACATCAGCAGGGTGATGGCGTCCACCCCGTAGCGGTAGGCCAGCTTGACGATGATGGCCTTGCCGCTGAAGCCGATGGCGCCCACGGCCGCCAGCGCGATGCCGATGGCTCTGCTGTTGATAGCTGCCGGGGCAGGCTGGATGCCCGCTTCAGCCATGTTGGCTTGCCAAGCCGTGGAACCCGCGCGCGACGGCGAGTCCGATGCGGCCCGGGCGGGTGCTGCGGATGACGGCGTGAAGCTTGAGCGGCATGGCGGTGAAACGCTTGAACGGCCAGGCCGTCGAGAATAGCGGATCGGCCATGCCGGCGCAGGCGTCGTGGCGATGAGGGATGCCGGGCGCAGTCCTATTGGGCTTGCGGCGGGGCCGGCGGCGTCGCATCGGTGTCGACGATGCGGTGGTGCAGCCGCCGCAGTCCGGCCCACACGATGAGTGCCACCACCGGCACGGCGATGGCCATGCTCGCTTCCACGCCCAGCGGCCAGCCCAGGCCGTGCGCGCCCTTGACCACGTAGCCGACCAGCCCGACCACGTAGTAGGTGATGGCCGCCACCGACAGGCCCTCCACCGTGGACTGCAGCTTCAGCTGCAGGCCCTGGCGCCGGTTCATGGCCGCCAGCAGCTCGCGGCTGCTGTGCTGCTGCTCGACCTCCACGCGGGTGCGCAACAGGTCGCCCACGCGGGCGATGCGCGCCGACAGCGCGGCCTGGCGCCGGTCGGCCGAGCGGCAGGTGGCCATGGCCGGCGCGTAGCGGCGATCCATGAAGTCGCGCAGCGACTGCATGCCCTCGATGCGGACCTCGGCCATGTCGTTCAGGCGCTGGCGCACCAGCTCGTCGTAGGCGGCGCTGGCCGAAAAGCGCGTGTGGGTGCCCGCGTACAGGCTCTCCAGCTCGGCGGCCAGGCGGGTCAAGCGGTCCAGCAGCGCCGGCTCGTCGGCGGGCGCGGCGCTGCCGATGGCCTGCGCCAGCGCGGCCAGCTCGGCCTCGCCGCGATCGAGCCAGCGCGCCACCTGGCGCGCCGCCGGCAGGCCCAGCAGGGCCGCCATGCGGTAGGTCTCGACCTCCAGCACGCGCTGCACCAGGCGGCCCAGGCGCCGCGGCGTCACGGCATCCGGGCCCTCGTCGCCGGTCAGCACCAGCACGCGCAGGCAGCCGTCGGCGCGCAGGCGCAGGTCGGTGTGCAGGTCGCTGCCATGGCTGATCACGCGCGAGCCGGTCACGCCGGGCGATTCGCCGAACAGCGCGTGCAGCAGGCCCTGGCCGCCGCCGGCGGGCCGCGGCACGGCCCACAGGTGCACGCCGGTCAGCGCCTGGCCCGGCAAGGCCTCGCGCCAGGCGGCGGGCAGCTGCTCAGCCGCCGTGGGAGACTCGCCGCCACCCAACTCGGCCAGCTGCGCCGCCTGCAGCCGGCGCAGGAAGGACCAGGTGACGAACTCGGTGTGCAGCTCCCAGCGCAGGCTGAGCTCGCCCCACTCGGCCTGCACGAAGGCCGCGTCCTCGGCCGGCGCCGCCAGGCCGTGGGCGGCCAGCAGGGCGGCCAGGTGCGCGCGGCTGGCCGCCCGCCCCTCGGCGTCCACCCACTGCACCCAGTGCGTAACGGCCAGCGGCGCCTGCACGGCCTGCGGCGGGCGCGCATGCACCTCCTGGTGCAGGGCCAGGCGCAGCGCGGGAGTCAGTGGATCGATGGGCATGGTGGGCAGCAAGGCAAAGCCGGCATTGTGCGTTGCCAAAAAAACGGCGCCCGGATGGGGCGCCGCTTGCTCCCGGGACGGGCGTCAGTCCTCGACGAAGGCCACCTCGCGGCTCTTCTTGACCGAGGGCAGCACGACGATGATCAGCAGCACCAGCGCCAGCGCCAGCAGCGTGGCCGAGATGGGCCGCGTCACCAGCACGCTCCACTCGCCGCGCGACAGCAGCAGCGCGCGGCGCAGGTTCTCCTCCATCATCGGCCCCAGGATCAGGCCCAGCAGCAGGGGCGCGGGCTCCATGCCCAGCTTGTGGAAGATGTAGCCGATGATGCCGAACCAGCCCATGATCCAGATGTCGAAGGTGTTGTTGTTGGTGGTGTACACGCCGATGGCGCAGAACAGCACGATGGCCGGAAACAGCCAGCGGTAGGGCACCGTCAGCAGCTTGATCCACAGGCCGATCAGCGGCAGGTTCAGGATCACCAGCATGGCGTTGCCGATCCACATCGAGGCGATCAGGCCCCAGAACAGGTCGGGGTTGCTGGTCATCACCTGCGGGCCGGGCTGGATGTTATGGATGGTCATGGCCCCCACCATCAGCGCCATCACCACGTTGGGCGGGATGCCCAGCGTCAGCAGCGGGATGAACGAGGTCTGCGAGCCCGAGTTGTTGGCCGACTCGGGCGCCGCCACGCCACGGATGTTGCCCTGGCCAAAGGGCACTTCGCCGGGCTTGAGCCGGGTCTTCTTCTCGATCGTGTAGGCCGCGTAGGCCGACAGCACCGCACCGCCGCCCGGCAGGATGCCCAGCATGGAGCCCAGCAGCGTGCCGCGCAGGATGGCCGGGGTCATCAGCTTCCAGTCCTCCTTGCTGGGGTACAGGTGCTGCAGCTTGACGTCGAACACCTCGCGCTTTTCGCCGGCCCGGCCCAGGTTGGCGATGATCTCGCCGTAGCCGAACACGCCCATGGCGATGGCGATGAAGCCGATGCCGTCGGTCAGCTCGGGGATGTCGAAGCTGTAGCGCGCCACGCCCGAGTTGACGTCGGTGCCCACCAGGCCCAGCAGCAGGCCCAGCACGATCATGCCGATGGCCTTGATGAGCGAGCCCGAGGCCAGCACCACGGCGCCGATCAGGCCCAGCACCATCAGCGAGAAGTATTCGGCCGGGCCGAACTTGAAGGCCACCTCGGTCAGCGGGATGGCAAAGCCCGCCAGCACCAGCGTGCCGAAGCAGCCGGCGATGAACGAACCGATGGCCGCCGCCGACAGCGCCGGCCCGGCGCGGCCCTTGCGCGCCATCTGGTAGCCGTCGATCACCGTCACGACCGACGACGCCTCGCCCGGCAGGTTGACCAGGATGGCGGTGGTGGAGCCGCCGTACTGCGCGCCGTAGTAGATGCCCGCCAGCATGATCAGCGCCGACACCGGCGGCAGCGCGTAGGTGGTGGGCAGCAGCATGGCGATGGTAGCCACCGGGCCGACGCCCGGCAGCACGCCGATCAGCGTGCCGAGGAAACAGCCGACGAAGGCATACAGCAGGTTCTGCATCGTGAAGGCGACGCTGAAACCCAGGGCGAGGTGTTGAAACAATTCCATGATCGTGATCCCTCGTGTCGCTCAACCCGAAATGAAGCTCGGCCAGACCTGCATCTGCAGGTTGAGCCCCCAGACAAAGACCACCCAGCTGCCGGCCGCCAGGACGATGGCCAGGATGATCACCTCCTTGAGCTTGAACTCGGGGCCGGCGTAGGCCGACACCAGGGTCAGCACGATGATGCCCACCATCACGCCCAGCGCCGGAATCCCCAGCGCGGGCAGGCCGCCCAGCAGGATGCCGAACAGGAAGTTGGCCAGGATGATGTAGATCAGCGGCTTCCAGGCCCACTTGCCGATCGGGTCGCCGTCGATGGTCTCGACCACCAGCGCGCGGAACATGATGATGGCGCCGAGGATGGCCAGCAGGCCGCCCACCAGCAGCGGGAAGTAGCCCGGGCCCATGCGGGCCGCGTCGCCGATGGTGTAGTTGAAGGCCCCGATGGCGAAGCCGCCGCCGATGACCAGGTACAGCAGTCCGGCGAAGAAGTCCTTTTGACTCTTGATGCGCACGCGTCATCTCCTGAAGTGACAAGACAACGCGCATTGTTCCCGGCCCGCCGCGGCCGATCCATGTGGATACCACCTACCCCGCCTAGGGATTACCCCAAAGACGTTTGCCCTTCGTACTCCGGGCTGCAGGCCCGCTTCATTGCAGCGGCGGCGTGGCCGCGATCACCTCGGCCAGCGTGGTCAGCCCGTCGGCCGCGCGCAGCGCGCCGGCCAGGCGCAGCGGGCGCATGCCGTCGGCCACCGCCTGCTTGCGCAGCGCGGCCAGGTCCACGTCGCCGCGCACCTGGGCGCGAAAGGCGTCGCTCACCGCCAGCAGCTCGTAGATGCCCATGCGCCCGCGGTAGCCGGTCATGCGGCATTCGACGCAGCCCACCGCCTGGTACGGGCGGTAGTTGCCCTTGTTGATCTTCCAGGGCCGCACGGCCTCGGCCAGCAGCGCGGTGCTGGCCTCGTCGTCCACCCGCTTGCACAGCGGGCACAGCGTGCGCACCAGGCGCTGCGCCAGCACGCCCAGCAGCGTGGCGCCCAGCAGGTAGGGCGGCACGCCCAGCTCCATCAGCCGCGTGAAGGCCGAGGGCGCGTCGTTGGTGTGCAGGGTGCTGAACACCAGGTGGCCGGTGAGCGCGGCCTGCACCGCCATCTCGGCCGTCTCCAGGTCGCGGATCTCGCCGATCATGATGATGTCCGGGTCCTGGCGCATCAGCGCGCGCACGCCCTCGGCAAAGCCGAAGTCCAGCTGCGGCTGCACCTGGGTCTGGTTCAGGCGCGGGTCGATGTTCTCGATCGGGTCCTCGATGGTGCTGACGTTGACCTCCTCGGTGGCCACGCGCCGCAGCGTGGAGTACAGCGTGGTGGTCTTGCCCGAGCCGGTGGGCCCGGTCACCAGGATGATGCCGTTGGGCCGCGCCACCAGCTGCTCCCAGCGCTCGGCGTCGTGCGGGGTGAAGCCCAGCGCCGCCAGGTCCTTGACGGCGGTCTCGGGGTCGAAGATGCGCATCACCAGCTTCTCGCCGAAGGCGGTGGGCAGGGTGGACAGGCGCATCTCGATCTCGTCGCCGGCGGGGTTGCGCGTCTTGATGCGCCCGTCCTGCGGGCGGCGGCGCTCGACCACGTCCATCCGCCCCAGCAGCTTGACGCGCGCGGTGATGGCGTTCATCACGCCCGGCGGCACCTGGTAGACCGGGTGCAGCACGCCGTCGATGCGAAAGCGGATCACGCCCTGCTCGCGCCGCGGCTCCAGATGGATGTCGCTGGCGCGCTGGTTGAAGGCGTACTGCCACAGCCAGTCCACCACCTGGATCACGCCCTGGTCGTTGGCGTCCAGCTGGCGGCCGGCGCGGCCCAGCTCCACCAGCTGCTCGAAGCTGGCGCCGGCGGCCGCGCCGCCGCTTCTTTGCGCCGCGCGCACCGACTTGGCCAGGGCGAAGAACTCGGCCGTGTAGCGCCGGATGTCGGCCGGGCTGGCCACCACGCAGCGCACCGGGCGGCGCGCCTGGCGCTCCACCTCGCCCACCCAGTCGGCGATGAAGGGCTCGCTGGTGGCCACCACCACCTCGGTGGCGCTGGCCTGCACCGGCAGCACCTTGTGGCGCTCGGCGTAGCTGGCGCTCATGGTGTCGGCCACCTTGCCGGCGTCCACCTTGAGCGGGTCGATGCGCAGGTACTGCAGTCCGGCGCGGCCGGCCAGAAAGCGCGTCAGCTCCTCGATGTCCAGCGCCGCGCCGTCGCCGGCGCGCGCCACGCCGACGCTGGCCAGGCGCTCCAGCGCGGACTGCGCGCTTTCGGCCTGCGAGCAGCGCCGCGCGGTGCGCTCGGCCTCCTCGGCGGTGATCACGCCGTCCTCGTGCAGCCACTGCAGCAGCAGGTGCCAGGGTACCGGCCCCTGGTGGCGCGGTGCCAGGGCTTCGAGCGGCGCGGGGCGGGAGTGTTTTTTCATTTTTCAAGGGCCTTGAACACGCGCAGCCACTTGCGCGCCGGCAGCCCCCAGCGCGCCTCCACGGCCTCGGCCTGCGCCTGCAGCGCCGCGCGCTTGGGGCGCGTGGGCGTGCGCTGCGCCAGCACCACGGCATTGCCCTCGCGCGTGGGCTTGAAGGCCCACACCGCGCGCACGCCAAAGGCCTCGGCGATGCGCGCCAGGCTGCGCTCGAAGCTGGCCGCGCGGCCGAACAGGTTCACCGTCATGCAGCCGTCGGCGGTCAGCAGGCGACGGCAGGCGGCGTAGAACTCGGCGCTGTCGAGCACCGGCGCGGCCGCGTCGTCGTCGTACAGGTCCACCGCCAGCGCGTCCACCGTGCCCCACCACTCGCCGCGCTCGATCTCCTGCGCCGCGTCGGCAATCACCACGCGCAGGCGCTCGTCGTCCGGCGGCAGCTTGAACCAGGCGCGGCAGACGTCGGCCACGCGCGGGTTCAGCTCCACCACCGTGCAGGTCATTCTCAGTTTTTTGTAGCAGAACTTGGTGATGGCGCCCGCGCCCAAGCCCAATTGCATGGCATGGCGCCCGGCCACCGAGGCCGGCGGCACGAACAGCAGCCAGGCCATCATGCGCTGCACGTACTCCAGCTCGATGTCGAACGGCGCGTCGATGCGCATCGCGCCCTGGATCCACTCGGTGCCCAGGTGCAGGCAGCGCACGCCGCCGCCCTCGGACAGGTTGACTTCGCTGGGCAGGGGCGTGCTTGATTTCACGCTCCAAGCGTATCACCTGGGGCGGCGCGCCCGGCTGCCGCGCTATGCTGAACACTACCTTTTTTGCCTTCATTCATCATGAACACCCAAGACATCTGGCACTTCATCACCACCCAGGGCGCGGAGCTGGGCATCAAGCTGGCGACGGCCATCGTCGCCTGGATCGTCGGCCGCTGGCTGATCGCCCTGGCCGTGGGCCTGCTGGGCAAGGTGTTCGAGCGCGGCGGGCGCATCGACGCCACGCTGGCGCACTACCTCAAGTCGGTGATCTCGGTGCTGCTCAACATCGTCCTGATCCTGGCGATCCTGGACATCTTCGGCGTCAAGACCACCTCGTTCGCCGCCCTGCTGGCCGGCGCCGGCCTGGCCATCGGCGCGGCCTGGAGCGGCATGCTGGGCAACTTCGCCGCCGGCATCTTCATGCAGGTGCTGCGGCCCTACAAGGTGGGCGACTTCATCAGCGCCGGCGGCGTGGCGGGCACGGTGAAAGAGCTGGGCCTGTTCGCCACCACCATCGTCACCCCCGACAACGTGCTGACCGTGGTGGGCAACGGCAAGGTGTTCGGCGACAACATCCAGAACTACAGCGCCCTGCCCGTGCGCCGGGTGGACTGCGTGGCCAAGGTGGCCAACAGCGTCGACCCGCTGGACGCCATCGCGCGGCTCAAGCCCGCCATCGCCGCCATCCCCAACGTGGCGCCAAGCCCGGCGCCCGACATCGAGATCCTGGAGTTCACGCCCGAAGGCCCCAAGCTGTGCGTGCGCCCCTACACCCACACCGACCATTACTGGCAGGTCTACTTCGACACCCACAAGGCCATCGTGCAGACCTTCGGCAGCGCCGGCTACCCGGTGCCCGAAACCCCGCTGGCCTATCGCGGCACGCCGGGCAAGGTTTGAATCAAATCAGGCCGCAGTCCGCATCCATCAACCGCGATCAGCTCCGTATTTGATAGTGTTTGGACTCAAGCTGCCGCCGCCGCCAGGCGCTCGGCACTGCGGCGCGCCAGTTCGCCATCCACGGCCTCGACCATCACGCGCAGCAGCGGCTCGGTGCCGCTGGCGCGGATCAGCACGCGGCCGCGCTCGCCCAGCTCGGCCTGCACGGCGGCCGTCTCGGCCTTCAGCCGGGCGTTGGCCTGCCAGTCGGCGCCCGGCTGCAGGCGCACGTTGATCAGCACCTGGGGAAACAGCGGCACGCCGGCCAGCAGCTCGGCCAGCCCGCGGCCCTGCTGCACGCAGGCCTGCAGCACCTGCAGCGCGCTGACCAAGCCGTCGCCCGTGCTGTGCTGGTCCAGCACCAGCAGGTGGCCCGAGCCTTCGCCGCCCAGCAGCCAGCCGCGCCGGTTCAGCTCCTCCAGCACGTAGCGGTCGCCCACCTTGGCGCGCACGAAGTCGAAGCCGCGCCGGCGCAGCGCCTGCTCCACCGCCAGGTTGGTCATCAGGGTGCCGACCACGCCGGCCAGCGGGCCGCCGGGCACGCCCCCGGCGCGCGCCAGGCGGTTGGCGGCCAGCACGTACAGCAGCTCGTCGCCGTTGAACAGGCGCCCGCCGGCGTCGACCATCTGCAGCCGGTCGGCGTCGCCGTCCAGCGCGATGCCGTAGTCGGCGCGATGGGCGCGCACGGCATGCGCCAGCGCCTCGGGGTGGGTGGCGCCCACGCCGTCGTTGATGTTCAGGCCGTCGGGCGCGCAGCCGATGGCCACCACGTCGGCGCCCAGCTCGTGGAACACCATCGGCGCGATCTGGTAGGCCGCGCCGTGCGCCGCGTCCACCACGATCTTCAGGCCGCGCAGGCTGAGCGCGTGGCTGAAGGTGCTCTTGCAGAACTCGATGTAGCGGCCCGCCGCGTCGTCCAGCCGGCGCGCGCGCCCCAGGCCGGCCGAGTCGACCCACTGCGGCGGCTCGGCCAGGGCGGCCTCGACGGCCTGCTCCCAGGCGTCGGGCAGCTTGGCGCCCTGCGCGTCGAAGAACTTGATGCCGTTGTCGGGATAGGGGTTGTGGCTGGCGCTGATGACCACGCCCAGGCTGGCGCGCTGCGCGCGCGTGAGGTAGGCCACGGCGGGCGTGGGCACCGGGCCCAGCAGCATCACGCCGGCGCCGGCCGAGATCAGGCCGGACTCGAGCGCGCTCTCCAGCATGTAGCCCGAGATGCGCGTGTCCTTGCCGATCAGCACCAGCGGGCTGGCGTCGGCGGCCTTGAGCACGCGGCCCACGGCATGGCCCAGGCGCAGCGCGAAGTCGGGCGTGATGGGCTCCTGCCCCACGGTGCCGCGGATGCCGTCGGTGCCGAAGTAGTGGCGTGCCATGGTGTTCTCCCTGCTTGTTCGATGGCTGGAAAATTCTATTGAAACGATAGCATCCGAGGCATGAAGGGTGCCGGCAAACGCCTCATTGTCTTGCGGTCCGCAAGTTTTTCGGCAGCGCGCCGGGGTGGCTGGTGCGCCAGGGGTTGATGTCCAGCCCGCCGCGGCGGGTGTAGCGCGCGTACACCGTCAGCTGCGTGGGGCGGCAGCGCTGCCAGATGTCCATGAACATGCGCTCGACGCAGTGCTCGTGAAAGTCGTTGTGGCGGCGAAAGCTGACGATGTAGCGCAGCAGGCCCGCCTGCTCGATCTGCGGGCCGGCGTAGCGGATCTGCACGCTGCCCCAGTCGGGCTGGCCGGTGACGGGGCAGTTGCTCTTGAGCAGCCGGCTGGTGAGCGTCTCCTCCACCGGCTGTTCGTCGAAGGCGGCGCCCAGCAGCTCGGGCGCGGGCTGGCCGTGCGTGCACTCCAGGTCCAGCCGGTCCAGGTTGACGCCGTCCAGCTCGTGGATCGGCTCGCGGTCGAAGTCCTCGGGCGCGATCAGGCGCACCGCCGCGCGCGCGCGCACGGCCTCGCCCGTCCACACGGCGGCGCTGACGTCGGCCTCGATGCGCGCGCGCACCTCGGCGGCGTCGGCAAACACGGTGCCGTTGAAGCTGTTCAGGTACAGCTTGAAGGACTTGCTCTCGACGATGTGCGTGCTCTCGCAGGGCACCAGGATGTGGGCGATGGCCAGCTGCGGCTTGCCGCGCGCGTTCAGCCACGACAGTTCGTAGGCGGTCCACCAGTCGGCGCCGAAAAAGCGCGGCTGGCCGACGATGCCCAGGCGCTCGCGCTGCGGCGCGCGGGCGATGGGGTACAGCAGGGACGGGTCGTACTGGTCGACGTAGGCCGTGGGCTTGCCCAGGGCGCTGCCCTCGGGGGTTGCGGATGCGGGGGGGTTCATGCGGCGGGCCGGTATCAAGGGTTACGCGCAAAGTGTGCCAGCAGCAGCGGCAGCAGTTGCGGCACCACGCTGGCGGGCAGGTCGTGCCCCATGCCGTCGATGACCTCCAGCCGCGCGCCAGGGATGCGCCGCGCCGTGTCCTGGCCGCAGGGCAGCGGCACCAGCGGGTCATCGCGGCCATGGACCACCAGGGTGGGCGTGGCGATGCGCGCCAGCAGCGCGGCGCGGGTGTCGTCGGCCATGATGGCCAGCAGCTGCCGCAGCACGCCTCGCGGGTGGTAGGCACGGCTGAGGGCCGCGCCCACGCGCGCGCGCAACTCGTCCTCGGGCACCACGAAGCCGGGCCCGCCGATGAGCCGAAAGAACCGCACCGAATGCGCCAGCATGGCCTGCCGGTCACCGGCGGGCGGGCGCGTCAGCATGGCGTGCGCCACCTCGTGCGTGGGGCCGGGCAGGCCGCGCGCGCCGCTGCTGCTCATCGCGCTGGTCAGGCTCAGCAGGCGCTCGGGCGCGGCCATCGCCATGCGCTGGGCGATCATGCCGCCCATGCTGGCGCCCAGCACGTGCGCCCGCGCCACGCCCAGCGCATCCAGCACGCCCAGTGCGTCCTGCGCCATGTCGCCCAGGGTGTAGGGCGCGTTCACGCGCAAGCCCAGGCGCTGGCTCAGCATGGCCCAGGGCAGGTTGGGCAGGTGCAGCTCGTCAAAGATGCGCGACAGGCCCGCATCGCGGTTGTCGTGGCGAATCACGCGGTAGCCGGCCTGCGCCAGCCCGCGCACCAGCGTGTCGGGCCAGGCGATGAGCTGCATGCCCAGGCCCATCACCAGCAGCACGGCGGGGCCGGAGCCGCCGCTGTCCTCGACCTCGATGGGGATGCCGTTGGCCTGGACCTGCATTTACTCGAAGATCCGCTCGCGCAGCCACTTGGTGGCGATCCATTTCTCGCCCGCCAGCACCGGCGCGCCGCCGTGCAGGGTGCGCGTGCCGGGGTGCGGCCGCGCGTAGCTGAAGAACACCGCGTTGCCGCGCTGGGGCGCCACGTTCAGCCCCGCGTCCGGAAAGGTGGTGGCGCCGCCGCGCTCGGGCTCGTTCAGGTAGATCACCACGGTGCCCACGCGCTGGCCGCCGCGCCGCAGCAGGGTGGCGGTGCCGGGCTGGTCGGGGTCGAAGTAGTCGTAGTGCGGCTTGTATTCGGTGCCGGGCACGTAGCGCAGCACCTGCAGGCCCTCGCCGCGCTCCACCGGCCAGCGGACCAGGCGCGCGATGCGCGCCTCGATGCGCGCCACCAGATCGCTCTCGCCGCGCGTGAAGAACATGCCCTGGCTGGTGCGATCGGCATTGACCTCCTGGCCGCCGGTCTGCGTGGCCACGGTGAGCGAGCGGCTCATGCGCGGTCGCGCGGCGGCCATCAGGGCCTCGCACTCGTCGTCGGACAGCAGGCCGCCCAGCATCACCACGCGCGGCGTGGCCATGGTGCCCAGCACCGCCACCGGGCGGTCGCCGCCATCCAGGTACAGGGGCGCGCCGCTCAGGTCGGGCTCGGGCACCGGCACGGCGGGCGGCAGCGCCTGGGCCACCGCCTGTTCGTCCAGATGGGCGCGCAGCGTGCTTTCCATGGCCTCGATGGCGACGGCCTCGTCCCAGCCCGAGGCTTTCATCGCCTGCAGCACGGCCTCGGCGCCCTGTCCGGCCTGGGCCTGGGCGATGATCCACTGGCGCAGTTCGGAAGTGATGGCCTGCGTCATGCGCGGCTCACGGTTGGCGGCGAAACACCAGCCGGTCGGCCTCCGACGCGGCCGGCGCAAAGGCGTAGCCGCCGCCATCGAAAGCCTGCAGCCGCTGGGGCGTGGCCGCCTTGTGCTGCGCCGCCCAGCGCGCCATCAGCCCGCGGGCGCGCTTGGCAAAGAAGCCGATGACCTTGTACTGGCCGTCCTTGAAGTCCTCGAACACGCAGTCGATCACGCGGGCCTGCAGCACTTTGCGATCGACCGACTTGAAGTACTCCTGCGAGGCCAGGTTGACGACGATGGGCGATTTTTCATCGGCCAGCCGCTCGTTCAGGTATTCGGCGATGCGCGGGCCCCAGAACTGGTAGAGGTTGGCGCCGCGCGCCGTGGCCAGGCGCGTGCCCATCTCCAGCCGGTAGGGCTGCATGCGGTCCAGCGGGCGCAGCACGCCGTACAGGCCGCTCAGGATGCACACGTGCTGCTGCAGCCAGTCCAGCGCGGCGGGCGCCAGCGTGCGCGCCTGCAGGCCGTCGTACACGTCGCCGTTGAAGGCCAGCACGGCCGGGCGCGAATTGGCCGCCGTGAAGCGCGGGCTGAAGGCCGCGTAGCGCGCCACGTTCAGCCCGGCCAGCGCGTCGCTCAGGCTCATCAGCGAGGCGATCTGCTGGGGCGATTGCTGACGCAGCACGGCGATCAGCTCGGCCGCCTGCGGTTTGAACAGCGCATCGGTGTGCGCCAGCCCGGGTGGTAACGGAGTTTCGTAGTCCAGCGCCTTGGCCGGAGACAGGAGGAAAAGCATGCGGCTGATTTTGTACCAGGATGAAGCGCAGGCCAGCTACGCATCCTTCAGCCCGGATCGAAAGGCCGCGGAGCAGGCCATGCCAGGGCACCCGTGGACGGGGTCCCCCCGTTCACTGGGTGCGCCCCCGGAAGGGGGGAGGCGAAGCGGAACGAAGTCCGCGCAGCCTGGGGGTGAGCCTTTTTATTGCGCCGTCCACCCACCATCGCTGGCCCAGGCCTGGCCGCGAATGTTGTCGGCCGCCGGCGAGCAGAAGAACACCGCCATGCCGCCCAGCTGCTCGGTGGTGGTGAACTGCAGCGAGGGTTCCTTCTCGCTCAGCAGCTCCTTGGTGGCCTGCTCGGCGCTGATCTTCTCGGCCGCGGCGCGCGCGTCGATCTGCTTTTGCACCAGGGGCGTCAGCACCCAGCCGGGGCAGATGGCGTTGGCCGTGACGCCGGTGGTGGCCAGCTCCAGCGCGGTGACCTTGGTCAGGCCGACGATGCCGTGCTTGGCCGCCACGTAGGCCGACTTCTGCGCCGACGCCACCAGGCCGTGCACCGAGGCGATGTTGATGATGCGGCCCCAGTTCTTCTGGCGCATGGAGGGAATGGCCAGGCGCGTGGTGTGGAAGGCCGAGGTCAGGTTGATGGCGATGATGGCGTCCCAGCGCTCGGGCGGAAAGCCCTCGATCGGCGACACGTGCTGGATGCCGGCGTTGTTGACCAGGATGTCCACGCCGCCGAACTTCTCGGCGGCAAAGGCCATCATGGCCTCGATCTCGGCCGGCTTGCTCATGTCGGCGCCGTGGTACTCGGCGCGCACGCCGTGGGCGGTGATCTGGGCGCGCGGGCCCTCGTGGTCGCCAAAACCGTTCATCACGATGTTGGCGCCCTGCTTGGCCAGTTCGATGGCGATGCCCAGGCCGATGCCGCTGGTGGAGCCGGTGACCAGGGCGGTCTTGCCTTTGAGTTGCATGACGTGATTCTCCTCGGGTTCAAAAAACGAAAACGCAGGCCAAACAGGCCGCCAGCCCGCATCCAACCTGCGTGGGAAGCTCCTGTTATTGAAGCAAGGTGACGCCCGTCTTGCCCTGCACTTCGTCAAACGTGACGCCCTCGGCCAGTTCGACCACCTTCAGGCCCTTGGGCGTAACCGCGAACACGCCCAGGTCGGTGATGATCTCGTGCACCACGCCCACGCCGGTCAGCGGCAGCGTGCACTGGGGCAGGATCTTCAGGTCGGTGGTGCCGTCCTTCTTCTTGGCCACGTGCTCCATCAGCACGATGACCTTGGGCACGCCGCCCACCAGGTCCATCGCGCCGCCCATGCCCTTGACCATCTTGCCGGGGATCATCCAGTTGGCCAGGTCGCCCTTCTCGCTCACCTGCATGGCGCCCAGGATGGCCAGGTTGATCTTGCCGCCGCGGATCATGGCAAAGCTGTCGTGGCTGCCGAAGATGGACGAGCCCGGGATGGTGGTCACCGTCTGCTTGCCGGCGTTGATCAGGTCGGCGTCGATGGTCTGCTCGGTCGGGAAGGGGCCGATGCCCAGCAGGCCGTTTTCGGACTGCAGCCACACCTGCTTGTTGCCGGTGTGGTTGGCCACCAGGGTGGGAATGCCGATGCCCAGGTTGACGTAGAAGCCGTCCTGCAGCTCTTGCGCCGCGCGCGCGGCCATTTGATCTTGGGTCCAGGCCATCTCTCAGGCTCCTTTCGTCTCGGACAAGGTGCGCTTCTCGATGCGCTTCTCGGGATGGGCGTTCAGCACGATGCGGTGCACGTAGATGCCCGGCAGGTGAATGTCGTCGGGGGCCAGCCCGCCCAGCTCGACGATCTTCTCGACCTCGACGATGCAGATCTTGCCGGCCATCGCCACGGCCGGGTTGAAGTTGCGCGCCGTCAGGTTGAAGCGCAGGTTGCCGCTGGTGTCGGCCACGGCCGCCTTGACCAGCGACACCTCGGGCAGCAGCGAGCGCTCCATCAGGTAGGTGTGGCCGTCGAACTCGCGCGTTTCCTTGCCCTCGGCGACGATGGTGCCCACGCCGGTGCGCGTGAAGAAGGCCGGAATGCCCGCGCCGCCGGCGCGCAGTTTCTCGGCCAGCGTGCCCTGGGGGGTGAACTCCAGCTCCAGCTCGCCGGCCAGGTACTGGCGCTCGAACTCCTTGTTCTCGCCCACGTAGCTGGCGATCATCTTCTTGATCTGGCGCGTCTCCAGCAGCTTGCCCAGGCCAAAGCCGTCCACGCCGGCGTTGTTGGCGATGCAGGTCAGGTTGCCCACCTTGCTGTCGTGCAGGGCCTGGATCAGCGCCTCGGGGATGCCGCACAGGCCGAAGCCGCCCACGGCAATCAACTGGCCGTCCTTCACCACGCCCTTCAGCGCCGCGTCGGCCGATGGATAGATCTTGTTCACGAGATGGATGCTCCTATGCGTTTGGGGCCCCGCGCGGGGCCCGACGATCAAACCGGGCTGCAACGATACACCGTTGACGCCCGCCCTTCAGCGGGCCGCCTCACTGGCCCTTGATGGCCAGCAGCTCGACCTCGAACACCAGGGTGGCGTTGGGCGGGATCACGCCGCCGGCGCCCTGGGCGCCGTAGGCAATGGCCGGCGGGCAGGTCAGGCGGGCCTTGCCGCCCACCTTCATCTTCTGCACGCCCTCGGTCCAGCACCTGATCACGCGATTGAGCGGAAATTCGATCGGCTGGCCGTGCTTGTAGGAGCTGTCGAACTCCTTGCCACTGTCCGGAAAGGTGCCGCGGTAGTTGACCTTGACCACGTCGGTCGCCTTGGGGCTGGGGCCCGCGCCGTCCTTGAGCGATTCATAGACCAGGCCGCTGGCGCTCGTCTCGGGGCCGGCCGCGCAGGCGCTGGTGGCCAGCACCAGGCCGGCCGCCAGGCCCAGCCACAGGGTTTGGGAAGCTTTCACGCGATCATCCTTGCAAAGACGTTGAACGAAAGCCGTGATTATGGTTGCGCCACGCGCGCGCCCCGCCGCGGGTGATACAAACCCGTCATCCGCCCGCTTTCGATGAAAGGACCTCGCCCATGACCGCCCGCTACCCGCTGCCCGAGCTGAACAGCCTGCCCGAGGACATCAAGACCCAGATCCTGGCCGTGCAGGCCAAGGCCGGCTTCGTCCCCAACGTGTTCCTGGCGCTGGCGCGCCGCCCGGCCGAGTGGCGCGCCTTCTTCGCCTACCACGACGCACTGATGGAGCCCGAAAGCGCGGGCCGCACCAGCCACCTCACCAAGGGCGACCGCGAAATGATCGTGGTGGCCACCAGCAGCGCCAACGGCTGCCTGTACTGCGTGGTGGCGCACGGCGCGCTGCTGCGCATCTACGAGAAGAAACCCCTGGTGACCGACCAGGTGGCCACCAACTGGCGCAAGGCCGACATCACGCCGCGCCAAAGGGCCATGCTGGATTTTGCGATGAAGGTGTGCCTGCGCTCCAGCGAGTTGGGCGAGGAGGACTTCGCCCCCCTGCACGCCCACGGCTTCGACGACGAGGACATCTGGGACATCGCCGCCATCACGGCCTTCTTCGGCCTGTCCAACCGCATGGCCTCGTTCAGCAACATGGTGCCCAACCCCGAGTTCTACCTGATGGGGCGCGTGCCGCGCGAGAAGAAGGCGGGTTGAGTCAGCGCCGCCGGCGCGCGTCGTCCAGCGCCAGCGCGCCGCCGCCGGCCACGGCCAGGTACAGGAAGATGAAGCAGAACAGCGCCGCCGACTCGCCATGGTTCTGCACCGGCAGCCACCAGTTGGCGGCCTTGGCATGTGCCATCCAGTAGGCAAAGGCCATCTCGCCCGACAGGATGAAGGCCACCGGCCGCACGAACAGGCCCAGCACCAGCAGCACGCCGCCCACCAGCTCCAGCACCATGGCCGCCCCGAACAGCGAGGCCAGCGGCGCGCCGCCCGAGAACTTCATCCAGCCGTGCAGCAGGAACATGTAAGCCGTCGCCACGCGCAGCAGGGCGAGCGCATAGGGGCGCAGTCCGGACGTCGCGGAGTCGCGGAAAGCCATGAGCAATCTCCTCTTGGTTGATGGCCGAATGGCCAGTGTAGGGACGCAGGCCCGCCATGACAACCGGGGCCGGCCGTTGGCGACCCCCGAAGATCCCGCAGGCAAGAAAAAAGCACCGGCGGTTTCCCGCAGGTGCTTGTTTCATTGGTAGGCGCGATTGGATTCGAACCAACGACCCCCACCATGTCAAGGCCGGTATTTGGTGATTTCTGACGGACTATGAAGGCCTGTTTCCCTCTAGAGACGCCACCATCATCCATCAAAGTCCACCTATAATTTTCCGTACTCGTTCCGTACTTTCCGTACAAAGGGGCTTGACGGATGGCAACAATCAACACAGTCGCCGGTCGCGACAAACTCAAGCCACGGCGTGAGCCCTACTGGCTCAAGCTCAGCGCGGGCAACTACCTCGGCTTCCGCCGGCAATCGGCGTCAAGCGCTGGAACCTGGGTCACCCGGTGGCGTGACGACACGGGCGGCCAGAAGTACCGGGCGCTGGGGTCGTTCGACGAACTGCCACCCAGCGCGCGATTTGATGCGGCCACACGAGCGGCCCATGACTGGCTGCAGCACGTGAACGCCGGCGGCCGTGCCACCAAGGCTACCGTTCAGACGGCCTGCGAGCAGTACATCGACCGGATCGCCCGCGAGAAGGGCGAGGACGCTGCGGCCGACGTGCGGCGCCGCTTCAAGCAGTACGTGTACGAGCAGCCCATCGCCAGGGTGTCGCTGGAGAAGCTCAGCCCATCCCACGTGCAGACGTGGCGCAACCACCTGCAGGACACGCCGACCGCGCGCGGCGTCAGGCGAACGGCCTCGACCCTCAACCGAGACATGACCTGCCTGCGGGCTGCCTTGAACCTGGCAAAGGACGACCGCCTGGTTGCCTCGGACATGGCGTGGTCAACCAAGCTGCGCCCGCTCAGGGACGCGGACGGACGGCGCACCCTCTACCTCGATCGAGTGCAGCGCCAGTCCCTGATCGACCACATGGACGCCGACCTGGCCGAGTTCGCGCGCGCCATGAGCAACGTGCCACTTCGCCCGGGCGCCCTGGCCTCCCTGACCGTTGGCCGCTATGACGCGCGCCTGCGCGCCCTGCACGTAGGCAGTGACAAGGCCGGTGCCGAGCGCTCGATCGTGCTGCCGGCCACCACCGCCGCGCAGTTCGAACGAGCCACCGCCAACAAATTGCCCGGCGCCCTGCTGTTCACGCGCGGCGACGGCGAGCCATGGGACAAGGACAAATGGAAGGGGCCGGTGAAAGCTGCAGCCGCAGCGGCCGACCTTCCTGCTGAAACCACGCTCTACACCCTGCGCCACTCCGTCATCACCGATTTGGTCGTGGCCGGCGTCGATCTGTTCACTGTAGCCAAGCTGGCCGGCACCAGCGTGCGGATGATCGAGGAGCACTACGGGCACCTACGCAGCGACGTGACGGCCACCGCGCTCGAAAAGGTGGCACTTACATGAGTGGCGGCGACCTTCCGCCTGTCAAACTGCTTCGCAGCAACGGCGTTCTGGATGCTATAAAGCGCTTCGGCCTGCCGTCTGGAGCGGACGACCTCCTCCCTGAACGGATGCGGTGGATGCTGAGTCAAAGGCACTCCGATGCCGCGCGTGTAATCGACCACTTCTATAGCGAGGGGTTATGGCCAGAATTTCCGTTCCAGCATTGGCACATCAACACTCAGAAACCTCTGTGGATTGAGTTGCAGGTAATCCCCCTTCTGCTAGACCGATATCGCGGTATCTACCGGCACCAGCAAATGTACGAGTCAGAATACAGGTACGGTTGGCCGTTCGGTGTCTATATGGCCATCGCTGAGTTGGATCACATCGTTCGGATTTGTGACCAGTTCATTGTTGACGAGTGGTTAAGCAAGGCAATGTGGCGCGCTGCGCAGCGCGTCACCGCCACCTTCGGCAGACCGAACGCCCAGCCACGAGATGAGAAGCTGGATCGAATCGGCGGAAAGTTAAAACGCCGAGGCTGGATCGTAGGCAGTCTCAAGGACAACACCGACCTCATCGAGGAGATGAAGGCCGAGTTCAAATGCTGCAGGACAGACGTGCTCGACGCCGCGTCGAAAGCCGGCCTGAGGGGCAAGCGGGGACGCCCAAAGAAAGAAGCCAGCACAGAACAAAAAATGCCAAGCTAGCCGCCTTGACATTTTGCGGTGGTCAAACATCGGCGCCATCCTCTGATGGAGCCACCAATGACCGCCACCGAACACCAACGGACCAAGCCGCGCAAACCGCGCATCCGCACGCAGTCCATCGACGTGCTGCGTATCCCCGACGCACTGGTCCGCGAGCCGATCGTGATCGAGGCGTCGGGTCTGTCAGGCTCGACCATCTACCGCGAGGTACTTGCGGGACGCTTCCCGAAGCCCCGTCGCATCGGCAACTCCAAGCTGTGGGTTTCCGGTGAGCTGACCAACTGGCTCAAGGCTCAGGCCGAGGGCCGCCAGTGGCAAGGCCGGCGAGCGCGAGGTCGCCGCCCTGCTGGCCGAGCTGACCGGCTGCGACGTACGTCGCCGCGTGCGCCAGCACGACGGTGATTCCGACCTGGAGTGCCTGCCCGGCTGGTGCGTGGAGGTCAAGCGCCATGCCCGCGCCACCAGCGCCCGCATCGCCGGCTGGTGGGCCCAGGCCGTCACCCAGGCCGATCGAGCCGGCGGCATCCCGCTGCTCGTGTACCGCCAAGACCGTGACGCCTGGCGCGTCGTCTGGCCGGTATCCGTCACCCTGGCCCCGCCGACCGCCGCCATGTGGCGCGGCTACGAATGGACGACCGAAGGCTCGCCCGAAGCCTGGGCGGCCGTGTTCCGCGAAATCACCACCACCACGAAGGAAGCCACCCCATGATCGACGCACTCGTCGCCGGTAAGCTGTACGGCCAGCCCCAGCACCGCACCGGCAAGACCGGCCAGCCCTACGTCACCGCCAAGCTTCGTGCGGCCGATGGCCAGGGCGAAGGTCAGTTCATCAACGTGATCGCCTTCCATCGCACCGCCTGCGAGGCCTTGATGGCGCTCGGCGAAGGCGACAGCGCGGCGCTGTCCGGCGCACTCACCATCGGCACCTGGACAGACAAGGACGGCAGCGTGCGCCCGAGCCTGAACCTGCAGGCCCACGTCGTGCTGACGGCGTACCACGTCACGCGCAAGCGCCAGGCGGTCGCCCAGGACAACGACGGGCCAGAACAGCGCACTCCTGCCTTCGCTGGCGACCTGAGCTTTTGAAAGGTCACCCATGCGCATGGATTGGATGCTGCGCCAGCTCGCCCAAGTGAGCAGCACAAGCAGCGTGCAGGAGGCCAGGAAGGCCAGCTTCAACCCCAAGCCTCGGGGATCGGTGCAGACCGGATCGGCGACACACCGCCTGCTGCAGGCCATGGCGGCGGCGCCGGCTCGCTGGTGGAGCTACCGCGAGCTGTCCGCAGCGGCGGCCGGCGGCTCAAGACAACTGAGCTGGGCGCTGCTTCTGCTCAAGCGCCGTGGCCACATCGAGGCGGCCAACAACGACGTCCGAAATCCGAGGTGCACGATGTACCGCATCACCCAGGCCGGCAGGCACGCAACCCCTTTTGAGCAACAGCGCGCACCCCACTCCGTGCAATCGGACTCACCAAGCCCGCAGATTGGCCCTGGCCAAACCTTGACGATGCTTCGCGCCCCTGTGAAGGGAACCACCATGACCATCCGCACGCATTCGCCCATCACCACCTGGCTGACCGGGTACCTGGCCGACCAGCCCAACGCGCAACCCAAGCGCGCCTGGTTCTTCCTGATCCGCCAAGCCCTGCCGCTGGGCGTCGAGGGGATCGAGGGCTTCGACCTGGAGCGCCGCGAGCTGGTGTACCGGATGAAAACCGGCACGGCGCACAGAATGAACCGGGACAGCTTCTCGCGCGTGGTGCGCCGGACGAGGGAGCGGATGCGAGCGGGTAGGTGACCCCGGCCGGCTCAATGCGCCCCTGCAGGCTGCGCCACCAGCTTGACGCCCAGCGCCTGGCACACGCGGGCGATGGTTTCAAAGCGCGGCGATGCACCCGAGCGCAGCGCCTTGTACAGCGCTTCACGTCCCAGGCCGGACGCCTTCGCAATCTCGCTCATGCCGCGCGCACGGGCAATCGTTCCCAGCGCCTGCGCCAGTGCGGCCGGGTCGTTTTCTTCCATGACCAGCGTCAGGTACTCGGCGACGGCCTCGTCGCTGTCCAGATACTGCGCCATGTCGAATTCGGGGAGGTCGGCTACCTTGACCATGTTCAATCTCCTTCAAGTGTCCTGGCCCGCTTCTTGGCCGTTTCAATGTCCTTCTGCTGGGTGGACTTGCCGCCCCCGGCCAGCATCACGATCACCACGGCGCCCCGCTGCACGTAGTACATGCGCCAGCCGGCCCCGAAGTGCTCCCGCATTTCCATCACGCCCTCGCCGACCGGCGCCACGTCGCCCAGGCCGCCGGCCTGCACCTTCTCCAGCCGCCGCGCCAGGCGCATGCGCACCGTGCGATCCTTCAGCCCGTCGAGCCAACGACTGAATTCGGGCAGCAGGCGAACGGAGTGCATGGTCTGTATTGTATTCGATCGAATACAGGACGCAAAAGGGCAATGTCATCTTCTCCATGTGCATGAGCGAGAAGCAGCGCGAGAAGCTGAACAAACTGGGCGCGGGGCCGTGGGTGCGTGAGCGCATCGAGCGGGCCGGGCTGCCGGATGCAGAAACCGCCAGGCCCTGCGGCGGATCGAGCGGGGCAAACAGGTGAGGCCATCAGGTGCAGCAACCCCGACCGGCCCCTGATCATCAATCACGAACAAGGTGAATCAATGGCGGACCATCACCAGCACGCCCCAGGCCAGCGACCCGGCGGGCTTTTTCATGCGCGCTGATTCATCCGCCTTGACGCGCTCAACCTTGGTAAATCCTTGGTATTCGCAGCCGTGCACCCTGCCGCCCAGCATTCGTCCGGCTCCCTGTGGAATGTCTGCTTTTTTCAGCAGGCCGGGCCGTGAATCTCAGGTTTTCTCAGGTAGCCGCCTGCCTCAAACATTGGCTTTTGTTAACAGGACAAATCGCTTGATTCGTCCACCGTCAGGTGGGCTCAGCTGGATCAAGATGGCCTGGACGCCCGGCACCATGCTGGTCAACGGATGGTCGATGGATGCATCAACCGACGAGGACTTCTGTGATTGAGCAGAGAAGCATCGGCGATCGGTTGGCGTCGTCGCACGGCATAAGGATCAGCTGGGCCCTCGGGCAGCTCGTCCATGCCGCGAACGATCGCCTGCGGGTCGGTTTCGTTCATCCAGCGGTAGGCCGCGGCCGACTCGTCGCGCGTCAGGCTGGCCAGGCTGTCGATCATCTGGCCGGCCTTGCGCAGCTGCACCTGCTGGCGCGCCTGCATCAGCACGCGCTCGTCGCGCACGCGCGGGTCGAGCCCGTAGTCGCTGACCAGGCCGGCCTTGACCGTCTCGGGCGTGTAGCGGCTCAGGGCGCCGCTCACGATGCCGCCCAGCTTCTTGGTGGCCCACTCCACGCCGGTGGCGCGCGTTATGGCGCGGGCGACCGCATCCAGCGGCTGCGCGGTGCGCGCGGACTTCTGGATCAGCGCGTCGGCGCGCTCGGCCGGGGTCAGGTTCTGCTGCGGCTGGATGGCGGCCGATGGCAGGGGGGCAGCGCGCGAAAGCAAGGGCGGGTTGGCGCCTCCGGGAACCTGGATCGTCCGCTTTTTCTTGACGGTGACTTTGGTTGCGGACTTTGGCTCGCCGGCGTTAAAATCGAAGCGTTCGGAGATAGCTTCTAGCCCGAAACGGTCAGGGTGCAGCGTAGATTCCCTGGCGACGGTATTTGAGGGTGGCGTGGTTGCAGCGTCACGGACGGGGAAGGTTAGGCGCCCCGCCCTCTCCGAATTCCCCCACAAGCTCTGCGCATTGCTGTACGGCCGAATGGTCGTAATCGAATAATGGTCGCCGCGCCACGCGGCCACCACGGCTTGTTTCATCAACGGGTTCGGGAAGATGAACTTGCCGCCCTCGTGATGAACCTCATTCACGCCGCGCAGCACTTCCACCGCCTGCCGCGTCAGGTCTTCGGCCAGTTCGCCGGTTTGCGCCTTGGGCATGCGCGCGGCATCGCGTCTGGCGTTGTCGGCCATGTGCTCAATTCCGCGGCCACGATGCTGCCCTTCTGCCACCCCTACCGGCAGTCGAATCGGCCCGGCCTTGAAGGTCTTTCCTGCGGGCACTTGCGCCAGGTCGCCGGTCAAGTTGCCGCCGTACTCGGGCGTCTCTGGAATCACCGAATCGCCCGCCGTGCGGCGGTTGCCGTGCACGATGCGCCGCGCCAGCATGGCGTCGGCCGGGTGGCCCCCGCGCTACTGCGCCGCCAGCCCCTCCAGGCCGTCGAAGTCGGCCACAGCCATGGCGTCGGCGTTTTCGTTGTCGATCGCCTCGTGCTCGCGCTTCACGCGAGGGACGGAACGCTCGACGTCCTTCATCTTCAAGTTGGTGCCCAAGTCGTCAGATATCAGGCCGGCGAGGACATTGGCATTGAACAATCGGGACTTGTGACCTTCCTCCAGTCGTTGAACTGGATGAAGTTGGTCACGCTGGGAGTCGAAGGCGTACAGATAACTCGATGTGTCATGAACTGGCGCCGAAACCACGCGCGTGGCGCGACTGCAGGATCGGTTTTCCGTATTTATTCCGTACCAGGCACAAAAAAGCCCGCTAAGTTAGCGGGCACTTCTGTTGCAAGCTACACGGTCGCTTGCGATTATTGGTAGGCGCGATTGGATTCGAACCAACGACCCCCACCATGTCAAGGTGATGCTCTAACCAACTGAGCTACGCGCCTGCACATCGATTCGAAGCCGGCGAGTATAGCAAATCGGCCGGCATCCCCCGCGACTCATTTGCGGCGCGCGCGGCGCACGCCCGCCACGTCCTGCACGCCGCGCAGCACCTGCGCCAGGCGGCCGGTGTCGGCCACCTCGACGGTGAAGGTCATCTGCGCCCAGCCCTTGACGGACTGGGTCTGCACGCCGATGACGTTCATCTTCTCGCGCGCGAACACGTCGGAGATGTCGCGCAGCAGCCCCTGGCGGTCCACCGCCTCGACCGAGACGTCGACCGGATAGGCCGGCGCGCGGCCGGTGGCCGGCGTGCTCCAGGCCACCTCGATCACGCGCTCCGGGTCGCGCGCCTGCAGGTCGCGAAAGCTGGGGCAGTCGCTCCGGTGCACGCTCACGCCGCGCCCGCGCGTGACGTAGCCGGCGATGGGGTCGGGCGGCGCCGGCTTGCAGCAGCGCGCGGGCTGGGTGAGCAGCGAGTCCAGCCCCACCACCAGCACGCCGCCGCGCCCGCCGGCCTCGGCCGGGGCCTTGCGCTGCAGCAGCTGGGCGTCGGCGTCGGGCGCGGGCTCGGGCGGATGCAGGGCGGTGGCGATGCTGCGCAGCGACAGCTCATCCTTGCCCACGGTCTCGAACAGCGCCTCGGGCGTCTTGAAGCCCAGGCTGGCGGCCAGTTGGTCCAGCGCCAGCGCGGTGCGGCCTTCGCGCTGCAGCAGCTTCTCGACCATCTCGCGGCCGCGGGCGATGGTCTCGCGCGCGTGCTGGGCGTTGAACCAGGCGCGCACCTTGGCCTTGGCGCGGCTGGAGGCCAGGTAGCCCAGCTCGGCGTTGAGCCAGTCGCGCGAGGGCCCGCCGTCCTTGGCGGCGCTGATCTCCACCGTCTGGCCGTTCTTGAGCGCGGTGTTCAGCGGCACCATGGCGCCGTCGACGCGCGCGCCGCGGCAGCGGTGGCCCAGGTCGGTGTGCACGGTGTAGGCAAAGTCCACCGGCGTGGCGCCGGCGGGCAGCTCGACCACGGCGGCCTCGGGCGTCAGCACGTAGATGCGGTCGTCCAGCAGGCCGTGCTGGGCGGCGCCGGAGAGGTCGCGCTCCCAGGCCAGCAGCTGGCGCAGCACGGCGATCTTGGCGTCGTACTGGCTGGCGGCGCTGACGCCGGCGTAGCCCTTGGCGCCGGCCTCCTTGTAGGCCCAGTGCGCGGCCACGCCGTGCTCGGCGTGCTGGTGCATGGCGCGGGTGCGGATCTGGATTTCCCAGGCACGGCCATCAGCGTCGCGCACCACGGTGTGCAGCGACTGGTAGCCGTTGATCTTGGGCTTGGCGATGTAGTCGTCGAACTCGCCGGGCACGGGGGCGAAGTGCTGGTGCACCCAGTCCAGCGCGGCGTAGCAGTCGGCCACGCTGGCCACGATGATGCGCAGCGCGCGCACGTCGAACACGTGCTCGAAGTCCAGCTGCTTGCCGCGCATCTTGCGCACGATGGAGCTGATGTGCTTGGGCCGCCCGCTCACCGCGGCCTCGATGCCCTGGGCGCGCAGCGCGGCCTCGATCTCGGCGCGGCGCTGCTCCAGCGCGGCCTCGCGCTCGCTGCGCTTTTCGTCCAGCAGGCGGGCGATCTGGCGGTAGATGTCGGGCTCCTGGGCGCGGAAGATCAGGTCTTCCATCTCCCACTTGATCTGCCAGATGCCCAGCCGGTTGGCCAGCGGCGCGAACACCTCGTGCGCCTCGCGCAGCACGCTGGGCGCCAGCGGCAGGCGCTGCGCCGTGCACCAGCGCAGCGTCTGCAGGCGCGAGGCCAGGCGCAGCAGCACCACGCGCAAGTCGCGCGAGAAGGCCAGCAGCATCTTGCGCACCGCCTCGGTCTGCTGGCCGGCCAGTTCGGAGTCGGAAGGCAGCTCGGCGCGCCCGGCGCGCGAGCGCTGCTGCACCTGCTCGAGCTTGGCGGTCTCGATGGCCAGGCGCGCGAAGTTCTCGCCAAAGGCCTTGCCGATCACCTCCTCGGGGCGGCTCAGCTGCGCGCAGGCGTAGCTCAGGTAGGCCGCGGCCTGGATGGTCTCGGCACCGCCGATGCCGGCCAGGATGTCGGCCACCGCGTCCGCATGGGCCAGCAGGTTCTCGCCGGAGGGCGTGGTTTCGCCCGCCAGCAGGGGCTCGGCAAAAACGCGCGCGCGGGCGCGCATGCCGGCCTGCGGATCGGGCTCGTTGATGGCCACGACCACCCCGGCCAGCGGGGCACCGGGCGTGGCGGAGGATGGGGCCGCCAGCTTCATGGGCGTGCGTCCGCGGCGGGCAGCAGAAAGTCGGTGACCGCCCGCACCTGATCGTCGGCGATCAGCATGGGCGCGTGGCCCACGCCGGCAAACTCGATCAGGCGCGCGCGCGGCCCGCACTGGCCCATGCGGCGCGCGGTGGCCGGTGCCAGCAGGTCCGAGTCGGCGCCGCGCAGCAGCAGCACCTGGGCCTTGATCTGCTCATAGGCCTGCCACAGGATGGCGTCGCCCTGCGCCAGCGCCTCGGCCGTGACGCCGGCCAGCGGCGCGGCGATGGCGGGGTCGCTGCACAGGCGCCAGCCGCCCTCGGGCAAGGCCTGCAGCATGGGCCGTGTCAGCACCAGCCAGTCCGCGTCCGAGATGGGCCCGAAGCCCGTGGACAGGGCCCGCAGATAGGCGGCCGCGGCCTCCACCGAAGCGAAGCGCTCGGGGCCCTTGCCCACGTATTGCTGGATGCGCTGGATGGCCAGCCATTCGATGGTGGGACCCACGTCGTTGAGCACCATCCGCCCGGGCGCCACCGGCAGCGGCAGGCCGGGCGTGCCCGCCACCAGCATGCCGATGATGCCGCCCATGCTGGTGCCCACCCAGTCCAGCGCCGCGATCGGCGCCTGCGCGTGCAGCCGGGCCAGCAGGGTCAGCATGTCGGCCACGTAGGTGGGGTACTGGTAGCCCATGGGGTCCTGCAGCCAGGCGCTCTGCCCGCGCCCGACGACGTCGGGGCAGACCACGCGCACGCCCATGCCCTGCGCGCCGGCGCCCGCCGCCAGCGCGCGCGCCAGCACGTCGAAGTCGCGCCCCTGGCGCATCAGCCCATGCACGCAAACGATGACGTGCGCGGCCTGCACCGCGCCCCACTGCCACCACGCCAGGCGGTGCTGGCCGGTCGAACCGGGACAGTCGAGGTGGTGCAGCGTGGGCTCGGACATGATGGATGCGGCGCCATCGGGCGCCAATGGCACGACAAGGCTCGTGCCTGCATCCTAAAGCAAAGGCTGCGGTGGGCGCAGCGCCCTCATCCGGTTGGGGGAGTCGTCGCCGGGTGGCTTGAAAATACTATGCAAACAAGAGCTGCCGGCTCATGATCCATGCGGGCTACAGCCATGAAAGCCATGCAATCAGCGCGCCTGGATCGAACCCGACACCGTGACGTGGACGATGCCGCGGCCCGGCTCCACCGGCGGCGCCACCGGGGCGGCCGCGGCCATGGCCATGCGGTTCAGGCCGTAGGGGCGCGGCGCATCGCCCTGCTCGTCGCTGCTGACGCTGACCTCGCGCAGCGTGTAGTCGCCCAAGCCGAAGGCGCGCGCGATCTCGCCCGCCTTGGCGCGAAAGCGCGCGATGGCCTGCGCCTGCGCCTGGCCCTCCAGCCGCTCGCGCTGCTCGCGGCTCAGGCCAAAGCCCATGCCGGCCACGCTCATGGCGCTGGCGCGCGCCGCCGCCTGGGTGATGCGGGCAAAGTCGCGCCCCTGCAGCACCACGCTGGCGCGGCCCTGCCAGCCGTTGATGCGGCCTTCGCGGTCGTAGCGCGGCAGCACGCTGAACTCGCCCGTGTGCACCTCCATCTGGCCCGCCTGGACGTCCTTGCGCAGGACGGCGAGCGCCTGGTCGACGGCCTGGCTGAGTTCGCCCTGCACGGCTGCGGCATCCGTGCCTTCGCGCGTGGTGGCGAGGGTGAGCGTCAGCAGGTCCTGCGGCGCCTCGGCCTGGCCGCTGGCCGACAGCTGCAGCACGTTGGCCGGGCCGGCCGCCGTGGCCGCGGCCACGTTCTGGGTGCCGGCGGCCTGGGCCAGGGTCCAGCCCAGGCCGATGGCCAAGGCCACCGAGGTGTTCAAAAGCATGCGCATGGCGCGAACGTCCAAGTGAGGTTGGGTGCCCATGCCAGGGCGGCACGGGCTGCGGGCGATGATAGCGGCCGCATGCGCCCCGGCTGCCTTCAGGCGCCGCCGCTCAACGGGTGAGCCGCGCGTCGGTGTCGGAACCGGCGGGCGCGTTCGGCTCCGGGCTGCTGCCGCGCCGGATCTGCTCGCGCAGCTCCTGACGCTGCGCCGCCGTCAAGCGCCGGTCGTCGATCGCGCGCTCGGCGCTGCGCTGGCGGTACTCGGCCTCGACCGCCATCCACAAGGGGCTGCGCTGGGGCAGGCGCGGGGCGGCCTTGTCCGCGCTGGCCGCGCGCGCGCCGTCATCGGCGGGCACGGCCGCCACCTGGGCGCCCGCCGGCACCGCCCCCATCCAGGCGCCCAGCGCCGCACAAAAAACCATCGTCCACTTCATTCTGCACCTGCCTCACGCGACGATCGCACAGAGGGGCCGTGAGCGTCCTTTCGATCGCCTCTCCCTCGGGCAACAGATGTAACATGCTGAAAATCAGGGCCTGCGATGGATCGATCCCTGTCGCATCGAGGTCACAATGGGCCTGTTACAAATCGGACCGACCCGTCCATTCACAAGATGAACCAGGCAGTCAACCGAACCGACAAGATCGTGGTCGTCGACGACGACGCGCGCATCCGCGACCTGCTGCGCCGCTACCTGGCGCAGGAAGGCTTTGAGGTGATCGTGGCCGAGGATGCCAAGGCGCTGGCGCGCATCATGCTGCGCGAGGCCATCGATCTGATCGTGCTCGACCTGATGATGCCGGGCGAGGACGGCCTGTCGGTGTGCCGGCGCCTGCGCGCGGCCGGCGACAAGACCCCCGTCATCATGCTGACGGCCAAGGGCGAGGACGTGGACCGCATCGTCGGCCTGGAGGTCGGCGCCGACGACTACCTGGGCAAGCCCTTCAACCCGCGCGAGCTGCTGGCGCGCATCCACGCCGTGCTGCGCCGCCGCCCGCCGCAGGAGGCGCCCGGCGCGCCTTCGGCCGAGAACGAATCGGTCGCCTTCGGCCCCTTCCAGTTCGACCTGGGCGTGCGCGCGCTGCACAAGAACGGCGAGGAGATCTCGCTGACCACCGGCGAGTTCGCCATGCTCAAGGCCCTGGTGCGCCACCCGCGCCAGCCGCTGTCGCGCGAGAAGCTGGCGCAGCTGGCGCGCGGGCGCGAGTTCGAGCCCTTCGACCGCAGCCTGGACGTGCAGGTCTCGCGCCTGCGCAAGCTGATCGAGCAGGACCCGGCCAGCCCGCGCTACATCCAGACGGTGTGGGGCGTGGGCTACGTGTTCGTGCCCGACGGCAACGCCTGATCCGCCGCCTCGCCGCCCAGGCCTTGCGATGACGACGGCCGCGCCGACCGAGATCGACCTTCCCACCGAACCGGGCGCCAGCCACCCCGCGCCGCTGGAGCCGGCCGACTCGCTGAACGCGCCGCTCGAAGGCGAGCGGCCGGCGCCGCGCTGGCGCGTCAGCCTGTTCTGGCGCACCTTCTTTTTGCTGAGCGTGCTGCTGCTGGCCAGCGCCTGGGGCTGGTACCAGCTGTTTCGCACGCAGGAATACGAGCCGCGCGTGCTGGCCAACGCGCAGCAGATCGCCTCGCTGGTCAACCTCTCGCGCGCGGCGCTGATCCACTCGGACGCCATTGCCCGCGTGTCGCTCATCAAGACCCTGGCCGACCAGGAGAAGGTGCGCATCCTGCCGCGCGAGCCGGGCGACAAGTTCACGCCCTTCGCGCAAAACCGGCTGGAGCAGCGCATCACGCGCGAGCTGCAGGCGCGCCTGGGCGCGGGCACGGTGGTGGCCGGCAGCGTCAACGGCGAGACCGGGCTGTGGGTGGGCTTCTCGATCGAGGGCGACTCGTACTGGCTGCTGATGGACCGCTCGCGCGTGGGCGCCCTGCTGGGCGGGCCGACCTGGCTGCTGTGGCTGGCCACGCTGGGCGCGGTGTCGGTGATCGGCGCGGCGGTGCTGGCGCGGCTGATCAACCGGCCGCTCAAGCAGCTGTCGATCGCCGCGGCGCGCGTGCGCGCGGGCAACTACGCGCAGACGCACCTGGACGAAGGCGCCCGCGCCAGCGAGATCCGCGAGGTCAACATCAGCTTCAACCGCATGGCCGAGCAGCTGTCGCTGATCGAGCAGGACCGCGCCGAGATGCTGGCCGGCATCTCGCACGATTTGCGCACGCCGCTGGCGCGCCTGCGGCTGGAAACCGAGATGAGCGTGCCCGACGCCGAGGCGCGCGAGCACATGGCGGCCGACATCACGCAGGTGGACACCATCATCGGCAAGTTCCTGGACTACGCGCGGCCCGACCACATCGCGCTGGCGCCCATGCCGCTGGCCGAGCTGGTGCAGGCCGCCGTGCAGCCCTTCGCGGTGCACGAGGACATGCAGGTGCAGGTGACGATCCCGGCGCCCTTGTGCGTGATCGCCGACGAGATCGAGCTGACGCGGGTGCTGTCCAACCTGCTGGAGAACGCGCGCCGCTACGGCCGCTCGCCCGACGACGGCGTCACGCGCGTGCGCATCGCCGCCCTGGCGCAGGACCCCTGGGTGGTGCTGCGCGTGCGCGACCTGGGGCCGGGCGTGCCGCCCGACCAGCTGCCGCTGCTGACGCGCCCCTTCTTTCGCGGCGACAGCGCCCGCACCTCGGCCACCGGCTCGGGCCTGGGCCTGTCCATCGTCGTCAAGATGGTGGAGAACATGGGCGGCACGCTGCAGCTGGCCAACCACCCCAGCGGCGGCCTGATGGCCACCGTCCGCCTGCGCCGCGCCGACAGCGGCGACGCGCCCGGTACCGCGCCCAGTTCGGTGTAGAGCGGCCGCTACCGCACCAGCAGCAGCACCGCGCGCGCCTCGATGGCGGCGCCCTGCCCCACCGGGCCCAGGCGCTCGGCCGTCTTGGCCTTGACGTTGACCTGCGCCGGCTCCAGGCCCAGCAGCGCGGCGATGCGCGCCACCATGGCCGCGCGGTGCGGCGCCAGGCGCGGCGCCTGCGCCACCACCGTGGCGTCCACGTTGCCCACGCGCCAGCCCGCGGCCTGCACGCGGGCCCAAGCCTCGGCCAGCAACGCGGCCGAATCGGCGCCCTGAAAGCGCGCGTCGGTGTCGGGGAAATGCGTGCCGATGTCGCCCAGCCCGGCCGCGCCCAGCAGCGCGTCGGTGATGGCGTGCAGCAGCACGTCGGCGTCGGAATGGCCCAGCAGGCCGTGCGTGTGCGGCACGTTCACGCCGCCGATCACCAGCGGGCGGCCGCGCACCAGGGCGTGCACGTCCCAGCCTTCGCCGATGCGAAACGCGGGGGGCGTCGAGCTTGCGTTCATGCCTGGCGGCTCCTCAAAATGGCCTCGGCCAAGGCAAAGTCTTCCGGATACGTCACCTTGAAGTTCTGCGCGCTGCCGCGCACCAGCAGCGGCTGCTGGCCCGTGGCCTCGATGGCGCTGGCCTCGTCGGTGATGCCGGCAAAGCCGCTGCCGGCGTGCGCCGCCAGCGCCGCGTGCAGCGCGCCCAGGCGAAACATCTGCGGCGTCTGCGCCAGCCATTTGTCGGCACGCGCCAAAGTGCCCACCGCGCGCCCGTCCGCCGCGCGCTTGAGCGTGTCGGCCAGCGGCAGCGCCAGCAGGCCGCCCACGGCATCGGGCAGGCAGGCGTCGATCAGCGCCTCGATCTGCGCCGGCGTGACCAGGCAGCGCGCGGCATCGTGCACCAGCACCCAGTCGCCTGGCCGGGCGCCCGTGGCCAGCAGGTAGCCCAGCCCGTTGAACACGCTCTCGGCGCGCGTGCCGCCGCCGCAGGGGGCCCGCTCGACCGGCGCGCGCACGTCGTCCATTTGGCCGTCGCCCGGCGCCACCACCACCAGCACGCGGGCGATGCGCGCCACCGCCACGAAGGCCGCCAGCGTGTGGCGCACCAGCGGCTGGCCGGCCACGCGCTGGTACTGCTTGGGCTGGGCCGTGCCCGCGCGCGAGCCGCTGCCGGCGCAGGGCAGCAGGGCAAAGCAGCGGGGGGCGTCAAGGGACATCAATAACTACCAAATCAATAGCTGGTTGCGCTTGTTGGATGCGGTCGAGAGGCCTATTTTGCTTTAAAAACGGATCATCCCTCTTGCAGCAAGGCCCACATCCGCGCCGGGCTCAAAGGCATCTGCAGCCGCGGCGCCAGCTCGGGCCGGCCGGCGCGCGCCAGCGCATCGGCCACGGCGTTGACCACGCAGGGCGTGGCGCCGATGGTGCCCAGCTCGCCCACGCCCTTCACACCCATGGGGTTGTTGGTGCAGGGCGTGGACAGGTCCATCTCGGTCTTGAAGCGGGCGGCGATGTCGTCGGCGCGCGGCGCGGCGTAGTCCATCAGGCTGCCGGTCAGCAGCTGGCCGGACGACTCGTCGTACACCACGCGCTCCAGCAGCGCCTGGCCGATGCCCTGCACCGCCCCGCCGTCGAGCTGCCCGCGCACGATCAGCGGGTTGACCACGCGGCCGACGTCGTTGACGCTGGCGTAGGCCACCAGCTGCACCACGCCGGTCCGCGGGTCCAGCTCGACCTCGCAGATGTGCGCGCCGTTGGGCCAGGTGGGGCCCGCCACGGTGTGCGTGTGCTCGACCCCGATGTGGCCGCCCGGCTGGCGCCTCGCCAGCTCGAACAGATCGATCGCGTGGTCGGTGCCCGCCACGGCAAAGCGCCCGGCGGCGTAGCGGATGTCCTCGGGCGCGGCCTCCAGCTCGCGCGCGGCCAGCTGCCTGGCCTCCTGCACCGCGCGCTCGGCCCCGGTGTGCATGGCCGAGCCGCCGGTGAACAGCGAGCGCGAGCCCGCGCTGCCGAAGCCGTTGCCGCGGTCGGTGTCGCCCAGCACCACGCGCACGCGCTCGATCGGCACGTCGAACACATCGACCACCAGCTGCGCGAGAGACGTGGCGATACCCTGGCCCATCTGGTTGACGGCGGAATAGACCTCGATGACGCCGTCGGCCTTGACGTCGATGGTCACGCGCTCTTCAAAGGCGTTGCCGCCCGTCCACTCCAGGAAGGTGGCGATGCCCAGCCCGCGCCACAGCCCGCGCGCCTTCGCCTCGGCCACGCGCGCGGCAAAGCCGTCCCAGTCGGCCAGCGGCAGCGCCTGGTCCAGCACGTGCTCGAAGCGCCCCACGTCGTAGGTCTGCCCCATGGGGTTGGTGTAGGGCATCTGCTCGGGACGGATGAAGTTGCGCCGGCGCAGTTGCACGCGGTCGATGCCGGTCTGGCGCGCGGCCTCGTCCATCAGGCGCTCGATGTTGAAGATGGCCTCGGGCCGGCCCGCGCCGCGGTACGCGCCGGTGGGCGCCTGGTGCGTCAGCACGGCGCGGAAGTGGAAGTCGATCACCGGCACGTCGTACACGCTGGTCTGCACCCAGGGGCCGATCAGCAGCTGGATGACCACGCCGGTGCCCTGCGCGTAGGCGCCCACGTTGGCGTGCGAGTGCACGCGCAGCGCCAGGATGCGGCCGCCCGCGTCCAGCGCCAGCTCCAGGTGCGCCTGCAGGTCGCGCCCGTGGGTGGTGCTGAGGAACTCCTCGCTGCGATCGGCCGCCCAGCGCACCGGCCGGCCGGTGGCGCGCGCGGCCCAGGCGAGGACCACGTCCTCGGGGTAGGCGCCGGTCTTCATGCCGAAGCCGCCGCCCACGTCGCCCACGCGCACGCGCACCGACTCGGGCGCCAGGCCCAGCGCGGCGGCCACGGCCGCGCGCACGCCGGTGGGCATTTGCGAGGACAGGTGCATGTCCAGCCGGCCACGGGCCGCGTCCCACGCGGCGCGCACGCTGCGCGGCTCCAGCGACAGCGCCACCACACGCTGGTGCGTCAGCTCCAGCCGCACGACGTGCGCGGCCTGGCCGAAGGCCGCCTGCGCCGCCCCGGCGTCGCCATGGCGCGCCTCGCAGGCGATGTTGTCGGGCGCCGCGGGCATGACCACGGCCTCGGCGCGCAAGGCCGCTTCCAGGCTGGGCACGGCCGGCCGCTCGGCGTAGTCCACGAACACCGCTTCGGCGGCATCGCGCGCCTGCTGCAGCGTGTCGGCCACCACCAGCGCCACCGCCTCGCCGACGAAGCGCGCCGCATCGACCGCCAGCGGATGGCGCGCCGGGGTGGCGCAGTCGCTGCCGTCGGCGCGCTTGAAGGGCGCGCCCGTGGCCATGGGCGGCACGCCGGCGGCACGCAGGTCGGCGCCGCTGAACACGCCGCGCACGCCCGGCATGGCGCGGGCCGCGTCGGCGTCGACGCCGACGATGGCCGCATGGGCGTGCGGCGAGCGCACGAACACGGCCCAGCCGTCGCCGGGCTGCCCCAGGTCGTCGGTGTAGCGCCCACGCCCCTGCAGCAGCGCATCGTCCTCCAGGCGCCGCACGGCCTGGCCGCTGCCGAAGCGCGCGGCGATGGGAGTGGATGCATCGGTCATGGTCGGCCTTCGGGTTTTTCGGTGAAGCTGGGACTATAGGGCGGCCCGCCGCCGGTCGCACCGCGAGCGGTCGCACCGGCCTGGTTAGCTATCGTCGTGATAGCTGATTGCGCTTGTCTGGCACTGGCTGGCAACCTATTTGTCCTGCAAAAGCGCAAGAACCCCCGAATCACTAAAATCAGCTCCGCCACCCCCGCCCACCCGGCCGGGGGTTTTTGTCGTTTCTGCTTTCCGATCTTCGATGCAACTGCCCAAGCTCATCCCCGGCAAACGCCACGCCCTGCCGCGCCCGCCCGGCTCCAGCGATGCGCTGTGGCTGGCCGCCCTGGCGGCGCGCGAGCAGGCGGCCGGGCAGCTCACCGCCATCGTCACGGCCGACGCCTCGGACGCGCGCCGCCTGCAGGACGAGCTGGCCTTCTTCGCGCCGCAGCTGCGCGTCACGCTGTTCCCAGACTGGGAGACCCTGCCCTACGACAGCTTCTCGCCGCACCAGGACCTGATCAGCGAGCGCCTGGCCACGCTGTGGGCCATTCGCCAGCGCCAGACCGACGTGGTGCTGGTGCCCGCCACCACGGCGCTGTACCGGCTGGCGCCGCCCGGCTTTCTGGCCGGCTACACCTTCGACTTCAAGCAGGGGCAAAAGCTGGACGAGGCGGCGCTGAAGGCGCAGCTCACCCTGGCCGGCTACCAGCACGTGACGCAGGTGGTCAGCCCCGGCGAATACGCGGTGCGCGGCGGGCTGATCGACTTGTTTCCGATGGGCTCGCCGCAGCCCTTCCGGGTCGATCTGTTCGACGACGAGATCGACTCGATCCGCGCGTTCGACCCCGACAGCCAGCGCAGCCTGTACCCCGTGCCCGCCGTGCGCCTGCTGCCGGGGCGCGAGTTTCCGATGGACGAGGCCGCGCAGGCGCGCTTTCGCAGCCGCTGGCGCGAGCTGCTGGAGGGCGACCCCACGCGCAGCCGCCTCTACAAGGACATGGGCAACGGCGTGGCCAGCGCCGGTATCGAGTACTACCTGCCGCTGTTCTTCGAGCACACGGCCAGCGTGTTCGATTACCTGGGCGAGCAGGCCACGCTGGTGCTGCATGGCGATCTGGAAGCGGCCTTCCAGCAGTTCACGCAGGACACGCGCGAGCGCCACCGCCTGGCCCAAGGCGACCCCGAGCGGCCGGTGCTGCCGCCCGAGGCGCTGTTCCTGAGCGCCGAAGACTTCTACCTGGCCGCCAAGCCGCTGCCTCAACTGGCGCTGCGCCCCGGCATTGCCGATGTGGGCGAAAGCGCCTTCGCGCAAGCGCTGCCCGACCTGACGGCCACGCGCGGCGCCGACGACCCGCTGGCGCGCCTGCAAGCCCACATCCGCACCAGCGCCCAGCGCGTGCTGGTGCTGGCCGAAAGCGCGGGCCGCCGCGAAAGCCTGCTGGACTTTCTGCGCGCCAGCGGCCTGAACCCGCCCGCCTTCGACTCGCTGGCCGAGTTCGAGGCCAGCGACGAAAAGACCGGCATCGCCACCGCCGCACTGGCCCAGGGCTTTGCCTGGCTGGCCGGCGGCATCGACTTCGTCACCGAGTCCGAGCTGTTCGCGCAGGGCGCCACCACGCGCCGGCGCAAGAAGCAGGAGCAGGAGAGCGACGTCGAGGCGCTGATCAAGGACCTGAGCGAGCTGAAGGTGGGCGACCCTGTGGTGCACACCCAGCACGGCATCGGGCGCTACCGCGGCCTGGTCAACCTGGACGTGGGCGCCACCAACCCCGACGGCAGCGCCGCGCCGCAGGAGTTTCTGCACCTCGAATACGCCGGCGACGCGGTGCTGTACGTGCCGGTGTCGCAGCTGCACCTGATCGGCCGCTACACCGGCGTGTCGGCCGAAGAAGCGCCGCTGCACAAGCTGGGCAGCGGCCAGTGGGAAAAGGCCAAGCGCAAGGCCGCCGAGCAGGTGCGCGACGCAGCCGCCGAGCTGCTCAACATCCACGCCCGACGCGCCGCGCGCGAGGGCCATGCCTTCCGCTACTCGGCGCACGACTACGAGCAGTTCGCGGCCGACTTCGGCTTTGAGGAGACGGCCGACCAGAGCGCCGCCATCCACGCCGTGATCCAGGACATGATCAGCCCGCGCCCCATGGACCGGCTGGTGTGCGGCGACGTGGGCTTTGGCAAGACCGAGGTGGCCCTGCGCGCCGCCTTCGTGGCCGTCACCGGCGGCAAGCAGGTGGCCCTGCTGGCGCCCACCACGCTGCTGGCCGAGCAGCACTACCTGACCCTGGCCGACCGCTTTGCCAAGTGGCCCGTCAAGGTGGCGCAGATGAGCCGCTTTCGCAGCGCCAAGGAGGTCAATGCCACCCTCAAGGGCCTGGAAGACGGCAGCGTGGACATCGTGGTGGGCACGCACAAGCTGCTGAGCGAAAAGGCGCACTTCAAGAACCTGGGCCTACTCATCATCGACGAGGAACACCGCTTCGGCGTGCGCCACAAGGAGGCCATGAAGCAGCTGCGCGCCGAGGTGGACGTGCTCACGCTGACGGCCACGCCCATCCCGCGCACCATGGGCATGGCGCTGGAGGGCTTGCGCGACCTCAGCGTGATCGCCACCGCGCCACAGCGCCGGCTGGCCATCAAGACCTTCGTGCGCAACGAGGGCACCGGCGTGATCCGCGAGGCGGTGCTGCGCGAGCTGAAGCGCGGCGGGCAGGTCTACTTTCTGCACAACGAGGTCGAGACCATCGAGAACCGCCGCCAGGCGCTGGAGAAAATCCTGCCCGAAGCGCGCATCGCCATCGCCCACGGCCAGATGCCCGAGCGCGAGCTGGAGCGCGTGATGCGCGACTTCGTGGCGCAGCGCCACAACCTGCTGCTGTGCTCCACCATCATCGAGACCGGCATCGACGTGCCCACGGCCAACACCATCGTCATCGCGCGCGCCGACAAGTTCGGCCTGGCCCAGCTGCACCAGCTGCGCGGGCGCGTGGGCCGCAGCCACCACCAAGCCTATGCCTACCTGCTGGTGCCCGAGATCGAGGGCCTGACCAAGCAGGCCGCGCAGCGCCTGGACGCCATCCAGCAGATGGAGGAGCTGGGCAGCGGCTTCTACCTGGCCATGCACGACCTGGAGATCCGCGGTGCCGGCGAGGTGCTGGGCGAGAACCAGAGCGGCAACATGATGGAGATCGGCTTTCAGCTCTACAACGAGATGCTGGCCGAGGCCGTGCGCAGCCTGAAGGCCGGGCGCGAGCCCGACCTGCTGGCCCCCATGCAGGCCGCCACCGACATCAACCTGCACGCCCCCGCCCTGCTGCCCAACGACTACTGCGGCGACGTGCACCTGCGCCTGTCCTTCTACAAGAAGCTGGCCACGGCCAGGAGCAACGAGCAGATCGACACCCTGGTGGAAGAAATCGTCGACCGCTTCGGCAAGCTGCCACCGCAGGCGCAGACCCTGATCGACGTGCACCGCTTGCGCGTGCTCAGCCAGCCCTACGGCGTGACCAAGGTGGACGCCGCGCCGGGCGCGATCAGCATCCACTTCAAGCCCAAGCCGCCGATCGACCCGATGGCCATCATCCATCTGATCCAGAAGAACCGCGCCATCAAGCTGACCGGCAACGACAAGCTGCGCATCGAGCGCGCCTTGCCCGAGCCGCGCGAGCGCGTGCAGCTGGTGCGCGACGTGCTGCGCAGCCTGGGGCAGCCCGTCACCGCTCCGCAGGCAGCCGCCGAGCCCACCGCCGTATGATCCCTTGCATCGCCCGGGTCACCCCATGTTTGAAGCCGCCCCCATCACCGCCGCCGACAAGCCCACGCTGTACCGCGAGCTGGCCCGCCAGGCGCAGGGCCTGCTGCACGGCGAGCACAACCTGATCGCCAACGCCGCAAACTTTGCGGCCCTGGTGTTCCACGCCCTGCCCGACATCAGCTGGTGCGGTTTTTACCTTGCCGAAGGCGACGGCCTGGTGGTCGGCCCCTTCCAGGGCCCGCCGGCCTGCGTGCGCATTGCCCGCGGGCGCGGCGTGTGCGGCGCGGCAGCCCTGTCGCGCCAGACGCAGCTGGTGCCCGACGTATCGGCTTTCCCCGGCCACATCGCCTGCGACGGCGCGGCCCGCTCCGAAATCGTGGTGCCGCTGGTGCATGCCGATGGCGCGCTGCTGGGCGTGTGGGACGTGGACAGCCACACCCTGGCGCGCTTCGACGACGACGACCGGGTGGGCATGGAGGCCCTGTGCAGCGAATTCATGCACGCGCTGGACTGATCGCCCTCGCCTTGGCGCTGGCCGCCCTGCCGGCCGCGGCGTTCGACGACGCCAGCGCGCGCGCCTTTGCCGACAGCGTGGTGCGCGCGGGCGATGCCGGCGGACGCGCCTTTGCCATCGTGGACAAGCCCGGCGCCACCGTCTGGGTGTTCGACCGCCAGGGCCAGCTGCTGGAGCGCAGCGCGGTGCTGGTGGGCCAGGCCCCGGGCGACGTGGCGCCGCCGGACATCGGCACGCGGCCGCTGTCCAAGGTCAGGCCCAGCGAGAAGATCACCGCCGCCGGCCGCTACGTGACCGAACCCGGCCGCAACGCGCAGGGCGAGGACATCGTCTGGCTCGACTACGACGCCGCCCTATCCATGCACCGCGTGCGCAACGTGCCGGGCGAGCACCGCCCCGAGCGCCTGCGCACGCCGGGCACGGCCGACAAGCGCATCTCCTTTGGCTGCATCAACGTGCCCACGCGCTTTTACGACCGCCGCATCGACCCGCTGTTTGCCCGCTCCTCCGGCGTGGTCTACGTGCTGCCCGAAACGCGCGCGCCGGGCGAGCTGTTCGGCTTCGCGGCCGGGCTGAACCGCTAGAATATCAACCATTTCGGCCTGCAGCCCGCATATGGACTGCGCAATAAGCTTCCATTTTTATAGCTAATGAGCACGCCCAGCCCCGCCCATGAGATCAGCCCCGGCCTGGTGCTGCGCGGCGTGCGCCCGCCGCTGGCGCTGCGTGAGTACAAGCTGATCGCCTTCGACATGGACTCGACGCTGATCAACATCGAGTGCGTGGACGAGATCGCCGCCGCCGCCGGCCGCCGCGCCGAGGTGTCCGCCATCACCGAGGCGGCCATGCGCGGCGAGATCACCGACTTCAAGGACAGCCTGCGCCGGCGCCTGGCGCTGCTGGCCGGCGTGAGCGAAGCGCACCTGGCGCACGTGTACCGCGCCCGCCTGCGCCTGAACCCGGGCGCCGCCGAGCTGGTGCTGGCCTGCAAGGCGGCGGGGCTGAAGGTGCTGCTGGTGAGCGGCGGCTTCACCTACTTTGCCGACCGCCTGCGCGATCGCCTGGCGCTGGACTTCGCGCGCAGCAACCGGCTGGAGATCGTGGACGGCAAGCTCACCGGGCGCCTGCTGATGCAGGACTGGGGCGACATCTGCGACGGCGCCATGAAGCGCCAGACGGTGCTGGACTGCTGCAGTCTGATCGGCTGCACGCCCGCGCAGGCCATCGTCATGGGCGACGGCGCCAACGACCTGGAGATGATGGCCGTCGCCGGCCTGTCGGTGGCCTACCGCGCCAAGCCCCGCGTGCGCGAGCAGGCCCGCGTGGCGATCGACCTGGGCGGGCTCGACCGCCTGCTGGAAGTGTTCGAGCCGCCCGCGGGCTGAATCAAGCCGCCACCGCCGGCAGCCCCGACAGCGCCTGCGCCAGCTCGCGCTCGTCGTAGTGCTCGTCCTTCAGATTGCCCGAGAAATACGCCTGGTACGCGCTCATGTCGAAGTGGCCGTGCCCGCTCAGGTTGAACAGGATGGTCTCGGCCTTGCCTTCGCGCTTGCAGCGCAGCGCTTCCTCGATGGCGCCGCGCACCGCGTGGTTGGCCTCGGGCGCGGGCACGATGCCCTCGGCGCGCGCAAACTGCACCCCGGCCTCGAAGCACTGGTTCTGCGTGTAGGCCACGGCGTCCAGCAGGCCCAGCTCCTTGCAGTGGCTGATCAGCGGCGCCATGCCGTGGTAGCGCAGGCCCCCGGTATGAAAGCCCGGCGGCGTGAAGGTGCTGCCCAGGGTGTGCATCTTGGTCAGCGGCACTCGGTCTCGTTGCTGGGCGAGGCGATGCAGCGCGCGCCATAGGTTTCCATCAGCGCGCGGCGGTAGGGCTTCTGGTCGTAGCTCACGCGCACCTGGTAGATCGTGACGTCCAGCCCGAACATCTCCCCGGCCATGGCCAGCGAGCTGCCCCACTGGCCCGCGCCGGTCTCGGTGGACTGGCGCTTGACGCCCGCCTGCGCGTTGAAGAAGGCCTGCGGGATGGCGGAGTTGGGCTTGTGGCTCCCGGCGGGGCTGACGCCCTCGTACTTGTAGAAGATCTTGGCGGGCGTGCCCAGCACCTTCTCCAGCCGGTGGGCGCGAAACAGCGGCGCCGGGCGCCACAGGCGGAACACCTCGCGCACCGGCTCGGGGATCTCGATCTCGCGCTCGGTGCTGACCTCCTGCTGGATCAGCGCCATCGGAAACAGCGGCGCCAGGTCATCGGGCCCGATTACCGCTTGCGGGGAAAACGCCAGCAGCTTCTTTATTTGTAGCAGATCAAGTGTCCGGCGCGAGCTGCTCGGCCCATTCGTACAGGGCCTCCAGCACGCCCTGGCCACGCTCGTCCTCGGTGGTTTCGGCCAGCGCGTCGACGCGGTCGAACAGCGCGGCCAGGGTCAGCGCGCCGCCCTCGCCCGCCATCAGGCGCGCGCTGCGGTGCGCCTGCCATTGCGCCTGCTCCGCCGCATTGAGCGTGGCGGGAAAGTTGCGCGCCCGATAGCGCAGCAGCAGCTCGGCCAGGCGCTCATCGTCGAAGCCGGTGCGCGCCAGCGCCAGCTCGGGCCCGCCCAGGCCGCGCAAATGGTTCAGGCGCCGCCGGTCGGCATCGCCCAAAAAGCCGCCGTACAGGTCCTCGTCCACGTCCACCGCGCCCGCAGCGGCCGGCCGCGCATACACCTGGGCCCACAGCGCGCTCAGATCGGGCAAGGCGCGCAGGCGCTCGAAGTGCGTTTGCGCCACGCCAAAGTCGATGCCCCAGCGCGCGGCCAGCTCGGGCCGCAAAGTCTTGAGGTTGCCGATGACGATGGGCGACTTGTTCAGGTGCACACCCTTGATGGCCAGGCGCGTCACGCCCTCGGGCAGATCGGCCGCGGCGGTGAACAGGCGCGCGCGCACCTCGTCGGGTTTCAGGTCGGCCAGCTCGGTGGGGTCCGCACTCAGGTCCCAGGCCAGCAGCTCGTTCTTGTTGCTGGGGTGCATGGCCAGCGGCGCCATCACCGCGATGCAGCCGCGCGCGGCGCCAAAGCGGCCACTGACGTGCAGAAAGGGCCGTGCCTCGCGCAGCGTGGTAGGCAGGCCCAGTTCCTGCGCCGCGCGCTCTTTTTTTCGTAGCGCCAGGCAAAACTCGAACAGCCGGGGGTTGGTCGTGCGGATCAGGCGCGCCAGCGCGATGGTGGCACGCACGTCCGACAGCGCGTCGTGCGCGCTCTCGTGCGCCAGGCCGTTGGCGGCGGAGAGGCGCTCCAGCTTGAAGGAGGTCGTGCCGTCATCGGCCTGGGGCCATTCGATGCCCTCGGGCCGCAGCGCGTGGGCGCAGCGCACCACGTCCAGCAGGTCCCAGCGGCCGCAGCCGTCGCGCCATTCGCGCGCGTAGGGGTCGATCAGGTTGCGCCACAGCAGAAAGCGCGTCACCTCGTCGTCGAAGCGGATCGAGTTGTAGCCCACGCCGATGGTGCCTGGCGCGGCCAGCGCGGCGTTGATGCGGTCGGCAAATTCGTGCTCGGGCACCCCTTTGGCGGCGCACTCCTGCGGCGTGATGCCGGTGATCAGGCAGGCCTCGGGCTCGGGCAGGCGGTCTTGCGGCGGCTGGCAGTACCACATCATCGGCGCGCCCACCTCGTTCAGATCGGCATCGGTGCGGATGGCGGCAAACTGCGCCGGCCAGTCGCGCCGCGGGTTGGTGCCGAAGGTTTCGTAGTCGTGCCAGAGGAAGGTGGGTGCGGACATGGCGGCAAGCATACCCAAGCCCGTCACGCCAGCGGGCCGAGCGCGGCCGCCAGCGCGTCGAACACCGCCCGCAGGCGGGGCGTGCCGCGCAACTCGCGGTGCACCACCAGCCAGCACGGCATGGGCGCAATGCTCATTTCTGGCAGCACGCGCATCAGTTCCGGCCGGCGCTCGGCCACCGGCCGGGGCGCCACGCCAACCCCCAGGCCCGCGCACACGGCCTGCCAGGCCAGCGCCGAGTGGTCGGTGCGGATGGCAAAAAAATCGCGCGCGACCCGGTAGCCGGCGCGGGCGAAGCCGCGCAGCATCAAGCCATTCTGGTCGTCGCCGATCCAGCTGTGGCGCTGCATGGTCTCCTCGGTCACCGGGCCATGCGCCGCGAGGTAGTCGCGGTGCGCGTACAGCCCCAGGGGCAGGTCGGCCATGCGCCGCGCGATCAAGGCGGACTCCTGGGGGCGGAACATGCGCACGGCGATGTCGGCCTCGCGCCGCAGCAGGTCGGCCACGTGGTCGCCCGGAGCCAGCTCGATCTGGATTTCGGGGTGCGCCTGCCGCAAGGGGCGCAGCGCGGGCAGCAGCAAATGCTGGCTCACCATCTCGCTGGCGGTGATGCGCACGGTACCCGCCAGGCCGAGGGCGCGCTGCTCCATCGCCAGCGCCATGCGCTCGACCTGCTGGCTCATGCGCCGCGCCGGGCCCAGCAAGGCGCGCCCAGCCGGCGTGGGCGCCAGGCCCCGCGGCGAACGCTCGAACAGCGCCTGCCCCAGCGCCGCCTCCAGTTGCGCCAGCCGCCGGCTCAGGGTGGGCTGGCTGTCGCCCAGTTGCAGGGCAGCGCGGCCGAGCGAGCCGGCTTCGGCGGCCGCCAGGAACGCCTGCAACAGGCGCCAGTCGATGGTCTTGAGCGGATGGGGGGTCACGCCGGTCATCATGGAGCCATTCATATTTGAATCTCGGTGATTCTATTTCTCCACTTCCGCTTCGACGGCTCGGCGCCCATCATCGGCGCCATGACACCCGACCCGATCCGCCCCACCCATGCCCGCAAACACCTGATCGTTGGCAACGGCCCCATCGGCCGCGCCACGGCGCAAAGCCTGCACGCCCAGGGCGAGGCCGTCGTCCTGGCCAGCCGCAGCGCGGGTGGCCCGGGAGTGCCCGGCGTCGCCCAGTTGCTGCTGGACGCACTGGACGGCGCGGCCCTGCGCGCGGCCACCCAGGGCGTGAGCCACCTCTACCTGACCCTGGGCCTGCCCTACCAGGCGGCGGTGTGGGAGCGCAACTGGCCGCGCATCCTGCACAACGCGATCGACGCCGCGCTGGCCCATGGCGCCGGCCTGATCTGGTTCGACAACCTCTACGCCTACGGGCCGCTGCCGCTGCGCGTGCCGATGCGCGAAGACCACCCGCTCGATCCACCCTCCCGTAAGGGCAAGGTGCGCACCCGGCTGCTGGCCATGCTGCACGAGGCGGGCACGACCCGAGGCCTGCGCTGGCTGATCGCCCGCAGCGCCGACTTCTACGGGCCCGACGTGCGCCTGTCGATCCTCTACGTCGCGGCGATGGAGCGCCAGCTGCAGGGCCGCGCCGCCTTCTGGCTGGGCCGGCCGGACCAGCGCCACAGCTTCACCTACACCCCCGACGCGGGCCGGGCGCTGGCGCAGCTGGCGCTGGACGATGGCGCGTGGCAGCAGAGCTGGCACCTGCCCACCGCCAGCCCGGCGCCCACGCCGCGCCAGCTGCTGGCCGAAAGCGCGCAGCTGCTGGGCGCGCCGACGGCGGTGCGGGCCTTGCCCGCCGCGCTAGCGCGCTGGCTATCGCCGGTGAACGGACTGATGCGCGAGGTGGCCGAGATGCTGTATCAGAACCAGCAGGACTACGTGTTCAGCAGCGAGAAGTTCGAGACGCACTACCCCGACTTTCGGATCACGCCCTATGTGCAAGGGCTGGCGGCGATGGTGGACTCGCTGCGCACGGCGCCCTGAAAGGCGGACCTCACATGCAGACAGGGGCGCGCCTCGCGTAAATGCCGGAAAAAAGGCCCGGAGAGAATCCGGGCCTCGGTAGGTGGTGGTGGGGTGGAACCCCGCGCCAAACCTATGTAACTCAGCGCCTTAGAGCCGCTGCGAACTCCTGCGGAAAGGTGCGGAATCCAGCCCCAACTGCCAACAATCCTACCAGTTCTGCCCGGCCGAGGTCATCAGCCAAGTGCCTAAGCCAGGACGCCAGTTCGATTCCCATTTGCGGAATTGAACCCGCGTCCGCAACTCCGGATCGGTTGGCATGGCTTCACTCAGCCGACCCGGCTCCGGGAAGGACCGCGTGCTTCCGAAGTAAGCGCCGGAAGAATGCTTCGATCCGTTCTGCCGACCCGTGGCCGGTGAGCTCGTTGGCCCCAAAGCGATAGACCTCGTACCCGGCGAGCCGGAGGTCACGATCGGCCGCCACCATGTCCGCGTACCTGGCGAGGGATGGCTTCCCGTCCTCAGCGAAGTGCTGAGATCCGTCAACCTCGACGACCACACGGCCTGCGTCACTAAAGAGGAGCAGGAAGTCCATGCGTTGCCGAGACAAGCGCCCAGCCCCACCGAGCTGTGCCAGCGTGTATGGGTCGTAATGCAGATAGACCTGCGGAACGAGGGCTGGCAGCTTATCGCCGAGATCCTTGAATGCCCGGTAGTAGACGCTGAATACGTTTCGCTCGCCGTCCGATGCAAGGGATGCCATCAGACGTTGAGAAAGCGATCGCCGCGCATCCGATTCGTCCTGGATGCCTTGCCGTTCCTTCCACCAAGAGAGCATCTCCTCCTTGGTAAGTCCGTTGGCCTGAATCGGGCGGTCGTAAACGAGGCAGTGCTCTTCATTCCTAACGATTCGGATGTCGTTATTGATGGCATCCTGGATGACGATCTCGGGCTTCGGACCCGTTGACGCGAAAATCAAATTCTTGGGTGCGCCAGATACGCCACCAGTGATTCGATTCACCGCGAACGCCGAATGTCCTGAGATGCTCCCCGATGGCCTTAGCTGGAAGCCGTCCGCCTTGAGGAGAGTATTCAGCTTCTCAACGAGCTGCGTCTGCTCCTTTCCTCTTCGGGCATTCGGAGAGACGACCGCCTCAACCAACTTGAAGAACAGTTGTCGGGAGCAGCTCAGTGCGCCCACCACCTCGAGCAATTCAGCGTTGGTCCAGTCGTCGTTGTTCACGCAGTGCCGTATGACGGACTCCTCCAAATTTGCCTCGAAGCCCGCGCCACGCATTTCGGGTAATGGCCAGATCTTGGACAACTGCTCGACAAGCGGGAGCTCCCCGAAGAGATCCACGTCGTTCAGCAGCTTGAGGATCGAGCGCCGCGTAAGTTCAGTGACTGTCTGACCGTCGCTCGACTCATCCAACAGTCTGAGAAATTCGCTCAGCGAAAAACTGACGTGATCCTGTTCAACCTGGCGTGCGAGCTGGAGAAGCTGATCGTTGCTCAATCCTTGGAGACGGCTTCGCACGTACACGCGCTTGCTGGAGTGCGCTTCGCTACCCGTCCCGGTCGCCAAGCCGAGCCGCTCGCATTCCGCCGGCAAGTCATACGCCTTTACTGAATGAAGGGTAGCGGCGATCAGTTCGATCAAGTCAGGCCTTTTGCCCTTGAGCAGTGGGCTTACGTCTCGCGGTGTGCTGCTGGGTAAGTTTTGCGACATCGAATCTGTTTCCCTGATCAGTCACTGGCCCATAACCGCTCGTCATCCTGGGTCGCTGCCCAGAAGTCATCGAACAGCGCCAGCTTGGCTTCGTCCTTGGTTGCGTAGGTCTTGGTGCTGAACCGGCTGCCGATCCGGTACGGGATGTCCGGCAATCCGTACTTCGCCAGCGTCTCTGGCTTGAGGTGAAGCTCTGCGAAATTTTGCATGGCGCCCGTACCGATCCTTTTATCGCTGCGCCAATTGTGGTTATCACAATGCGACGCACACACAAATCAAAATAGAGTCATGGACAGATTCTAGGGCAGACCATATACTTTCCGCAATAACCAGCACAAGCATTCGCTAACCCGAACGAGCCAGCCAGGATGTCGAACGAACAGCTTGCAGATCTAACCCAGCCACAACGCGACCGGCTCGCGTTCGTGGAGTTGCGCGTGCGCTTCATCGGGGAGATACGCCGTCAGGACTTGGTCACTCGGTTTGGCATCCAGTCCGCCGCCGCATCCAGGGATCTGGCGCTGTACAAGGAGTTGGCCCCGGGCAACATCGACTACGACCCCAAGGGCAAGTCCTACGTCATGGGGCCGGATTTCCGGCCCGTGTTCGACTTCCCCCCGGAGCGGGTGCTGTCGTGGCTGACCCAGGGCTTTGGCGACGGTGAGCCGATGCGGCTCAAGGCGTGGGTAGCCAGCGAGAGCCCGTCACGGCTCACGCATCCGGATCTGGATGTGCTTGCGAGCGTGACCCGTGCGATTCACCAGGAGTGTCCGCTCGGCATCGAGTACCACTCCATCTCCAGTGGCCGCACCGAGCGGGAGGTCGTCCCGTTCGCGCTGATCGACAACGGCCTCCGTTGGCACGTCCGCGCCTTCGACCGGAAGTCGCAGGAGTTCCGGGATTTCGTCATCACCCGGATCAAGCACCCGGTGGTGCTCAAGGGGCAGCCCGTAGCGCCCCACGAGATGAGCGATCAGGACATTCAGTGGACACGGATCGTCGAGCTCGAGTTGGTGCCGCACCCGGACCAGCCCCGGCCTGAGATCACCGAGATGGATTACGGCATGCAGGACGGCGTGCTGCGGATGAAGCTGCGCGCTGCCACCGCCGGTTACATCCTTCGCCAATGGAGCGTGGACTGCTCCCCTGACCACAGCTTGCGCGGGCACGAGTACCGGTTGTGGCTGAAGGATCATCTGGCCATCTACGGTGTGCGCAATGCCGTGCTGGCGCCGGGCTACCGCTCCCCTGATCAACAGCGGCTCGAAGCCGAGTCGGACTGAGGGAATGAGCATGCTCGCAAAACTCGAACGACTCATCGGCGAAATCGGCGACCTCAACAGCAAGTTGATCCTGCTGGTCGGTCCCAGCCGCAGTGGCAAGACCCAGCTGCTCCGACAATTGAGCGCCAAGCTCAACATCGAGCCGCTCAACGTTGGCCTGGAGCTGGGGCGCCGTTTGGCAGCCACGCCGAACAACAAGCGCGGCTTCTCGGCAGGCGAACTGCTGCGGGAGATTGCGGACAAGGAACGAACGGAAGACCCGCTGTTGCTCGACAACCTGGAGTTGTTGTTCGAGCCGGGTCTGCAGATCAACCCGCTTGACCTCGTCAGGCGGCTGGCTCATTCCAAGCGCGTCGTGGCCGTCTGGCCTGGCGAGCTGCGCGGTGATCGCTTGGTGTACGCCGACATGAGCCATCCAGAACATCGTGACTACAGCCGCGACGGCGTGGTCGTACTCGAAATTTGACGCTACGGGGAAGAGAGAACCATATGGCCAAGAACATGAAATACGGAGATCTGATCCAGTTCGAGCAGATCGAGTCAGTCATTCAGCTGCTCGATGCCGGACGCCCGGACGAGGCCAAGAAGCTCGTCGCGACCTACGTCATCTCCGATGACATGGCCGAGCGGATCTCCAAGCTCATGGTTCCCCAGCTCAGTTTCGACGACTCGGTCGATCACAAGGGCGTGCTGATCGTCGGCAACTACGGTACCGGTAAGTCGCACTTGATGTCGGTGCTGTCGCTGGTGGCAGAAGACGCCGCTTACGCGCCGATGATCCGCCACCCGAAGGTCGCCGAAGCGGTTGCCCCGATCGCCGGTCGCTTCAAGGTGCTGCGCATCGAGGTGGGTGGCCTGCAGATGCCGCTGCGCCAGATCATCACCCTGCAGCTTGAGCGTTTCCTGGAAAAGCTCGGCGTCGACTACACCTTCCCGACCGCCGACAAGGAGCTCAACAACAAGGACTCCTTCGAGGAGATGATGGCCGCGTTCGCGGAGAAATTCCCGGACCAGGGCGTGCTGCTGGTTGTCGATGAGTTCCTCGAGTACCTGCAGTCCCGCCGCGATCACGAGCTGGTGCAGGACTTGGCCATCCTGCGTCAGATCGGCGAAGTCACCAAGCACCTGAAGTTCCGCTTCGTGGCCGGTGTGCAGGAGGCCATCTTTGACAGCGTGCGCTTCCAGCATGTGGCCGACAGCATGCGGCGGGTCAACGAGCGCTTCACCCAGATCCTGATCGACCGCCAGGACGTGAGCTTCGTCGTCTCCGCGCGCCTGCTCAAGAAGACGGCTGACCAGCAGAACAAGATTCGCGAATACCTCACGCCATTCGCCAAGTTCTATGGCTCCATGAACGAGCGCATGGACGAGTACGTGCGGTTGTTCCCGGTTCACCCAGATTACCTGAAGACCTTCGAGCAGATCCACTTCACCGAGAAGCGCGGCGCGCTCAAGACCATCGAGGCCGCCATGCTGGCCATCCTCGACCAGGAAGTGCCCGCCGACAAGCCGCTGTTCATCAGCTACGAGAGCTTCTGGAACACCGTCAAGGCCAACTCGGTCCTGCGCGCCGACCCGAACATCAAGGAGGTCATGCGCGTCTCCGAAGTATTGGAGTCGCGGGTCCAGCAAGCCTTCACGCGCCCGGCCTACAAAGCCATGGCGCTGCGCGTCATCAACGCCCTAGCCGTCCACCGACTGACAACTGGCGGCGACATCCATGTGCCCATCGGCCCCACAGCCGCCGAGCTGCGCGACGCCTTGTGCCTGTTCCAGCCGGGCGTGGAGGACATGCCGGGCGATCCGGCCGAGAACCTGCTGTCGATGGTGCAGACCGTTATGCGGGAGGTGCTGAAGACCGTCAACGGCCAGTTCATCTCCAAGGCGCCGGACACTGAGCAGTACTACCTCGACCTCAAGAAAGACATCGACTACGACGCGCAGATTGAAAAACGCGCCGAAGCCCTTTCCGATGACGCGCTGGACCGCGCCTACTACAGCGCCATCAAGGCGCTGATGGAATGCAGCGACGACCTGCGTTACCCCGGCTTCCAGATCTGGCAGTACCAGATCGAGTGGCAGGAGCGCCGCGTCGAGCGCATGGGCTACCTGTTCTTTGGCGCGCCCAATGATCGCCCCACGGCGCAGCCCGAGCGCGACTTCTACATCTACTTCATCCAGCCCTTCGACAAGCCGAAGTTCAGCGACAACAACCTGGCGGACGAAGTGTTTTTCCGTCTGAAGTCGCCGGACGAGGACTACAAACGCTACCTGTCGCAATACGCGGCGGCACTGGATCTGGCATCCACCGCCAGCGGCGGCGCCAAGGCCATCTACCTGTCCAAGGCCCAGGACTCGCTGCGGTCCATGAGCAAGTGGCTGCAGGAAAAGCAAATGACCGCGTTCGAGGTCACCTACCAGGGCAAGACCAAGACGCTGCAGGACTGGTCCAAGGGCGTGTCCCTGCGCGACCGTGCGCGACTGGGCCCGGACGAGCGCATTAACTTCCGCGACGTGGTGAACATCGTCTCCGGCCTGGCACTGGGTCAGCGCTTTGCCGACATCTCGCCCGAGTACCCCACGTTCTCGGTGCTGGTCACCGAGGCCAACCGCAAGCAACTGGTGGGCAATGCACTGCGCGCCCTGGCCGGCGGCACTCGCACCAAGGATGCGCTCGCCGTACTCGATGCGCTGGAGTTGCTCGATGGCGACCGCGTCGATCCGGCCAACTCCCGTTACGCGCAGGAAGTGCTCAATCGCCTGAAGGCCAAGGGCCACGGCCAGGTGCTCAACCGCAGCGAACTGCTGTCGGGTACGTCCGACGTCGAGTATTTCGCGCCGATCAAGTACCGGCTGGAGCCTGACCTGCTGGTTACTGTGCTGGGCGGGCTGGTCTACTCCGGCGACATCGTGCTGTCGATCACCGGCGACAAGATCGACTCCGGCAAACTGACCCAGCTGGCAGAACGCTCGCTGGAGGAACTCAAGCAGTTCAAGCACGTTGAGGCGCCCAAGGAGATCAACCTCGCGGTGCTGCGTGCCTTGTTCGAGTTGTTCGACCTGCCGTCCGGTCTGGCCCAGAAAGCCAGCCAGGGCGACACCGAGCCGGTCATCAAACTGCAAGAGAAGGTCAGCGCGCTGGTGCCGCGTGTGCTCAAGGCCGGTTCCGACCTGCAGCAAGGCAAGCTCGGCTTCTGGGGCCAGAACCTGCTGCGCGAAGAAGAAGCCAAAGATTGGCACGTCCGGCTGGATTCGCTGAAAAAGTTCACCGAGTCGCTGGCGCCGTACAACACCGTCGGCAAGCTCAAGAACCTGCGCGTCACGCAGGAAGATCTGGACGGCCAGAAGAAGAATCTGGAGATCCTGGCCGCCGTCGAGCGTCTGCTCGAACTGGTGGTGGAGTTGGGCAGCACGGCGTCCTACCTCTCGCAGGCCGAGATGGTGTTGCCCGCCGAGCACCCGTGGGTGAAGCAGGCCGAGACCGCCCGCAAGGCGCTGCAGGAAAAGCTGAGTCAGGACCGCACGGCCGAGCACGCGGCCGAATACCGGCAGACGCTCAACCAGCTCAAGAAGGACTACGTCACCGCCTACATCGCCAGCCACAGTAAGGCGCGGCTGGGCGTGGCTGAGGACAAGACCCGCAACGCTTTGCGCAAGGACGACCGCCTGCTGGCGCTGCGCGTGTTGGCCGGCGTGTCGCTGATGCCCACCAGCCAACTCACCGCCTTCGAAGAATCCCTGAATGGCCTGAAGAGCTGTTCCTCGCTGGATGAGCCGACCCTGGCCACGGCTGCCGTCTGCCCGCACTGCCAGTTCCGCCCCTCTGCCGAACAATTGGAGCTGATCCCGGCGGCCAACCGCCTGCACAAGCTGGACGACGATCTGGATCAGTTGGTGGCCAACTGGCAGCAGACCCTGCTGGAGAACCTGGAAGACCCGTTCACGCAGGACAGCCTGGGCTTGTTGCCGCCAGCATCCAAGAAGCTGATCGACGCCTTCCTGGCCTCGCGCAAGCTGCCGGACCCGATGACCAGCGAGTTCGCTAACGCCGTGCAAGAGGCGCTGTCGGGGCTGGAGAAGATCGCGGTCAAGGGCGACGAGATCAAGCAGGCACTGCTGCAAGGCGGCTCGCCGGCCACGCCGGACGACCTGCGCAAGCGCTTCGACACCTTCATGAACGAGCGCTGCAAGGGCAAGGACGCCACCAAGTTGCGCTTCGTGATCGAGTGACGCGACGTGATCACGCGGGCATGACAACAAGAATTTGAGGAACGACTGATGAGTGATCTTTTCCAGAAACACGCGGCCAAGTCCGGCCCCGTTGAATGCCTCGGGCAGACGTTCCCGAGTGATGGGGCTCGCCGCGAGCACTACCTGAAGCTGCTTGCCGAGAAGCTCAAAGATCCAGCGTTCCGGAAGATCGAAGGTTTTCCTATCGGCTCGGACGAGAACATTCTGGCGCTATCTGATCCACCGTACTACACGGCTTGCCCTAATCCCTTCATAGAGGATTTCGTCAAAACTCATGGCAGGCCATACCAATCTGCGGAGAAGTACAGCAAGGAGCCATTTACATCTGATGTAAGTGAAGGGAAAAACGACCCAATTTACACGGCACATAGTTACCACACAAAGGTGCCACACAAGGCGATCATGCGGTACATCCTGCACTACACCATGCCGGGTGATTTCGTTCTGGACGGATTTGCCGGCACTGGGATGACTGGTGTGGCTGCAAGGCTTTGCGGAGACAAAGCAGTTGTTGAATCGCTCGGTTACAAAGTTGATCAAAACAAAAACATCCTCGCGCCAGCCGGTGACAATAAGGGTGCTTCGTGGGTCATATTCTCCAAGCTGGGGGAGCGTCACGCAATACTGAATGATCTATCGACTGCAGCCACCTATATATCCCACAACTACAACTCGCCAATCGACGTTGATGCGCAAGATGTACGGGCTCGTGACGTCATTCGACGGATAGAAACAGAATTTGGGTGGATGTTTCAAACTCTGCACCAGCCTTCCGAAGATCAAATCAATTCAGCTCTAAGAGAAATAGAAGCGTCAAGCCATCCTCAGCTGACTGGTCGCATTGGCCGAATTAACTACACCGTATGGTCTGATGCCTTCTCCTGTCCTGAATGCGCATCTGAGATTATCTATTGGGATACAGCCGTAGATAAGAGGGCGATCTCAATTTTGAAGTGCAACACCCTCACATGAGGTAAGTTGCACCGATGGGAACACGATACAAACAACTGCAGGCTGAAGAGCGCATGACGCTGAGCTCGCTGCACCAGCAAGGCTGGAGCCTTCGGGCCATGGGGCGACTGATGGGGCGCAGCCCCAGCACCCTGTGTCGCGAACTGCGGCGCAACAGCAGCGATAGCGGCTACGCCAGCAGCAGCGCCCACCACGCATATCTGAAGCGCCGCATCGATGCCCGACCCTTGCCCAAGCTGCATGCCGATGGCGCTTTGTGGCAGACGGTTTGCACGCTGCTCAGCTGGTGCTGGTCGCCACAGCAAATTGCCAGCACACTCAGGCGCATGCATCCCGATGAGCCCGCCTGGCACGTCTCGCACGAGACGATCTACGACACCATCTACGCCTACCCACGCGGGGAGCTGCGCCGCCAGCTCATCGCCTTGCTGCGCCAAGGCAAGAGCACGCGCAGGCCCCGCTCTGCGGGCCAGGATCGACGAGGGAAGATCCCTGACATGGTGAGCATCCATGTGCGCCCGCCCGAGATCGAAGACCGCCTGATGCCCGGGCACTGGGAGGGCGATCTGATCAAGGGTGCGGGCAACCAGTCTGCGGTCGGTGTGCTGGTGGAGCGTACAACGCGTCTTGTGCTGCTGTGCAAGATGCAGAGCAGCACGGCAGAAAGTGCGCTGGCGGCGTTCTCGGCCAAGCTCAATGCGGTGGCTGCGCCGCTGCGCAAAACGCTCACCTACGACCAGGGTCGGGAGATGGCGCGGCACAAGGCGCTCAGTGAGGCCACGGGCGTGAAGGTGTACTTTTGCGATCCGCACAGTCCTTGGCAAAAGGGCAGTTGCGAGAACACCAACGGATTGCTGCGCCAGTTCCTGCCCAAGGGCACCGATCTGTCGGTGCATGACCAAGATGCGCTGGACTCGATTGCCGACTTGATGAACAACCGACCCAGGCAGACGCTGGGATGGGACAGTCCCTACCAAGCTTTCAAGCGCATCATGACGGCCATCAGCGAGAAAGATTCGGCTACGATTCATTGATTCTCAACCACTGGTGTTGCACTTCAGAGTTGAGATCGCCCATTGATTGAGAAGATCGAGGCGCTACCCGTTACTCGCTATGTTCCCAGTGAGAACATTCCAAAGGGCGACAAGACAAGTGACCCATTAAGCGTTGGGATCACAAAGCAGCATCATTTCTACACAAGGAGAAATCTGGAGGTATTGGCCGCTTACAGAGATTTGACGCGCCCACTGAGTTACGCATTCAACCTCACATCTACGGCGCAAGTGGCGTCTTTAATGTATCGATTCCGTTCACAGAACGGGAGTCTTGGTGCGGGCGGTGGCCCAATGAATGGAACACTTTATGTGCCGTCGCTCATCAAGGAAATTCCGGCCATAAAACTACTGAAAGAGCACATCGAAAAGACGTTCCGCATGAAGAGACTCATTTCGTCTCGCGGCGAGAACGTCGTATCAACAGGCTCCATGGGCAAGCTCTACAGTGTCAAAGACTCCTCGCTAGACTACATTTTTGTTGACCCTCCCTTTGGAGGAAACTTGATGTATTCGGAGTTAAATTTTCTCACCGAAGGATGGCTTGGCGTAAGAACAAACGCGAAACCAGAGGCGATTGAAAACAAAAGCCAAACAAAGTCTTTAGATGTATATCGACGACTTATGACTGGTTGCTTTGAAGAAGCCTTCCGAGTTCTTAAGCCTGGGCGCTGGATGACCGTGGAATTCTCAAACAGTCAGGCGGCGGTATGGAATGCTATTCAAACTGCACTGCAAGAGGCAGGATTCGTTGTTGCAAACGTCTCGGCGTTGGACAAAAAGCAAGGTAGCTTCAACGCTGTAAACAACAAAACTTCAGTGAAGCAAGACCTTGTTATATCGGCATACAAGCCTAATGGCGGACTTGAAGATAGGTTCGCAAAAACTGGTGGAAGCGAAGATTCGGTATGGGATTTTGTTCGAACACATCTGCAGTATCTGCCTACAGTAAAGACTCGGAATGGCGAGCTGGAATTTATTTCGGAGCGTGACCCCCGCATTATTTTCGATCGGATGGTGGCCTGGTTCTTCCGGCACAACGTACAGGTTCCAATGTCTACTCAGGAGTTTCAGGCCGGTCTTATCCAGCGCTTTGTTGAACGTGACGGAATGGTCTTCTTGCCGGATCAGGTAGCCGAGTACGACAAGAAGCGTATGCAGGTGGCTATTGCACCGCAGATGGAGATGTTCGTTTCCGATGAGCGCAGCGCGATTGATTGGTTGACTGATTTCTTGAAGCGTCGCCCATCAACCTACCAAGAGATCCACACCGATTTCATCAGCCAGCTCGGGGCAGGCTGGAAGAAGCACGAGTCGAAGCCGGAACTTGCCGCCCTGCTCGAAGACAACTTCATTCAGTACGACGGCACGGGTGAGGTGCCGAGCCAAATCCACAGCTACCTCTCGACCAACCACAAGGATCTGCGCGGGCTGGAGAAGAATAGTCCCGCACTGGTGGCCAAGGCCAAGGATCGCTGGTACGTGCCCGACCCGAACAAAGCACAGGACCTGGAGAAGAAACGCGAGAAGGCGCTGCTCAAGGAGTTTGATCACTATCGAGCGTTCACGGGTCGCCGTCTGAAGGAGTTCCGCCTGGAAGCGCTGCGCGCTGGCTTCAGAACCGCGTGGGGCAATAAGGACTACCAGACAATCATCGACATCGCGGCCAAAGTTCCTGAGTCTGCGCTGCAAGAGGACGAAAAGCTGCTCACCCTCTATGACCTCGCGCTGACCCGTACCGAGGATGGTCTATGAGCACTTTCCAGGAGGTCAATGATGCATCGCTGATCAAACTCATCGGCGAGGCGCAGCAACGTGTGGTGTTTGTCGCGCCGGGCGTGCATCAGACCGTTGCGGAGGCGCTTGGACAGCGACTGGCCGAGATCGATCGACTGCAGGTCACTGTAGTGATCGATCCGGATGAGGATGTGTGCCGCATTGGCTACGGCGATGCCAAGGGACTTGAGTTGCTGAGCAGTTACGCCGACCGCCAGAGTTTTGCGTTGATGGCGCAGCCGGGGCTGCGGGTGGGTGTGCTGTTGGTGGACGATGTCACCTTGGTGTGGTCGCCGACACCGCGCTCGGTGGAAGCGGCCCCTGTCGGAAACGCTGCATCCCCCACCGAACGATCGCCCAACGGTCTGTTGCTAGGCGCGAATCCCGGGGAGCAATTGGCGCACGCTGTGTCTGCCGCCGGCACCGATACGCTCCCATTCGATGCGGAGGTCGGCGTAGAGGTGGTCACCAAAGAGATGGTGCAAAAGACACTGGATGGTCTGGCAAAGAATCCACCGATTCCGGTGGATCTGGCACGCATTACCCGTGTATTCAGCACCAAGCTGCAGTTTGCCGAGTTCACGGTGAAGGGAGCGAAATTCTCCAAAAGTCAGTTGAAGGTTTCGAACGACTACATGAACGCGGATATCCAAGGCGAGTTGAAGGGTCTGGTGGAATCCAGATTGCGCGCTTTTGGCGACTTTCGAGACGAGGAAGTCGAAGTACCGGCGTTCAGCAATGGCTATGAGGTGTTCGATAGCAGCCAGAAACGTTTGATTGAAAAGGTCAGCGAAGCGTCCCTGCAAAGGCAGCGCAATGAGCTGGAGCGCCGCTACCTGTTCAATGTGCCGGGTTTCGGCCGCCTGATCGCCAAGGACGACAAGCAAGACTTGGAGCGGTTGGTCGCCGCCTACCGCCTGCAGCTGGAAGCCTACTCAGAGGCGATTCGGCAGAAACTGGACGCGCAGGCGGGCAAGATCATCGATGAAGCTGCCAAGCTGATTGCCGAACGTGCGGCCCGGACGGGGTCCAAGCTGGATGAGAAACAACTTCGGGACAGTATTCAAAAAAGCCTGGATCGGACCAAAGATGAGGTGCCTGAGGTGAAGCTCGTGTTCAAGGATGTGACCTACGAGCAAACGAAAAACCCGGAGTTTCGTGCCAAGGTTGAAAAGGCCTTGCCAGCCGCCAAACGCAAGCAGATAGGCGATTGGAACCATGACTTTGATGCGGCCAAGGCAGCAGACGGCCAAGTCAATGTCAGTCATTCCTGAGAGCTGATCATCATGAATGGCAAAGCGTTTAACGTAGGCGATTGGTGCTGGTTCACCCGGCAGGCATCGCCCTGCCGCGTCATCGAACGGCAGGACGTGTGGGGCGAAGTCGCCTATCGCGTATGGCTACCCGCCAAGGACGCAGTGGTGCGCGCTCGGGCGGTGGACTTGGCACCGCTGGAAAGCGTGCGCCCGAGCGTTGAGCAGATCCTGCACACCACGGCGGCGGCCAAGTTGCTGGATGCGCTGGAGGACAACCTGCTGCTGGCGCCGATCCAATCCAGCGTGGTGCCGCTGCCGCACCAGCTTTACGCGCTGAACCGCGCCATCAGCCGCGACCGCATTCGCTACCTGCTGGCCGATGAGGTGGGCCTCGGTAAGACCATCGAGGCCGGCTTGGTGCTGCGCGAATTGAAATTGCGTGGCCGGGTGAAGCGAATCCTGGTGGTGGCGCCCAAGGGACTGGTGCGCCAGTGGCAGGCTGAGATGCGTCTGCACTTCGGCGAGAAGTTCCAGTTCATCGAGCCGTCCGAGCTGGCGGCCTTCCGGCAGTGGCGCAGTGGCGGCGCGGGCGAGGAAGAGAACCTGTGGCGCATGCACGACCAGGTGATCTGCTCGCTGGACTCGGTGAAGCCGATGGAGAGTCGTCGCGGCTGGAGCCTGGAGCAACTCAACACCTACAACCGCGAGCGCTTCGAGGACCTGATCTCAGCGTCGTGGGATCTGGTCATCATCGACGAAGCCCACCGCATGGGCGGCAGCACCGAGCAAGTGGCCCGCTACAAGCTGGGCGCGGCGCTGGCTGAAGCCACGCCCTATCTCTTGCTGCTGTCGGCCACGCCACACCAGGGCAAGACCGACCAGTTCATGCGGCTGATGCAGTTGCTGGATCGCGAAGCCTTCCCGGACGAGAGCAGCGTCAGCCGCGACCGGGTGCGCCCCTTCGTGATCCGCACCGAAAAGCGCGCATCCATCAACGCCGAGGGCCAACCGCTGTTTAAGCCGCGAGTTACCCGGCTGCAGGCGGTTGCCTGGCAGGCCCGACACGGCGCACAGCAGCGCCTGTACGAGGCGGTGACCGACTATGTGCGCCACGGCTACAACCAGGCCATGGCGGCCAAGCAGCGCCACATCGGCTTCTTGATGATCCTGATGCAGCGGCTGGTGACCTCCAGCACGGCAGCCATCCGCACCACGCTGGAGAAGCGCCAGGCCCTGCTTGATGAGCCACAGCCCCAAGCGAATCTCTTTGAGAACACCAGCCAGGACGAGTGGGCCGATCTCGATGGCCAGTCCCAGGTGGATCTGGCGATGCAGTCCAGCGGTTGGGAGCTGGAGAAGTCCGAAGTCGAGATGCTGTTAGACCTGGCGCGGGAAACGGAGGCCGCTGGCACCGATGCCAAGGCCGAGGCGTTGCTGGAGCTGATCTACAAGCTGCAGCAGGAGGAAGGCGACCCGGCGCTGAAGGTGCTGATCTTCACCGAGTTCGTGCCCACGCAAGCGATGCTGGCCGATTTCCTGGAGAGCCGTGGCTTTTCGGTGACGACGCTCAACGGCAGCATGGATCTGGAGACCCGTACCCGTGCGCAGCAGGCGTTCTCCAAGGATGTGCGCGTGCTGATATCCACCGATGCCGGTGGTGAAGGTTTGAACCTGCAGTTCTGCCACGTCATCGTCAACTTCGACATGCCGTGGAACCCGATGCGGATCGAGCAGCGCATTGGCCGGGTGGACCGTATCGGACAGAAGCACGTGGTCCGCGCCATCAACTTCGTGCTTGAAGACACGGTGGAGCATCGCGTGCGTCAGGTTCTGGAAGAAAAGCTGGAAGTCATTGCGCAGGAGTTTGGCGTCGACAAGGCGGCCGACGTGATGGATTCGGTCGAGGCCGACCCGATCTTCGACGAGCTGTTCGTGCATGGTCTGCAGAACCCGGATGCCATCGAACAGGAATGCGACGCCGTGGTTTCGCAACTGCGATCCACCCTGGCGGAGTCGAAGAAGAACAGCGACCTGCTGACCACAGAGCACGATCTGGACGCCGACGATGCCCGCAAGTGGCGCGACCACCCGGCGCAGTTCTGGCTGGAGCGCGCCATTACCAGCGGGTTGGCTGCGCGCGGCGGCTCGGCAACGAAGGTTGGCAATGCGTGGCGGGTGAAATGGGCGGACGGCAGCGAGTCGGCACAGGCTTGTTTTGACGCCCGCACGGCGGATGAGAACCCGGAGTTGGAATGGGTCACGATGGAAGACCCACGCGCTCGGGCAGTGATCAGCGAGCTGCCGCGCTTTGTCGCTGGTCAGCCGCTTCCGGTAATTCGCGTGACCGGCTTGCCGGATTCAGTACGCGGCATCTGGTCGCTGTGGGAGATCAGTCTGGCGGCTGAAGGCTTGAGCCGGAAACGCTTCCTGCCCGTGTTCATCAACGAGGAAGGCCGGCCCTTCGTACCGACCGCGAAACGCGTATGGGACCTGCTGCTGACTGAAACCGTGGACGTGCATGCCGTGACGGGTGCAGAGGAGTCTGTGAAGTGGTTCGAGGCATCCCATGCGGCAGCCAGTACCCAAGGTGAGCGGATCTTCACCGAACTGTTGACCGAACATCGCGCCCGGCTGAAGGAAGAGCGCGAACGTGCGGTGTATGCGTTCGAGGCACGAAGCCAGGCGATTGGACGAATCGGCTTGCCCGCCGTGCGAGAGCACCGGCGCAAGCGGCTGCAACAAGAACACGATGCACGCATGGCCGCTCTCGATGACATGGAGGCCAGCGTGCCGGATTTGAATGCCGTGATGATGGTGCGCGTCGGAGGTGATGCATGAGCCTTTGGACGGAACGCATCCTGAGCCATTTCACGGCCGATCTCACCCGGCTGTGGGTGGCGTGCGACCCTGACGATGTGTTGCTCGACGAGAAGCTGTTGACCGAGCTACGCGGTCGCGGCTTCGAACTGATGCTGTACGAAGACCCGTTTGCCTTCCGCGCGGAATACGAGGAACGCTATCGCGCGGCATGGGATCGAGGTGAGCCGGGCCCAGCGCCTTCGCTGGTTTTGCATCTGCGCAGCGCCGATGCGAATGCGTTGCCATGGGACATCGTGCATCACGGGCGTGTGGTGCGCCTCAGCCTTGCCGATCTGTTCCCCAAGCTGGCCTACAGCGCCGTGCAACAAGTCGAGCCGGAGCATCTTGCCGGGCTGTTTTATGCCCACCAGACGGAATTGCAGAATGCACGCGGCGAGAACGAGTCTAAGGACTTCATCCTCGAACACGTCTACCAACTGGCGCCGAGGTCGATTCGCAACCCGGTGGACTTCTGGCGCGAGCTGCTGCGAATGCACTTCGCCAACCGCTCATTGCCGCCCCTGTTTGCCCAGCACGCGGCAAGCATCCTTCAGGGCAAGGGACTGTTCCCGGACCTTCCCGTCGCCACATGGCTGGCATCCAAGAGCGCGCTGCTGCGCGTGGTACAGGATGCGTGGTACCGCTATCTGAAGACCCTGGGGCTGGATGGCACGCGCACGGGTGAACCGCCACCGCCAGACTACCTCGCCAAGATCGAGATTCCGTTCGATCACTCCGATGTGCAGGTGCTGGTCGATTCCATGTTCCTCGACGGCAGCTTGCATCCGCTCGCGGTGCACAGTGTTCCGGCGGGGATGCCGAGTTGGATCAAGGCCGGCATCGTCCAGGACCCCGCTGCATTGCAGGCTTTGGTGCTCAAAGGCATCGATGGCCTGATCGAGACGACGCCAACGGCCGCCTCATCGCACAAGGACTGGAGCTGTTGATTCATCAGCACAACTGAGCCAGTGATCACGTTGAATATTGAGCCACTGGGTTGATGGATTCTTTGACTATTCGGTTGTGGATAAGTCTATCGGGTCTGCTGTTTTTCGATCTCCTTTCTGGCTCTTTGGGCGTTGCTTTGGGGGAGCCGCGCCAGCGGCACTGGAGTGCTTGAATCGCCAGCTCTCGTTGCCCGTCTCGACGATGTGGCAATGGTGCGTGAGCCGGTCAAGCAAGGCCGTGGTCATCTTGGCGTCTCCAAAGACGCTGCTCCACTCCGAGAAGGTGAGGTTGGTGGTGATCACCACGCTCGTTCGCTCATAGAGTTTGGAGAGCAGGTGGAACAGCATCGCGCCGCCCGACTGCGTGAATGGCAGGTAGCCCAGTTCATCCAGGATCACCAGATCGACGTACATCAGGCGGTGCGCCATTTGCCCGGCCTTGTTCTGCGCCTTCTCCAGCTCCAGGGCGTTGACCAGCTCCACCGTTGAGAAGAAGCGCACCCGCTTGCCATGCATGCGAATGGCCTCGATCCCCAGGCTCGTGGCCAGGTGGGTTTTACCCGTGCCGGGGCCACCAACCAGCACCACGTTGTGCGCCGACTCCACGAAGCGAAGGGTGTGCAACTGGCGCACCAGTGCTTCGTCGAGCTGCGCGTGGGCGAAGTCAAAGCCGGCGAGGTCACGGTGCGAAGGGAAGCGCGCCACGCGCATCTGGTAAGCCATGGAACGCACCTCACGCTGAGCGGTCTCGGCCTTGATGAGCTGGTGCAGCACGGCCTCATGATCCAGCGACTTCATGCGGGCGGTGCCCAGTACCTCCGGCCAGGCACTGGCCATGCCGTGCAGGCCCAGCGCTTTGAGGGCATCAATGACGTCATGCATGGTCGGACTCCGGTGATGCCTCATGAGGCTGGACGTTGCGCAGTGCGTCGTAGCGCTGCAGGTTGGCCAGTGGCGGCGTGTTGAGCTTGAGCATCGTGGCCACCGGTGGCTCGGGCACGCGCTGCTCCTTCAGACGCGAGAGCACGTTGAGCACGTGCTCGGCACTCACCCGCCCGGACTGCAGCGCCAGCTCTACCGCCACCACCACGGCCTCCAGTCCATGCAGGCTCACCCCCATGAGCACCTGCGCCATCACCCTGTCGCCACCGCTGTGGCGCAGCAACTGGCGCTGCATTTCCTGCAGTGGCTCGGGCATGGTCTTGAAGGGCGCGCCGTTGCGCAGCGCGCCGGGCTTTCGCTCGATGAGCGCGATGTAATGCATCCAGTCGTAGAGCGTCTGATCACGTTCGAAGCTGCGCGCCAGGCGCACCTGTCGCCCATCGGGCCCGACCACCAGCAGGCCATCCGCGTAGGCCCGCAGACTGACCACCGCATGAATCCATTCACACGGCACGCTGTAGCGGTTGCGCTGGAAGTGGATCAGTGCGGTCGCAGAGACCCGTACCGGCTGCTCCACGTAGCCATCAAACGCACGGGGGTTGGGCATGAGACGAGCACGTTCGTCCTGCCAGACATCGGCCACCGTGAGCTGAGTCCATTCCGGGTGACTCATCTCAGCCCAGGCCTTCACGCAGGCCTGCTGCAACCAGTCGTTGAGTTCACCAAGCGTCCCCCAGCGCCGCTCGCTGGCCTCACGCCAGATGTCCTTGCGCCGATCCTGAACGTTCTTCTCCACGACCCCCTTCTCCCAGCCGGCGGCCCGGTTGCAGAACTCCGGCTCGAACAGGTAGTGCCCGGTCATCGCCTCGAAGCGTGCATTGACGCTGCGCTGTTTGCCATGGCCGACCTTGTCCACAGCGGTCTTCATGTTGTCGTAGATGCCCCGCCGGGGCACGCCACCGAAGAGGGCGAACGCCCGTGCGTGCGCATCGAACAGCATCTCGTGCGCTTGGCTGTAGTACGCCACCAGGCAGAAGGCGCGACTGGCCGCCAGCTTGGTGTGTGCCACTTCCAGGCGGCGGCGCAGCCCGCCGATGAACAGGTACTCGCAGCTCCAGTCGAACTGGAACGCCTCGCCCAACTCGAAGCTCAGCGGCACGAACCCCGCACCACGCGCAGCGTTGCCTTGCTCTTGCTGCCAGCGCTGGGCAAAGGCGTAGACCGGCCCTCGGCTGCCGCTGTAGCCCTGCGCGCGCAGCGCCTCAAACATGGCCTTGATCCCGCGTCGATCGCGTTTGCTGCGATGGCTATCGGCCTTGAGCCATTGGCTCAACTGCTCCTTGTACGGATCCAGGATGCTGGGGCCCGACACCCGCTGCGGGTATCGGGGTTCGGCCATCTGCCCGTCTTTGAGCCACTTGGTGGCTGTGTTGCGCGAGATGCCCAGGCGCCGGCTGGCCTCGCGCACCGACACGTCCTGCCTCAGCACGAGGCGGCGTAACTTGCTCAATGTGCTCACGTTGATCACTCCTGCTCCCCCGTGCTGAAAAATTCAGCAGGATAGAGCGGCAACGTGGCTCAAATTTCAACGTGAATGCGTCCCGAAATGGCCCAGCTTTGGAAATGAATCAACATGGAGCGAGTTCGCCAAACGCTACGGTGAGATCCTGGCCCGCACGCATGGTCTGCCAGGTACGGAAGGCAGCGAACACCTGCCGGTGATTCGAGAGCGGATCAAGACCTTGCAGGCGCAATCAGACGAGGGTCTGCGAGCCTGGGTCGCAGCCAAGCATTACGCCGACCTGATCCTGCAGCCGGTGACCAAGGGCCCGGTGATGGTGCACCACGTGCCGCGCTTCTTGCGCCATCGGCGGTCCGCAGGGGAAACCAAGGTGGCTCTACTGGTATTCGACGGGCTGGCCTTCGACCAGTGGGTACAGATCCGCGAGCGCCTGATCGCCACCACGAAACGTTTCGCGTTCGACGAGGGAACCGTGTTTGCATGGCTGCCGACCGTGACGTCGGTGTCGCGTCAGGCGCTGTTCTCCGGGCTGAAACCGCGAGAGTTCGACGACTCCATCGACAGGACGGACAAGGAGGAATCCTTGTGGAAGACGTTCTGGCAGAACGAAGGCGTCAATTCGAATGAGGTGATGTATCGACGCGCGCTGCGTCAGACCCATCAGCTCGACGCACTGGAAGCGGATTTGATCGACCGGCGCCCGAAGGTGGTGGGCCTGGTCATCGATGAGGTGGACGATCGGCTCCACAAGGAGCGCTCCAAGAAGGACGTGGCGATGTGGATTGGGAACTGGTTGACGACCGGTTTCGTCGACCGGCTGTTCTCGCTGCTGCTGGACAAGGGATACCACATCTATCTCACGGCGGACCACGGCAACGTGGAGTCCACCGGCGTCGGCAGGCCCAGCCAGGGCGTGATTGCTGAGACGCGCGGAGAGCGCGTCCGGGTCTACCGGAGTGAGCCATTGCTGGCCGATTCCGCTGCGGCCTATCCCACCACAGTCAGGTTGGACATCGCTGGACTGCCCGCGAACTTCATGCCCCTATTCGCGGGCGGACGAACCGCCTTTGTGCCCGAGGGCGAGCAGGTAGTGGTCCACGGCGGGGTGTCGGTCGAAGAGTTGATCGTGCCCTTTGTGAAAGTCAGTTATGTGATTGGTACCGAATGAATTCATCAGCCCCAAAAATAGGCTTTGATCGGTTCATTCAGCTTGATTGGGCGGCTGCGGCACTGAATGTTCGTGCAGGCGTGGCTGGGCTAGATGATCTGAATGCACTGCTTGATGCAGCCGAACTTGGCGTGGAAGCCAAGAAAAAAACACGCACCGTACTGAATCGGCTGTGGCTGGAGCCGCGCGCCGAACTGGTCGATTACGCGGATCGCGGCGTGGCCATCCACAAGACGCAGCCGGACATACCTGTCGCGGCGCTGTGCTGGGGCATGTCCGTGGCGACGTACCCGTTCTTTGGCAAGGTGGCCGAGCTGGTGGGCCGCTTGTCCGCCATTCAGGGCGACTGTGCGTCCGCCGAGGTCCATCGGCGCATGAGTGAAACCTATGGGGAGCGCGAAGGCACCCGGCGTATGACCAACATGGTCATCCAGAGCCAGGCGAGCTGGGGCGCTGTGGAGCGGGTCGAGAAAGGCAAGCGCGTCATTCGCTTGCCACAGACGAGTATCGACAACGATGCGCTCACTGCTTGGCTGATCGAAGCTGCTGTGCGCTACGCAGGTAAGCCCGTTTCAGTACCCAGTCTGCAGTCGCTGCCCGTGCTGTTCCCGTTCAACTTGACGCGGCCTCTGGCCTACGTGGTGTCGAACAGCCCGAACCTCGACCTCCGGTCGGAAGGCCCGAGTAACCAGTTCGTCGCTTTGCGCGCCACCCTCTGAGGACAGACATGAATACAAAAACAGACAGCACAGGCGCGCAAGCAAATTGGTTCGTCGGCGCGAGCTATGGCGGTACTGATGATCAGATGCCGCGATTTCTTGCAGAAGGAATTTGGGAGAACGGCTACGACGACAAGCTCCTCGATGTGGTGCGTTCCATGCGCCCGGGAGAGCGGATCGCCATCAAGTCGTCTTACACGCGAAAGCACGGTCTGCCATTCGATAGCCGAGGCCGGGCGGTTTCGGTTATGGGCATCAAGGCGGTCGGCACGATCACCGAAAACCTGAACGACGGGAAGCGGGTGAAGGTGGACTGGGCCAAGGTCGAGCCGGTACGGGAATGGTACTTCTACACTCACCGAGCAACGATCTGGCGCGTGCTGCCCGGCGAATGGATGAACGATGCGCTGATTGCATTTGCGTTTGACGGCAAGCCGCAGGATGTAGATCGCTTTCGCAACGAGCCCTTTTGGCGGGAGCGTTACGGCACGACTTCGCCAGAAAAGCAGCGCTTCGAGTGGACGGACTTCTACGAGGCAGTGGCCGAAAAGCTGCTGGTCCACGCAGACGATCGAACTCCGCTCATCGAGGGCATCCACGAGATCGCGTCCCGGGTGCCGGGGCTGACCTATCTCCAGGATAAGTTTCCCGATGGAACCAGTGGTCCGCTGCGGGACATTTGCCCTTTCACCACGATGGGCACCTTTAACCGGTCCATGACCGATGCCAACCGCAAGACCATCGCGGGCGAACTTGCCAAGTTGCTGGGTGTGACGGTGCCGGTCCCGCTTTCATTCGAAGGCATTCCCGTTCTCAACAACCAACGTTCCTGGTTTTTCGCCTATGCCGACAAGCGTGGTGCGGGCGACATCGACGCGCTATGGAAGGTATTCGTTGCCGCGAGCAAGATGGTCGATGGCGACCAGTTGGACACTCGCGATGCCTTCATCCGGGCTTATGACGAGGCAACCCAAGTGTGGGGTGTCGCATGGAACCTTTCGACAGGTCTCTACTGGGCGCATCCGTGGGAATTCCTGACCCTTGATAGCCAGTCGCGCCACTACATCAACAAGCGGCTCGGCCTGAATGTCGCCATCAGTGGTCAGCAAGGCCCATGTGATGGTCGGGCCTATCTGAAGCTGCTGGACGATTTGCGTTCGCGCTTCGGCGAAGACGGCTATCCGGTCCACAGTTTCCCGGACTTGTCGCTTGCGTCCTGGATGTACAAAGATCCGGTTGACGAGCCTGTGCCGGCTGGCGATATCGGTACCAATGCCGGAGCAGAACAGGAAACTGAAGGTGAAGTTCGCGAAGCCTTTCAGGTGGCAGCGCCAATCGTTCCCTACTCGGTGGAGGACATCCTCAAGGACGGCTGTTTCCTGGAGCGGGCCGAGATTGACCGCTTGCTCGATCGTCTGCGCACAAAAAAGAACCTCATCCTTCAGGGGCCTCCGGGCACGGGCAAGACCTGGCTAGCCAAACGGCTCGCGTTCGCGCTGATGGGGCAGAAGGACGACAGCAAGGTCCGCGCAGTGCAGTTCCACCCCAACCTGTCCTACGAGGACTTTGTTCGAGGATGGCGCCCCACTGGCGAAGGCAAGTTGTCGCTGGCGGACGGTGTCTTCATGGAAGCCATCAAGGCTGCATCGAAGGAGCCTTCGTCGAAGTTTGTCGTGGTGATCGAGGAGATCAACCGTGGAAACCCGGCGCAGATCTTCGGCGAGTTGCTGACGCTGCTTGAGGCGGGCAAACGGACGCCCAACGAAGCGCTGGAACTCTGTTATCCGGATGCGGACGGCAAACGACGTCCCGTCCATATTCCCGAGAATCTCTATGTGGTCGGCACCATGAATATTGCCGACCGATCACTTGCACTGGTCGATCTGGCATTGCGTCGCCGCTTTGCTTTCGTTGGGCTGGAGCCAAGACTGGGCCAGGTTTGGCGGGATTGGGTGGTCAAGGAGTGTGCTGTCGATCCGGGCTTGGTCGCGGATATCGAGCGCCGTATCGCCGAGCTGAACGACCAGATCGCGGCGGACGCGCGCCTTGGCAAGCAATTCCGAATTGGTCACAGCTATGTGACCCCTGCACATCGACTGGAAGCCGGAGACACGAAGAAGTGGTTCCTGCAGGTCGTGGAAACGGAGATCGGCCCGTTGCTGGATGAATACTGGTTCGACGCGCCCGACGAAGCACAAAAGGCGATTGCACGGCTGACGCAGGGCTGGTGATGACCGCCGTCGCAGAACAGGTGGAAAGTGCATCCATGAGCGCTGAGGGTTTCATCGGACGCATTCCGGTGCGCAACCTCTGGCTGCTGATGCTCTACGCCTCTGACCTGTTCCGCACTCGCGGCATCGGCAAGATCGGCTTGGAAGACAGCCCGGACGATCTACCGGATCTAGTCGCGGAGATCCTTGCCCACGCGGTTGAGCTGCGACAGCGTCGCCGCTTGAGTCTTGGATATCGATCTCGTGACGCAGTCATCAATCGCGTGCGTGGCCGGATCGACGTCCTGACCACCGAACGCCATCAGTTGATGGATAGAGGCTTGGTGGCGTGCCGGTTCGACGAACTCACCATCGACACCCCACGCAATCGTTTCGTACGAGCAGCATTGGAGTCCATCTCCACGATCGTTCAGAGGAAGGACGTTGCCCATCGGTGCCGCGCACTTGCGGGTGGCATGAAGGCAATGGGTGTATCAGGGGACGCACCGACCCGCGCCCAAATGAGCACCGATCGTTTCGGCCGTAACGATGCGGACGACCGGTTCATGGTGGCAGCCGCAAAGCTGGCGTTCGACCTAGTGCTACCTACGGAGGCGTCGGGTGCGAATGTGCTCTCTCTGCCGGACAGAGAAGCGACGTGGGTACGCCGTTTGTTCGAGCGGGCGGTGGGCGGCTTCTACGAAGTCGTATTGAGTCCGCAGGGCTGGCGGGTGCTATGCGGCGGGACGATGGGCTGGCAGATCGAGCAGAAGACGGCGGGGATCGACAAGATCCTGCCGACGATGCGAACTGATGTCGTGCTCGACCACCCGTCATCCGGGCAGAGGATCGTCATCGATACCAAGTTCACCTCGATTGTGACGAGCGGTTGGTACCGTGAGGAAACCCTACGCAGCGGATACGTGTACCAGATCTACGCCTATCTGCGCTCCCAGGTTGGGTGCGGTGATGCGCTTGCGGATCACGCGAGTGGATTGTTGTTGCATCCCGCGATCGGCCAGATGGTCGACGAGACAGTGCTGATCCAGGGGCACGCCATTCGATTTGCCACTGTGGATTTGACGGCAACTCCTGCGGACATCCGAGCGCAACTGCTGCGACTCTGCGTGCCAGACCACGCGATGAATACGGGCGCGTGAAAGAACATGGACAGAATCGAAATCGACACTTGGGCAGACATCAGCGCGGAAAGTTGGAATTCCCTCCTTCTGGGCAACGGCGCCAGCATCGCCATCCACAAGGAGTTTGCCTATCCAACACTTCACAGCGTTGCTGACGCAAAAGGGTTGCTCGCAACCACCGCGCCAATATTCGCCAAGCTCGGCACGACCGACTTCGAACATGTTCTGCTCGCCTGCTGGTATGCCGAGCACGTCAACGTTGCCTTGGGGACTCCGTCTGCCGACATCTCTGCGGCATATGCGGAAGTGCGAACAGCGCTGATCGAAGCTGTGCACAGCGTGCATCCGATACATGCCGATGTCGCCGCCGAATTACAACGGGTCGGTACATTCGCGAGCGCGTTCCCGACTGTCGTCAGCCTGAACTACGACCTCACCTTGTACTGGGCCATGCTGCTGTTCAATGCAGCAAACGGTAGCTGGTTCAAGGATGCCTTCCATCACGGTGAATTTCAGACGGACTGGGAGTACCTCCGGAGGCCATATGGGCACGCCGCCGGAGCAACGCTGGTTTTCTACCCGCACGGCAGTCTTTCTGTGGCTCGCGACTACATTGGTGACGAGACAAAGATCGCGGCATCCACTGGCGCGACGGGCGATTTGCTCGAAGCGATAACCCGAAAGTGGTCGTCCGGGCACTACGTACCGGTGTTTGTTAGCGAAGGAACCAGCAAGGAGAAAGTCGCCGCGATTCGCCGGAGTCACTACCTGACGAACGTGTACGAGGAAGTCCTGCCAGCGATCGGCGAGAGTTTGGTCGTTTATGGCTGGAGCTTTGACGAACGGGACCAGCATGTGCTTGATGCAATCTCGGCGAATACGCCGAAGCGAATGGCTGTCTCGGTGTTCACGGGTCAACCAGACGGAGATCAGCAGGCGTTCTGCCATCAGGTGCTCAAGGCCACTGGCTGGTCCTTGCCTGGTACAGAGGTCACGTTCTTCGATTCGCGGAGCCCGGGTTGCTGGAACAATCCATGATGACGTGCTGAGCACTACTGCTCGCCGGCAACCTTCATCTCCCTGATCAACGTTTGCAGCGCCCTCAGTTGCTCGGCGTTCTCGTGGCAGATCTGGTAGTTAGCGGCAACGGTTCCAGCGACGGCAGAGAGCGCAATGCCTGCGGCGGCCGCATCAGCATCTCGGGCGGGCTCGGGCAGCTCACCGGCGGCGGCAGCGTCGTGCAGGCGCACAAAGCCACGGTTGATAGTGCAAGCAGCATCGGCTTGAACGGGCACATAGACAGGAACCTCCTTGATGATGGTGTCGCCCTTCTCGCGGACGACGCGGACGCGGTCGACGTATTCGGTGACGACCTTGACGGTGGCTTGTGCCTGACGCTCGCGGATGGCGGCGGTTTGCAGGGTTTGTTGCTGGGCGGCGGCGTCCCACTGCGCTTGCACGTGGCCCGCGCCCTTGATCCAGCCGAAGCCAATCAGCGCAACAGCCAGAGCAGCGATGGCCAGCCAGCGGTAAGGCCACGGAATCAGGTTCATGGCGTTTCCCCGAGGCATTGGCGGTACTCGGCCTGCCGCCGCGTGGCCAACCCGCCGCACAGCTGCGCATTGGTGGGCAGCGCGCAGTCCTTACCCTGGAAGAAGCGCCAGCGCAGCAGTTCGGCGCAGGCCCCGGCGTAGTCCTCGGCGTTGAGTTTCCTGACCAGCGTGGATTGGCAGAACGCGCGGCTGCCGACGTTGTAGGAGAAACTCACCAGCGCGTCGTACTCGTTCTGGGCCAGCGGCACGGTGACGCATTGCTTCAATGCACCCTCGAACTGCTGCACGTCGGTGAGTGCCCGGGCCAGCGCCTTCGGCGGCGTGGTGGTGTCGCCCAGCTTCACTCCGGTGGTGGTACCGAACCCGATGGTCGGCACATCGCCCTTGACCGGAATCACTGCGCGGTCGGTGTAGCCCTCGTGAAGCACGATGCCGACCAGCGCTGCAGCGGACAGCGTGAGCGCGGCCACTGTCCGGCGTTGCGGCGGCCGGATCATCGGTGCATCTCCGGCTGCGCGACCAAGCGGGCGATGGCCGCGCCGATGCTGGCACTGAAGGCCAACAGCACGAACACGCCACGCGGCAGCACGTCCCCGAGCAGTGGCACCACCACTTCCGCCGCCGTGAAGATGGCGGCGACGATAGACAGTCGGATGCTCCAGGCGCGGCGCGCGATTTTTCGCCAGTCGTCGAGCAGGCAGATCTTGCGGGTGGCCGTCATGGCGCACCTCCCATCAGCTTCAACTTGATAGCGGCCCCCACCAGAAGCGCGGCCAGGATGCCGGTGGTGATGACCTTGACGGTGGTCTGCCACGCCGTGCGACGCGCATCACGCCAGGCTTCCAGCAGGTCGCGCAGCTCGCGGATGTCTTTCGCGGCGTGGCCGTTTTCGAGGCCGAGATGGGACAGCACGCGCTCGGCACCGCGTTCAGCGGCGCGGTCCAGCAACTCGTCAAAGTCCTCGCGGCGCAGCAGGAGCATGTTCTCCACGAGTGCTGCGGGTTGTTGTTCGGGTTCAGTCATTGCGGTTCTCCAGAAATGCGAAACCCGCCTGATGCGTGAGCACCAAGGCGGGTTCGAGGTCAGCAGGAAGGTTGGACGTCAGATCTCGATGAGCTCCAGCGGCAGTGAGGGGGCAATGCCCTCGATCACTTCGTCGCGCACGAACACGGTCTGACCCACGGTTGCGTTGCCACGCGCGCGGATCAGGCCGCCACCGGGTAGAACCACCAAAGCGATACCGGAGCCGACCTCGAGCACGGTGCCTGCTTGCAGCGGTGCGTCAGGCAGCAACTGCCGAAACTGCTGGTAGAGGTTATGCATAGCTCTGCACTCCCAGGGTCTGCCAGACCTCTGGCAAGCCTGCGTCAATGCGAGTCGAGCGCACCAGCCCCAGCCGCGCCACGCCACCGTCCTGGTAGGCGATGAAAGCGCCCGGTTCGATGATTCCGGTTTCGGGTAGCACCGGCAGACGCAGCGTGACCTCGATCTGGCGACCTGTGTCCGACAGCACCGCAATGCCGCGCTGGCGTGCCGCCGCCGCTTGGGTGATCAGCGCATCGACCACCATCGGCGCGAGCACATCGCCCGCCGTGCCGGTGCGCGTGACCTGTCCAAGCACACCCGTCTCCTGGCCTGCCACGAACACGCGGTTGTAGGCGGGCTTGTCGATCCAGCGCAGCGATTCGCGCCCCACGGTGTCCACTGGCAGCACGAAGTCCGGCGTCACATCCGTCCACCAGTCCCACGGCACCACCGGGTAGCGATGGCGCACGCGCAGAATCTTGTCGGACGGATGCGGCAGCAGGTAGCCGCCGGCTGCTCCGACGATGGTGGTCAGTGCCTCGATCCACGTGCCTTGCTTGGCGAACACGCCGGTGGGCACCAGCCAGTCGGTCAGCGCCCAATCCACTGTCCAGCCCAGCGGGATGCCGTTGAACGTCAGCACGTCCTCCATCAGCTGCTGCGCGCTGCGCGGCTCGGTGTTGGAAAAGGCGATGACCGGTGCGTAGGGAGCGGCCAACATCGCGCTGCGCCCGCGTCCCGAGAGGCGGATGCTGGCGTCGCCGAACGCACGCTCGCGGCTCAGATTCTCGGCTAGGACATGGAAGGCCGTGCCGTTGATCGTGGCGATCAGTTCCACGGGCCCCGCGCCCTGACCGTCAATGTTTTCGGGCACCACCAGAGACTCAGCCACCTGCGGTAGCGTGGCCTCGAAGCCCCATGCCCACGAATCGGCATCCAGCGATAGCGATAGGCCCAGCACCGGTACCGGCGTGCCATCGGGCCAGCGCGTCAGCGTCACCTCATTGATCACGAAATACACCCTCCGGATGGGAACGGGCACCGACCCGGCCTGCGGCTGGTCGTAGTGCTCGCAGACGAACAAGAGGTCGCCATCGGTGGCGGCGGCCTCGGCAAACAGCAAATGCCCGTTCGGTGCGTAACAAGCTGGGGGCACTGGCGGCACGAACGGCACCGCCGGATGGCGACCCGGTCGGGGGCGCATCGCCGCCTGCCAGAGCGCCCCCCACCAGCGGCGCAGGTAGACCGCGCTGCGGATGCCTTCGGCGTGGAAATGCCCGGCGTACCGATTCGCCTCCTGATAGGGTGATGCAGCCGCAAACCGGCGGTCGCGCCAGCCGTCCTGGTGCCGGATGGCCCAGTTCAGCCACTCTGCATGGATGGCCTCGTCGAAGGCCGTTCTACGCGCCGTGCGCAGCCGGATGGCGTCGGCTTGGCCCAAGCTCGCACCGGACTGCACGGGCGCAGCCCCTTGGTGCCACGTTTGTCGGGCCAGGGGGGCGCGCACGCGCGTGCTGGTGCGGCGGTTTTCCACGCCGATCACCCAAGGCCCAGCGCTCTGCCACTGAGCGCGCGAAGCCTCGTGCAGGTGTGATGTAGCCTCGCGCCGATCCACGGCACCGTTGCTGTGCCTGCTGGCGTGCTGCCAGCGGGTCGAACTCTGCCCAGTGATGGGGCGCACCGCGTAGGACTGATACCGTGCCTCAGCCAGCATCCCCAGCGGCGGGAAGTTGCCCACCAGCGCCACATCCGTGCGTGTTACCGCCTGCGCCGTGAATGTCAGTGCGGGTAGCGCCGACTGCAACGCGGCGTTGGCGTTTGGAATCGCCGTAGCTGTGAAGCTCAGTTCGGGCAGCGTGGCGGCGAGTATCAAGTCGCCGGGATTGCTCATCGACTACCCCAGCAGGCCGGACACGATGCGGGTGTAGCCCCCGGCGTAGAGCGTGGTCGACGGGAGGCGCAATTCGCCTGTGCCGTTCAGGTCGGACACGTCGCAGTCCCAGGCCAGCGTACCGTCGCCATTGACGATGCGCGCCCAGGTCGCCTCGCCGCTGGTTTGAATCAGGGCTTCGCCGGTGGGCGTGATGGTCAGAATCCCGTCCTCCACCTCGCCGATGGGCTCGACCAACACGATGGCGGCCAGCAGATCGCCGGTCGGGGCCGCGCCGAAGGATGGACGCACGCCGCCGTAGATCCGAACACAGGCGTTCTCCGTGCCGGTGGCCAGGAAGTTCACCACGGCGTTCAGGCGATAGTCGTTGAGCGCGTTCGAGATCTGGATCACGGTTGAGACTCCATCATGGTTTGCGCACGCAGGTTGTCGGCGATGACGGCGCGATGCTGTCGTGCGTGGTCGAAAGCGATGACGAGGTAGCGAGGCACCGGATCGATGTGATCGAACGAGTACGCGCCGGTACTGGCGTCGCTCCAGGTCTCACGCACCACGACGTAGGTGGCTTGATCGATCAACAGCACGCGCCGCTGAAGCGGCTCATCGGCGATCACGCCCTTCACGCGGTGCTTCACCGTGCCCGCAATGCGGTGGTTACCGTGGTAGTAGTGGTTGCGCTTGCCGAGCAGCGCGCGCAGGCCGCGATGGCTATAACGAAGCGCTGCTGCGTTGTCTGGGACGAGGACACGTTTCGCCAGTGCGACAGGGAGTCGACGATGCGCGGGTGGCGGCATGTCCTCCAGACCGCTGCTCACATCGCCTGCGACCCGATGCACGCGCAGCGTGATCCCGTAGCCGAAGATGCAGGGACGAAGGGACGGATACCAGCGCTTGAAGTCGCGCCAGACGATTTCACCGTCCACCGACAGTTGCAGAAGCCACACATCGAGATTCGCTTGGCGCTTGATCTCTAGCCGGATCGTGCGGCGCGCGCCAACCACAGCCCAGCCTGCCCACGCTTCGGTGACCTGTTCGTACTCAGAGCCGCCGCTTGTCCAGTACGAGTGGACCCAACTGCTGTTGTAGACGCAGAGGCGATGCCCTTCGTAGGTGCCCACCCCCGTCCAGAGCCAGAAACCGAAGTGCGGAGGCGGCGATGCCGATGCAACGATCTCCACGTCCATCTCGAACCAGAAGTCCGTGTTCAGCGGAGCGTCCGACAAGCGCCAAAAGCTCTGGGAGTTGTTGAACACGAGATCGGCGGACTCCTCCACTGCATTCCACGTGGTCGTGATCCCACCATTGCCACCGTTGCTTGAAAAGCCCGAAGGGATGCCGGAGGCGAAATCCTCCTCAAATGGATAGGCCACGGCTCACGGTCTCCACGGCCCGGTGATATCGAAGCAAAAGCCGCAGCTGTTGGTCTCGCTCGAGTACGAGGAGATCGTGACGTAGAGGAACTTGCGGTCTTCGTAGCCGATGACGTTGTCGATCATGGTCAGATGGCCGTAGGGCTGGTTCTGGTGAACCCAGAGCATCCCTGGCAGCACGCCCCGCAGATGCCCTCCGCTTTCGCGCAGGTAGATCGGATGCAGGATCAGGCCATAGTCCGGACCGTTCGGAAACGGGATGGCTGCGGACCGACCAGAAATGTTTTGGCTGTTCTGATCGTTGAGCGAAAGCATCCCGAGGCGCACATTACCGCCAAGTTGCGTGTAATCGCGCAGACAGATCTTGCCGGTTGTTTCCAGCGACTGACACGAGTAGGCATCCTGGTAGGGATAGCTGCCGCCCGTGTAGTTGGCCTGCTGATAGCGTTCCGAGGCGATCAGGTAAGACGCGAAGTTGTCACCGGGCTTGTAGCTGTCGAAATCGGTGAAGGCGTGCAGTACGCGCCAGTCGCCTTGGTAGCCCGACGAGTTGATGAGAAAGAACCCACGGTCGTCGCCGATCAGCACCCAGCTGCGGCCCCAGTTGCCGTTGTCGCCGGACGTCTCGGCATAAGACTGGCGCGCGTAGTACCACTTGAACCAGCCCACGTACATCGTTGTGCCACTGCCGGTCGGAACCTCATTGCGCATCGGCGCGGCTGGCGTGAACGGCGCTTGCGCGCCGACGAAGGTGTCGATGTCGGCCATACCCTCGGCGATGGTCACTCGCCCGAACTTGGCCCACGTCGAGGTGTAGCCCGTGGGCAGGCTGTCGTCGACGCGCAGGAAGTGACGGTTCGACTGCGGGTTCGGACTGCGGTAGGCGCGCTTGTGGGTGCCCGTGAACGCAATCTCGAAGCCCAGCGGCGCGATCTTCAGCGTGATGCCGGTCTGCGTGGTGGCGGGCGATGCGGGTTCGCCTGCCACGCGAAAGCTCACCGTGGTCGACGTAATGGCCGTAACGGTGAACTCACCGTTGTAGGAAGGCTGATCGCAGCCCTCCACCAGCACGACCTGATCGACTATGAAACCGTGCCCGGAGCCAACGGTCGCGGTGGCGGTATCGTCCGTACGAGAAAGCGCCGTCACCGTCTTGAGGTTGAAGCCGTTGACCAGGCAGGCGTCCAGCAGCGCCGTGAGGCTGCCCCAGTTGTTGGTCAGCACCGGCGCGCCTGCAAACCCGTTGTGCATCCATTTGACCTTGTTGCTCATCGCATTCCTCTCAAGGACGATCCACGTCGCCGCGCACCAGCAAGGTGAAGGCGTCGTTGGTGACGGTTTCCGGGCCCTGTTGGATGGTGCGAACGACCCACACAGGAAACAGCGCACCGGTGGTGTTAAAGCGCAGTACGTTGCCGGTCGCCCAGCCCGAACCCCAGCCGATGACGGCCAGCGTGAAGTACGGTTTGCCGGTGGCCGGGTTGATCGGCGCGATGTTGCTGCCCGTGGTGCCAGTGGCGATCACTCCCACGTGCTCGCCGATGACGTTGAACGAGGTCGCGTTGGTGAACTGGATCGCCCAGCGTTCGGTGATCGCGCCTGCGTTGGTGACAACGATGGGGGCCAGCACGTCGTTGTAGGTGGCGGTCGCCGCGCTGCCGGTGATGGCATCGAGGAAGGTGCCGTTCCACGTGGCCTGGTCGAACAGGTTGGAGACGTAGGCGCGAAGGTCGCCCGACACCAGCGCAGAGGACACGTGCGAGCCGACCGGATAGTCGTGGGTGATCTGGCGGGTGAAGGCCAGCCGCCCGGAGATCTGCACGTCCGATACCTGCGCCATGTCCTCGATGCGGTGCTCGACCGTGAGCGGCTGCACAAGGCCAGTGACCACACCGAAGGTGACAGTTCCGGCTTCGAGATCGGCGGTGTAGTCGGTGGTCACGACGTCGCCGTTGCCATCGAGCACGCGCACGCGCGACAGGCGCTCGCGCCCACAGTCCACGACTTGCCCGCTGGTGGCGGTGAGCGGCCCGACCGTGGCGGTGTGTCCAATTACCGCGAAATCACCCGCTCGGAAGATCGGCACCCGTCCGTCCTGCGGTAGGCGCACCGGATCGAGGCCGATGATGTCTGCGTCCAGCGGCAGATAGGAGTACGCGACTGCGTTGTACTTGATGGTGTCGGCGAACACCGGCACCGGCTTGAAGATCTTCGCAACACCGTCGATGGTGATCACCGCATCCGGGTCGTACCAGCTCTGCCCCTCGTTGCCCGCCGCCACCACCCACGAGCCAAAGCGCACTCGAACGACGCCGGTTTCGTAGTCGATGGTGCCCACCACGTCGGTGCCGGTGATGTCGCCATTGTTGTTGGCGTTGACGTTGATCGTGCCGCCGGACAGGCGCGTGGCCAGCAGTTGCAGGCTCGACGGCCGCACCGGCGAAGCCGGGACGCGGAATGTCACCTCGTCCACCGGCGTGCCGTCCAGCGTGGTGAGCAGTGAGCGCAGTCCCACGGCGTTCGAGGCGGCAGGGACCCAAGCCGTGATGCTCGCTGCGCCGTTGGCGTAGTTGATGTTCCCCGCCAGCGTGGCCGCACCCGTCACCGGGTTCAAGTCGTAGTAGAGGCTGCCCAAGCGGTCGAAGTAGGTCTTGCCGCCCAGCGTGAAGTTGATGCTGCCGGGCACGATGTTCTCGGCAAAGCTGGGCGTGAGGTCGATGGCCAGCGCGCCTGCGGTGAAGCTGTCATTGACCGCGTTGGACGTGCCCGCAGCGCGGAAGCGCACCTTGGCCCAGCCGGATTCGTCGATGGGCATCGACGCACCTGCCGTGATGTACTCCCAATGCGAGAACAGATTGCGGTACACCGGCACCAGCGCGTTGCTGGCATTGCGTGTCCAGCCGATGCGCGTGACGCTGTAGCGCGCCACCGGAATCCGCACGGTCGTGTCTGGCACGAAGTGGATGACGCCGGTGCTGTAGTTCACCGAACCGAAGGCCGTACCCTGCGGGTCACGCAATACGCCCAGTCCATCGTCCTTGACGATCTTGATCGGGTCGATTTGGCGGATCAGTTGCAGCTCGGCAGGCGTGGTCGAGATGTATTCGTACAGGTCGATCAGCAGGTTCCACTCCAGCTCGACCGTGCCGGGGATCAGACCGTCGAAATCGACCTCTACGTCGATGCTGCCGTCGCCATTGCGCAGTGGCGCCGGAAACGTCTCCTCGTTCGGCGGGCCCCAGGTATAGGCGACGCTGTACGTTTGGCCGCCCGCAGGCAGTGCGGCAGGTGTGATCTGGATCAGGCCGGTCTGGTAGTTGATGGTGCCGCTGGCGTGGCCGCTGATCGCGCCCTTGCCATCATCGGTAGCGGTGCGGGCAGTGCCGTCGTTCCATGTGATGGACACTGAACCCGGCGTCACACCTGCGTTGGAGAGCTGGAAGGCGACCGCTGGCGGCGCAATGCTGCCGCCAGATCGGTTGAAGTAGTTGGCCTTGCCACCCCAGGCATAGACGATCTCACTGCCCACATCGGGCAGCGCCCCCAGGGTGACGGCGACCGTGCCGGTGGTGTAGCTGACGGTGCCGACACCGTACTCCGGGCTGGCCCCCTTCAACACGCCCGCGCCGTTGTCGCGCAAGTCGTACCACTTTCCTTGGGCGCGGTAGCTCACCTGAATCGTGCCGGGCGACGGGCTGGGCACGATGGTCAGGATGTAGTTGTACGAGCGGCTCTCGATGTCGACCCGGATGCCCGCTGTGTCAGCCACACGGATCGGCGCGGCGGCGGGCCGGAAGGTGATGGTCTTGCTGCCCGAATAGGTCGGCGCACTCGATGCCAGCGCGACCTGGCCCCGCCCATAGTTCACAGTGCCCACTACGGTCGCACCCGACAGCAGGTCGCCACCGTTGTCGACAAGCGTCGCACCGCTGACGGTGATCGAGAGGGTTCCAGGCTGAATGGCGTTGCCCACCGACAGCACGGTCGAGGCATTGAACGCGACCGAGGTGGTGTAGGACACCGTGCCGTTGTCGGACTCGATGAGCGTTTCCGAGGTGCCGCCTGCGGTGAGATCAAGCAGCGGTGTCTCCGTCTGTGCCGAGGGCACGAGCTGTGTGAACACGCTGGTGACGCTGGCGGCCACATCGCCGATAGAAACCGGCTGGGTCGTCTTGACCACGCCGCAGTACTTGGCGGCATCGGCCACCACGGTGTCGCGGGTTTTGGTCTTGCCGCTCGCCATTGTGAACAGGCGATCCGGCGGCGAGCCCGGGAAGTCGTAGCGCAGCGCGTCCGACAGGTCGCAGGTGACCACCACCGCCTGGTAGTCCTGGATGCTGCTGCCCGAGCCAAAGCTGAAAGTACGGGTTTCCGACTCGATGCGCGTAATACGGATGTATTGCGAATACTCGTTGGCCAGGCCTTCACTCATCACGAGGAACAGGGTCTTGCCGATGGTCGGCAGCTCCGAGCCCACACGCTGGAAGAGCTGGATGCTGCGTTGGCCCGCGATGTGGTTCTCAAGCAAAAAGCCGTTCCACATCGAACCCTTGTTGAGGTAGGCCTCGATGCGGTCGCGCGCGTTGGTGCGGCGGTCGAACACCTCCTCGGTGGAGAAGACGGTGACGGCCACGCGCGGATCGGCAGGCGGATCGGACACCACCACGTTACCGCCCAGATAGGTGTCGGTGGTGTCGGTCTGGATGCTCGCGAACACCTTGCGCAGGTTCACTCGCCCGCCCGCACGATCCAGTTCCGAGATGTCGTTGAACAGCGAGTTGCTCGCGCCGTCCACGATGACGTTGGAGGTGGGCGCGCCGCCGCCTTCTGCGACGTCGTCCATCACCTGACTGGCGACCAGCTTCACGTCGCCTGCAAGAATGGGCATGGAATTCTCCAGTGAATCAGAGCTGCATCAGCCGCAAGGTGATGCGATAGAAATCGGTGTCGGATTGCGCCGGGAAGCCCAGCACGGGTTCGGCGTCGATGGCGGTGTCGGCGTGACGGAAGGCCACGGTGAACACGCGCGCATCGCGCAGCGTGAGCTCGAACCGCCCACTGGCCGCAGCCAGGGGCGCAGCGGCCCAGGTGTGCAAGGTGGCCACCGTCGCGCGTGTCACCCACGCCATGTCCGATGGGCCAACCAGCGTGATCGGGCGGCCCGCCTGCCTTGTTGCTGACTGCACCAGCAGCGCGCCGGTGAGCAGGTAGGACACGGAGGCCACGGCGGGCGACCACGCGTGCTCGTCCGCCCACAGCAAGTCGTCCGGCAATGGCAACGCCACCCCGGTAGCGAGGTTCTTCAGGTACATCGGGAATACCTCAGACAGAGAAACAGGAGCGCACGGTCAAGCCGTGCGGCCGCGCGCAGCATCCAGCAGTTGCAGCAAGCGCGACTCCTCGCGTGCATCGACCGTGGCATTGACCTTGTTGCCGCCTGCAGCCAACTCCACCCGCACGGTGCGGGTCGGGGCACTATCGGGCAGTGACGGACGTGGCAGGCTGCTGCCCACGGGTTGCACCAAACCACCCGAGGCAAAGCCCTGGATGCTCGCCATCGCTCGTCCGGCCAGTGCCTGCGCCGGAGCGCTCAAGTTGTTGATAGCCTCGAAGAAGCCCGCACCGTAGCGGGCGACGGCCTGCCGGTTCACGACGAACTCGCCGGGGGTGAGCATCGCCGGGACGGTGTCGGATTTCGCCAAGCCACCGCGCCGGTAGAACTCGCCCTGGTTTTGCTCCATGTAGTCGATCAGCTCGCGCTCCAGGTCTTTGCCCCAGAGCAGCGGCTGGGCCATCGCTTGCCGCCACGTCTGCTTGATCCGCTCCAGGTTCTGGCGCTCGTTGCCGGTCAGGGTCTTGCGGCCGATGAAGTCCGACAGCACGCGCCGATCTTCCTGCGCCTGCTTGCCATAGTTGTCCATTGTCTTGCTGCGCATATCCAGACTGACCGATGCGCCGTAGTTCCACTGCAGCCAGCTGGTGTACTCGTTCATCCCCTGCAGGCCGAGGTCGATCATCTTGAGCGCCTCGAACGCTTCGCGGTTCTTCTTGGGCCTGCTCGGCTTGTCTTTGGGATCGGAGCCTGTGGAGCCGGTGCCACCCAATGAGGCAACGCGCCCGCCGACCGCGAAGTGGGCGATGCCCCCAGCGACACTGTTTGCCAAACGCGAGAGCGCGCCGCTGCCGTACTTCTGCACCGCCGCCTTGCGGATCACGAAGGCACCGGCCTCGAGGGTGCGTGGCACGGTATCGTGGTGGCCGGAGCCGGGCACCGAGCCACCGCTCATCCGGGGAAAGGCGGGAGCCACCGCGCCGCCGTCGGCAAACCGTCGAACACCACCGCCAACCAGACCGCCAGTGGCGTTGGTTTCCACCTTGGTCACGTAGATGGTGTGGGTGCTCGAGGTGTTGCGCCCATTGAGGCTGTCGATCTCCGCGCGCACCGCGCCGACGTTGCTGGCGACCTGATGCTGAGATTCGGTCTGGATGCGATCCAGCGCCTTGATCATCCCTTCGACATTGGTGATCGCCGCCTGCGCTTTCTCGGTCGCTACCTTCAGTTCGAACTGCGCGTTTTGGTCGGCGTAGGCCTTGAGCCGATCCAGCGCGTCGCGTGCCTTGCTGACGTCGGCATCGACCGGCAGCGTCTTGCCTTCCTTGAGCAACTGCTCGTATTCCTTGAGCTTCTGCTCCGCTTCCTGCAGGTCGGCCTGGATCTGGAGCAGGTACTCTTTCTCAGCCAGCGCCTTGTCCAGATCAGTAATTGCCTGATCGAAGCGCGTGGTGTCGGCGTCGAGCGTTACCTTGAGCCCGTCACGGAGCTTGGCGGTGATGTCGTCGATCTGGCGCGTGGTCTCGGCCAGCGTGCGCTGAATCTCATCGCGTGCGGTGATCGCCGAGCGTGCCGCCGTTTGGTGCGCCGCGCTTTCAGCATCCAGCGTCTGGTTGAGGATTTCTTCAGACTCACGGATGCGGTCGATGGCCTCACGCACGCCCTGTTTGCCTTGAACCGCCTGAGCGTCGGCATCCTTGGCCTTCTGCGCCAGTTCCGCGCGCAACTGGTCAGCCTGCCGCATCAATTCGGTCGCCTGCTGGTACTCCTGCCTGCGGTAGGCCTCGCGCGACTGCGCTTCCAGTTGCGTGACCTGTGACACTGCCTGCTCGGACTGCCTGCGGGCCTCCTCGCCGCGCTTGGCCTCGTTGGTCTGACTGGTGGCCACCTGCGCGGCCATGTCCATCGCCTTCTGCGCGAGCTGGCGTGCAAGCTCCAATTCACCGTTGGCCAGCGCCTGTCGCGCCTGCTCCTGCATCTCGGCGATCTGGCGCTTGCGATCCTCGGTCGCCTCGTACTCGGTCATGCCCTGGCGGCGGATGTCGCGGATGCGCTCCTCCGTGGACATCGACAACTGGCGCTTGGCTTCCTCGATGCGCTGCACCTCCGCCAGATGCCGGTTGGCCTCGGCGTTGAGGGCGTCGATGTGTTGGCGGTACTCGGAGAGCGCCTGCGCCAGCGTCTGGCGCTTGGTGGCGAGGATGTCGTTCTCGACACGCTGCACGTTGGCCCGGCGCTCCTCCTCGGTCTGGCCTTGCCGGGCGGCAGCCTCCTTGCGCGCCTGCGTTTCCTGATCGATCAGGCCGAGCGTCTCGGTCGTGGCCTGACGGCGCAGGGTCGCCTGCTGCGTCAGCGCTTCGGTGAGGAGCTGCGTGGATTTGGTGATCTTGGCGGTTTCGGACTGCTGGGTACGTTCTAGTTCCGCCTTCTCCTGCTCGTAGCGCGCCTTCACCGCAGTGATCTGCGTTTGCAGATTGGCCTCGACAATGGCGGTGAACCCTTTGTAGGCCTCGGCCATTTTGGCGGTGGCGTCGTTGACCACACCTTGGGCCTTGCCGACCGCCTGTTCGACCTCGCCCAGCCGGGACTTGAGTTTTTCCAGGGCGGCGTGCACGGCCTCGATGCCGCGCCCGACCGCTTCCTGCGTTCCCTGGCGCACGGCTTCGAGTCGCTTGGCGATCTCCTCGGCAGCGGTCGCGGCGGTGTTCATCGCGCCTTGGGCTGCGTTTGCGCCTTCGGTGGCGTCGGCGTACATCTCGGCGAAGATGCGATTCATCTCCGCAAGCCGCTGTTCGTGCCGCTTGGTGGCTTCGGCGATGGTGTCGGACGTGAAGATGGCGGCGAACACCTCCCACTGGAAGCGCAGGTGCTCGATGCCCTTCATCAGCACCTCGACCATGAAGATGCCCGCTTTGCGGACGATCTCGAACTTCTCCGACAGCCACGTCCCGATCTCCCAGCCGATGATGGCCGCACCGAGCACCCCGAAAGCGACGCGCAGCTTGCCGACGGTGGCGATGGCGTTCGACATCGACAGGTTGGCCGCCGCCCACGCCGCCGCCGTGGTGCTGGCCGCCGTTACCGCCGCCGCACCTGCGGTCTGCCACGCGATGATCAGCGCCGGGATCAGGCGGTAGACCAGTACCGCGAGGCCGACCTCGGCGATGCGTCCCAGCCACTTCATCACCGTGTCCAGGTTCTCCGACAGCCACGTCAGGGCCTCGGCGAGCTTCTTGGTGAAGCCGGTCGATTCATCGAGCTTGCTGACCCACTGCCCGAAGGCGTTCGACAGACGCGTGAAGGCCTGGCTGACGGTCATCGGCAGTTGCGCGTACTCGGCGGCCAGCTTGTCCTTCTGGCTCATCAGCGCGTTGACCACCACGTCGGCGGTCAGGCGGCCTTCCTCGGCGAGCTTGCGCAGCCGTCCGATGGGCACGTTCAGGCCGTCGGCCAGTGCCTTGGCGAGACGCGGGCTGTTTTCGACGACAGAGTTGAATTCCTCGCCGCGCAGCACGCCTGAGGCCAGGGCCTGCCCGAACTGCAGCAGGGACGACTGCGCCTCGGCAGCCGATGCGCCGGAGATGCGCAGCGCCTGCGAGATACTTTCGGTGAGCGCGAGGGCATCCTGCTGCTCGCCGCCCAGCATCCGCACCGCCTGTTGGAGCTTGCCGTAGAGCGTGGCGGTTTCCTGGATCGGCACGCCGATGCGCTGCGCGATGGCGAACAGTTCTTTCTGGGCCACCGTGTACTCGCGGCTGCCTGCGGTGGCCAGCTTCAGGCGCGCGGACATCATGTTCCAGGCGTCAGCGATCTGGACAATCTCCTGCACCTTGCCGCTGGCCCAGTTGATGGTGAGGAAGGCCAGCAACTGAGTCTTGGCCTTGGCGACCTGATCACCAAAGGCGTTCATTCCGGCCTTGACCTCGGCCACCCCGGCAGCGGCCTTGTCGCCTGCGGTCTTGGCGCTGGAGCCGAACCCGCCGAGGCTGCGCTCGGCCGATGTGATGGCGCGTTTGAGCCCCTCGTCTGCACCTTCGAGGGCGACGAGGATGGAAATGCGGTTCGCCATCTCAGTCCACCAGCCGCAACTGCTTCTCGATCCGGGCCGAGAGACGCGGAATACGCCCGGCGACAATGCCTTCGACGTTCAGTCGCTTCTTGAGCTGCACCCGGGGCACCAGCACGGCAATGGGCACATCCGCGCCGCGTTTGAGCCGCTTGATGCCCTCGGCTTTTCGGTAGCGGCGCTTGAATCCCGACAATGGTCGGTCGTGTTCCTTGATGTTCTCAGCCATCAGCACGATGTTCCCCTTGGCGTTCTTGATGAAATAGGCGTTGCCGCCGCGCATCAGCTCGGCGATCTGCGCCTTGAAGCGTTTGCGGCCGACCCGCCCGTGCAGCGGGATCAGCATCCGGCCACCGATCACGCCGCCGCGTTCGTGGATGCCCGACCACGGGATGCGCGAGCCGACGTAGAGCGCGGGCAGCCGGTTCTTGTCCTTGTCCAGCACCTTGGCGGTGAAGCCCTTGACGAAGGACTTCTTGACCACCGTCATCTGACCGGCAACGTGGCTGCGCACGTCCTGCTTGAGTTCGGCGGTCTCACTGGCGATGCCGCGTGCGACCGCCTTCTGTACCTTCTCGCGGAACTCGCCGCCCCAGCGACGCAACTGCGCCTGCGCGGCCTTGCTATCGATGCGAACCGAGATGCGCATGGTCTTGGAGCCTGTCAAGGGTCTGGTCAAGGTGACGCGGATCGCCGCGTGCGCCGATGGCGATCAGCGAGAGCAGGCGCGCATCGCGCGCCGCGTCCTCCCGCACGGTGGCGGCTGCGAAGCCGCTCACCTGCGCCAGGGTGTAGTCGAGGATGTCCGGCAGTCGGTGGCCGTGGGCAATCAGGTGCTGGACGGTGTCGAACCAGCCGTGGCCGCTGTGGCCGCCACTGCGCTGGTCTGCACGATCAGACAGTCGAGACGAGGCATCACCGTCCGGGTAAAAAAATCCGCGTTCACCTCGATCACCTTCGCCGCCAGCAGGATGGCCTCGTCGGCGGCCAACTCATCGACCCACGCGCGCGGCTTGCCGACGGCAATCGACACCGCTGTGAGCAGGTCGTCGCCGCGCTCGCCGAACAGCGCCAGCCAGTCGATGCCATCGCCACCAATCTGCTGCATCACCGGCGTGATCGCGCGCAGGAAGGCGGGCATCTGCCCGACCTTGAGGGGCTTGATGGCCAGCAGCTCGCCGTCGATCACCAGTTCCACCCCTTGCTGGATGAGGGTTTCCAGATCGCTCATGGTTGGCCTCACCTCGTTCACAGCTGCACGATGCGGCCGAACTGGCCCAGCACCGCGTCATAGGGCTTGGTGGTGTCGGCCAGGAGCGAGCCTTCCAGTTCGAACTTGTTGTACTCGTCCGAGATGAAAGAGATCTCCTTGAGCGGATCGAATGCGACGCGGTACAGCTCGACCAGAACCTTGGCGTTGCCCTGCGCGGTGTTGATACCTTCCAGGCGCAGATAACGCTCCGGCACCGACTGCGTGAAGATGCCAATCTCGGTGGTCACGCCGTAGGTGTAAGCGGCCTTGAAAGGCGCGGTGAAGCCGGTGATCTCCAGAAACTGGAGGGCACCGAAGTCGGTATCCACCGTGTAGTGGGTGCCTGCGGTCAGCGTCCCAGGCGTACCTGCCGAATCGGTGACCACGACCGCCGACACCTTGGGGTGAGCAAAGAAGTAGCGGTCGCCGACCACCGGAGACTCGCCGCCGATGGGCTCAGCGGTCACCGAGCCCGTGCTGCCGGTGATGTGGTTGCCGTACAGCGCCAGGGCGAGGTTCTCCTTGGTGAACTCCTCGATGGTGAGGTTCACGGTGGCCGACTTTTGCTTGACCATCCGGTGGTCGAGCGAGCGCTGGCCGGTCTGGCTCTCGTAGTGCTCCAGCACGTCGGTCTTGAGCGAGAGCTTGAGCTCGGCGACGTTGCCGGGCGAGCGCACTTCGATGGGCAGGCCCGCTGCGTCGCGTTTACCGAGGAAGACGCGGCCCTGAAAACTGGCGTAGGTGCTCATGATTTGGATTCCTTGCGTTGGGTGGTGATGGGGCGAATGGGTTCGATGGGTCCGCCGTCGCCTTGCGGCTGGGGCTCGGGTACGGGCTGGCGGTCATGGCGGGCGATGCCATTGGCGATGAGCCAGTCGGCAGTACCGCTATCCACATCGAGCCGGTCGCCTGCCTTGTGGGCTTGGCCCGCGTGGGTGTGCGGCTGAGTCAGAACGATGTAAGTCATGGGTGTCATCCCTTGGTTGAAAGGTCGGTGTCGAGCGTCCGGTAGGTGATCGCGTAGCGCGCGGGGATCATGGCTGCCACCGCATCGGCGTCTTCGACGTCCCACTCGCATTCCTGCTCGCGCAGCCCCAAGACAAGGCCGCCCAGGTTCCGGTCGGCCAGCAGAGCGGCGTGGGCGGCTGTGATCAGCCGGTCGGCTTCGGTTTCCGGAATTGCGGGAGGCACCGCGCGGGCCAGCGCGACCAAGCGCACCGTGAGCTCGCGCGTGACGCGGTCGTTGGCGCGCTCGGTGATCGACTCGGACTCGGGGAACACCACCAGCGCGGGGCATTGCTCCCGGCTGATGGCCACCGTGGGCGAGCGGTGCAGCGTCGCCCCAAGCGTCTCCACCGGCGTGCGGACAGCCGCCATCACCGCGAGCAGAATCTGTTCGCGGATCGAGTTGCCGGACATGGCGCTACACCCGGGTTAGCTGTGCGCGCATCTCCGAGCCGTCGCCCACGGCCCGGGTGCTACGCACCTGATAGATCACGCCATCGATCTCGACCGCCTCGCGCGGACCCAGACCTTTGAGGACCGAAGCCGGATAGCACATCTGGTAATCGGTGGACGAAGCCAGCCCGTCGAACACCGTGTCGTCCGGCGCAGTGAAGCCGACCGCGTGCGTCTGCGACGGCGAGCCATCGGAAGGCTGCCAATGGCAGCGTACCGTCAGCCCCGCGTTGGCGGCAGACTGGTACAGGCGTTCGATCAACTTCATCACGCCACCGTCAGCTTGACCAAGACTCCGGGCCGATGGCACATGGGCAACGGATTCGACTGGGTATGCAGGTCGGTGCCACGATCGAACTTGCGCGGCTCCTGCTTGGCATAGAGCGTCTGCCCGATGGTGTTGACCGTCTCGTTGAAGTCAGCCGGCGCGAAGTAGGTGCCGAAGGTATCCACCGTACCCAGCGGGAAGGCATGGGCCTCGCCAGCCGCGATAAAGCGACGGGTGGTGCCGGTGGGATCGGTTGCCTGCCCGCGATACTCCTCGAAGGTGATGCCGGCGTAGGTGAAGCCCCGGCGCACGTCGTTGATCAGGATGGCACCCTGCTGCCAGTTCTCGAACGCTTTCTCGACCTTGGCATGGCCGGTCAGGGCGGCGAAGAATTCGGGCGAGCACAGGCAGTGCACTCCGGTCATGAATTCGCCTTTGAGGTTGTCCTCGATCGCGGCCAGGGTCGCGAGGCATTTCGCCTTCACATTGGTGCCGGCATTGCCGAGGTCATAGGCGATGGTCTGCGGCGTGATGTCGAACTCGTCGAACAGGTCGTACAGCACGGAGCCATCGGCATCCAGAATGACGCCCTTGAGTGCACCCATGCGCAGGTGTTCCAGCGTGATCGCGTGCTTGTTACGCATGGTCTCCAGGTGGCGCGCGATGACGCCCGCGACGGCTTCTGTTTCAGTCTCCGAGCCAAAGGCGCGGATGCCCTGAACCTCTTCCGGCAGGACGACATCGTCATGCGGGATGTGGGGGATCACGAACGAACGCAAGGTGCGCTTACCGCGCACACCGACCGTGCCCGGGGCGCCCGGCGGCAAGGTCGGCAGCAGGTTCAGTACGCCGTTCATCTCCTCGACGATGACCTGTCGCTGGCGCACCGGCTTGGCCGGCATCAAACCGAGATCCTCGATGCGGCCATAACGGTTGGGAAGAATGTTGATGGCCGCCGTGAGCGCCGCCATCGAGAACGCGGGATTGGTAAAAGGGTTCTGCATGGTTGTCTCCTAATTCAGGCGGCGGTTCGGACGAGGACGCCACGCGCTTCGATCTGAGCGATCGCAGTGGCCTTCTCGGTAGGGGTGATGGCGACCGGCCACACCAGGGCATGGCTGGCGACGATGGCGTGGCGGGAGATCAGCAGCGCGTCTTCCCGGTCGATCAGGGTCGCATCCACGTCAGCGGCGAGCACGCCGACCGCGTTCTCAGTGCCATCGGTGGCGGCCGGGTCGAGCGCTTTCAGCTTGCCGGTCGTACTGTCGCGGCCGACGATGGCGCCGAGCTGCAGGTTTTGACCGGCAGCAACCGTGGCCAGGTCGCGTGAATAGAGATTCGGCGCCTCGTACTTGAGGAGATCACCGAGGTTGTTGGTTTCCTGAATGGCAGACATGGCTTACTCCTTCGTGGCGAGTTTCTTGACGGCGGCAACGACCGGGCTGCTCTCCGGCTGCACGGTGGTTCCCGCATCGGCGGTGATGCGTGAGGCAATCTCCGGCTGTTCAGCGCGAGCTTCGAGCAGTGCGCGGCGGACTTGGGACTCGTTCATCCCGGATGCGAGGAATTCCGCCGTGCGCTGTGGCGTGCCTGCGATCAGGCAGATCTCGGCAATGGCTTGTGCCTCGATCCGGCCGTTGGCGTGCGCACCGACGAGCGATGCAGACACGGGCGGGGTGGTGGGTTCTTGCGCTGGGGTGTCTGCCGGGTCTGGCGTGGCCTCCGGCTCGGATTCGTCCAGAGGGGGCTGCTGTTCGTGATCGGTCATGGTTTTCTCCAAATGAGACTGTTGTTGGCTGGAAATCTGCGGAGGTGCGTTCCGTGAAGCAGGCGAGGCACGGGCGAGCGGGCCGCGCTTCGCGGCGCCCGTACTGGGTGTCGCCAGCCGGCGTTGCGCATCCAGTGCGTTGGAGAACTCGATCAGGACCTGATCGAAACTCATCACCGCGTCAGCCAGGCCTGCCGTCACAGCAGCCTCGCCGAAGAGCAGGCTGGCTTCGGTCGCCCGCACGGCATCGCTGTCCAGAGCTCGCATTTGCGCGACCTGGCTGACGAAGATTCCGTAGAGCCGATCCACTTCCGCCTGCAGGGTGGAAGCCGCCTGTGGGGACAGCGGCGCGTGGGGAGAAAAGTCGTTTTTGTGGTGGCCGGCGTAGATTGCGGTGAAGTCGATGCCGTCCTTGGCATCCTTGACCGACTGATCGACGTGCAGCGCAATAACACCAATGGACCCCACCCCGGCGGTTTGGGACAGGGTCAGGCGTGATGCGGCGGCGGCAATCGCGTAAGCCGCCGAGTACGCGGAGTCATTGGCATGCGCCCACACCGGCTTGATGTCGTTGGCGGCGCGAATCCGCTCGGCCAGCTCAAACACGCCACCCGCTTCGCCGCCGGGCGAATCTAGGTCGAGCAGGATGCCGCTGACCTGTGGGTCCGCCAGCGCGGCGTCGAGGCGTGCCGCGATTTCCCCATAGGAGGTCAGGCCAGACGCCGCCTCCAGTCCCATCGCCCGTCGTACCAGGGTGCCGTGCACGGGAATGATCGCGATGCCGGGCTGCCCGACCGCAGTGCCGGCTTTCGAAGTGGGAAGCGGGACGGCAGCATCGATCTCGGGCAATCCGATGCGCGGGCCGAGGACGGACAGGATCACGTCCAGTTTCGAACGCGCAATGAGAAGCGGCGTCCCGTAGAGACGGGACGCCAGGTGTACGAGCTGCATATCAGTTGTCCTGGGGTTCTTGCGGCGGAGCCGGAGTGGCGGTCGCCGAGGCGTTGACGGGCGATTTGTCGTGGCGCGGGTCGGAGTCGAAGACCAGCCCCAGCTCATCGGCCCGCTGGTTGTCGGCCGCGATCTCGCGGTCGATGTCTTCGGCGTCGTAGCCGAAGGCGGAAATGGCTTCGGAGCGCGAAAGCAGCCCGGCACGGATTGCGGTGAGCATCGCGTCGAACTCCTTCTTCGGATCGACCCACTGCCAGCCCTGCGGAATCCATTTGGCGGCCAGGTATTCCCGTTTGCGTCCGACGAAGCCCGAGAGATCGAGTGCACCTTCGAGCGCAGCCTGTTCCATCCATGCGCGCCAGATCGGGCGGCAGAGCTGGTGGACGATCACGCCATGCTGGATCGCTTCGCAGCGGCGGCGAAACTCCAGCAATCCGGCGCGGATCGACGAGTAGTTCACCTGCGTCAGATCGCCGGTGAGCATCTCGTAAGTGATGCCCATCGCGGCGGCGACGGCCCGGAACTGCATGCGCAGGAACTCGGCATAACTGGCTCCGACGTCAGCCGGTTGGCTGAACTTCACGTCCTCACCAGGCTCCAGCAGCTGCAAGGTCCCGGGTTCCAGTCCTGCCAGGGACACGCCGTTGGCGTCCGCCAGCCCTTCGCCGATGAGGTTGTCCTCGGGCGCCAGGCGGGTAATGAAGCCCGCGAACATCGCCGCCGTCTTTTTGCGCACCAGTTCGGCGTCGTCGTACTGGTCCAGCTCATTGAGTTTGACCAGCGCCCGCGCCAACCACGGCTCGCCCCGGATCTGGCCAGGACGCAGCGGACGGAACAGGTGGATGATCTCGGAGGCAGGCACGCGCACGGTGTCCATGCCACCCGTGCCGGACATTGGCGCCAAGGCGCCATCACCGGGATGCGAGCGATACAGGTGGTAGGCGACGCGGCGGCCGAGCCGATCGAACTCGATGCCGGCCCGTACCACGTTGCCGGAAGGTAGCTCCAGGTTCATCGTCATGGGCAAGTGTTCGGGTTCCAGCAGCTGGAGCTGGAGGCCAACCGCCAGACCGTCTTCGGGTCGGCGATAGCGCAGCCGCACCAGTGCCTCCCCGCCTTCCAGCATTGCCCGGCAGGCGAGTGCTTGCAGGCCGTAGAAGTCGGTCAAGCCGGCTGCGTCGGCATCGCTGCACCAGTCCCACCAGAGGGCGTGAATGGCTTCCCGTAGTGCGTTGTCCGCGAGCATCGACTGCGGCTTGATGCCCGTGCCGATCGCGTTGGCGACGAAGGCCTCCACGCCGGCGGCCGCCCAAGCGTTGCGTCGCACCAGATCGCGGCTTTTGGCGCGGAGCTCGTTCTGGGTGAAGGCCAGCGCGGCAACGGCACCAGGATTTCCGACCTGCCAGGCAATCGCTCGCCGACCACCGCCGATACCGTCGTAAGTCGGCGACGGGCCGCCAAACATGCCGCGCCGAAGTTTGGAGAACCAGCTCATCAGGTGGCCTTCCGGGTCGTGACGCGCAACTGACGGACGAGGCTTTTCCCTGAATTTCGGGCGATCTCTGTCTCGACAGTTCGAATGGCGGCCTGCAACTCTTCGACTGAGCGGTACTCAATCGTTTTGTCGCCGAAGCTCACACGGCGCTCGCCAGTGGCCAGCGCACGCTTCAACGCGTCGAGCTCAGTAGTGGTGTAAGTCATCGTGTCCTCATCGGCACATCTGTCAGCTGAGCCAGCGGCTCCTAATCACTCGTCGCCCGGTGCTGCGGGGCGCAGAAACAGCGAGGCCACCGCGTTGGGTGGCCTCGTCAGTCGTTGTGGTGGTCACGGGGTCAGGCGGATCTGCCATCCCCAGTTGTCGCTCCAGCTCGCGCCAATGGCGTTCGTCGAAGCGATCCAGTCCCGCCGCTGAAGCGGCTGCGCGGGCGTAGACGTAGCAGTCCAGCGCCTCGTTACGCTCGCGCATCTTTTGCCACTCCCGGATGGGAAAGCCATTCCGGTCGCGTCGCGTGATGAGTTGTTCCGCGCAGAGCTGCTGAATGAACTCTGCGTCCACATTCGGCAGATGGATGAATCCGGCCGGATAGATCGCGGTGATACCGTCCTCGGCCACATCTGCCGATTTGCGCAGGTTGTTGTAGAGCTCGAGCTTGGCAATGCCGACGGCGACCGAGAACACCTTGATGCCTCGGCGCAGCTTCTTGCCGCCCTTGGATATATCCACGGCGGTGGGGGTCCCGATCAGTGCCGCGCCGCGCGCGACACCTTTGATGGCCATGATGCGCGGGTCGCGACTGGCCCGCACGAAGGTATAGGCCTCTTGGGTGGCAAACCCAGTGTCTAACAGGCCGTTGAAAAATCCCCTGCGAGCGTCCGCGTCGGCCGCTACGATCTGAAGCCATCCCGCAACAACTGCGACAAGAAAGATGAGAGGCAACCAAGACTTCCAGGGGGCGATGTTCAGCTACATCAGCCTTGAAGAAAGAGTGCCAGCGGCACACCCGCTGCGCAAGTTGCGCGCCGTGGTGGATGCGCTGCTGGCGAGCATGAACAGCGAGTTCGAAGCGGTGTACGCCCGCCGTGGCCGACCGTCGGTGCCGCCGGAGATGCTGCTCAAGGCCTTGCTGCTGCAAATCCTGTTCTCCATCCGCAGCGAACGCCAGCTGGTCGAGGCGGTCAACTACAACCTGCTGTACCGCTGGTTCGTCGGCCTGAACATCGAGGACAAAGTTTGGGACCACTCCACCTTCAGCGCCAACCGCGAACGCCTCTTCAACGAAGACCTGGCGCGCGCCTTCTTCGAGCGCGTCAAGCTCAGCGCCCAGTGGGGCCGGCTTGCCAGCGACGAACACTTCAGCGTGGACGGCACGCTGATTGAGGCCTGGGCCTCGCACAAGAGTTTCAAACGCAAAGACGACGACAGCGGCACGCCACCCGGACGCAACCCCGAGGTGAACTTCAAAGGGCAGGAGCGCTGCAACGGCACCCATGCCAGCACCACCGATGCCGATGCCCGGCTGTTCAAGAAGAGCGCGGGCGACAAGTCCCGCCTGTGCCACATGGGGCACATCCTCATGGAGAACCGCAACGGTCTGATCGTGGATGTGGAGATCACACATGCCAGTGGCACCGCCGAGCGCGAGGCGGCGCTGGCGATGCTCAAACGCCGGGGCAACAGGAACAAGCGGGCCACGGTCGGCGCCGACAAGGGCTACGACAGCAAGGCCTTCATCAAGGGCTGTCGCCGGCTCTTGGTCACGCCGCACGTGGCGGCCAAGGACAAGCACTCTGCAGTCGATGGGCGCATCAAGCGCCACGAGGGCTACAAAACCAGCCTCAAAGTGCGCAAGCGAATCGAGGAGGCCTTTGGCTGGATCAAGACAGTGGGCGGTCTGGCCAAGACCAAATTGATCGGTCAGGCCAAGCTCGCGGGCCAGGCGCTGCTGTGCTTTGCCACCTACAACCTGGTGCGCATGGGCAGTCTGGGCGGTTGGTGGGACGCGCATCATGCGTGAACCATGGGATACGTGCGCCCGGAACGGGCAAAACGGCCTGCAAACAGGCCGAAATGGCCGCTCCAATCGCTGCGCAGGCCAGTTTGCGCGATCCGTTTCTTCGAAATCCACGACCCTGGCGCGTTCGATGAGCATTTTTTCAACGGCCTGCTAAGGCGAACCGTGCCAGCGGCATCGCCGCGCCGGACGCGTGCGTCCAGTTTTCCGCGAGCAGATCCGCCAGTTGTTTCCAAACCGCATCCCGCGCGGTGTCGCCCATCAAGACGCGATGCTCGACCAGCCATGATTCCTTGCCGCGCCCGAAGGCCCAGATTGAGGCTTCGATGCGGTCCTTCTGGACATCCGCGCCGCCCACGAGCAGGAGTCCACCGGGAGGAATCGATCCGACCGGGTAGTCCTCGCGCCGCTCGACGAGGCGTTGCCAATCCGGTGCTTCGCCTTCCTCGACCCAGGTCTCACCCAGTTCGGTGTTCTTGAACGTCTTGATGGCCGCCGCAGAACCCGACTCCTTGCTCACAGCCAGTTCCCAGGCGACGGCGATCTCGCGCCAACTGCGCCAGCCGACCGGGCTGTAGAGTGACGACAAGTGAAAGCCAGCCGTCTTGGCGCCATTCTCTGGTGCCAATGCGCGCCACTCGCCGTGTTCCAGCATCCAGGTCTTGTGGTGCTCGGAAATCGGCGCATCGCAGGATTCGCAAACATAGGCGGCGCTGTCCGGTTGTCCCTTCTCCCAGCGCAGTTGCTCGAAGCGCAGCCATTGGCGGTGCGAGCAATGCGGGCACGGCAAAAAGTAGCGACGCTGGTCGGATGTTTCATATTCCCGTTCGATGGCGCTCGCACCCGAGATTGTTGGTGTCGAAACGATGAAAATCTTACGGCGCGAGAAGGTTCTGGTACGCGCCTCGGCAAGTGAAATCGCGTCGCCTTCACCCTCAACGTCCAGCGGATAGCCATCCACCTCGTCGAGGAACAGGTAGCGCACTGGCATCGACCGCAGTCCGACCGCGCTGTTGGCGCCCGTCATCACCAGGACGCCGCCCCGGAATTCCTTCGAAAGAATAGTGTTGCCCGAGTCCCGGCTCCTGGCCGGTGCAATCAAATCGGCCAGAACACCCGACTCCTCAATCAGTGGGTCGATCCGCTGCTTGGAGTTGCGCTTGGCCATTTCCACTGTCGGCCAGACGGCCATCATTGGCCCCGGCGCGTGGTGGATGACGTAGCCGATCCAGTTCGATCCCATCTCGGTCGCGCCGAGTTGGGCCGCCTTCATGAACACCACACGTTCGACCGGCGAGGTCGGCGACAGGCAATCCATGATGGCCTTCAGGTAGGGCGTACGGTTGGTGCGCCAGCGTCCCGGTTCGGCAGATGCCTTACTGGAGAGCATCCGGTGGCGATCCGACCATTCGGACACAGTGAGCAGTGGGTCCGGCGTCAGCCCTTCGCGCCATGCGCGCTCGATCTCGGCAGCACCCTCGTAATCGTTCATCATCAGTCCACGCGCGGTCGCAGTTCGCCCAGTTCGATCAGGTGCTCGCGGACGACGGCGTCCAGGGCCACATGCATCTGATGAGGATCAATCCCAAGCTGGGATGCCATCTGCCCAGACACACGGGCGGGCCAGTTCAACCAAGCATCACGCTCCACGCGTGCGAGATGGAATACGTGCGCCACTGCCTTGGCCCGGTCGACCAGTTCTTCCTTTTTCTCGGCTAGCTCGACCTGCTTGAGTTTGGCCTTCAGTACTTCGTTGACTGTGCGCGCATGCAACAGTGAGGTACCACCAGTCGACAAGGGTGGGACGCCTGCATCTGGGGTTTCGCGTTGCGCGGGCTGTTTAGAGGCTGCAGGCTCGACCTGCACCTTAGATGTTTGTGCCGGTTCTGGTGCTGCGACTTTGCGTTGCTGCAGGGTGTTTTGCGCCCACTGCGCGTCCGCCGTGTCCGGATCAATCGTGCCGTCAGGCAGCGGTGTGATCCGCCCGGTGTCGATGGCCTTTTTCACGGCCACGTGCGACACGCCACGGTGGCGCGCGTAGGCGCGAATCGAGAGTCCCATCGTCACCTTCACTCATTTTTTCGTCATGTCCGCAGATTGAGCTTGGCTTCCATCGGGAACAGCGCGTTCATCACGTCACGCCAACCACCCCCCGAAAGGAACACGCCATGAGCCAGATCGACACCATCCTGACCCTGATCGCCCAGAAGCATCTCGGCATCGAAACCCTGCAAACCCGCAACTCGGACAGCCTCGACTTCCACGACACGGCGGTGTGGTGCCTCAAGGATGCGCTGGAAGCGACCTTCAAGGCGGGCGTCGAACTTGGCGCAGCGAGCCCGAAGGCCTCTGAAGCGGAAATCGCCAAGGACTGATCGGAAAGCTGCGAAGCCCCGCGATAAGCGCTTGGCTTCAGTCCCGGACAGCGCGTTCATCACATCGTCATCCACCACCCCGAAGGAGCAGCAAATGACCACCACCAGCCTGACCCCAGCCCAGCATGCCATCCTGGCCAAGGCCATCAACACCAGCGCAGGCAAGATCGACTGGTTCCCCGACAACATCAAAGGCGGCGCGCGCAAGAAAGTGCTCGACGGGATGTTCAACCGTGCCCTGATCACGCCCGATGGCGAGGGCTGGTGCGTCGCCGCCGAGGGCTACGACGCCCTGGGCATGCCACGCCCGGGGGTGAACAAGAATGGCATCGGTCAATTCGAAGCCAATCTCGACCAGATCATCGCCAACGCAGAAGGCGCGCGAGCCGCCATGAGCGATCCCGAACTGGAAGCCGCCGTAACCGCCGCCGAAGCAACGTGGGTCAAGCCGCGCACCCGCGACAACAGCAAGCAAGCCGAAGTGATCCGGATGCTGCAACGCCCCGAGGGCGCAACCATCGGCCAGATCTGCGCCGCCACCGGTTGGCAGGCGCACACAGTGCGCGGCACCTTCGCCGGTGCCTTCAAGAAGAAGCTCGGCCTGACTATCGTCTCGGACAAGGCTTCGGGCGGTGAGCGGATCTACCGGATTGCCTGATTAGAAAGATCGAGAGAGAGGCCAAGCAGCGCTTGGCTTCTCAATCGAACAGCGCGTTACTAAGGGTGTCGCAACGATCAACCCGAAAGAGCAGCCACCATGACCACCAACCAGATCCCCTCCACCCAGAACGACAACTGGGGCTTTTGGGGCACGATGAACGAGCACGCCAGCGCAGCATGGCCCCTGGCGATGGTCGCCATCTCGGATGCCACCAGCCGGCCCCTCGAATCGGTGAGAATCTTCCTCGACAGCCGCCACGGACGCCACTTTGCCGACGACGTCCAGAACGGGCTTTACGAGGGCAAGGCCCTGGCGGACGCGATCAACGCCGCCACCCAGCGTTGGATGGGCTGGACGATTGGCCGCCAGACCAGCAAGCAGTACGGCATCCCGCGCGGCCTGCCTTACCTGACGGGCTTTGTGATTCACTGCGAGATCGTCGAAGAATCGCTGGCCGCCTGATCAAGCGCCGCGCCATCCGCCTCGCGGGTGGCCTGCTTGCCGGTGAACTCCTCCCACCGGCGCACGATCACGTCGACGTACTTGGGGTCGAGTTCGATCAGCCGCGCAATGCGGCCTGCCTTCTCGGCGGCGATCAGCGTCGTTCCAGAGCCACCGAACGGGTCGAGAACCACGTTGCCAGGGCGGCTCGAATTGCGAATCGCGCGCTCGACCAACTCCACCGGCTTCATCGTCGGGTGCAGGTCGTTCTTCTGGGGCTTCTTGATGTTCCACACGTCGCCCTGGTCGCGGTCACCACACCAGTGGCGCTGTGCGCCTTCGGGCCACCCGTAGAGGATCGGCTCGTACTGGCGCTGGTAGTCGGCGCGCCCCAGGGTGAAGGTGTTCTTGGCCCAGATGATGAAGGTCGACCATTTGCCTCCGGCGGAGCGGAAGGCGGCCTGCAGCACATCCAGTTCGCTGGAGGACATTGCCACGTAGATCCCGCCCCGGCAATGCGCCACGGTGGGCGTCAGTGCCGCCAGCAGGAAATCGTAGAAGCCGTCACCCAGGTTGTCGTTGAGGATCGCGCGATCCTTGCCGCGCATCTTGTCCTTGGCGCTGTTGGCGTAGTTCACGTTGTACGGCGGGTCGGTGAAGACCATGTCCGCCACCGTGCCCTGCATCAGGTGGTCGTAGCTCTCGGCCACGGTCGAGTCGCCGCACAGCAGTCGGTGCTGACCCATGATCCAGACATCGCCCGGACGCGAGATGGGCATCTCGCTGACCTCGGGCACCGCATCCTCATCGGTCTGGCCTTCGTTGTCCGGCTCGTCGCCCGCGATCAGTTCGGCCAGCGCATCGGCGTCGAAGCCGGTGATGTCCAGGTCGAAGCCTTCGAGCTGCAAGGCTTCGAGTTCGATCCGCAGCATCGCATCGTCCCAGCCCGCGTTCTCGGCGATGCGGTTGTCCGCGATCACCAGAGCTCGGCGTTGGGTTGGCGTCAAATGGTCGAGGACGACCACCGGTACCCGTTCCAGACCCAGCTTCTGGGCGGCGGCCAGGCGACCGTGGCCAGCGACGATGATGCCGTCGCTGCCCGCCAGGATCGGATTGGTAAATCCAAACTCCGCGATGCTGGCAGCGATCTGCGCCACCTGATCATCGGAATGGGTGCGCGCGTTGCGGGCGTAGGGCAGCAGCTTGCCAGTCGGCCATTGCTCGATCTTGTCGGCCAGCCAGCTCATGTCAGCACCTCGGCATTAACGGTGGCGGCGCGCTCGGCGACTACTTGCTCGAAGGACTGGCCGGTGGCGATCAGGGTGATCGGCACCCCGGGATGATTCTGCTGGAAGCGTTTGATGGCGACGTCCACGTACTGCGGGGCGATTTCCACGCTGCGGCAGATCCGACCGGTGCGCTCGGCTGCCAGCATCGTTGTGCCGCTGCCGCCGAAGGGTTCGAACACGATGTCGCCCGCGTCGGTGTAGGCCTCGATGCCGAACTCCGGCAGCGCCACCGGAAACACGGCCGGGTGGTCAATGTCCTGCCCGATCTTGCCCTTGTGGCGCATCACGCGGATCACCGAGTCGGGGATGCGGGTGTCCTGCGTCGGCAGGCCCTTGTGTGTCCAGCCACCCACTTCGCCGTCCTTGCCGCGCATCGCGGTGGACGAACCATCGGCGCGCAGGTGGGATTCCTGGCCCGCGTGCTTGCACGGCACGATCTTGTGGGGCTTGCGGCTCTCCCGGTTGAAGTGGAATACGAACTCAAAGCTCGGCGCGAAACGGCCCGCCCAGTCGCCGGGCATCCCAGGCCCCTGATCCCAGACGTACCAGGCAAAGCGCCGCCAGCCCTGCTGGCGCATCCAAGATAGCCAACCGTCCCAATACGGGATCACCTCGTTGTCGCGGTGGATCAGGCCAAGATTGACCAGCACCTGACCGTCGCCTGCCATCGGAAGGTGCGCGAACACGCCACGCATCAGACCATCCCAATCGGAGATGCCACCCGAGGTGTAGTCGCGCTGGTTGCCGTAGGGCGGCGAGGTGAAACACAGGCGAGAGAGGTCACCCTGCATCAGCGCAGCAACCACGTCCCGGTCGGTGGCGTCACCACAGATCAGGCGATGCGGGCCAATCGCCCAGACATCGCCGGGCCGGGACACCGCTACGACGGGTGCTTCCGGCACGTCGTCGGCAGCGTTAGGCTCGTCGGGTTCGGACTCTGATTCATCATCAGCGACGGCTACCGCACTGGTGAGCAGTGCCTCGATCTCGGATTTTTCGAAGCCGGTCAGAGCGAGGTCGTATCCCGCGTCGGCAAGCTCGGCCAGCTCCAAGGCCAGCATCTCTTCGTCCCAGTCTGCATCCAGTGCCAGCCGGTTGTCGGCAATCACCAGTGCTCGCTTTTGCGCGACGGTCAGGTGGGCCAGTTCGATCACCGGCACCTGATCCAGGCCGAGCTTGCGCGCAGCGGCCAAACGCCCGTGCCCGGCGATGATGCCGTTGTCGCCATCGACCAGGATCGGGTTCGTCCAGCCGTACTCGATGATGCTGGCCGCGATCTTGGAAATCTGGCTCTCGGCGTGCGTGCGCGGATTGCGGGCGTAGGGAATCAGCGCCTCGACCTTGCGGTACTCGACGTTGAGCGTGTTCAAAATGGAAGCCCCAAAAACAAAACCCGCCGAGCGTTGCCGCTGGGCGGGTCGGGTGAATGAAAAATCTGGTGCGGTGGTAACCGCCTGGCTGGGTGGTAACCGGGGCCGGTAACCTGCCCTGGTGGTAACCTGATTTTGCAGCCTGACGCTAGAGAAGCGTCGCGCTCGCGCCCCCCGCATTGCTTTCTGGCCGGGAAGGACCCGTCGCAACGGGTCGTGGCCATCGCGAGCCAGAAACGAAGAAGGCCACAGATCGCTCCGTGGCCTTTACGCACTCAATGCTCGCAAGATTAGCCGTAATACTAGCGAAAAAACCTCAGGATGTTGCACGCCAAAAAGCGACCGAAACCCGCATCGACACGCAGGATTCCCAACGACTTCGCGACTGTTCGCAACTACACCCAACGTCAGCGGCAATTGCCGGCTGCCCCAGTTTTCTTTTCCATCCGCAGGTGCACGGCGACCAATTCCAGTGCCGTCTGCCAGCGACGCCATGCGGTTGTCCGGTCACAGGCAAAGCGGCAGCAGATGTCCTTCCACGGATATCGTTGTGCTCGCATCCAGACGAGGTGTCGCTGTTCTTCTTCCAGCCACTGAACCCACCGCATGGTCTCCAGCATCCGGTCGATGGCAGCAGGGTCGGGAGGAAAGCGGTAGACCCGTGGCTCAGCTCCCAGGTTTTCCCATGGCATGCGTTTGATCGCCGGCCAGCAGTTGAAGTAGCCCTGCACACGAACCGGAGGAAGGCGGTGGGCGGTTCGTGCGGCCTCGATGAATCGGTCCGCCACAGTCTCGATCGTCCACTCAGCCATGTCGACGCTCCTTCGGCCCGTACAGCCGATCGCCGATACGGCGAAGCAGTTCACGTTCGACCCAGTCGAGCCGCGTGTCGTCGGGCGATATCACCAGGATCTGTTGGTCGCGCCAGCCCTCGCGCTTGATCTGCTCCGGATCGGGTCGCGGATCGGGTTGCAGTCGAGCCAGGGCACAGCGGTATGCGGGAGTCGGAACCTTCATGTCACACCTCCTGCGTCTCGATCGCCCAGTGCAGGAGGGCAATGGCGTCGGCTTCGTTGTCGTCGGCAGGCGCGTGGCCACGCAGACGAACGGCGCCGATCATCTGGTCCTTGCTCGCATTGCCTTTGCCGGTGGCGTGCTTCTTGATCGTGCCCACCGGAACGCCCTGGTACGGGATCTGGTGGTGCTCGCACCATGCGGTGAGGTGGGCCATGAACCCGCCGTAGGCGTGTGCCGCATCGACGCCGGCGTGGCGGCGGACTTCCTCGAAGTACACCGCTTCGATGCCATCGCAGGACTGCTTGATCTCGGTGAGCCAGCGCTTGAAGCGCAGGTAGCGCATGCCGCCACCCTCAAAGCGCTGCGGCTTGAAGGATTCCGTTCCGCTGGTCACGGCGCCGTCGCGATCGCGTACTGCCCAGCCGGTTTGGGTGCCAAGGTCCAGTGCCAGGATCGATGGCACGGATCGCCGCCGATGATCTGAGCCCGGGTGGCCGGCAAGTCCCCGACGTAGGGCAGAGGGACCCCCTGGTCCCTCTCCTACGTAGTAGGAGGGGGAGTTTTCGCCAACTGGAGAAAGGGAGAAAGTCCAGCAACGGCGCGGGTTTGCGCCAGTTGGCAAGTTGGCAGCGATGCCAACTGCCAACTGCGGGTCATTTCCTGCAATGCCTTGATCTGACTGGACCTCCAGTTGGCAGGGGTTTGCCAACTGCGGGTAGTTGGCAAGGAAATGAGTGAAGTTGGCAACGGCGCTGCCAACTGCCGATTGGGCAATATTCATGGGGCCTCCGGGTCGTTCAGTTCGTCGTGATAGACCCACACATCTGGGTTCTCGACGGGCATCGAGGCGCCGGAATGCGGGCACTTGTAGTGGGTGGGGAGCACCGTGTGCTCGCGCATCGGCAGCTCGCCGGTGGCCGTGTCGACATCGCCCGCTGGCATGCGCAGCACCATGCCTTCGACGCAGAGATAGCCGAACTTGGTGCGGCCGCTGGAGGGCAGACCGTAGTCAGCCGCGTTGCGGAAATACTTGATGTAGCCCTGCGTCGACAGCGCAGAGATGCGTTCGCGGATGGTGCGCTCGCCGCCCAGACCGGCCATGCCCTCGAAGGACTCGGCGAACTGGTTTGCGGTGTAGCAGCGCCCGCTGCCGGCCTCCTCGAACAGGATCTGAAGGATCGCGTCGCGTTTGCGGCGGCGCTCGGCATCCAGTCGCTCGCCGTAGTCCTTCATCACCAGCCGCTCGTTGGCGTCGACTTCCCGCCACTCACCGTTGATCTTGTCGACGTGCCGTTGCGGGATACCCGCGCCATTGCGCAGCTCGAAGATGAGCTGGCGAGTGGTGCGCGTTTCATCGGGTCGGAACAGCAGCATGCCGGTCGAGTAGTAACCGCGCAGGCTTCCTGCGCCGGCTAGTGCCTGGAACGGGTCCTCCTCAAACTGCTTCTTGCCTAGCTTCTTGGTGTGGTGAGCGAGGATCACCCCGGCGTCGGGATTGACCGCCTGGCGAATCCGCTCCACCCGCTGCGAGAGAAAAAACAGCATGGCGCCGTTGTCGTTCTCTCCACCGGCATCGCCGCCGTCGAACACGTTGCGGATCGGATCGATGGCGATGATGTCAGGAGGCTCGCCGCCAAAAGCCTTCGCGATCGCTGGGATCACCTGTGCCAGACCGGCGTCATCGAGCACCAGCCGCAACTGCGGCGTGGCCACGAAGTTGGCGCGGGCGTCCAGAAGCCGATGGGACGGCAGGCGGACATCCTTCACGCGCTCGCGCAGGTAGTGGTACTGGACCTCGGCCTGCAGGTAGAACACCCGCAGCGGACGGGGTGGATGCATGCCCAGAAACGCAGCGCCAGCCGCCATGTGAGCCAGCCACGACAACAGGAAGTCACTCTTGCCGACCTTGGGCGCACCGCCGAACACCAACATGCCTGCGGGCGTCAGCACGCGCGGCGAGATCAGATCGGGTGGCAGCGGCGAGTTGTCGTCGAGCAGTTCACCGAGCGTGAAGGTGGGCAGAGAGGCAGCCGCCGCCTTGACCACGCGACGTTCGCCCTGGGCGATGAATGCCGCGCAGTCGAACCCTTCGTCGACAGCGTCTGCGGCGTCCCACTTGGGTGGCTTGTCGGTGGGCGGCACCAGGATGGCCACTGATGTGCTACCCGCAGCCACGCATGCACGCGCTGCGCTCTCGGCGTAGTCCCAGCCGGGTGCATCCCGGTCCGGCCAGATGACCACGGATTTCCCCGCCAACGGACGCCAGTCGGTTTTGTCGACAGGAGCCTTGGCGCCGTTCATCGCGGTGGTGGCCGCAATGTCGCAGGCGATCAATGCAGCCGCACACTTCTCGCCTTCGACCACGACGACCTCTCGCGCCTTCGAGATGACCGGGAGGTTGTAGAGCGGCCTGGGGTCGGGCGCGCGCCACATGCGGGCACGAACATCCCAGGGGCGATATTCCTTGCCCGTCGGTGGGTCGTAGCGGTAGACGCAGGCGATCAGTTCGCCCTCGGGTGACAGATAGTCCCACTTGGCGGTGTAAGCGCCGAGGTCGTCCATCGGCACGCTGCGAACATCGCGGCGCATCGGCGTGATGTTCGGTGGAGCAAGACCGAGCCACTGCCGGATCTCGCCAGCGATGCGCGGGAAGTCGCTGCGTGCGGAGCGACCCTGCGACCGCGCCCACAGATCGATGACATCGCCGCCCTCGTCGGTGGAGAAGTCCTTCCAGAGGCCGCGCCGTGGTCCGTCCAGCTCAACCACCAGACTCTTGCCAGGGTTGCCATCGACATCGCCAACGTAGAACTTGCCACCTCGGATGCGCCCCTGCGGAAACAGGTAGTGGAGAACAGCTTCGAGCCGGTCCAGTAGCCCCGCACGCAGCGCATCGGTATCGGATGCCAGCTCGTCGCGCTGCTCGGGGGCATCATTGAAGTCGAGCCAGATGATGTTGTCGGCAATCATGTCGAACTCCAACAGCGGTCCTGCCAGGGGCAGAACTTGCACTCGACATGCGTCGGTGTAGTCGCATGGCGCGGCAACAGTTCCTGGCTGTCGGTCGCCGTGATGACACGAACCGCGCGATCGGACATCCGCTGCGCCAGGCCGCCATCGAACGGCACCAGCTCGAACCAGATCTCCTCGGAGTCCTTGTTGATCGCGGTAAACAACGCCGGGTTCGCGGAAATGCCCGGGATGCTGGCTTCCATGTAGGCCTGATAGATGGCCATCTGCGCGGCATAGACCGGTTTGGATTTGCTGACGCCGTGCTTGACCGTATCCCGCCAGGACTTGTCGTTCATGGTCTTGCACTCCCACAGGGCCGGATAGCTCATTCCTAGCTCTGCGGGGCCGCCGTTCAGGACGCCATCGACGTGCCCTTGAATACGGCCGCCTGCAACGGAAAAGCCGAACTGACCGCCGCTGGCCTTTTGGGTGTACAGATCGAATCCGGCCATGCGCAGCCAACGAATGGCCAGCTCTTCGAGAGCGTGTCCCACCTCGAAGATGCGCAACACGCGACCCGGGATTTCCCTTCCAGCATCGGCAGGGGTTTGGAGATACTCGTATTGCAGCGCGCGCTCGCAGGCGACGCCCAATCGCGACGCACCGAGGTAGTTGCGACGGGATTGGTTGTCACGGTCGGCGCTTAGTGCAGCGTCGATGAGCACGCCTATCAGCTCATGGATCTTGGGACGGTGATTGAAATCCAGCATCAGAACGGCACTCCCGTCGAAGCCGGCTTGCCTTGCCGGGCGAGCCGCTCCTCAAGAAACGCGCGATCCTTTTCTGCCATCCGCTCGTGCTCGACGAGCATGTGTTCCTGGTAGGCAGTCACCACCACGTCGATCAGCATCAGCACTTCGTCTTTGCTGTAGTCCGCCAGCGGTCGCTGCATACCGATGGAGCCGACATACTCGCCAAGCGGCGCCAAGCAGGACGTCATGGCGGCGAGCTCCATATCACTGGGATCGATCATGTGACCTCCCGTCTTTTCCATGAGTCGCGAAAATGCGTTCTGGCAGCGCATGGAGCAGAACACCCAGCGGTCCGAGTAACGTCGTGGATCGCTGCGCGGCAGGCGTGGATTGAAGTATCCGAAGCCCTTGGCCTTTCGTGAGCAGACTGCACATTTCACGCGGCCTCCCGGTGGGCATCGTTGGCAGCCACCACGAGGCGCTGAATCGACGACTTGTTGAACTGGAAGGACAGCAGCGCCGAGGCCTGATAGCGCGTCATGCCAAAGTCGGCGCGCAGCGCCTGCGGCAGATACTGGAGTTGCTTCGCGGTCGGCGGCTCGTTCAGCCAACGACGGGTCTTGTGCGCGGAGTCAGCCGACTCGCGGTCGTTCAGCCAGTCATCGGCTTTGGCCATGCAAACCGTGCGGTCGCCGACAGCCAACAAGCGTGGCTGCAGATCCTTACCTCCGCCCACGGCGTGCCAGCGCCCATTCAGGAAGAACACGCCACCCCAGGCGTTGAAGCCAGTCGCCATCAGTGCGTCGTCGCAGCCGAACAGGTCACACCAGCGGAAGTTGGAGCGCTTGAGCAGATCGATCTCGGTCATCACGAAATCGGCCAGCGCATCTCCTTCTTCGGTGTTCTCGTTGTCCCAGACGAAGCCGCACAGCGGGCATTCGCGGCAGCCGAGCGGGACGGTGGCTTCACAGGACGGGCAGTCCTTGGTGGGCGCTTCGCCGTGATGCTGGTGTCCGTCGAGATTGACGTCCTGTTCCAGAGATCCGTGCATCAAGGTCGCGGTGCCGAAGTCCAGGACCACGCAATCGGTCTTGATGACGCCCGGATGCTCCGATGGGTCGATGGTGCGCAGGCCACGCCCGATCATCTGGGTCAGAGTCGACTTGTGCGAGCTGGGTCGCAGCAGAACCACGCAGGAGGTAGGCGTGAAGTCGTAGCCCTCCGTGAGCACAGCCACATTGACCACGACCTGCGCGGTACCAGATTCGTACTCGGCCAGGCGTGTCTTTCGCTCAGATTCTGAGAGCTCGCCGTGCACGATCACGGCGGATACACCGGCATCCTGAAAGGCGTGGCGCACACATTCGGCATGGGCGACGGTCGAGCAGAACACGATCGTTTTGCGGTCGCCGGCCTTCTCACGCCAATGACGGATCACGGCATCGGTGATGGGAGTCTTATTGAGAATCGCCTCGACTTCCGTCATGTCGAAGTCAGTGGCCGTGCGCCGGACCCGCGTCAACTGCTCCTGGGCGCCGACATCGATGACAAAGGTGCGTGGCGGCACGAGGTGGCCGGAGGCGATCAGCTCGCCGAGGGTGATTTGATCCGCGACGTTGCTGAAGACCTCCCGCAGTCCCTTGCCGTCACTGCGGGCAGGCGTCGCCGTCACCCCGAAGATCTGGGCGCGCGAGTTCTTGTCCAGCACCCGGTCGATTACGCGGCGGTACGAGGCCGAGGCTGCGTGATGCGCTTCATCGATCACCAGCAGATCGAGGATCGGGATGGCAGCGAGATGGTTGTCGCGCGACAGCGTTTGCACCATCGCGAACGTGGCGCGCCCGGACCAAGATTTGTCCTTGGCATCGAACACGGAGGTGCTGACGCCCGGATTCACCCGTGCAAACTTGGATAGGTTCTGGCCGGTCAGTTCATCGCGATGAGCGAGGATGCAGGCCTTGGCATCTGGCTCGGCCAACAAGCTGCCGGCCACCGCCGACAGCATGATGGTCTTGCCCGACCCGGTGGGGCCAACAGATAGGGTGTTGCCGTGTTGGGCGAGCGCCGCCAAAGAGCGCTCGACCAGCAGGGCTTGGCGGGGGCGGAGCATCATGGCGGCGTCCCCCTTACTGTGCCCAGCTCGGGCGACCCGGCACGGAGGCACGGCCCGTGGCCTGGGCATACGCGTTCGACCCGTTTGCGGGTGCTGGCGCTTTCGCCGCTCCCTGCGCGCCACCCATGAGGGCGGCGTAGTCCTTGTGGTCGGGCGTGATCGCGGCCTTGATCACGCTCTTGTCTTGGCCGTTCTGGTCTTTGTCCCAGTCGACCTTGCCGAGAAACTCGATGCCATCGAGATCGGCAAACCCGCTGATGCGGCGCGCGTTCTGCGCGGCAGGACTGTTGTCGCCAGGATGAACGCCGCGCGCTGAGTTGAGGATCGCCTTGACGAAGGTGCGTGTTGATTCATCAGCACAACTGAGCCAGTGATCACGTTGAATATTGAGCCACTGGGTTGATGGATTCTTTGACTATTCGGTTGTGGATAAGTCTATCGGGTCTGCTGTTTTTCGATCTCCTTTCTGGCTCTTTGGGCGTTGCTTTGGGGGAGCCGCGCCAGCGGCACTGGAGTGCTTGAATCGCCAGCTCTCGTTGCCCGTCTCGACGATGTGGCAATGGTGCGTGAGCCGGTCAAGCAAGGCCGTGGTCATCTTGGCGTCTCCAAAGACGCTGCTCCACTCCGAGAAGGTGAGGTTGGTGGTGATCACCACGCTCGTTCGCTCATAGAGTTTGGAGAGCAGGTGGAACAGCATCGCGCCGCCCGACTGCGTGAATGGCAGGTAGCCCAGTTCATCCAGGATCACCAGATCGACGTACATCAGGCGGTGCGCCATTTGCCCGGCCTTGTTCTGCGCCTTCTCCAGCTCCAGGGCGTTGACCAGCTCCACCGTTGAGAAGAAGCGCACCCGCTTGCCATGCATGCGAATGGCCTCGATCCCCAGGCTCGTGGCCAGGTGGGTTTTACCCGTGCCGGGGCCACCAACCAGCACCACGTTGTGCGCCGACTCCACGAAGCGAAGGGTGTGCAACTGGCGCACCAGTGCTTCGTCGAGCTGCGCGTGGGCGAAGTCAAAGCCGGCGAGGTCACGGTGCGAAGGGAAGCGCGCCACGCGCATCTGGTAAGCCATGGAACGCACCTCACGCTGAGCGGTCTCGGCCTTGATGAGCTGGTGCAGCACGGCCTCATGATCCAGCGACTTCATGCGGGCGGTGCCCAGTACCTCCGGCCAGGCACTGGCCATGCCGTGCAGGCCCAGCGCTTTGAGGGCATCAATGACGTCATGCATGGTCGGACTCCGGTGATGCCTCATGAGGCTGGACGTTGCGCAGTGCGTCGTAGCGCTGCAGGTTGGCCAGTGGCGGCGTGTTGAGCTTGAGCATCGTGGCCACCGGTGGCTCGGGCACGCGCTGCTCCTTCAGACGCGAGAGCACGTTGAGCACGTGCTCGGCACTCACCCGCCCGGACTGCAGCGCCAGCTCTACCGCCACCACCACGGCCTCCAGTCCATGCAGGCTCACCCCCATGAGCACCTGCGCCATCACCCTGTCGCCACCGCTGTGGCGCAGCAACTGGCGCTGCATTTCCTGCAGTGGCTCGGGCATGGTCTTGAAGGGCGCGCCGTTGCGCAGCGCGCCGGGCTTTCGCTCGATGAGCGCGATGTAATGCATCCAGTCGTAGAGCGTCTGATCACGTTCGAAGCTGCGCGCCAGGCGCACCTGTCGCCCATCGGGCCCGACCACCAGCAGGCCATCCGCGTAGGCCCGCAGACTGACCACCGCATGAATCCATTCACACGGCACGCTGTAGCGGTTGCGCTGGAAGTGGATCAGTGCGGTCGCAGAGACCCGTACCGGCTGCTCCACGTAGCCATCAAACGCACGGGGGTTGGGCATGAGACGAGCACGTTCGTCCTGCCAGACATCGGCCACCGTGAGCTGAGTCCATTCCGGGTGACTCATCTCAGCCCAGGCCTTCACGCAGGCCTGCTGCAACCAGTCGTTGAGTTCACCAAGCGTCCCCCAGCGCCGCTCGCTGGCCTCACGCCAGATGTCCTTGCGCCGATCCTGAACGTTCTTCTCCACGACCCCCTTCTCCCAGCCGGCGGCCCGGTTGCAGAACTCCGGCTCGAACAGGTAGTGCCCGGTCATCGCCTCGAAGCGTGCATTGACGCTGCGCTGTTTGCCATGGCCGACCTTGTCCACAGCGGTCTTCATGTTGTCGTAGATGCCCCGCCGGGGCACGCCACCGAAGAGGGCGAACGCCCGTGCGTGCGCATCGAACAGCATCTCGTGCGCTTGGCTGTAGTACGCCACCAGGCAGAAGGCGCGACTGGCCGCCAGCTTGGTGTGTGCCACTTCCAGGCGGCGGCGCAGCCCGCCGATGAACAGGTACTCGCAGCTCCAGTCGAACTGGAACGCCTCGCCCAACTCGAAGCTCAGCGGCACGAACCCCGCACCACGCGCAGCGTTGCCTTGCTCTTGCTGCCAGCGCTGGGCAAAGGCGTAGACCGGCCCTCGGCTGCCGCTGTAGCCCTGCGCGCGCAGCGCCTCAAACATGGCCTTGATCCCGCGTCGATCGCGTTTGCTGCGATGGCTATCGGCCTTGAGCCATTGGCTCAACTGCTCCTTGTACGGATCCAGGATGCTGGGGCCCGACACCCGCTGCGGGTATCGGGGTTCGGCCATCTGCCCGTCTTTGAGCCACTTGGTGGCTGTGTTGCGCGAGATGCCCAGGCGCCGGCTGGCCTCGCGCACCGACACGTCCTGCCTCAGCACGAGGCGGCGTAACTTGCTCAATGTGCTCACGTTGATCACTCCTGCTCCCCCGTGCTGAAAAATTCAGCAGGATAGAGCGGCAACGTGGCTCAAATTTCAACGTGAATGCGTCCCGAAATGGCCCAGCTTTGGAAATGAATCAACAGCCAGCGTTCAAGCGTTGCTTCGCTGACTCCCCAACGTTCGGCCAATTGGCCTTGATTCAGATGTTTGACACTCACGATGCACTCCTTCTGGTTGTTGCGAATTCGTGAGGTCAGTTTCGAAGTCGGCCTGTACGGGCGTCCGCCGCCGCCATGTACGGGCTGATGTACGGGCGCAGCTTCTGCGGGGAAAAACGAGGCCCAGAAAGCAAAAAACCGCCCGAAGGCGGTTGTGCGTGGTCCTGCCAACTGGTGGCCGGTCAATCTCGGCGGAAGCCATACTTCCCCTTTTCAGGGTTGTCGATGTAGTCCTCCCAGTCGGTGTTGCCACTGAACAGGTTCTGCATGCGCTGACTGCGTGCCGTCTTCTTGTCTGCATAGGCTGCGTCGAGAATTTCAGCGGCTGGGAGAATCCACCTGTCGTTGATAGCCTGCTCGAACATGTAGCGGACTGCCGCAGCCTGACGCTCGCCCTTGATCGTCCAGGGCTTGGTCTTGGTGCGGATGGTCAGCGTGTTGGTGTACTCGTCGAAGTGCACCGGCAACACGGGGCGGATCGCGCCATCGGGCGGAGCGGCCAGTATTCGATGCAGGAGATCCATGTCGATGCACGGCGTGGCGACGTAGTCGACGATTGAAGCTCGTAGCGATGCGAATCGGTAGCATCGCGGCGGCCGGACAAACTGCGGCAGCACACCGCCCGACGACAAGATCAGGCCCTGATCAGGCAGACTGGTTTGGCTGAAATGCCGAAACACCTGTTCGACGGATCGCGCCAACCCACGAACAAGCCAGACGTCTGTCATTGCTGGTCCTACTCTGGTCTTGCCAAGATGCCACAGTGAATCGTCCAGCAAGGGCGCCTCGATTCCCTTGCGCAGGGCCTGCGCGATACCGAGAAGATCAGAGACGACGTTCAGGATTGCTGGCGGTCGGACGCTGAAGACTGCGACCTCTGCGGCCGGGACGAACTTCCATCGAAAAGTCTCGGGGCACCGGTATCGATAGCGGTCAGGCTGGTCATCCTCCGCCAGGTCGACATGCACGCGGTCATCGCCGAGTGGCGCTGGGTAGCTGCCGGAATAGCCGACGCAATCCGCCCAGTGTTCCAACTGCTTGGCGGTCAGGGAGGTACGCCCGAAAGCGCTCCACCCTGGGACGCCATGAAGCCGCTGTCCATCTCCATCGAGAATCGGCTGCCCCGACTGCTCGAACAGGTCGATCAGCTCAAGCAGCGACTGCGTCGGCAGGGGCTTCGACGACATGGCCAATCTCCTTCACCAGATTCCATTTGGCGAGCAGCCGATCGCACAGCGCCCGGTCCTTTTCCCGCTTCGTCTTGATGTTGCACTTGTTGTCGTCACGCAGGATCACGGTGATCGTCCGCGCGCGGTCCTTGCCGACCTTTTTCAGCTTGATGGACAGCTTGGCGTAGTTCAGGTGGTGATCGCGGAAGTCGAAGGTGGGGCTGATCAACGACCGAGCAGCGGTGTAGATGTCGTCGGCATCCTTGGTCCAGATTTTCACGAGCAGCGAGCGACCGTTTGCAGCGGAATAGCCGAGCTCGACGACCTTGACGGACGTCACCAGCTCACTGGCAATGTCGAAGTTTCGTGGTGCCGCCAGGCTCTGGTAGTCGTACTGCTTGAGCGGGATCTTCTCGCCGGTGATCGGCGATTGCAGCAGGGAGTCGGCCACGATTCGGGCCAGCGCTTCGCGCCCATCCGTATCCTTCGACAGCACCTCCAGGTGTCCATTGGTCGGCTCATAGGTGATGTGCGATGACACCGCCCGGATCACCTCTTGTGGCACCAGTTCGCTGGCCTGCACGCAGTCGATGATTTCCGGCGGGCGGTTGTGGTGGATGCTGATCTGGTAGAGGTCCACGTCTTCGCCGGTCTGCGTATCGGGCCGCAGGCGCTTGAAGATCTGGATCGCGACGGCGTCATCGGAACACCCGAGCTGTTGGGCGACGGTTTGGTGGAACGCCGTCTTGGCAGCTGCATCGTCGAGTACAGCAAGGTTGGCGGGCGCCATGAAGCCCGAGTAACAAGAGGCGCTTTGCCGAAACACGTCGGCCTGCCGGGCGTTCAGCGCTTCCTCGAAGAGTGCGGGCTCATGGACATGGAGCCACAGCGCCCGCTGGTACTGGTTCGGGATCGCGGCGAAGGCTTCCCGGGCGGCGTCATCGAAAATGTCGTCCTTGAAGCCGTCGATGACGTCCTGGCCGGCGCCGTCCGACAACAGCACGATTCGTTCGGCCACTTCCTCGATCCGCTGCCGCTCACTCACCCCAAGGGCGGACAGCACGGCCTCCATCTGTTCACGCTGCTCCTTTTTCGGCTTCTTGGTGTCCAGGTCCGGCATGGCCAGGCTGAACTCGTCCACGATGAATTCACGGAACACTGCCGGCGGCAGGTGGCCCAGGAGCTTGGTCAAATTCTCTGCATCGTTCATCTACATACCCCTCAAAAGGTTTGGATTGGCTTGGTATCAGCCCCGACGGCCCCTTTTCCTGAGTGGGGTGTGCAGACCGATGACGTTCGGTGTACCGAACGATTGTGATTGTCTCGAAGCGATTAGGGGTTTGTCAAGCAGGTACGAATTCGTTCGGCGTAGTGGTATTATTTTCGGCCTGACGCGAACACATGAGGAGATAACGGTGCCATCGCCCCTGGGGGACAAGATCCGCGCATTGCGGAAGCAGAAGAAGCTCAGCCTGGAGCAGTTGGCCGAGCTGACGGACTCCAGCAAGAGCTACATCTGGGAGCTGGAGAACAAGGACGATCCGAAACCATCGGCCGACAAGATCGGCAAGATCGCCGCCGTCCTCGATGTCACCACGGAGTTCCTGTTGACCGAGTCGGCCGCCACGCCGGACGAGCAAGTGCTCGATGAGGCCTTCTTCCGCAAGTACAAAACCATGTCGGAGCCGGACAAGAAGAAGATCCGCAAGATCCTCGATGCCTGGGAAGATGAATGACGGATGCGAAGAAGCCCATGGCCGAGGCCAATCGCATCTCGTCCATGCTCAACACGGTTCTCGGTGCGGATCGCTTTCCGGTCAAGGTTGATGAGCTGGCGCTGGAGTATTCCCGCCAGTGCTTCTCAGACTCGCCGATCGACAAGGTCCAGGGCGAAGATCTAGACGGTTTCGATGGTCTGCTGAAAGCCAATAAGTCGCGGTCGAAGTGGCTGGTCCTCTACAACAGTGCCACCCCGTCGGAGGGTCGCAAACGCTTCACGATTGCGCATGAGTTCGGCCACTACATCCTTCACCGTCACCAGCAGGACATTTTCGAGTGCGGCGACGGCGACATCGAAACGGGAGACAACAACCAGCGCGACATCGAGGCAGAGGCGGACTTGTTTGCTTCGACCCTGCTGATGCCGCTGGACGACTTCCGGCGCCAAGTCGACGGCCAGCCGATCAGCTTCGATCTGCTGGGCCACTGCGCAGACCGCTATGGTGTATCGCTCACGGCCGCCGCCTTGCGCTGGACCGAGATTGCACCCAAACGAGCGGTGCTCGTGGCCAGTCGCGACGATCACATGCTGTGGGCCAAGTCGAACAAGGCGGCGCTGAAGTCTGGCGCCTACTTTGCGACCCGCAGGAACACCATCGAACTGCCGGGTGATGCGCTGGCGCACAGCTACAACGCTTTTGATATTGCTGACACTCGAACAGGGCATGCCCAGTCCTGGTTTGCCCGCGAACCTGCCAGCATGCCGATCACCGAAATGACACGGGTCGCAGGCCAATACGACTACACCCTGACCTTGCTACTGCTGCCCGAAGCCGAGTGGCAGGGAGCACGCCACGACGACGAGGAGCCGGAGGAGGACACCTACGACCGATTCATCCGCAACGGCCAATACCCGGTGCGATAGCTCATGGTGGATCGATCATGAGCGCCCACAAGTGGCAATTCGCTTCCCGTTTTCGCCGCCATGCCTTTGGCTGGCGGTCCGACACGCCGGTGCAGCGGATCAAGGAAGCCATCACGGAGATCAAGCAAGTCGCCCGCAAGGAGCCCGTGCTCGCGGCTGAGGGCGCCATTACCCTGCTGGAAAAGCTCTCCCCGGCGCTGGAACAGGTGGACAGTTCATCGGGCGCACTGGGTTCGGCCGTCAACAAGGCCATCGATACCCTGGTGCCCATCATCGTCAAGGCTGACGTTGAGCCGAAGCTGCGGCAACGCTGGCTCGAACGCTTGTGGCAAGCGCTGCAAGACGACGAGATGCCCTACATCGAACTGCTCGGCGATTATTGGGGCGAGTTGTGTGTGACACCGGAACTGGCGTCGCACTGGGCCGATGAGTTTTTGCCGGTCGTTGAGAGCGTGTGGAGCCCGAAGGCTTCCGGACATGGATTCTTCAAAGGCACCAGCGCTTGCCTGGCATCGATGTACGCGGCGGGTCGCCACCAGGAGTTGCTGGCACTGCTCGACAAGGCGCCGTTCAAGTGGTGGCACGATCGGCGCTGGGGTGTGAAAGCGTTGTCAGCGATGGGCAAGAAGGCGGAGGCGATCCGCTACGCCGAGGAGTCGCGCGGTCTCAATGATCCTGGCTGGCAGATTGCCCAAGCCTGCGAAGAGATCCTGTTGTCCTCCGGTTTGCTCGACGAAGCCTACCGCCGCTATGCCATCGAGGCAAATCAGGGCACGACGAATCTGGCGACGTTTCGCGCCATCGCCAAGAAGTATCCCCACAAGCAACCGGAAGAGATCCTGCGCGACCTGGTAGCCAGCGCGCCTGGCGCCGAGGGCAAGTGGTTCGCCGCCGCGAAGGATGCGGGCCTATTTGATGTGGCGATCGAACTGGTCACGCGCAGCCCGACCGATCCGCGCACGCTGACACGCGCTGCCCGTGACTATGCCGAGAAGCAGCCAGCATTCGCGCTCGCAGCCGGCTTGGCCGCGTTGCGCTGGATCTCTCTTGGACACGGCTATGAGATCACCGGCACTGATGTGCTCGATGCTTATTCGGCAGTCACGCAGGCGGCGGTGAACGCTGTTGTGCCAACCCAGCAGGTCAATGAGCGGATCCGGGACATGATCGCCAGCACCCAGCCCGGCAATTCGTTGATGACGACCATCCTCGCCCGTCATCTGGCGAATTAAACGGGACCTGCTTTTCGCAGCAACCCGCATCGGTTCGCACGACTCCGAAACTCCCTCATGGTGTCGGCGGCAGTCCATCCGGACAATTTCACTGCATGTGAGTTTGACCGAGAGGACCGCCACCAATGCATCAAATCAACCATCTACCACCGGAGCGGATGACCCCAGAACAGCGTCGCCACGAGATCGCGTCGTTGCTGGCTAACGGCCTGGCACGCATGCGGATCAGCGACGCGGAACAGTGCGCACATAGCGCCGAAGCGAGCGAGTTTGAGCTTGGCTTCTCTGGCAACCAGCGCGTTCATACAGACCCCGTCAACAAGACAACTACGGAGTCGAAATGAGCACGCAAACACCATCATTTTCCACGCCGCCATCGGTGGCGGCGCAGATCGCCAGGCTGCCCGAGATGCCGATGGCAGAGATCCGGGCGCTTTGGCAGAAGCTGGTCGGTGGCGACACGCCCACCCACAACCGCCAGTTCCTCGAACGCCGGATTGCCTACCGGCTGCAGGAGCTGGAATTCCGCAAGGTCGACGCCAACCTGCTGGATCGCAACCAGCGTCGCATCGAATCTCTGGTCGAAACCGGCAAGGTGAAAAAACGCGACCGCGATTACCGTCCGGCCGCAGGCACGGTACTGGTCCGCGAATACAAAGGCGTGGAGTACCGCGTGATCGCCACCGCCGACGGCCAGTATGACTTCCAGGGACGCATGTACCCGAGCCTCTCGATGATCGCCCGCGAAATCACCGGCATGCGCTGGTCGGGGCCACTGTTCTTTGGGCTCAAGCCGCCATCCAATGCCAAGACCAAGCCGTCCAACAAGAAGAGAGGTGGACGATGAGCGAAGTCTTGAAGCGCCGCATGCGCTGCGCGGTCTACACGCGCAAATCCACCGACGAAGGGCTGGACCAGGAATACAACTCCATCGATGCCCAGCGCGACGCCGGTCATGCCTACATCGCCAGCCAGCGCGCCGAGGGCTGGATTCCAGTAGCCGACGACTACGACGATCCCGCCTTCTCGGGCGGCAACATGGAACGTCCGGCGCTGCGCCGCATGATGGCGGACATCGAGGCCGGCAAGATCGACGTGGTCGTCATCTACAAGATCGATCGCCTTACGCGCAGCCTGGCGGACTTCTCCAAGATGGTCGAGGTGTTCGAGCGCTACGGCGTGTCGTTCGTGTCGGTCACCCAGCAGTTCAACACGACGACCTCGATGGGTCGGTTGATGCTGAACATCCTGCTGTCCTTCGCCCAGTTCGAGCGCGAGGTCACCGGCGAACGCATCCGCGACAAGATCGCAGCCAGTAAGCGCAAGGGCATGTGGATGGGCGGCGTGCCACCGCTCGGCTACGACGTCGAGAACCGCCGACTGGTGCCCAACGAACGTGAGGCCAAACTGATCAGGCACATCTTTCAGCGTTTCGTCGAACTCGGCTCCAGTACTGCGCTGGTCAAGGAGCTGAAACTGGATGGCGTAACGTCGAAGGCGTGGACCACGCAAGACGGCAAGACGCGCGATGGTAGACCGATCGACAAGGGCCATATCTACAAGCTCCTCAGCAACCGAACCTACCTTGGTGAGTTGCGGCACAAGGATCAGTGGTACCAGGCCGAACATCCACCCATCATCAGCCGCGAACTGTGGGACAGCGTCCACGCGATCTTGGCCACCAATGGCCGGGTGCGCGGCAACGCAACGCGGGCAACCGTGGCGTATCTGCTCAAGGGCATCGTATTCGGCAACGATGGTCGAGCACTGTCGCCGTGGCACACGACCAAGAAGAATGGCCGTCGGTACCGGTACTACGTGCCTCAGCGTGACGCCAAGGAGCACGCGGGCGCCTCAGGCCTGCCGCGCTTGCCGGCCGCCGAACTCGAGTCGGCGGTACTCGACCAACTGCGCGCGATCCTGCGTGCCCCGAATCTACTCGGCGACATGCTGCCGCAGGCGATCAAGCTCGATCCAACCTTGGACGAGGCGAAGATCACCGTGGCCATGACCCGGCTCGACGCGATTTGGGATCAACTTTTCCCGGCCGAGCAGACCCGGATCGTGAAACTGCTGGTCGAGAAAGTCATCGTGTCACCTAACGACCTCGAAGTGCGGCTGCGCGCCAACGGCATCGAACGCCTGGTGCTGGAGCTGCGCCCCGAGCCGGTCGAGCAACAAGAGGAAGCACTGGCATGAGCGACATCCGCATCCAGAAGGCCGGCGAGCCCGACATCCTGCAGACCAGCGACGGCAGGCTGACCTTGTCCGTGCCGATCCAGATCAAACGCCGCAGCGGCCGCAAGCTGGTCACCTTGCCAAACGGCGAAACCGCGCCGGTTAGACCGTGGGACGTAGCACCGACCTCCATCCAACTGGCGCTGGCCAGGGGCCACCGCTGGCTGGCGATGCTGGAGTCAGGAGAGGCGAAGTCCTTGAAGGAGATCGCCACGAGGGAAGGAATCGACAACAGCTACGTCAGCCGGATGGTCAACCTGACCACGCTGGCACCTGACATCGTGGCGGCCATCCTGGACGACGTATTGCCGAACCACGTCACGCTGTTTGATCTGGCGGTTGATCCGCCAGCGCTGTGGGATGAGCAGCGGGCCAGGCTCATGTAGACCGAGCGGGGGCACAGGGGTAAAATTGCTTCAGGTGCCCACCTTACTTGCACACGAGTAAAAAAAGGCGTTGCCTCACTGTCACTAAAAACCTCTCTTTGAGCCTCGTCGTCGGGGACTTAAACGTGTGCGCCTGACCCGAAATCGGCGTGGCATTGAGGAAAGGTTTGTCATGACAATCAAAGAACTCGCGTATTCCGCGCAGCAGCACCTTCAGGCCAGCACTGGTGGCTCATTCAAGCGAGCCCACGTCTACGAGCTGTTGGCAGCTTCCTTCGGCTTCAACTCTCACGCCGCGTTTGGCGTTGACACCGTGCTCACGGAACTTCGCCAGAACGACCGGCGGGTGGTCCCGCAAAGTGCGCTCATCAAGCGGCGTTGCATCGAGCTTGGGTATCAACCTGACACCGTGATTCTGGCGTCGTCGGCGTTGGAATCTTTCCTGGCAGAGCGCCAGATCGGTGTCGCCAGCATCTCGTCATTGGTCAGTCGCCTGAGAGGGGAGTCGTCCAGCCAAGACGAAGAGCTCGAATACGACGAGGATGAGCTATTCGACCCTACCGACGAGGCGTTCGGACCGATCCTTCTAGATGGATTGGCTGCGGCGGCTAGTAAGGGCAATGCCCTGGCTCACTACGCGCTGGCGCTGATACACGCCCCTGACGATGAAGACGACCCGGACGCTGGAAGTTCCTATTGGTACTCCCAGGGGCAGCAGGGCCGTGTCCTGACGGGGGTGGAAAAGGAGTGGGCCGAAGCCCACGAGGCTCGTCTCGCTCAAGCCGAGAAGTACTCGCGGCACCTGAGGGAGGCCAGTCGACTGGGGAATCAGGATGCACTTCTCGACTTGGCGGATCGATTTGACGATCCGTCCTTCTTCGAGCAGCCGCGCCACGGCGTCGATGCTGACCCAGCAGCGATTGCGGCGATCGCAGAACGCATGGGCCGCACTTCAGACGCCAAGCATTGGCTGACGCTGGCTGCCGAGAGGGGAGATACGGACGCCATGCTCCAGCTCATTGAGGAACACGATCAAGGTGACCTACAGCGATGCTGGACGTGGGTGTATCTCTCGCAGTTGGTCGGAACGGATCTGGCTCGGGACGCGCACTACGCCATCAACGAGGACGGTTCGGACTACGACGATGACGTCGGCGGTCCAGTCTACGTCGCAGGTCGTGACGGGGTAGATCTTGAACCGCTTGCTCCGGCGCAAGACGCTGCTGCCAGGCTCGCTGCGCAGAAACTGTTTGACCAGATCGAATAGAGCGCACGGTAAGACTGCTGGCTTTGCGCCAGGGACGTTTGCCCACTCCGGTAGCCAATGCTGCAATCCAACCGCTTGATTCGTCCGCGCGTAACCCTTTGATCAGTATGGGCCTGCGTTGCGACCTTTGCGGACTTCGGGCCAGTTCCAGGGAGCGAGGTCGGAGCGAGGAATGGCCGGGAGAGAGTGGAATGTGGCCCGGAACGGCCAATTCGGGCGGCAGGCGCAGTCCGCAGGCTTCCGCAGGAACCCCCAGCAACACGCGGGAACCGGCGCGATCAGGCAAGAAAAAACCCCAACCGAGAACGGTTGGGGTTTTGTTATTGGTGGAGCTGGGGGGACTTGAACCCCCGTCCGCAAATCTTCCACGCCCAGTTCTACATGCTTAGCGGTCTGATTTGAATCTCGCCACCCGCATCGCGCAGTCGCACGCTATGCGGGCAGCCAGTGCCCTTGAGTCTCGCCTGCGTCCAAGGCACCCGGACGCAGGCCAGCCGATGTGGATTCCCTCGCAGCCGGGACGGCTTGCGCCGCCCTTGCCCAGCCCATCGGCCTGCTGTTGCGAGGCTCACCGGTGTTTAGGCGGCGAGTGCGAAACGTTCGTCGTTTGCAGTTGGTTTGTTTCAGCGGTTTTACGAGGTGACTGAACCTCGGCATGCCCTGAGGCGATTCCAACCCACGTCGAAACCAATACAGCCCCTGGAGCCTGACATTTTAGGTCAATTCGAGCCAATTCAAGAGCTGGAGCGGCTGGTCGATCACCGCATCGGCCGGCCAGGCGTCGACCCGGGCCTGCGCGCCCAGGTAGCCATAACGGGCCGCGACGGTGCGCAGGCCCGCCGCCCTGCCGGCCTGCATGTCGCGCTCGTCGTCGCCCACGTAGATGCAGTGCGCGGGCGCGGTGCCAGCCTGGCGCATGGCCTCGATCAGGGAGGCGGGGTGCGGCTTGAGATGGGGCGTGGTGTCGCCGCAGACGACGACGCGGGCGCTGGCAAAAAGCGGCAGGCTGGCCGTCAGCGGCAGGGTGAAGCGCGCGGCCTTGTTGGTCACGACCCCCCAGTCGAGGCCGCGCTCGCGCAGCGCCGCCAGCAGCGGCTCGACCCCCTGGAAGGGGCGGGTGGTCTGCATCATGACCTGCTCGTAGCGCAGCAGGAATTCGTCGCGCAGGCCGTCGTAGCCGGCATCGCCTGGCGCCAGGCCGAACGCCACCTTCAGCATGCCCCGGGCGCCCGAGCCGGCGCTGCTTCGGTACAGGTCCCCCGCCAACGAAGGCAGACCGCGGGCGCGCCGCATGTCGTCGGCGGCCTGGCCCAGGTCGGTGGCGCTGTCGAGCAGGGTGCCGTCGAGGTCGAACAGCACGCAGCGCACGCCCCGCAAGCGCATCACGGCGCGGCCGGCACCGGCTTGCGGACGGCGACCATGTAATTGACCGCGCAATCGTCCGTCAGGCGATAGCGGCGCGACACGGGGTTGTAGGCCAGGCCGCTGCTGCACTGCAGCTCCAGCCCCGCCTCGCGGCAGAACCGCGCCAGTTCGCTGGGCCGAATGAAGCGCGCGTACTCGTGCGTGCCGCGGGGCACCAGGCCCAGCACGTATTCCGCACCCACGATGGCCAGCGCAAACGAGCGCGGATTGCGGTTGATGGTCGAGAAAAACACCGTTCCGCCCGGCTTGGCCAGCGCCGCGCAGGCCCGGACCACCGAGGCGGGATCGGGCACGTGCTCCAGCATTTCCATGCAGGTGACGACGTCGAACGTGCCCGGCTCCTGGGTCGCCAGGTCTTCGGCCGCGACGGTGCGGTAGGCCACGCGCGGCGTTTGCGCCTCCAGGGCATGCAGCTGGGCCACCTTGAGGGATTTTTCCGCCAGGTCGATGCCCAGCACGTCGGCGCCGCGGCGGGCCATGGCATCGGCCAGGATGCCGCCGCCGCAACCCACGTCGACGACGCGCGTGCCGCTCAGGGGATGAATCCGGTCGATCCAGTCCAGGCGCAGGGGGTTGATCTGGTGCAGGGGGGCAAATTCGCCCTCCAGGTCCCACCAGCGGTGGGCCAGCGCGGAAAACTTGGCCAGTTCGGCCTGATCGACATTGCTTGCGGACATGGCGCGATTGTCCCACGCCACCGACCGGGCCTCGCCTGGCCCGGCGCAAAGACACCGCGCCATTCAGCCAAACAAAAAGCCTTGGAGGCTTGCACCCCCAAGGCTTTTGCGGATGATTCCGGAACAAACCGGAATCAGCGACCCAACGATCAGTTGGCGCGGGTGCCAACCACCTCGATCTCGACGCGGCGGTTCTTGGCGCGGCCTTCGGCCGTCTTGTTGCTGGCGATCGGCTGGGACTTGCCCTTGCCTTCGGTGTACACGCGGTTGCGCTCGATGCCCTTGGACACCAGGTAAGCCTTCACGGCTTCGGCGCGGCGCACCGACAGCTTCTGGTTGTAGGCCACCGAACCGATGGAGTCGGTGTGACCCACGGCGATGATCACTTCCAGGTTGATGCCCTTGATCTTGCTGACCAGGTCATCCAGCTTGGCGCGGCCTTCGGGCTTGAGCACGGCCTTGTCGAAATCGAAGAACGCATCCGCGGCGAAAGTGACCTTCTGGGCGGCGACAGGAGCCGGGGCAGCAGCCGGGGCCGGGGCAGCGGCCGGGGCGGGAGCAGCAGCCGGGGCAGCAGGCGCGGCCTTGGGCGCGGCCTGGGCGCCGTCGCAGCCGACGGCCGCCGTGGCGGGCGTCCAGCTGGAATCACGCCAGCACAGTTCGTTGGTGCCGTTCTTCCAGACCAGCTCGCCGGTGCCGTTTTGCCAGTTGTCGACGACGTTGCCGCCATTGGCAGCCTTCACTTGCGCGACAGCGGCCGTAGCGATGGCAGCAGAGGCAAACAAGACCGCGATTTTGTTCAGTTTGTTCATGATTCTCCTCATGGGAAAAAGCCGCAGCCGGGCTGCGAAAAACGGACGCTTCAAGTGACCACCACCGAAAACGCTGAAATTGATTGTGCCACACGTCCCCGCGCAAACCGAAGCAAACAAGGCCCGCAAGCCTGCGGCCGGGCCGGAAATCCGCTGTTCCGTTGCCTTCAAGCAACAACTCAAAGCCCCTAAAATCATTGATTTTCGCCCGCACGGCCCGCCTGCATATATATGACTTCATTCGCCAAGGAAACCCTCCCGGTCACGCTCGAAGAGGAGATGCGGCGAAGCTATCTGGACTACGCCATGAGCGTGATCGTGGGCCGGGCCCTGCCCGATGCGCGCGATGGCCTCAAGCCCGTGCACCGGCGCGTGCTGTACGCGATGCACGAGCTGAACAACGACTGGAACCGGCCGTACAAGAAGTCGGCACGCATCGTCGGCGACGTGATCGGCAAGTACCACCCGCACGGCGACAGCGCGGTGTACGACACCATCGTGCGCATGGCGCAGGACTTTTCGCTGCGCCACATGCTGGTGGACGGCCAGGGCAACTTCGGCTCGGTGGACGGCGACAACGCCGCCGCCATGCGCTACACCGAGATCCGCCTGGCCAAGATCGCCCACGAGATGCTGGCCGACATCGACAAGGAGACGGTCGACTTCGGCCCCAACTACGACGGCAGCGAGACCGAGCCGCTGGTGCTGCCCACGCGCCTGCCCAACCTGCTGGTCAACGGCTCGGGCGGCATCGCGGTGGGCATGGCCACCAACATCCCGCCGCACAACCTGAACGAGGTGGTGGACGCCTGCCTGCACCTGCTGCGCGCGCCCGAGGCCGGCCTGGACGAGTTGATGGAGATCATCCCGGCGCCGGACTTTCCCACCGGCGGCATCATCCACGGCATCCAGGGCGTGAAGGACGGCTACCGCACCGGGCGCGGCCGCGTGGTGATGCGCGCCAAGTGCCACTTCGAGGACATCGACCGCGGCCAGCGCCAGGCCATCATCGTCGACGAGCTGCCCTACCAGGTCAACAAGAAGACACTGCAGGAGCGCATGGCCGAGCTGGTGCACGAGAAAAAGCTCGAGGGCATCAGCCACATTCAGGACGAGTCCGACAAATCGGGCATGCGCCTGGTGATTGAACTCAAGCGCGGCGAAGTGCCCGAGGTGGTGCTGAACAACCTATACAAGCAGACGCAGCTGCAGGACACCTTCGGCATCAACATGGTGGCGCTGATCGATGGCCAGCCCCGCCTGTGCAACCTGAAAGACCTGCTCGGCGTGTTCCTGCAGCACCGGCGCGAGGTGGTGACGCGGCGCACCGTGTTCGACTTGCGCAAGGCGCGCGAGCGCGGCCACGTGCTGGAGGGCCTGGCGGTCGCCCTGGCCAACATCGACGAGTTCATCCGCATCATCCGGCAGGCGCCCACGCCGCCGGTGGCCAAGGCCGAGCTGATGGCGCGCAGCTGGGACAGCCAGATCGTGCGCGAGATGCTGACCCGCACGCGCGCCGATGGCGTGCTCATCAGCGCCGACGACTACCGGCCCGACGACCTGGACCGCCAATGCGGCCTGCAGGCCGACGGCCTGTACCGCCTGTCGGAGACGCAGGCGCAAGAGATTCTGCAGATGCGCCTGCAGCGCCTGACGGGGCTGGAGCAGGACAAGATCATCGCCGAGTACAAGGACGTGATGGCGCAGATCGACGACCTGCTGGACATCCTGGCGCGGCCCGAACGCGTCTCGACCATCATCGCCGACGAACTGACCGCGCTGCGCACCGAATTCGGCCAGACCAAAGCCGGCGCGCGCCGCTCCACCATCGAACCCAATGCGCAGGACCTGGCCACCGAGGACCTGATCGCGCCCACCGACATGGTGGTCACGCTCAGCCACACCGGCTACATCAAGGCGCAGCCCCTGTCCGAATACCGGGCGCAAAAGCGCGGCGGGCGCGGCAAGCAGGCCACGGCCACCAAAGAGGACGACTGGATCGACCAGCTCTTCATCGCCAACACGCACGACTACATCCTGTGCTTTTCCAACCGCGGGCGGGTGTACTGGCTCAAGGTGTGGGAGGTGCCCTCGGGCTCGCGCGGCTCGCGCGGGCGGCCCATCGTCAACATGTTCCCGCTGGCCGAGGGCGAGAAAATCAACGTGGTGCTGCCGCTGACGGGCGAGATGCACAGCTTTCCGGACAACCGTTACGTGTTCATGGCCACGTCCATGGGCACCGTCAAGAAGACCATGCTGTCGGAGTTCAGCAACCCGCGCAAGGCCGGCATCATCGCGGTCGACCTGGACGAGGGCGACTACCTGATCGGCGCGGCGCTGACCGACGGCGCGCACGACGTGATGCTGTTCAGTGACGGCGGCAAGGCGGTGCGCTTCGACGAGAACGACGTGCGCCCCATGGGCCGCGGCGCGCGCGGCGTGCGCGGCATGTCGCTGGAGGACGGCCAGAGCGTGATCGCCATGCTGGTGGCCGAGGGCGAGGCCGGCACCGACCAGGCCGGCACCGACGCCCGTACCAGCGTGCTCACCGCCACCGAAAACGGTTACGGAAAGCGCACCAACATTACCGAATACACGCGGCACGGCCGCGGCACCAAGGGCATGATCGCGATCCAGCAAAGCGAGCGCAACGGCCGGGTCGTGGCCGCCACGCTGGTCGCCGCCGACGATGAGATCATGCTCATCACCGACAAGGGCGTGCTGGTGCGCACCCGCGTATCCGAGATCCGCGAGATGGGCCGTGCCACGCAAGGCGTGACCCTGATCGCGCTGGACGAAGGCACGCAACTGAGCGGCCTGCAGCGCATCGTGGAAAATGACGCCCAGGAGGCGGGCGACGACCCCTCAATCACTGAACCCACGGAGTAATCCATCTTGAAGACTTCCCTTTCCAAACTGTCGGCAACGGCCCTGTTCGTGGCCCTCTGCGCCGTCTCCACCGGCGCCAGCGCGCAGGACGCCAAGAAGACCCTGGCCACCAAGCTGGCGCAGATGCAGGCCAAATCCGACGGCGCCGCCATGGCCAACCAGCTGACGGCCGACGCGGTGCAGTTGCCGCTGTCCACCTGGTCGCAGCGCCTGGACGAGTCCGTGCCGCCGGCGCGCCAGAAAGACGTGCGCGACAAGCTGGACGTCGAGCTCAAGAAGTTCGCCGACAACACGCACAAGGCGATCGAGGCGCAGGTGGGCAAGGCCGCCGAAACGGCGCTGGTGCCCCTGTTCATGGACAAGCTGAGCGAAGACGAGATGAAGACCATCATCGCCTACATGGAGTCGCCCGCCGCGCTCAAATTCCAGGGCCTCAGCGCCGACGCGGGCAACGCCTGGGCGCAGAAGGTGATCGACGCCACGCGCACCACGGTCGAGACCAACGTCAAGTCCTTCGACGCCGCCGCAACCAAGATCGTGGGCGTGCCGGCCACCCCACCGGCTACCGCACCCGCCTCGGGCGCCGCCACCAACGGCAAGAAGAAGTAAACCCCCCTTGTCCTTTGGGCGCCGGCCTCGACGGCCGGCGCTTTTTTGACCCGGCATGAGCAACACCCCCATCCAAACCGAGGCCCTGGCGCAGCTGCGAACGCGCATCGACGCCCTGGACAACCAGCTGCTGGCCCTGCTCAACGAGCGCGCCCGCGTGGCCGAGGAGGTGGGCGCGCTCAAGCGCCAGGAAGGCACGCCGTTTTTCCGCCCCGACCGGGTGGCCCAGGTGATTGCCAAGGTGCAGCGGGCCAACCCCGGCCCCCTGCTCAACCAGCACGTGGCCGCCATCTGGCGCGAGGTCATGTCCGCGTGCCTGGCGCTGGAGGTGCCGCAGCGCGTGGCCGTGCTGGGCCCCGAGGGCACCTTCACCGAGCAGGCGGCGGTCGAGTTCTTCGGCAGCGCCGCCAACCTGATCTACTGCCAGAGCTTCGACGAGGTGTTCCACGCCACGGCCGCCGGCACGGCGCAGTTCGGCGTGGTGGCGGTCGAGAATTCGACTGAGGGCGTGGTGGCGCGCTCGTTCGACCTGTTCCTGCATTCGCCGGTGCACATCATCGGCGAGGTCAGCCTGCTGGTGCGCCACAACCTGCTGCGGCGCACGGCCGGGCTGGATGGCATCGAGGTCGTCATGGCGCACCCGCAGGCGCTGATGCAGTGCCACCGCTGGCTGTCGCAGCACCTGCCGCACGCCGAGCGCCGCGCGGTCTCCAGCAACGCCGAGGGCGCGCGCCTGGCGGCCGACAACCCGGCCTGGGCCAGCCTGGCCAGCGAGCGCGCCGCCGCGCAGTTCGGCCTGCACGTCGTGGCCCACGCGGTGCAGGACGAGGCCTACAACCGCACGCGCTTTGCCGTCGTCTGCCTGCCACAGACGCTCAGCATGCCGGTGCCCTCGGGGCGCGACTGCACCAGCATCGTGGTGTCGGTGCCCAACAAGCCCGGCTCGGTGCACGACATGCTGACGCCGCTGAAGAAGCACGGCGTGAGCATGACGCGCTTCGAGTCGCGCCCGGCCAAGTCGGGCCAGTGGGAATACTACTTTTACATCGACATCGCCGGCCACCCGAGCGAGCCGCACATCGACGCGGCGCTGGGTGAATTGCGCCAGCTGTGCGCGTTCTACAAGGTGCTGGGCGCCTACCCCCTGGGAAACGATGTTTGAACAACTCGGACTGATCGGCTGCGGCCTGATGGGCGGCTCCTTCGCGCTGGCGCTCAAGCGCGCGGGCCTGGTGCGCCGCGTGGTGGGCTACAGCAAGTCGCCCTCCACCACCGAGCGCGCGCGCCAGATGGGCGTGATCGACATCGAGGCGCCCTCGGCGCTGCAGGCGGTGTCGGGCTCGGACCTGGTGCTGCTGGCCGTGCCGGTGGCCGCCACCGAGGCCACCTTCAAGTCCATCCGCCACCTGCTCACGCCCGAGATGCTGGTCATCGACGTCGGCTCGACCAAGCGCGACGTGGTGGATGCCGCGCGGCGCACGCTCAAGACCGGCGTGGGCTCCTTCGTGCCCTGCCACCCGATCACCGGGCGCGAGGTGGCCGGGGTCGAGAACGCCGATGCCGACCTGTACCACGGCAAGCAGGTGATCCTGACGCCGATCGAGCGCACGCTGACGCGCAAGATCGAGCAGGCCACGGCGCTGTGGAAGGCACTGGGCTGCCGCGTGTTCAGCATGTCGCCCGAGTCGCACGATGCCGCCTTCGCCGCCGTCAGCCACCTGCCGCACCTGATCGCCTTCGCGCTGATGAACAGCCTCACCGGCCAGCCGCATGGCAAGGACTACCTGTCGCTGGCCGGCCCCGGCTTTCGCGACTTCAGCCGCATTGCCGCCAGCGACCCGCAGGTCTGGCGCGACGTGCTGATCGCCAACCGCGAGGAGCTGGCGGCGCAGACGCGCCACTTCCAGCAGGCGCTGGCCCAGTTCGAGCAGTTGATCGCCGCCGGCCAGGCCGACGCGCTGGAGCAGCTCATCACCCAGGCCAGCCACAGCCGCGCCACCTGGCGGGTTGCCCCCGGCGCGCAGTAAACCCCGGCGCGCCCAACGTGGCCCGCGCCCCACCCTGCTCATCCCGTGTACGACCTGCCCTTTCTCGATGTGCCTGCCCTGCGCGCGGTGCACGGCAGCGTGCGTCTGCCCGGCTCCAAGAGCATCTCCAACCGCGTGCTGCTGCTGGCCGCGCTGTGCGAAGGCCGCACCGTGGTGCACGACCTGCTGGACTCCGACGACACCCAGGTCATGCTGCAGGCGCTGCGCCAGCTCGGCTGCGGCGTGACGCTGGCGGGCACGCGCGCCACCATCGACGGCATCGGCCAGGGCCCGCGGCGGCGCCAGGCCGATCTGTTCCTGGGCAATGCCGGCACGGCCATGCGCCCGCTCACCGCCGCGCTGGCGGTGCTGGGCGGCCAGTACAGCCTGCACGGCGTGCCGCGCATGCACGAGCGCCCCATCGGCGACCTGGTCGATGCCCTGCGCGCGCTGGGCTGCCGCATCGACTACAGCGGCCAGCCGGGCTATCCGCCGCTGGCCATCGGCATGCCGACGCTGCGGCTCGACCGGCCCATCCCGGTGCGCGGCGACGTCTCCAGCCAGTTCCTCACCGCCTTGCTGATGGCGCTGCCGCTGGCGGCCGACCAGGCCCCGGCGGGCGGCATCGTGATCGAGGTGCAGGGCGAGCTGATTTCCAAACCCTACATCGAGATCACGCTGCAGCTGCTGGCGCGCTTTGGCGTGGCGGTGCAGCGTCAGGGCTGGCAGCGCTTCACCATCCCGCACGGCTGCCGCTACCGGTCGCCGGGCGAGATCCACGTCGAGGCCGACGCCTCGTCTGCTAGTTATTTCATAGCTGCTGGCGCATTGTCGGTGACGGCTGAAGGCCAAAATGGCTTGAAGATCGAGGGCGTGGGCCTGGACTCGATCCAGGGCGACATCCGCTTCGTCGACGCCGCACGGCAGATGGGCGCCGACATCACGGGCGGGCCCAACGGGCTGCAGGTGCGCCGCGGCGCCTGGCCGCTGAAAGCCATCGACCTGGACTGCAACGCCATCCCCGACGCCGCGATGACGCTGGCCGTGATGGCCCTGTTTGCCGACGGCCCCAGCACCCTGCGCAACATCGCCAGCTGGCGCGTGAAGGAGACCGACCGCCTGGCCGCCATGGCCTGCGAGCTGCGCAAGCTGGGCGCCACCATCGACGAAGGGCCGGACTGGCTGCGCATCACGCCCATCGCGCCGGGCGCGTGGCGCGCCGCCTCCATGGCCACCTACGACGACCACCGCATGGCCATGTGCGCCTCGCTGGCGGCCTTCAACCCCGACGGGCTGCCGGTGCGCATCGAAGACCCCCGGTGCGTGGCCAAGACCTTCCCGGACTATTTCGAGACCCTGTTTGCCATCGCCGAGCCGGCCGCACCGGTGCCGGTGATCTGCGTGGACGGCCCCACCGCCTCGGGCAAGGGCACGCTGGCCAGCCGCGTGGCGCAGCAGCTGGGCTGGCACTACCTGGACTCGGGCGCGCTCTATCGCGTGCTGGGCCTGGCCGCGCGCCAGCAGGGCCTGGCGCCCGAGCCGGCGCACGAAGCCGCGCTGGCCGATCTGGCCCGCATCCTGCCCGTGCGCTTCGACGGCGAGCGCGTGTGGCTGGCCGGCGCCGACGTGAGCGAGGCCATCCGCACCGAGCAGGCCGGCATGGACGCCTCGCGCGTCTCCACCCTGCCCTTGGTCCGCACCGCCCTGCTGGCGCTGCAGCAGGATGCCGCCCGCCTGCCTGGGCTGGTGGCCGACGGGCGCGACATGGGCACCGTGGTCTTCCCCCAGGCGCCGCTGAAGGTGTTCTTGACGGCGGACGCGCGCCAGCGCGCCGAGCGCCGCCACAAGCAATTGATTTCCAAGGGCATTTCCGTTACACTGGACGCCCTTTGCGCCGACCTGCAGGAGCGCGACGCCCGCGACCAAAACCGCGCGGCGGCCCCCCTGAAGGCCGCGCAGGATGCCTTGCTGCTGGACAACTCGCAGCTGTCGATCGAGTCATCGGTTGCGCAGGTGCTGTCCTGGTGGCAGGCGAGGCAGCCTTTCTGATTCGCCCGGCGAATCCGCGAGGCCCTCAAAACGAACACCCGCCCAGCGGGTGTTCGCATGGCTCCAGCCGGCTTCCCTTCGCACATTCCGCGTGCACCGGGCCGACTGGTTTTTCAACCGCAAACCACGGCCCCTGCCGTACACCCTTCCGCCACACAGTCTTCGAAGCGATTGCAATCGTGCCGTCGCAAACCTGCGTGCGTGGACAAGGAAACCCTCATGTCTGAATCTTTTGCCGCCCTGTTCGAAGAGTCCCTGCAGCGCACCGTCATGCGCCCGGGCGAAGTCATCCCCGCCGAGGTGGTGCGCGTCGAACACAACTTCGTCGTCGTCAACGCCGGCCTCAAGTCCGAGGCCTACATCCCGATCGAGGAATTCAAGAACGACCAGGGCGAGATCGACGTCGAACCCGGTGCCTTCGTGCCGGTGGCCATCGGCTCGATCGAAAACGGCTACGGCGACACCATCCTCAGCCGCGACACCGCCAAGCGCCTGGCCTCCTGGCTGGCGCTCGAAAAGGCGCTGGAGTCGGGCGAGTTCGTCACCGGCACCACCAGCGGCAAGGTCAAGGGCGGCCTGACGGTGCTGGTCAACGGCATCCGCGCCTTCCTGCCCGGCTCGCTGGTCGACACCCGTCCCACCAAGGACCTGACCCCCTACGAGAACAAGACGCTCGAGTTCAAGGTCATCAAGCTCGACCGCAAGCGCAACAACGTGGTGCTGAGCCGCCGCGCCGTGGTCGAGGCCAGCATGGGCGAAGAGCGCGCCAAGCTGATGGAGACCCTGAAGGAAGGCGCCGTGGTGCACGGCGTGGTCAAGAACATCACCGAGTACGGCGCCTTCGTCGACCTGGGCGGCATCGACGGCCTGCTGCACATCACCGACATGGCCTGGCGCCGCGTGCGCCACCCCAGCGAGGTGGTGCAGACCGGCCAGGAAATCACGGCCAAGATCCTCAAGTTCGACACCGAGAAGCAGCGCGTCAGCCTGGGCCTCAAGCAGATGGGCGACGACCCCTGGCTGGGCGTCAGCCGCCGCTACCCGCAGGGCACGCGCATGTTCGGCAAGGTCACCAACATCGCCGACTACGGCGCCTTCGTCGAGCTGGAGCCCGGCATCGAGGGCCTGGTGCACGTGTCCGAGATGGACTGGACCAACAAGAACGTGGCCCCCAGCAAGATCGTCTCCATGGGCGACGAGGTCGAGGTCATGATCCTGGAGATCGACGAGGACAAGCGCCGCATCTCCCTGGGCATGAAGCAGTGCCGCGCCAACCCGTGGCAGGAGTTCGCGCAGAACACCAAGCGCGGCGACCGCGTGCACGGCCCGATCAAGTCGATCACCGACTTCGGCGTGTTCGTCGGCCTGGCCGCCGGCATCGACGGCCTGGTGCACCTGTCCGACCTGTCCTGGAACGAGCCCGGCGAAGCCGCCGTGCGCAACTACAAGAAGGGCCAGGACGTGGAAGCCATCGTGCTGGCCGTCGACGTGGAGCGCGAGCGCATCAGCCTGGGCATCAAGCAGCTCGACCAGGACCCGTTCACCACCTTCGTCACCGTCAACGACAAGGGCCAGAGCGTGACCGGCACCGTCAAGACCGTGGACGCGCGTGGCGCCGAGATCGACCTGGGCAACGACGTGCTGGGCTACCTGCGCGCCTCCGAGATCAGCCGCGACCGCGTGGAAGACGCCAGCCAGGTGCTGAAGGTGGGCGACGAAGTGACCGCCGTGGTGGTCAACGTCGACCGCAAGAGCCGCAACATCCAGCTGTCGGTGCGCGCCAAGGACGCCGCCGACCAGCAGGAAGCCATGGCCAGCCTGAGCCAGTCCACCGGCAACGCCGGCACCACCAGCCTGGGCGCCCTGCTGCGCGCCAAGCTGGACAACAACGAGTCGAAGTAAGCTCGCGTGGCAGGCCCGGCGGCACGCGCCGCCGGGCCTGTTCACCACCGATCCGACCATGACCCGTTCCGACCTCGTCGAGCAACTGGCCGAGCGCTTCGGCCAACTGACCCAGCGCGACGCCGACAGCGCCGTCAAGGCCATCCTGGAGGCCATGGGCGACTCGCTGGTGCGCGGCCATCGCATCGAAATCCGCGGCTTCGGCAGCTTCTCGGTCACGCACCGGCCGCCGCGCATGGGGCGCAACCCGCGCACCGGCCAGAGCGTGCCCATCCCCGAGCGCCGCGTGCCGCACTTCAAGCCCGGCAAGGCCCTGCGCCAGGCGATCGAAGCGCCCCCCAGCCGCTAAAATTCGCGGATTCCGCAAGGGGAATCCATGACCGGACTCATCCGGCTGCTGAAGTGGATACTGAAGGCAGCCGTTTTTTTTGCCCTGTTCGCGTTCGCGCTCAACAACCAGCAGGACGCCACGGTGCACCTGGCGTTCGGGCACCAGTGGCGCGCCCCCGTGACCCTGATCGTGCTGGCCGCCTTTGCCCTGGGCATGGTGGTGGGCGTGCTGGGCATGCTGCCCGGCTGGTGGGCACGGCGCACACCCGCCGCGCCCACGCCGCCTGCCGCTCCCACATCATCGGCCCCGGCCGGCCAAGCCCCCATGGCGCCACCCGATGGAATTTGACTTCACCTGGATCCTGCTGGGCCTGCCGATCGTCTTCGCGCTCGGCTGGCTGGCTTCGCGGCTGGACCTGCGCCAGCTGCGCATCGAGGACCGCCAGGCGCCCAAGGCCTACTTCCGCGGCCTGAACTACCTGCTCAACGAGCAGCAGGACCAGGCCATCGACGCCTTCATCGAGGCGGTGCAGAAGGACCCCGACACCTCCGAGCTGCACTTCGCCCTGGGCAACCTGTTTCGCCGCCGCGGCGAGACCGAGCGCGCGGTGCGCGTGCACGAGCACCTGCTGGCGCGCGCCGACCTGAGCAAGGGCGACCACGAGCGCGCGCAGCACGCGCTGGCGCAGGACTTTCTCAAGGCCGGCCTGCTCGACCGCGCCGAGGCCGCGCTGCACAAGCTCGAGGGCACCCGCTACCAGGAGCAGGCCTGGCTGACGCTGCTGAGCCTGCACGAGCGCTCGCGCAGCTGGCCGCAGGCAGCCGACGTCGCGCGGCGCCTGCAGCAGGCCGGGCACGGCGACTTCAGCGCCCGGCTGGCGCACTACCAGTGCGAGCAGGCGGCGCAGGCGCTGCACAAGAAGGGCGACGCCGCCACCGCGCGCCAGCTGCTCGCCGAGGCCATCGCCGGCGCGCCCCAGGCGGCCCGCCCGCGCATCCAGCTGGCCGGCATGCTGGCCGACGCCGGCGACGCCGTCGGCGCCTACGAGCAGCTGGTGCAGGTGGCCGAGCACGCCCCGCAGGCCGTGCCGCTGATCGCCAGCGAATGGGTGCGCCTGGCCCGCCTGGCCGGGCGCCTGCCCGAGGTTGTCGAGCAGCTCGGCCGCGGCTACGCCCTGGCCCCGTCGGTGGACGTGGCCGACGCGCTGGTGCAGGCCGAGGTGGCGCGCGGCGCCCCGATCGGGCAGGCGCGCGAAGGCTATGTGCGCCACATGGCGCAGGAGCCCTCGCTGATCGCCGCCTCGCGCTGGCTGGCCCACGAGCCCTTCGCGCAGGACGGCGCGCACGCCACGGTGCAGCGCTCGGTCGAGCACGCCGCCCGCCCGCTGGCGCGCTACCGCTGCGCGGCCTGCGGTTTCGAGACCCAGGGCTACTTCTGGCAATGCCCGGGCTGCCTGGCCTGGGAGAGTTTTCCGCCGCTGCGCATCGAGGAGCTGTGAGCCCGCGGCGCCAGAATACTACGATAACGATAGCTTATCGGGCATGTTCCATGCGGGCTAAATCCAGATTTCGTTCAAATTCGTCGTATCGCGGCGCGCCGTGACGGGTGCCGTCAGATGGCCGCTTCGCTGTCCATGTTGGCCTGCGCGCCAGGCGCCAGGCGCTCGGGCGAGACGTACTGGCGGCGGAAGGTCTCGAAGTCCATGCGGTCGCTCGCCTCGATGCGCTTTTGCTCGGTCCAGGACTCGGTCGCCAGCGCGTCGAAGCGCTGCTTGAGCGCCGCCGGACAGGGCCGCGCCAGCAGCTCGGCGCGCGAGCGCTGCGCGCAGGCGCGCACGAAGTCGATGTAGCTGCCCTGGTGCTGCTCGCGCACGCGGCGCAGCACGCGCGCCGAGGGCAGGTCGTCGAAGGCCTTGAACGCGCCCTGCGCCCGCGCCAGCGCGGCGGCGTAGCGCGTGGCGCCACCCACCCGGTCCATGGCCTGCGCGATGGGCGCCAGCTGCGCCAGCAGCTCCCCGGCCCAGTCGGCCAGGCGCACCGCCTGGCCCGCGCGCTCGAGCTGCAGGCCCGGCTCGCGCCCACGCGCGGCCGTCAGGTGCTGGTTGCGCTTGAGCGCGGCGATCTCCTGCGGCGTGTCGGGCGGGCTGTCGGTCAGCAGGCAGTGCAGCAGGAAGAGGTCGAGAAAGCGCGCGGTGTCGGTGTGGATGCCCACGGTCTCGAACGGGTCCAGGTCCATCAGCCGCACCTCGACGTATTCCACCCCGCGCTCGCGCAGCGCGTGCAGCGGGCGCTCGCCCGAGCGGATCACGCGCTTGGGCCGGATGGTGCCGTAGAACTCGTTCTCGATCTGCAGCAGCGTGGTGGCCAGCTGGTTGTACTCGCCGCCCAGGTTGCGGATGCCGATCGCCTCGTAGGCCGGATAGGGCTGGGTCAGCGCCGCCTCCAGCGAATTGGCGTAGCTGTCCAGGCAGTTGTAGCTGACGTTCAGCGAGGCCTGCGCGTCGCTCTGGTAGCCCAGCCGCCCCATGCGCAGCGAGGTGGCGTGCGGCAGGTACATGCTGGCCTCGCCCAGCGGCTGCAGGCCGTGGTCGCGCCCGGCGACGAAGGGCGCATCCAGCACCGGCGAAGCGCCGAACAGCACCAGCAGCAGGAAGGCGTTGCGCCGGAAGTTGCGGATCAGGCCGAAGTAGTCGTCGTTGCCCAGGCCCGGCAGCGACCAGTTGTAGTGGATGCCGGCAATGGTCTGCATGCGCCGCCCGTAGCGGTGCCCCAGCCCCATGCGGTACACGCTCTTGGCGCGCCCGACGTTGGAGGTGCCGTACACCCCCAGCGGAATGTTCTCGTCGGTCGGCAGGCGGCAGGGCATGCTGGCCACCCACAGGCTTTCGTCGCCGATGGCCGCCATCTCGTGGGCCACCACCTGGTGGATCTCGGTCAGCTCGTTCAGGCAGGCCGCCGCGTCGCGGTGCACGCCGGTGACCAGCTCGATCAGCGATTCGCTGTAGTCGGTGGTGATGTGCGGGTGCGTGAGCGGCGCGCCCAGCGCGGCCGGGTGCGGCGTCAGGGCCAGCGTGCCGTCGGGCCGCGCGCGCAGGCTTTCCTTCTCGATGCCTCGACCGATGCCCTGCAGCCGCTCGGCCGACAGCGCTGCCAGCCGGTCCCTCAGCTTGTTCATCGTCTTGTCCTTGGTGAATCCGAAAGGGGAATGGGGCCCAGGCGCCCGCGCCTGCCGCCAGGCCAGGGGGCCCGGCACAGCCGCCACTTGGGGTTGCGCGGCGGCATGGCAAGACCCGGCATGCCCGGGACTTCAGGCGTCCGGGCCGGGAACCTCATTCACGCTTTCGCGGGGCGAGCACGGTAACACAGGCCGCCAATCCCGCGCTGGCCCGGGTGCTTGCCCGGCCAGCGCCACGAAACCGCGACCTCAGCGCCGCGCCGCCAGGGCCTGGCGCATCTCGTTTTCACCCTGCCCCGCGCCGCTGCCCGGCACGCTCAGGCCCGCCAGGTCGCCCACCTGCGCCAGCGCCGCCAGCAGGCGCTCGGGCGTGTCGGGCGTCAGGCCCAGGTGCAGGCCGCGCGAGAGCGTGACGTTGGCCATCTCGTAGGTGCCCGCGCCGGCGCAGAAGATGGCGCGCGTGGGCGCCTGCTCGCTCACCGCCACCAGCATGGCCGGCACCACCGCCTCGGGCTTGAAGGCGTCCAGCATGTCGGGCGGAAACAGTTTCTCGGTCATGCGCGTGGCGGCCGTGGGCGCCAGGCAGTTGACGTGGATGCCGTGCTTGTCGCCTTCCAGCGCCAGCGTCTGCATCAGGCCCACCAGCGCCAGCTTGGCCGCGCCGTAGTTGCTTTGGCCGAAGTTGCCGTACAGCCCGGTGGACGAGGTGGTCATCAGGATGCGCCCGTACTTCTGCGCCTGCATGATGGGCCACACGGCCTTGGTGGTGTGCACGGCGCCCATCAGGTGCACGTCCAGCACCAGGCGAAAGTCGGCCAGCTCCATCTTGGCGAAGGTCTTGTCGCGCAGGATGCCGGCGTTGTTGACCAGCACGTCGACGCGGCCCCAGGCGTCCATGGCCTGCTGCACCATGGCCTGCACGGCGGCGAAGTCGGTGACGGAAGCGCCATTGGCGATGGCCTGGCCGCCCAGCGCCTTGATCTCGTCCACCACCTTCTGCGCCGCCGTGGCCGAGCCGCCGCTGCCGTCCACCGCGCCGCCCAGGTCGTTGACCAGCACCTTGGCGCCGCGCTGGGCCAGCCCCAGCGCGTGCAGGCGACCCAGGCCGCCGCCGGCGCCCGTCACGATGGCGACACGGCCCGTGAAATCGATTGAGCTCATCGTCGTGCATTCCTTGTCAAAATGGGAATCCCGACTTTACCCGCGCCGACGCGCCACCCCATGCCCCTGCGCGACACCCCCATCGACACCCCGCCCCGCGACGCCGCCAGCGTGGTGCTGCTGCGCGACAGCGCGGCCGGCCCGCAGGCGCTGCTGCTGCGCCGCCACACCCAGTCCGCCGTGCTGGGCGGCGCCTACGTGTTTCCGGGCGGCAAGCTCGAGCGCGGCGACTCGTCGCCCGCCACCCAGGCGCGGCTGGACGCGCCGGCCGCCGCGCTGCATGCGGCCCTGGGCGAGGCGGCGCTGCCCCCGGACATGGCCGCCGGCCTGTTCGTGGCGGCGCTGCGCGAGGCGTTCGAGGAATCGGGCGTGCTGCTGGCCACGCGCGCCGGCCAGCCGCTGGAGCCGGCCACGCGCCAGCAGGCCCTGGCCGCCGTCCGCGCCGGCACGCCCTTTGCCACGCTGCTGGCGCAGCACGACTGGCAGCTGGACACCCACGCGCTGGCGCCCTGGTCGCGCTGGATCACGCCGCGCCGCCCGGCGATGATGAACCGGCGCTTCGACACCCGCTTTTTCCTGGCCGCCGTGCCCGACGCGCAGGAGGCCCAGCAGGACGACCACGAGGTGACCGAGGCGCGCTGGCTCACCCCGCGCGCGGCGCTGGCCGAGTACCGCGAGGGCCGCATCGACATGGCGCCGCCGCAGATCCTCAGCCTGCTGCACCTGTCGTCCTACGGCAGCGTGGCCGCCGCCCTGGCCGACGCCCGCACGCGCCCGCCGCCGCTGGTGGAGCCGCACACCCTGCAGCATGGCGCCGAGCGCATGATGTGCTATCCGGGCGACCCGCAATACCCGGTCGCCGGCCCCGTGCTGGCGCACCCCACGCGCCTGCTGTGGCGCGACGGGCGCTTTCAACCGCCCGAGGGCTTCGGCCCCTGGCTCGACTGAACCGAACACCAAGAGGAGACCCTGCGCATGAACCCCATCACCCGCCGTCAAACCCTGGGCGACCTGTTGCGCCGCAGCGCGCAGCGCGTGCCCCACAAACTGGCCGTGCGTTGCGGCGACACACGCTGGACCTACGCCGAGTTCGACGCCCTGGTCACCCGCCTGGCAGCAGGGCTGGCCGGGCGCGGCATCGCGTACGGCGACCGCGTGGCCGTGCTGGCGCGCAACTCGCATGGCTTTGCCGCGCTGCGCTTTGCGCTGGCGCGCCTGGGCGCCGTGCTGGTGCCAATCAACTTCATGCTCAAGGCCGACGAGGTGGCCTTCATCCTGCGCCACGCCGGCGCCCGCATGCTGGCCACCGACAGCGGCCTGGCCGAGCTGGCGCGCGCCGCCGCGGCGCTGGACACGCAGGTCAGGGACTTCGTCTGGCTGCCGTCCGAGGCCCCGAGCGACGCCGCGCCCGGCATGGCCAGCTTTCACGAGCTGGCCGCCTGCACCGCGCCGCTGCCCGACACGCCGCTGCAAAGCACCGACCTGCTGCAGATCGTCTACACCAGCGGCACCGAAAGCTCGCCCAAGGGCGCCATGCTGACGCACGACGCCGTGCTGTGGCAGTACGTCAGCTGCTGCATCGACGCCGAAGTCGCCGCCGGCGACGTCGTCCTGCACGCCCTGCCGCTGTACCACTGCGCGCAGCTGGACGTGTTCTTCGGCCCGTCCCTCTACATCGGCGCCGAGAACCACATCACCGCCGCGCCCACGCCCGACAACCTGCTGCCGATGATGGCCGACCGCGGCATCACCAGCTTCTTCGCGCCGCCCACGGTGTGGATCGCGCTGCTGCGCTCGCCGCTGTTCGACCAGACCGACCTGAGCCGGCTGGCCAAGGGCTACTACGGCGCCTCGATCATGCCGGTGGAGGTGATGAAGGAAATCAGCCGCCGCCTGCCCCATCTGCGCCTGTGGAACCTGTACGGCCAGACCGAGATCGCGCCGCTGGCCACCCTGCTGGGCCCCGACGACCAGCTGCGCAAGCCCGGCTCGGCCGGCCGTGCCGCCCTCAACGTCGAGACGCGCGTGGTCGACGACGCCATGCGCGACGTGGCCGTGGGCGAGGTGGGCGAAATCGTGCACCGCTCGCCGCACCTGATGCAGGGCTACTTCCACGACGACGAGCGCACCAGGGCCGCGTTCGAGGGCGGCTGGTTCCACTCGGGCGACCTGGGCATCATCGACGACGAGGGCTACATCACCGTGGTCGACCGCAAGAAGGACATGATCAAGTCCGGCGGCGAAAACGTCGCCAGCCGCGAGGTGGAGGAGATGATCTACCGCCTGCCGCAGGTGAGCGAGGTGGCCGTCATCGGCCTGCCCGACCCCAAGTGGGTGGAGGCCGTGACGGCGGTGATCGTCGTCAAGCAGGACCAGGATCTGAGCGAGCGCACGGTCATCGACCACTGCAACGCCCACATGGCAGCTTTCAAGAGCCCCAAGCGCGTGGTGTTCGTCAAGGCGTTGCCCAAGAACCCGAGCGGGAAGCTGTTGAAGCGGGAATTGCGAAAGACCCTGGCCCTGGATTGAGAAGCCGGGGCGCCCCGCGCAGGGGAACTTTTCATCCGACTCCCATTTTCCCGCGCGGGTCCGATCCCGCTGTTGCAACCTCATGACGATCAATCGTTGGTTTGCCACCTTGGAGCGCTTCCTCACCGTTTCATCGGTGCCGGAGCTGACCCACCTGCTCACGCAGACTTGCCGGCAAGCAGGGTTTGACAGCGTGGTCCTCGGCCTGCAAAACCGAAGTGGAGCGCAGTCCACCGCGCCCAGGCTGGACGCCTCCACCACCATTTCCGACCCCTGGAACGCGCACTACGCGCGCCGGCGTTACTACGAATTCGATCCGCGCATCGCGCACTGCCTGCGCAGCACCGTGCCCTTTCATTGGCATGCCGGCACCCGCTACGCCACCCCCGAAGCCATGCGCATGGCGCGTGAGGAACAGGACTTCGGCGCCAGCGCCGGCATCTTCACGCCCACGCACAACGCGGATGGCCGCTTGACCGTGATGTGCGCGGGTCTGCGCCGCGTGCCGCAACGCGCGACGCGCGATGTGCTGCAGCATGCGCAGCCCCTGATGCCGGCACTGGGCGCCTATGCCAACGAAGCGTTTCTGCGCCTGGTGGCACAGCCTGCCTCGCCAAAAAAGGATGTGCCGCGCCTGACGCGGCGTGAGCAGGACTGCCTGCAATGGGCGGCGGCAGGCAAGACGTCCTGGGAGATCGGTCAGGTGCTGCACATCACCGAGCGCACCGTCAACTTCCACCTGGGCCATGCCATGAGCAAGCTGGGCTGCCACAGCCGCCAGCATGCGATCGTCAAGGCACTGGCGCTGGGGTGGATCAAGCTGTAGAAGCAGCCGTCGCACCCTGTCAGATCTGCCAGTTTTCTGCCGCCCGGGTTTTCGCTCCAATAGCTGCCGCGCGTGCCGGATCGCCGCGCGAACAGCCATCAAAACCTGGAGGAAACCATGTCTCGATCCATATTCATTGGCGCTCACCGGTCACGCAACGTCGACCTGACCATCGCCGCTGTCTGCGCCGCTGCCTTGTTGAGTGCTTGCGGCGGCGACGGAGGCAGCGACACGGGCGCAGCCACCTACAAGATCGGCGGCGTGGTGTCGGCGCTGGATTCGGGCAAACAGCTGGTCCTGCAGAACAATGGTGGCGATGATCTGACCATCACCAGCAACGGCACCTTCAATTTCCCCAGCCGTCTCGCAGCGGGCGCGGCGTACGCGGTGACGGTGAAGACGCAGCCCGCGGGACAGACGTGCGGTGTCAGCAACGGCAGCGGCAACGTGAGCGCGGACGTAAGCAACGTCTCGGTCACCTGCGTCACCGGTTCCACGCCAACGCCGACGCCCACGCCAACCCCGACACCCACGGGCCCGACCCAAGGCGCGGCCGGCGTGGCGGGCACCTGGGTGCAAAGTCTGTGCGTGGTGGCCAATGGCAAGGGCAACCGGCAACTCCTGCGCGTGGCGCAGACGGGCACCGACAGCGTGTCGCTCGAGCGCGATCTCATGGTCTACGCGGCCACCAACTGTTCGGGCAGTGGCTCGCCCCTGGGTGTCCCCACACCGACGGGCAGCGTGACGTTCTCGCGCTCCGCCGCGACGGCCACCCTCGCAGCCAACTGGGGGCTGTGGACATACCCCACGGGGCAGGCCTACGTCATCCTGGCCAAGAAGGGCGAAACCGTGCTTTGCCTGATCGGCGACGCAAACCCGAGCGTGCTGCCGACAGCGGCTGACGTGGAAGGTTATGCCGATCTGTCCATTCCGTCGGGCGCGTGCTACGTCAAGCAGTAAGCGCTGCGCAAGCTCCCGGAGTGGAGCCCCCGGCGGACAGATGTCGGGGTCGGATATCGGCCGACCGAATCGTCTCGACCGCCTGACCCCGATCCAGCGCCGCATGCGCCGCCAGCGTCTGCGCGCAGGCGCGCGCGGCCTCGGCCCCCTTGGCCACGAAGTGCTGGCTGAAAAAGGCGCGGTGCGTCTCGTGCTCGTGAAAGTCCTTGGGCGTCAGCACCACCGAGAACACCGGCACGCCCTCGTCCAGCTGCACGCGCATCAGGGCGTCGATCACCGCACGGGCGACGAATTCGTGGCGGTAGATGCCGCCATCGACCACCAGCGCGCAGGCGACGATGGCATCCACCGCGCCCAGGCGCGCCAGGCGCTGGGCCAGCAGCGGAACCTCGAACGCGCCCGGCACCGGATGCACCGCCACGTCCGGTGGCGCGCCCGGCCACAGGCGCGCGCATTCGGCCACGAAGCCGGCGTGGCCCTGGCGCACGATGTCGGTGTGCCAGCTGGCCTGCACGAAGGCGATGCGCGGCGGCGCGCCGGCCGGCCGCGCGGGGGTTTGGGATGGGGTGGGCTGATTCATGGTGAGCTCCAGTCGAGTGGGTTGCCAGAATCAGGGCGCACGGCGAACGCGCAGCCGCACGCAGGTTGCCCCACGCGCCAGCCGCACGCCGTCGCGCTCTCTTTCATCCGGACTGTGACCGTCGGCCCCGGCATCGCACCGGGTCTGCTGACCCCGCGCCTTCAGGCCGAAGGCACGGGCGCTCGCGGGCTCCGGGCCGCAGGCCCGATACCGCCGGTGGGGACTTCCACCCCGCCCTGAGAACGCTGCGCGGCACTGCCGAAAGCTTGACGCCCCACAGGCTGCCGCGCGCCGCCATCTTAGCCTCGGCGGTGGCCCCGCCATGCCGCGCAGGCGACAAGGCCGACTTCGATGACTATTTTATTGATAGCTAATTGCGCTTGCTGTATGCCGGCCACAGGCCGAAAATGTTCAAAATCATGACGCCGCTGCAGCCTTGGGTCGCAGCTTGCCCACCAAGCTGACCACCCCCATCGCGAGCGCGCCCACGACGACGCCCGTCACGGCGTTGAAGCCCAGGGTGACGAGCGAGGCGGCCAGCGCCGCCAGGCCGCGGGTCCAGTCGTCCAGCAGGTGGTGCAAGGCCGGCACGCCATGGACGATGATGCCGCCGCCCACCAGAAACATCGCCGCCGTGCCGGCCACCGACAGGCCCTTCATCAGCCACGGCGCCAGCGCCAGGATGGCGCGGCCCAGGCCTTGCGCGGCGGCGCTGGCGCGCCGGCTCAGCCACAGGCCCGCATCGTCCAGCTTGACGATGCCGCCCACCAGGCCGTAGACCCCCGCCGTCATGACGAGGGCGATGCCCACCAGCACCGCCACCTGCGTCCAGAAGCCGGCCTGCGCCACCGTGCCCAGGGTGATGGCGATGATCTCGGCCGACAGGATGAAGTCGGTGCGCACGGCACCCTTGATCTTGTCTTTTTCCAGCGCCGCCAGGTCGACGGCGGGGTCGGCCAGCGCCGCCTCCAGCTCGGCGGCGTGCGCGTCGTCCTCGGCCTTGGGGTGCAGCAGCTTGTGCGCCAGTTTCTCGAACCCCTCGAAGCACAGATAGGCGCCGCCCACCATCAGGAGCGGCGTGACCGCCCAGGGCGCGAAGGCGCTGACCAGCAGCGCGGCCGGCACCAGGATGGCCTTGTTGACGAGCGAGCCCTTGGCCACCGCCCACACCACCGGGATCTCGCGGCTGGCCGCCACGCCGCTGACCTGCTGGGCATTCAGCGCCAGGTCGTCGCCCAGCACGCCGGCGGTCTTGTTCGCCGACAGCTTGGTCAGGGCCGCCACGTCGTCGGTCATGGCGGCGGCCTTTTGGGCCGAGATCTTGGTCATGGCGGCAACGTCGTCCAGCACGGTGGCGATGTCGTCGAGCAGGGCCAGCAGGCTGGATGCCATGGAGAGTTCCTTTCCTGGATTGCGCGCGGATTTTGGTTTATGCGACGGTTTCGGCCTCTGGCCCGCATGCAGCAAGCTCAGTCAGCTCTTGATTTTGCAGCAACCAGGCCGAGATGGCCTCGGGCTCGTTGCTCGGGCGCAGCGCGTCGAAGGCCTGCTGGGCCTCGGGGTAGGCGTGCCGCAGGTGGTTCAGCCACTGCTTCAGGCGCCCGGCGCGATGGCGGCGCTCGACGCGGCCGCACACGTCCTGCCAGAACTCGGCCAGCAGCGGCACGACCCGCGGCCAGGGCAGCGCGGCGACGGCCGGGTCCAGCCCCGCCACGGCGCCCGCCTGGCCGGCGTCGTGCCGGCGAATGGCGCGCCCCAGCGCCGGCCGGCGCACCAGGCCGCGGCCCAGCATCAGCGCGCCGCAGCCCGTGACCGCGCGGCAGCGCAGGGCGTCATCCACCGTCCAGATGTCGCCGTTGGCGACCACGGGCAGGCGCACCTGCTGCCGCACGGCGGCAATCGACTCCCAGTACGCCGGCGGCCGGTAGCCCTGCGCCTTGGTGCGCGCGTGCACGGCCAGCTCGCTGGCGCCGCCGGCCTCCAGCGCCTGGGCGCACTCCAGCGCGCGCCGGTCGTCGTCGATGCCCAGGCGCATCTTGGCCGACACCGGCACCGCGGCCGGCACCGCGCGGCGCACGGCGGCCACGATGGCGTGCATCAGCTCGGGCTCGTCCATCAGCACCACGCCGCCGCGGTGGCGGTTCACCGTCTTGGCGGGGCAGCCGAAGTTCAGGTCGATGCCGGCCGGCCGCAGCTCGGCCAGGCGCGCCGCGTTCTCGGCCAGGCACACCGGGTCGCTGCCCAGCAGCTGCGGACGCACCGGCACCCCCGACAGCGTGCGGCTGCCGCGCAACAGCTCGGGCACGACGCGCGTGAAGCTGCGCAGCGGCAGCAGCTGGTCGGTCACGCGGATGAACTCGGACACGCAGCGGTCCACGCCAGCCACCCTTGTGAGCACGGTGCGCAGGCCGTGGTCGAGCAGGCCCTCCATGGGCGCAAGAATCAAGGTCGGCGGGTTTGCGGTCACGCCCGGATTGTCGCTGCAAGCTTCGCGTGGGCTACCATCGACCTTTTGCCCGCGCTGCCGACGGCCGCGCTGGCGCAACGAACATCGAAGGGGGTCGCATGATGAGCGGTTTTTCCAAACCGGCGCTGGGCACGATGGCTGCGCTGGCGCTGCTGGCCGGCGCGGCGCTGGCACAACCCGCGCCACCGCGCGGTGCGGCGGCGCCCGCGGCATCGGCCAGCGCGCCCGCCTACACCGCCGGCGACGGCCGGCAGGGCACGTTCAAGACCGTGCGGGGCACGGTCACGCGGGTGCACGAAGGCACCCACAGCCCGGCTGCGGAGGGCGATCCGATCTGGGTCGGCGACCGCGTGCTCAGCGGCCCGAAGAGCGCCGCCGCGCTGACCCTGCTCGACGGCACGGTGCTGTCACTCGGCCCCGACAGCTCCGTCGACCTGGCGCAGTTCGACTTCGACCCCACCACGCAGGAGGGCAACGTGCTGATCGCCCTGGCCAAGGGCAGCCTGCGCCTGGTCACGGGCCTGATCGCCAAGCTGCGGCCCGAACAGGTCAAGGTGACCACTCCCACCACCGTGATCGGGGTGCGTGGCACCGATTTCATCGTGGAGCAGAACTGATGCGCGCCGCCAGCATCCTCAGCCTGATCGCCCTGCTGTGCGCCGGCTGCGCCGCGCCCGCCACGCGCGTCGTGCTGCTGCCCCAGGCACGCGGCACCGGCGCGGTGGAAGTGACCACCCCCACCACCAGCCAACGCCTGGACCATGGCTACGCCGAGGCCGCGGTGCAAGGCAGCGGCGCCATCGCCCTGAAGCAGCTCGACGCCGAGCAGGTCAAATCCCGCCACGGGCCGCTGCTGGCCGTGCAGCCGGCGTCGGCGCAGGACTTCACCCTGTATTTCGAAACCGGCGGCACCGAGCTGACCGCGCAGTCCCGGGCCAACCTGGAGGCCGTGCTGGCACAGGCACGGGCGCGGCCCGGCGGCGAAATCGTGGTCACCGGCCATACCGACCGCGTCGGCTCGATGGAGAGCAACGACGCGCTGTCGCTGCAGCGCGCGCGCGCCATTCGCGAGCGCATCATCGCCGACGGCTTCGACCCCAACCGCATCATGGCCGTGGGCCGGGGCGAGCGCGAACCCGCCGTCGACACCCCCGACGAAGTGGCCGAGCCGCGCAACCGGCGCAGCGAGGTCATCGTGCGATGAGGGCTGGGCGCGGCCGCCTGCTGCCCCGGCCGGCCCTCTTGCGCACCTTGGTGATGCTGGCCGCCAGCGCGCTGGCAAGCGCCGCGCTGCAGGCAGCGCCCCCCTTCGAAGACACCATGGCCCAGCGCACCATGGCCTGCACCGCCTGCCACGGCGAGCAGGGCCGCGCCGGCCCCGACGGCTACTACCCGCGCCTGGCCGGCAAGCCCGCCGGCTACCTGTACAACCAGCTGCTCAACTTTCGCGACGGCCGGCGCCAGTACGGGCTGATGATCCACATGGTGGACGTGCTGAGCGACGCCTACCTGATAGACATCGCCCGGCACTTCGCCGCGCTGGACGTGCCCTACCCGCCCCCCGCCGCGCCGGCCCGGCCGCCGGCCGCCGCCGTGCTGCAGCGCGGGCGCACACTGGCCCTGCAGGGCGACGCCGCCCGGCGCCTGCCGGCCTGCGCCGCCTGCCATGGCCAGGCGCTGATGGGCGTGCAGCCGCGCTTTCCGGCCCTGCTGGGCCTGCCGGCCGACTACCTGACGGCACAGCTGGGCGGCTGGAAAACCGGCCAGCGCCAGGCCCACGCGCCCGACTGCATGGCCGAGGTGGTGCGCCGCCTGAGCGATGCCGACGCCCACGCCGTCGTCAGCTGGCTGGCCAGCCAGCCCGTGCCCGCGCAGGCCCACCCGGCGCCGGCGCCCGCGCAAGACCGCCCGCCCGCGCCCGACCTGCGCTGCGGCAGCGCCCCCCTGCCGTCAGAGGCCGCCCGGTGAAACGCCTGACCCGCATCCTGGCCGCTGCCGCGGCCGTGCTGCTGCTGGCGCTGGCGGCGCTGTGGCAGATCAACTTCAACGACGGCGTCGACCTCGAGCAGCCACCGATCCCGGTGACCGACGCGCAGGCCCAGCTGCAGCGCGGCGCCTACCTGGCGCGCGTGGGCAACTGCCTGGCCTGCCACACCGCGCGCGGCGGCGCCACCGGCGCCGGCGGGCGGCCGATCGCCACCGACTTCGGCACCGTCTTCACCAGCAACCTCACGCCCGACCCCGCGCACGGCATCGGCCGCTGGTCGGCGGCGGCGTTCTGGCGCGCCCTGCACCACGGCCGCGCGGCCGACGGCCGCCTGCTGGTGCCGGTGTTTCCTTACACGCACACCACCCTGCTCACGCGCGCCGACTCCGACGCGCTGTACGCCTGGTTCCGCCAGTTGCCCCCCAGCCCCGCGCCCACCCCGCCCAACGCGCTGCGCTGGCCCTACGGCACGCAGGCCGCGCTGGCGGTGTGGCGCGCGCTGTACTTCCGGCCCGGCAGCTGGCAGCCCGAGCCGGCGCAGGACGCGCGCTGGAACCGGGGCGCCTACCTGGTGCGCGGCGTGGCGCACTGCTCGGCCTGCCACGCCACGCGCGACGCGCTGGGCGGCGCCGACTGGCGCCAGATGCGCGGCAGCCTGCTGGGCGGGCAGGGCTGGTACGCGCCCTCGCTGCACGACGCGCGCGAGGCCGGCCTGGCCGACTGGCCAACGGCCGACATCGCCCGCCTGCTGCAAACCGGCGTCACCGAACACGGCCGCGCCAGCGGCCCCATGGCCGAGGTGGTGCGGCACGGCACCCAGTACCTGAGCGACGAGGATGCCGCCGCCATGGCGACCTATCTGAAGGCCCTGCCGCAGGCCACCGCGCCGGCCGCGCCCGCGCCGCACACACCCAGCCCGCTGGCCCTGGCCGGCGCCAGGCTGTACGACAAGCACTGCGCCCAATGCCACGGCGCGCAGGGCCAGGGCATGGGCGGCCTGGCCTATCCGCCGCTGGCGGGCAACCGCGCCGTCACCATGGCGCCAGCCGACAACCTGCTGCAGCACGTGCTGTACGGTGGCTTCAACGCCGCCACCGCCGGCTACCCGCGGCCCTTCGGCATGCCGCCCTTCGTGCTCACGCTCGGCGACGCCGAGATCGCCGCCGTGCTGAGCTACGTGCGCACGGCCTGGGGCAACTCGGCCAGCGAGCTCAGCGCGCTCGAGGTGCACGGCCTGCGCCAGCGCAACGCGCCCACGCCGAAGCACTGATTCATCCGTCGGCGATCCCGGCACCCGGCCACGCAGGCCGCCTATACTTTGCGGCCATACAAGGCACGCTCACCCCCAACAACCCCGGCCAGCCAGCAAAACCGCACGAGGGAGTCTCCGATGGGTTTGATCTGGTTTTCCAACGCGCAGAACCGCACCGCCGCTCCGCAGGAGACGGACCGGCTCGCGCCCGGATCGCCGGCCGCCGCCCACGCCCCCGACGCCGACCCCCAGGGGCCGTCCTGGCAGGACATGGTGCGCCAGCTGGGCGAGGAAGTGGCCACCTCGCTGAACACCGCCAACGAGCAGCTCACGCGCCTGAACCGGCTGGAGCCCGGCCTGGTGCGCAGCCTGGCGCCGATCCAGGACGCGGTGGAGCGCGCCCGCCAGGCCGGCATGGCCGCGCAGCACGTGCTGCGCCTGTGCGAGGACCCGCCGCCACAGCGGCGCGAGGTGCTCAACCTGGCCGACGTCGCGCACGCCGCGCTCACCGCCCGCAGCGACTGGCTGCGCCGCCGGCGCATCGGCGTGCGCAAGGGCTTTTCGGCGGCGCTGGTGTACGCCGACTCCAGCCTGCTGTACCAGCTCATCGACGAGCTGCTGCTGTGGGTGGGCCAGCTGGGCGCCGACATCGCCATCAGCGTGGAGTCCTCGCAAAGCACCGGCCGGCCGCGCCTGCAGGTGATCTCGCACCGCGCGCCCGCCACCGCGCCGGCGGCCGTCTGGCGCGGCGTGCGCTGGGTGCTGTGGCACCAGCTGGCGCGCGCGCTGGACGCGCAGACCGAGCTGGACCTGAAGGAGCAGCACGTGCGCATCAGCGTCAGCCTGCCGGCGGCCACGCCCGAGCAGATCGGCCGCGCCGCCGAGGAGCAGGTCGAGCCCTCCAGCGTGTCGGCCGGCATCGCGGGCTGCCGCGTGCTCATCGTCTCCAACAACGCGCAGCGGCGCGCCCAGTGCCTGCAGGCGCTGGCCGGCTACGGCCTGATCATGGACAGCGCCGAGGACACGCACCAGGCGCGCCAGCAGGCCCTGCAGCGCCTGCCCGACGCCGTGGTGTACGACGCCAGCGTCGCGCCGCGCGACGTCGGCGTGCTGCGCGCGCAGCTGCTGGAAAGCGCCGGCACGCCCACGGCCTTCATCGAGATCCAGGACCAGGCCGGCATCGCCGACTTTCACGCCTCCACCGTCGGCGCCGAATCCACCGGCCACGTCTCGGCCGCGGCGCTGAACCAGGCCCTGGGGCCGGCCCTGGTGTTCGAGCTGTGCCGGGTGCTGTGAACCACCCCCAGGCTACGCGGACTGCGTTCCGCTTCGCCCGGTGCTTGCCGCCAGACGCTGCGGCCCTTCGGTCTGTCCAGACCTGCGCAGGCAGGTCTGGAGCCGCAGACCTCAGCCCCCTCGAAGGGGGCATCGCCAGTGATCGGGGAAACCCCGGCCACGGCGATCGCTGACCGGGCCTGCTCCGCGGCCATAGGGCTCTTTGGGCTCGATGCGTTATTGACTACCATAATGATAGCTAGTTACGCTGATCCAGCGGGGGCTATCGGCCCATTCGACGACGAATGGCTGGTGCACGAGGACGCCGCCCTGCTGGTGCTGGACAAGCCCGCCGGCCTGCTGGCGGTGCCCGGCCGCGGCGCCGACAAGGCCGACTGCCTGAGCGCACGCGCGCAGCGGCGCTGGCCCGATGCGCTCGTCGTGCACCGGCTCGACCAGGCCACCAGCGGCCTGATGCTGCTGGCCCGCGGCGCGGCCGTGCAGCGCGCCCTGAGCCAGGCCTTTGCCGAGCGCCGCGTGCACAAGCGCTACGAAGCCCTGGTGCACGGCCAGCTGCCCGACGCCGAGGCCGCCGACGGCTGGGGCCTGATCGAGCTGCCGCTGCGCCTGGACTGGCCGCGGCGCCCGCGCAGCATCGTCGACGCCGCGCACGGCAAGCCCAGCCGCACGCGCTGGCGGGTGCTGCGGCGCGATGCCGCCCGCGACACCACCCGGCTGGCGCTGGAGCCCGTCACCGGCCGCTCGCACCAGCTGCGCGTGCACCTGCAGGCCATCGGCCACCCCATCGTCGGCGACACCCTGTACGGCCCGCCCGACAGCGCCGCGCGGCTGATGCTGCACGCCCGCGCGCTGCGGCTGGCGCACCCCCTGGGCGGCCCCGAACTGGTGCTGCAGCGGCCACCGCCGTTCTGAGAAGATATGAACGAACCCGCCATGCCCGCTCATCCCGCCCAAACGCATCCGCTCGGCGTTGCAAATGCTCTCCGTAACCCGAGCTACGTCTGCGCTTTGCCCTTGCAGGGCGCAGGCCAGCCTGAGGCTGGCCTTCTTCGTGCCGTCCAATGGCGCACAGGCGCCATTGGAGCCGCGGCACTCAGCCTTGATCGGCCGCGTTTGAGCGGTCTGCTCGGGCACGCCGGATTCATTCACACCTTCTGACGCCTGCCGGCCCGCCGCTGGCATGCGACGGCCGAATCGCCTACAGTGGCTGGGTCGTGTCCATCAACGAGGAGTTTTCATGAAACGCACGCTCTCCGGCCCCGCGCGGCCACGCTCCACCAGCCTGGTGCTGGCCCTGGCCCTGGGCGCCGCCGGCCTGGCCGGCTGCACCACCACGCTCGACAATGCGCCGCCGCCGGCATCCAGCAGCAGCTTCAGCACGGCCGCCAAGCTCGACGCGGCGGTCAACGCCACGCTCCAGCGCCTGTACACCGTCGCGCCGGGCTCGCGCGAGATGGTGCAACACGCCGCCGGCGTGCTGGTGTTCCCGGAGGTGATCGGCGGCGCCCTGATCGTCGGCGCCGAGCACGGCCGCGGCGCGCTGCGCGTGGGCGGCCATACGGCGGCCTACTACAGCACCACCGGCGCCTCGCTCGGCTGGCAGGTGGGCGGGCAGTCCAAGGCAGTGGTCTACATCTTCAGCACGCGCGAGGCCCTGGCCAAGTTCCAGGCCAGCAAGGGCTGGACCGCCGGCGCCGACGCCACGGTGGCCATCGGCAAGGTCGGCGCCAACGGCTCGGTCGACTCCGAGACCGCCAAGCAGCCGGTGGTCAGCTTCGTGATGAACAACGTCGGCATCGAGGTCGGCGTGTCGCTCACGGGCGCCAAGATCAGCCCGATCAAGCTTTGAGCCGGCGCCGATGCGGTAGATTGGCGGGATGAACCCCACCTCCTCCCGCCTCACCATCCTCACCGGCGCCTCGCGCGGCATGGGCCTGGCCATGGCGCAGCAGCTGCTGGCCGACGGCCACGCGCTGCTCACCCTGGCGCGCCACCCCAGCGCCGCGCTGGCGGCGCAGGCCCAGGCCGCCGGCGCCAGCCTCACGCAATGGCCGGTCGACCTGGCCGACGCCGCGGCCACCAGCGCGCGCCTGCGCCAATGGCTGGCCGGCCAGGACAGCGACGCCATCGAGCAGGTCACGCTGATCAACAACGCCGGCGCCATCCCCGCCATCGTCCCGCTGCGCGACGCGCCCGACGAAGGCACCCAGGGCGCCCTGCGCGTGGGGCTGGAGGCGCCCATGCTGCTCACGGCCGCCTTCCTGGACGCCACGCGCGCCTGGCGCGGCCAGCGGCGCGTGCTCAACATCTCCTCGGGCCTGGGGCGCCGCCCCATGGCCTCGCAGGCCGCCTACTGCGCGGCCAAGGCCGGGCTGGATTTGTTCACCCGCTGCGTGGCGCTGGACGAAGCCGGCCAGCCCAACGGCGCGCGCGTGTGCTCGCTGGCGCCGGGCGTGATCGACACCGACATGCAGGTGCATCTGCGCGGCGCCGACGCCGCGGCCTTTCCCGACCGCGCCAACTTCGAGCAACTCAAGACCGCGGGCCAGCTGGCCTCCCCCGAAGCCGCCGCCCGGCGCGTGCTGGCCTACCTGCAGCGCCCCGACTTCGGCCACAACCCGGTGGCCGACGTGCGCGATCCGGCCTAAACGCCACGCCGCCTCGCTCCCCGCGATGACGGAGGGCATCGGGTTCGGCGGCAAGGCCGGGTGGTGTGCAACCCTCCATCCGGCCATGCTGCAACGCAACAAACCGCCCGGTTCACGGCATACTGCAGACCTCGCAGCCGAATTTTTCCATCATCCACAACCCAGGAGTCTCGCATCATGAGCCGTGAAGTCGTCGTCACCAGCGGTGTGCGCACCGCCATCGGAACCTTTGGCGGCAGCCTGAAGGACATCCCCACCGTCGACCTGGCCGCCGCCGTGGTCAAGGAGGCCATCGCCCGCTCCGGCATCGAGGGCAAGGACGTGGGCCACGTGGTGTTCGGCCACGTCGTCAACACCGAGCCGCGCGACATGTACATCTCGCGCGTGGCGGCCATCAACGGCGGCTGCCCCAAGGAAACGCCGGCCATGAACGTCAACCGCCTGTGCGGCTCGGGCCTGCAGGCCATCGTCAGCGCCAGCCAGGCCATCCTGCTGGGCGACTGCGACGTCGCCATCGGCGGCGGCGCCGAGAACATGAGCCGCGCCCCCTACATCAGTCCGGCCACCCGCTTCGGCGCGCGCATGGGCGACGCCAAGCTGATCGACATGATGGTCGGCGCCCTGCACGACCCCTTCCACACCATCCACATGGGCGTGACGGCCGAGAACGTGGCCAAGGAGTTCGGCATCACGCGCGAGCAGCAGGACGCGCTGGCGCTGGAAAGCCACCAGCGCGCCGAGCGCGCCTGGGCCGAGGGCCGCTTCGCCGGCCAGATCCTGCCCATCATGATCAAGAGCCGCAAGGGCGAGGTCGCCTTCGCGCAGGACGAGCACTTCCGCGCCGGCGCCAAGCTGGAGGACTTCCAGAAGATGAAGCCCGTGTTCGTCAAGGAAAACGGCACCGTCACCGCCGCCAACGCCAGCGGCATCAACGACGCCGCCGCCGCCGTGCTGCTGATGGAAGCGGGCGCCGCTAAGGCGCGCGGGGCCAAGCCGCTGGCGCGCCTGGTGGGCTACGCCCACGCCGGGGTCGACCCCAAGATCATGGGCATCGGCCCGGTGCCGGCCACCAAGGCCGTGCTGGCGCGCACCGGCCTCAAGCTGGATCAGATCGACGTCATCGAAGCCAACGAGGCCTTTGCCGCCCAGGCCTGCGCCGTGACGAAAGGCCTGGGGGCCGACCCGGCCAAGGTCAACCCCAACGGCTCGGGCATCTCGCTGGGCCACCCCATCGGCGCCACCGGCGCGCTGCTCACCGTCAAGGCGGTGTATGAGCTACAGCGCATCCAGGGCAAATACGCGCTGGTGACCATGTGCATCGGCGGCGGCCAGGGCATCGCGGCCATATTCGAGCGCATGTAAAAACACCCGGGCAGCAAAAAGCCGGTCGCACGCGACCGGCTTTTTTGTCGGCGCGATCACTCGCCCAGATAAGCCGCCCGCACCTTCGGATCGGCCAGCAGGTCTTTACCGCTTCCGCTCATCGAGATCAGGCCCGACTCCATCACGTAGCCGCGGTCGGCCAGCGCCAGCGCGCGGCTGGCGTTTTGCTCGACCAGCAGGATGGTCACGCCCTGGCCATACACGTCGCGCACCACCTCGAAGATCTTGTCCACCATGATGGGCGACAGACCCATGGAGGGCTCGTCCAGCAGCAGCAGCTTGGGCTGGCTCATGAGCGCGCGGCCCATGGCCAGCATCTGCTGCTCGCCGCCCGACATGGTGCCGGCCAGCTGGTCCTTGCGCTCGCGCAGGCGCGGGAAGATGGTGAAGATCTTCTCGAAGTCGCGCGCCACGCCCGCCTTGTCGCTGCGGATGTAGGCGCCCATCAGCAGGTTCTCGGTGATGGTCATGCGGGTGAACACGCCGCGGCCCTCGGGCACCATGACCAGGCCCTGCCGGACCAGGTCCCACGGGCCCTGGCCCTTGATGGACTTGCCCAGAAACTCGATGTCGCCGCCGGCCAGCGGCAGCGAGCCGGTGATGGCCTTCATGGTCGTCGTCTTGCCGGCACCGTTGGAGCCGATCAGCGACACCAGCTCGCCCTCGCGCACCTCGAAGTCGGTGCCCTTGACGGCCTGGATGCCGCCGTAGGCCACCTTCAGGCCCGAAACCTTCAAAAGCGTTTGTGCCATCTCAGTGTCCTCCGGTGCCGAGATAGGCCTCGATCACCGTTTCGTTCTTCTGCACCTCGGCGGGCGTGCCCTCGGCGATCGGCTTGCCGTAGTCCAGCACGGTCACGCGGTCGCACAGGCCCATCACCAGCTTCACGTCGTGCTCGATCAGCAGGATGGTGCGGTTGTCCTTGCGGATGCGGTCGATCAGCTCGCGCAGGTTGAGCTTCTCGGTGGCGTTCATGCCGGCGGCGGGCTCGTCCAGCGCGATCAGTTGCGGGTCGGTGGCCAGGGCGCGGGCGATCTCCAGCCGGCGCTGGTCGCCGTACGACAGGGTGCGCGAGCGAAAGTGCGCGTACTTGCCGATGCCCACGTACTCCAGCAGCTCGTGCGCGCGCTTGCGAATGGCGGCTTCCTCGGCCTTGAAGCTGGCGGTGCGCAGCACCGCGCCCACCAGGCCCGAGTGCGTGCGCACGTGGCGCCCGACCATCACGTTCTCCAGCGCGGTCATCTCGGCGAACAGCCGGATGTTCTGGAAGGTGCGCGCGATGCCCGCCTTGGCCACCAGGTGCACCGCCGTGGGCTTGTAGGGCTGGCCGGCCAGCTCGAACGTGCCGGTGTCGGGCGTGTACAGGCCGGTCAACACGTTGAAGAAGGTGGTCTTGCCCGCGCCGTTGGGGCCGATCAGGCCGTAGACCTGGCCGCGCCGGATGGTGATGCCCACGTCCGACAGGGCCTGCAAGCCGCCGAAGCGCTTGGACACGCCCTGGACGTTCAAAACGATGTCGCTGTTGCTCATGGCTGCGTCTTTCGCTCAGGGATTGACCGCGTCCTGGCGCAGCTTGGTGTTGCCGGGCACCGCATCGGCCGGAAAGTCGACGCCGGGCGGGTTCTCCTGCGCGCTGAGGGGCGTGATCCTGTCGGCCGGCTCCGGGTCGGCCTTGCCGTGCTCGGGCGAGGGCCACAGGCCGCGCGGGCGCAGCAGCATGATGACGATCATCGCCAGCGCGATGAACAGCTGGCGCAGGATGGCCGCGTCCAGCCGCCCGTCGGTCATCTGCTGCAGCGGGCCGGCCACGTAGCGCAGCACCTCGGGCAGCGCCGACAGCAGCAGCGCGCCCAGCACCACGCCGGGCAGGTGGCCCAGGCCGCCCAGCACCACCATGGCGACGATCATCACCGACTCCATCAGGCTGAACGATTCGGGCGACACGAACTGCTGGAACGCCGCGAACAGCGTGCCCGACACGCCACCGAATGAGGCGCCCATGCCGAACGCCAGCAGCTTGAGGTTGCGCACGTTCAGGCCCATGGCCTTGGCGGCCACGTCGTCCTCGCGAATCGCCATCCAGGCGCGGCCGATGCGCGAGTCCTCCAGGCGCTGGCAAATGATCACGGTGATGATCACCGCCACCAGGAACAGGTAGTAGTACAAGGACACCGACGCCACCTGGAAGCCCCCGAGCTGCAGCGGCTTGGACAAGTCGATGCCGAAGAAGTGGACCGGATCGATCTGGTTGATGCCCTTGGGCCCGTTGGTGATGTTGACCGGGTGGTCCAGGTTGTTCATGAAGATGCGGATGATCTCGCCGAAGCCCAGCGTCACGATGGCCAGGTAGTCGCCGCGCAGCTTGAGCACGGGGATGCCCAGGATCACCCCCGTCACCGCCGCCACCACCAGCGCCAGCGGCACGGCCAGCCACACCGAGAAGTGCAGCCCGTTGGGGAACATCGCCGCGATCGACTCGAAGTTGCTGCTGAGCTGGGGCGAGGCCAGCAGCCCGTATAGGTAGGCGCCGACGGCGAAGAACGCGACGTAGCCCAGGTCCAGCAGGCCGGCGTAGCCGACCACGATGTTCAGCCCCAGCGCCAGCATGGTGTAGAGCAGCGCGATGTTGACGATGCGCACCCACGCGTTGCCGAACTGCTGCAGCACCAGCGGCACCAGCAGCAGCGCCACCGCGCACAGCAGGAAGACCAGGAACTTGTTTTTTTGCACCATGGTGATGACCCCTTGTGCTCAGGCGCGATCGGCGACGCGTTCACCCAGCAGCCCCGAGGGCCGCAGCGTCAGCACGAAGATCAGCACGATGAAGGCGAAGATGTCGGTGTAGTCGCTGCCCAGAAAGCCCCCCGTGAGCGTGCCCAGGTAGCCCGAACCGATGGCCTCGATCAGGCCCAGCAGCACGCCGCCCACCACCGCGCCGGCCAGGTTGCCGATGCCGCCGAACACGGCCGCGGTGAAGGCCTTCAGGCCAGGCAGAAAGCCCATGTAGTGCTGCGCCGTGCCGTAGTTGGAGGCGTACATCACGCCGGCGATGGCCGCCAGGATGGCGCCGATGGCGAAGGTGGCCGAGATGATGAAGTCGGGCTTGACGCCCATCAGCGCGGCCACGCGCGGGTTCTCGGCCGTGGCGCGCATCGCGCGGCCGAGGTTGGTGTAGTTGACGATCCAGGTCAGCACCGCCAGCGAGACGACGGTGACCACCAGGATCATGATCTGCGTGGGCGTGATCACCGCCTCGCCGATGAAGAACGGGTCGGTCGGCAGCATGGAGGGGAAGGACTTGACGTTGGGCTTCCAGATCATCATGGCCAGCGCCTGCAGCAGGATGGACACGCCCAGCGCGGTGATCAGCGGCGCCAGGCGCGGCGCGTTGCGCAGCGGCCGGTAGGCCAGCTTCTCGACCAGCACGTTGACGACGGTGGAGGCCAGGCAGCCGGCCAGCGTGGCCAGCAGCAGCATGATCCATGTGGGCATGCCGGGCACCGCGGCCTGCAGCCCGCCGATGACGCTCCAGGCCGTGAGCGCCCCCACCATGAGGATTTCGCCGTGGGCGAAGTTGATGAGCTGGATGATGCCGTACACCATCGTGTAGCCCAGCGCGATCAAGGCGTACATGCTTCCCAGCACGAGCCCGTTGATGATCTGCTGCAACAGAATGTCCATAACGCTTGTCTCCTGTCGAACGGCCCGTTGTCGCCAGGCCGCCGTGGTTCACTCAATGGCCGTCGGGTGCCTTGTGGGCGCCTCGGGCAATCGGACATGAATCCCGCTCAAACCGTTGTACGGGTCAAAAAAGTGGCGCGATTTTATCGGGCCGGTGCAGCCCGCCCGGCCTGTTCAGGGCGGGGTTTTCCCTTGACTGAAACAACTTTTTTGACTGCCCGCGTGGTGACTCAGGGCTTGCCGGCATCGCGGTTGCGGCGGCGCAGCTCGGCCATTTTTTCGCCGATCCTGATCTCCAGCCCGCGCGGCACGGGCTGATAGAAAGCGGGCTCGGCCATGCCCTCGGGCAGGTAGCGTTCGCCCGCCGCGAAGCCGCCCTCCTCGTCGTGCGCGTAGCGGTAGCCCTTGCCGTAGTCCAGCTCCTTCATCAGCTTGGTCGGCGCGTTGCGCAGGTGCATGGGCACGGGGCGCGTCACGTCCTGCTTGACGAAGGCGCGCGCCGCGTTGAAGGCCTTGTACACCGCGTTGCTCTTGGGCGCCACGGCCAAATACACCACGCATTCGGCCAGCGCCAGCTCGCCTTCGGGGCTGCCCAGGCGCTCGTACACCTCGGCCGCGTCCAGCGCCAGGCGCAGCGCGCGCGGGTCGGCCAGGCCGATGTCCTCGCTGGCCATGCGCACCAGGCGCCGCGCCAGGTAGCGCGGCTCGGCCCCGCCGTCGAGCATGCGCACCAGCCAGTACAGCGCGGCGTCGGGGTCGCTGCCGCGCACCGACTTGTGCAGCGCGCTGATGGTGTCGTAGAACTGCTCGCCGCCCTTGTCGTAGCGGCGCAGCTGCTGGCCCAGCACCTTCAGCAGCCAGGGCTCGTCCACCGCGCTCCGCTGCTCGGCCGCAGCGGTGACGGCCACCGTCTCCAGCGTGTTGAGCAGCCGCCGCGCATCACCGTCGGCGTAGGCGATCAAACGCTCGAGCGCTCCGGATTCGATAGCTGGCAGCGCTTGCTGCGCCTGGGCCTTGGCCACGATTTGCTTCAAATCGTCCTCGGTCAGCGCCTGCAGCACGTACACCGTGGCGCGCGACAGCAGGGCCGAGTTGACCTCGAACGAGGGATTCTCCGTCGTCGCGCCGATGAAGGTGAACAGGCCCGACTCCACGTGCGGCAAGAAGGCGTCCTGCTGGCTCTTGTTGAAACGGTGCACTTCGTCCACGAACACGATGGTCGCCTGGCGCTGCAGGCCATCGCGCGCGCTCTCGGCCAGCGCCACCGCCTCGCGAATGTCCTTGACCCCGCCCAGCACCGCGCTGATGGCGATGAACTGCGCGTCGAACGCATCGGCCATCAGCCGCGCGATGGTGGTCTTGCCCGTGCCCGGCGGCCCCCACAGGATGCAGCTGTGCGGCCGGCCGGATTCGAACGCGATGCGCAGCGGCATGCCCGGCCCCAGCAGGTGCTGCTGGCCCACCACCTCGGCCAGCGTGCGCGGGCGCAGGCGCTCGGCCAGGGGGGTGTGGGTGGGCGACGGCTCAACAACCTTCATAACGCGCCCTCGCAGCTTCGGCCCCATGCGCACGCCTGCGAGCGCGCCTTGCTGTCAGCTTGCCGAAGGCACCTTCCATGACCATCAATTTTTGCTATCGTCATATGCCAATGAACGCCGCATCCTGGAAAACAAGCCAAACGCCACCAGGTTGAAGAAGCGCGCGAATTGCTGGAGCGTCTGGGGATATTGCCATGAACACCATGACCTTCAAGGGCTACACCGCCCGCGTCGAATACGACGAGCGTGACGACATCTTCGTCGGCCGCATTCTGGGCATTCGCAGCATCATCAGCTTTCACGGGCAAACCGTGGCTGGGCTTCGCACCGAGTTCGAGCACGCCGTCAAGGACTATCTGGCCGACTGCAGGCAGCAGGGCGTGGAGCCGGCCGGCTGAACGCTCGGCCGACTCACCGCTTCCGAGCCCAAGCCGCCTTCTGCACCGACGGCTCCAGCAGAGGGTGGCACCGCCGCGCCCCCGAGCGCGGGTCCGCCAAACGCACCGTGCTCGGAAACACGTACTGCCAGCCCCAGGCGGTGACGACAGCCGCGTACTTGACGGTCAGCGCACCAGGTTGCCAGACGGCGCCAAACCCCGCGTCCAGATCCTTGCGACGCAGCACGCGGGCGCCCCCATCTCGCGCGGATGGCGCTTGCCGTGAAACAGAATGAAGCGGCGCGCCCAATCCACGTAGGCCTGCTCGGTACGGATGGAACTGGAGTTGACCCGAATCCGTGGACACATCATTCTTTGTGTTCAAGGAGTCGCAAATGTCCAAAGTACGACCGCCGTACCCGGCGGAATTCCGCCAGCAGATGGTCGAGCTGGTTCGAGCCGGCCGCGCACCCGCGCAGCTCTCGCGCGAGTTCGGCGTCACCGCCCAATCCATCACCAACTGGGTCGGCCAGGCTGCCATTGACGAGGGCAAGCCTTTGCCCGGCAAGGAAGGCCTGACCACTGCCGAGCGGGAAGAGCTGGTGCGCTTGCGCCGGCAGTTGCGCCAGGTCCAGACGGAGCGCGACATCTTGGCAAAGGCTACGGCCTGGTTTGCGGGTCGCAGCGATGCGACTTCAACGAAGTCTTCGGACTCGTGATGGCAAACCAGGCCGACCTCCCTGTTCGCACCATGTGCCGCGTGCTCGGCGTCTCCGCCAGCGGTTTCTATGCCTGGCGTGAGCGAGCTCCTTCACAACGCAGCATTGCCAATGCCGTGATGACCGAGCGTATCCGCCAGATTCACAAGGAATCCTACGAGTCCTACGGCATGCCCAGGGTGCGCTTCGAGCTCATCGAACAAGGCGTGTGCATCAGCCGCCAACGTGTGGCGCGTCTCATGCGAGCGGCCGGCATTCAAGGCATCAGCAAGCGACGAGGGTTCACCGTGACCACCCATCGCGACAAGCGCCAGACGCCGGCCCGTGACCTGGTCAACCGGCGTTTCCATGCCAGTGGCCCGAACCAGCTGTGGGTAGCGGACATGACCTACGTGCCTACCTGGATGGGGTTCCTCTACCTGGCCGTGGTCATCGACGTCTGGAGTCGCCGCGTCGTGGGTTGGGCCATGGGCGAGCGCATGACTGCAGACCTCGTGCTCGCAGCGTTGAACATGGCGCTGGAGCAGCGCAAAGCCAAGGGCGTCATTCACCACTCGGACCAAGGAAGCCAGTACACCAGCCTGGCCTTTGGTGAACGGTGCAGACAGATGAGCGTGCGCCCTTCGATGGGAACGGTAGGGGATGCCTACGACAACGCCATGGCTGAGAGCTTCTTCGCCAGCCTGGAGGGCGAGCTCATCGAGCGCAACAGCTTCCAGAGCAAGGCGCAGGCCCGCATGGCGGTCTTCACCTGGATTGAAGGCTGGTACAACCCCCGGCGCCGTCACAGCGGCCTGGGCTACCTCTCACCCCTGAACTTTGAAAGGAACAACGAAGCCCTGTTTGATGTTGTCGAAGATGCCGTCGTGCATATCGAGACAACACCCGAAACGGTTTGAGAATCAAACCAATACCCGTCCACGAAAGTGGGTCAACTCCAAACAGTGCAGCACCCGGATACGCTGGCGCAGTTACTCAGCAACTTAGGCGGCTGCGGCGCAGCGGGGGCGAGTGGAACGGAGGACACGTCCATCTGTGGAGTTTTAGGCCGTCCAAATTGCTGTGGGCATAGGATAAGCTGGGGACGATTGCACCGCTGTTGATTCATCAGCACAACTGAGCCAGTGATCACGTTGAATATTGAGCCACTGGGTTGATGGATTCTTTGACTATTCGGTTGTGGATAAGTCTATCGGGTCTGCTGTTTTTCGATCTCCTTTCTGGCTCTTTGGGCGTTGCTTTGGGGGAGCCGCGCCAGCGGCACTGGAGTGCTTGAATCGCCAGCTCTCGTTGCCCGTCTCGACGATGTGGCAATGGTGCGTGAGCCGGTCAAGCAAGGCCGTGGTCATCTTGGCGTCTCCAAAGACGCTGCTCCACTCCGAGAAGGTGAGGTTGGTGGTGATCACCACGCTCGTTCGCTCATAGAGTTTGGAGAGCAGGTGGAACAGCATCGCGCCGCCCGACTGCGTGAATGGCAGGTAGCCCAGTTCATCCAGGATCACCAGATCGACGTACATCAGGCGGTGCGCCATTTGCCCGGCCTTGTTCTGCGCCTTCTCCAGCTCCAGGGCGTTGACCAGCTCCACCGTTGAGAAGAAGCGCACCCGCTTGCCATGCATGCGAATGGCCTCGATCCCCAGGCTCGTGGCCAGGTGGGTTTTACCCGTGCCGGGGCCACCAACCAGCACCACGTTGTGCGCCGACTCCACGAAGCGAAGGGTGTGCAACTGGCGCACCAGTGCTTCGTCGAGCTGCGCGTGGGCGAAGTCAAAGCCGGCGAGGTCACGGTGCGAAGGGAAGCGCGCCACGCGCATCTGGTAAGCCATGGAACGCACCTCACGCTGAGCGGTCTCGGCCTTGATGAGCTGGTGCAGCACGGCCTCATGATCCAGCGACTTCATGCGGGCGGTGCCCAGTACCTCCGGCCAGGCACTGGCCATGCCGTGCAGGCCCAGCGCTTTGAGGGCATCAATGACGTCATGCATGGTCGGACTCCGGTGATGCCTCATGAGGCTGGACGTTGCGCAGTGCGTCGTAGCGCTGCAGGTTGGCCAGTGGCGGCGTGTTGAGCTTGAGCATCGTGGCCACCGGTGGCTCGGGCACGCGCTGCTCCTTCAGACGCGAGAGCACGTTGAGCACGTGCTCGGCACTCACCCGCCCGGACTGCAGCGCCAGCTCTACCGCCACCACCACGGCCTCCAGTCCATGCAGGCTCACCCCCATGAGCACCTGCGCCATCACCCTGTCGCCACCGCTGTGGCGCAGCAACTGGCGCTGCATTTCCTGCAGTGGCTCGGGCATGGTCTTGAAGGGCGCGCCGTTGCGCAGCGCGCCGGGCTTTCGCTCGATGAGCGCGATGTAATGCATCCAGTCGTAGAGCGTCTGATCACGTTCGAAGCTGCGCGCCAGGCGCACCTGTCGCCCATCGGGCCCGACCACCAGCAGGCCATCCGCGTAGGCCCGCAGACTGACCACCGCATGAATCCATTCACACGGCACGCTGTAGCGGTTGCGCTGGAAGTGGATCAGTGCGGTCGCAGAGACCCGTACCGGCTGCTCCACGTAGCCATCAAACGCACGGGGGTTGGGCATGAGACGAGCACGTTCGTCCTGCCAGACATCGGCCACCGTGAGCTGAGTCCATTCCGGGTGACTCATCTCAGCCCAGGCCTTCACGCAGGCCTGCTGCAACCAGTCGTTGAGTTCACCAAGCGTCCCCCAGCGCCGCTCGCTGGCCTCACGCCAGATGTCCTTGCGCCGATCCTGAACGTTCTTCTCCACGACCCCCTTCTCCCAGCCGGCGGCCCGGTTGCAGAACTCCGGCTCGAACAGGTAGTGCCCGGTCATCGCCTCGAAGCGTGCATTGACGCTGCGCTGTTTGCCATGGCCGACCTTGTCCACAGCGGTCTTCATGTTGTCGTAGATGCCCCGCCGGGGCACGCCACCGAAGAGGGCGAACGCCCGTGCGTGCGCATCGAACAGCATCTCGTGCGCTTGGCTGTAGTACGCCACCAGGCAGAAGGCGCGACTGGCCGCCAGCTTGGTGTGTGCCACTTCCAGGCGGCGGCGCAGCCCGCCGATGAACAGGTACTCGCAGCTCCAGTCGAACTGGAACGCCTCGCCCAACTCGAAGCTCAGCGGCACGAACCCCGCACCACGCGCAGCGTTGCCTTGCTCTTGCTGCCAGCGCTGGGCAAAGGCGTAGACCGGCCCTCGGCTGCCGCTGTAGCCCTGCGCGCGCAGCGCCTCAAACATGGCCTTGATCCCGCGTCGATCGCGTTTGCTGCGATGGCTATCGGCCTTGAGCCATTGGCTCAACTGCTCCTTGTACGGATCCAGGATGCTGGGGCCCGACACCCGCTGCGGGTATCGGGGTTCGGCCATCTGCCCGTCTTTGAGCCACTTGGTGGCTGTGTTGCGCGAGATGCCCAGGCGCCGGCTGGCCTCGCGCACCGACACGTCCTGCCTCAGCACGAGGCGGCGTAACTTGCTCAATGTGCTCACGTTGATCACTCCTGCTCCCCCGTGCTGAAAAATTCAGCAGGATAGAGCGGCAACGTGGCTCAAATTTCAACGTGAATGCGTCCCGAAATGGCCCAGCTTTGGAAATGAATCAACAATCAACCGGTGGGGGAACTTCTTGGCGTCGGCCGGAGTGCCGGCACAGCCTCATCTTTACCACCGATCACGATTCGTCATCTACTCACCATGACCGCGGGATTCCGGATTCAAGAGCGTTTCGCTCCCGGCACCGCCGACGATCCGACCTTCCTGCTTCAGCGCGAACGAGTCGAGCCCCCAGGCTCTGTCTTTGCCTACGACAACCTCTCAGCAAATCTGCTGTCCGTGGCACTTGAGGCCGCGACTGGCCAGTCCACCTCCAGCTTTGCGGAACAGGCGCTGTTTCGGCCACTGGGTATCAGCACCTTCGACTGGGCCAAAGGTTCCAACGGCCATACCCTTGGTTTCAGCGGCCTTCGGATGCGTACCCGTGACATGGCAAAGCTTGGAGAGCTCGCCCTGAACGCCGGAACGTGGTCACGCATTCAAGTGATCCCAGAGCACTATGCGCGTCAGGCTGTCGCTCCCCAGAACTCCGGCGGGAGGCCCGTTGGTCTGTCCTACGGCTACATGTGGTGGGTTGTGCCTTCGCCAAGCCGGACCTTTCTCGCAAGTGGCTGGGGAGGTCAGTTCATATGGGTCCATCCACCGCTCGATCTTGTGATCTCCGCAACCTCCGCGGTGTCCGCGGAAGCAAACCGCAGAGGGCAGGCACTGTCGCTCATCCGCAATGAGCTGTTTCGCGCAGCGGCGGCCACGCAAGTATGAGCGCCGCGAACCTCCGCGTGGCGACGCCTAACCCTTCGCTCAACCCCCGACGCGCTGCGGCAGGCCGCGATTTATTCCATCCGCCAGGTTCCCTGTAGTCAATACGGGCGGCCCACCGAACAAGGCGACCCTGGTCGCGCTCATGAAAAATGACGGCCTTGTTCCAGTGGCCGCCCAGTGACGCCCAAGCATTTGGCCAACCGGGCAAACCGCAGGTCGTGAGCGCCCGGCCTCAGTCGCCCTTGGCCTTGGCCACGGCGCCGGTGGCCACGCGGCGGCGCAGCTCGGTCATGACGGCCTTCAGGCGCCGGGCGTTGTCGGGGCCCATGCGTACCAGCATCTTCTGGCCGCTGGACAGCGACTCCAGCTGCGGGTCGGCGTACTCGTAGCGCACCCAGGGTCGGGTGGACGGCACCTCGCCCTTGACCTGCGTGAGCTGCACGGCCACCGGGCCGGCGGGCTCGGGCGTGGCCAGCAGCACGTCCAGCACGGCCACCAGGCGGTCGTTGAAGTAGCGGCCTGGGTAGCCCAGCTCTTCGTACGCGGACTGAAACAGCGGGTACAGCCGGGCGTAGAGCTTGACCGCGGCGTCCAGTGGCACGCTCTCGGCAAAGTCCACGAAGGCGTGGTAGCGCGCGGCGTTGGCCGGGTCGATGGTGGCGGTGGGCGCGTCGGCCAGGCCCGTCACCAGAAAGCGCCCGGGCGCGGGCTGCACCGGCCACAGGCGCGCGGGCGCGTGGGGCTGCGCCAGGTTGTCGACGGTGACGACGGCGCGGCGCACCAAGCCGTCGAGCAGCAGGAACCGGGCCACGCGCTGGGCGCCCAGAAGATCGCGCAGCGCCTGGGCGACGGTGGCGTCCGAGTCGGCCAGCGAAGGCAAGGCGGTGTCGGCGGGCGCCAGCGCATCGACCGGGTTGGCGGGCCCGGATGCCTGGGCCAGGGGCGCGGATGCGGGCGTCTGGGCGGCGGGCGCCGATGCGGGCGCGGCGGCATCGGCCGCTGGCGGTGGCGCCTGGGGGGCATGGGCGGGCCGCCAGCCGAACCACCAGGCCGCGCCCAGGGCCAGCGCCACCACCACGACCCAGCCGGCCCAGGCCCTGGACGAAGATTGCGGGGGACGAAAATCGACGGGGTCTCGCTCGGGCATCACGCTCCTTTCCACGACAGGCGCCGCGCGCCCCAGGCACACGGCAGGGGTTGCAACAGGCCGATGGTAGGCCGACCGAAGCCGCCTTGCGCCATCGACGACAGCAGCTTACGCGGCTTACATGCCGGCGCGATCAGGGGGCCGGGCCGACCGCCGCGTTGATCCTGGCGGCGGGCTCCCCGACAATGCGGCCAGCATCCGCCCGCATCCACACCCACCCACGCCCGTCACCATGAGCCACACCGTGCCCCTTCATGAGGTGGAACTCAGCGACGTGCGCGCGCAGGGGCCGGGCGGGCAGAACGTCAACAAGGTGTCCAGCGCCGTTCACCTGCGCTTCGACATCGCGCGCTCGTCGCTGCCGGCGGCGGTCAAGCACAGGCTGCTGGCGCTGCAGGACCAGCGCGTCACGCGCGAGGGCGTGATCGTCATCAAGGCCCAGACCTCGCGCAGCCGCACGCACAACCGCGCCGAGGCGCTGGCGCGGCTGCAGGCGCTGATCGACGAGGCCGCGCGCGTGCAACCCGTGCGGCGCGCCACCCGGCCGACGCTGGCGTCGCAGCGGCGGCGGCTGCAGGGCAAGGCGCTGCGCTCGCGCATCAAGGCCAGCCGTGGGCGGGGCGGGGATGTCGAATGACCCGGCGCATCGGATGAAGCCGATGCCTCGGCAGGATCGGCCATGAGGGATCCCTGGCACAAGCATCCATGGGGCCAGATCGCATCTCAAGAATTGTGATCTGACCCCATTTAAGAATTCCAAGGCTCAAATCAGCCTGCAGCCAGCCACGGCAAAGCGCAAGCAGCTACCATATTGATAGTTTTCAAGCCCCATCCCGGGCCGCGCCGGGGTGCCCTGCCCGCCAGCCGCCGGCGCCGATGGGCGGATAATGCGCGTCTTGTCCATCGGCGCCCTGGCGCGCCATGCCGCATCGCCGGGTACGCCGGCTGCCTGACCTGACCATGACCGTTTCCACACCCACTCCCGCCGCCCCCGCCGGCGTCGCCAGCATCTCGCCCGTGCAGGACATCGTGGCCGAGCTGGCCGCCGGCCGCATGGTCATCCTGGTGGACGAGGAAGACCGCGAGAACGAGGGCGACCTGATCCTGGCGGCCGACCACGTCACGCCCGAGGCCATCAACTTCATGGCGCGCTTCGGCCGCGGCCTGGTCTGCCTGACGCTGACGCGCGAGCGCTGCGAGCGCCTGCACCTGCCGCCCATGGTGGCGCGCAACGGCACGCGCATGGGCACCGCCTTCACGGTCTCCATCGAGGCCGCCGAGGGCGTGACCACCGGCATCTCCGCCGCCGACCGCGCGCGCACCGTGCAGGCTGCCGTGGCGCCCAACGCGCAGGCGGCCGACCTGGTGCAGCCGGGCCACATCTTTCCGCTGCAGGCCGTCGAGGGCGGCGTGCTGATGCGCGCCGGCCACACCGAGGCCGGGTGCGACCTGGCGGCCATGGCCGGCTGCACGCCCGCCGCCGTGATCTGCGAGATCATGAAGGACGACGGCACCATGGCGCGCCTGCCCGACCTGCAGGTGTTCGCCGCCGCGCACGGGCTGAAGATCGGCACCATCGCCGACCTGATCGAATACCGCAGCCGCACCGAGACGCTGGTCGAAAAGATCGGCACCCGCGCGCTGGCCACGGCGCAGGGCGAGTTCACCGCCCACGCCTTCCGCGACCAGCCCAGCGGCGCGCTGCACCTGGCGCTGGTGCTGGGCCAATGGGCGCCCGAGGACGCGGTGCCGGTGCGCGTGCACGAGCCGCTGTCGGTGCTGGACGCGCTGGACGTGCAGCCCGGCATGCACAGCTGGGCCCTGCACGAGGCGCTGGCGCGCATCCACCAGGAGGGCTGCGGCGTCGCCGTGCTGCTGAACTGCGGCGAAAGCGCCGATCAACTGCTTGCGCAGTTCCAGGGCACGGCACGCGCCACCCACGCGCCCTCGCGCGGGCGCATGGACCTGCGCAGCTACGGCATCGGCGCGCAAATCCTGCGCGCGCTGGGCGTGCAGCGCATGCGCCTGCTGGGCACGCCGCGGCGCCTGCCCAGCCTGGCGGGCGGCTTCGGGCTGGAAGTGGCCGGCTACATCACCAAGGACTGAACATGCTGGAAGCCGACAAGGGCCGGAGCGCGCCGCTGGACGGCAGCGGCCTGCGCATCGCCATCGTGCAGGCGCGCTTCAACGAGGGCGTGACCAACGGCCTGCGCGACGCCTGCCTGGCCGAGCTGGCCGCGCTGGGCGTGAAGAGCGAGAACATCGCCCACCACACCGTGCCCGGCGCGCTGGAGGTGCCGCTGGCCCTGCGGTGGCTGGCGCACCGGGGCGAGTACGACGCGCTCGTCGCGCTGGGCTGCGTCATCCGCGGCGAGACCTATCACTTCGAGCTGGTCGCCAACGAATCCAGCGCCGGCATCACGCGCGTGGGGCTAGATTTGGACATCCCCATCGCCAACGCCATCCTCACCACCGAAGACCTGCCGCAGGCCACCGTGCGCCAGATCGAGAAGGGGCGCGACGCCGCCCGCGTGGCCGTCGAGATGGCCTTGCTCAAGCACCGCCTCCAATGAGCGCCGATCCGTCCAGGCACGCGCCCGCCACCAAGCCCGGCACCCGCAAGTCCTCGGCCAAGCCGCCGCGCTCGCGCGCGCGCGAATTCGCCCTGCAGGGGCTGTACCAATACCTGCTGGGCGGCGGCGACGCGGCAGCCATCGACGCCTTCACGCGCGAGCTGCAGGGCTTTGCCAAGGCCGACGCGGCGCACTTCGACGCGCTGCTGCACGGCTGCATCGAGCTGTCGGACGAGCTGGACGCGCTGATCCTGCCCCTGCTCGACCGCGAGCTGGGCCAGATCTCGCCCGTCGAGCGCGCCTGCATGTGGATCGGCGTATACGAATTCCTGAAGTGCCCCGACGTGCCCTGGCGCGTGGTGCTGAACGAATGCATCGAGCTGGCCAAGGACTTTGGCGGCACCGACGGCCACAAGTACGTCAATGGCGTGCTCAATGGCCTGGCGCCCCAATTGCGCGCCGCCGAGGTGGGCGCCGACCGCGCCCGGCCGCGTGCCGCCAGGCACCCGAGCGACGACAACGCATCATGAGAGTTTCCGCCCGCGCCCAGCGCATCGAGCCCTTCTACGTGATGGAGATGGCCAAGACGGCCGGCGCCATCGCCCGCGAAGCTGCCGGCAGCGACCGCCCCATGGTCTACATGAACGTGGGCGAGCCCGACTTCACCGCGCCGCCGCAGGTGCAGGAGGCCGCCGCGCGCGCCATCCGCGAGGGCCGCACGCAATACACCCAGTCCACCGGCCTGCCCGAGCTGCGCGAGCGCATCAGCGCCTGGTACGCGCAGCGCTTCGGCGTGGCCGTGCCGGCGCGCCGCATCATCGTCACCGCCGGCGCCTCGGCCGCGCTGCACCTGGCCTGCCTGGCACTGATCGACGCGGGCGACGAAATCCTGATGCCCGACCCCAGCTACCCCTGCAACCGGCAGTTCGTCAGCATGGCCGAGGGGCGCGCGGTGATGATCCCGTCCACCGCCAGCGAGCGCTTCCAGCTGAGCGCGGACAAGGTGGCCGAGGCCTGGGGCGCGCGCACGCGCGGCGTGATGCTGGCCTCGCCCTCCAACCCCACGGGCACCTCGATTCACCCCGACGAGCTGGCCCGCATCCACGCCGTCGTGCAAGAGCGCGGCGGCATCACGCTGATCGACGAGATCTACCTGGGCCTGTCCTACGAGGACACCTACGGCCACAGCGCGCTGGCGCTGGGCGAGGACGTCATCAGCATCAACAGCTTCAGCAAGTACTTCAACATGACCGGCTGGCGCCTGGGCTGGCTGGTGGTGCCCGAGGCCCTGGTGCCGGTGATCGAGCAGATCGCCCAGCACCTGTTCATCTGCGCCAGCAGCGTGTCGCAGCACGCCGCGCTGGCCTGCTTCGAGCCCGAGAGCCTGGCCGAGTACGAGCGCCGCCGCCACGAGTTCAAGGCGCGGCGCGACTGGTTCGTGCCGCAGCTGAATGCCCTGGGCCTGACGGTGCCCGTCACGCCCGACGGTGCCTTCTACGCCTGGGCCGACTGCAGCGCCGCCTGTGACAAGCTGTTTGCCGGCCGCTCCGAATACAATAGCGGCATGCAAACGCCGGGCAGCTGGGAATTCGCCTTCGAGCTGATGAAGCGCGCGCACCTGGCCGTCACGCCGGGGCGCGACTTCGGCCACGCCGACACGGCACGCCACATCCGCTTTTCCACCGCCAACTCGATGGCCCAGCTGCACACCGCCATCGAGCGCCTGAAAACCGTATTGGCCTGAGGCAAGCCTCGATGGCGGACTTCGAACTCCCGATCCGCATCTACTGGGAAGACACCGATGCCGGCGGCATCGTGTTCTACGCCAACTACCTCAAGTTCTTCGAGCGCGCGCGCACCGAATGGCTGCGCGCGCGCGGCGTGCAGCAGCAGGCGCTGCGCGAGCAGACCGGCGGCATGTTCGTGGTCAGCGAGTGCCACGTGCAATACCTGCGCGCCGCCCGGCTGGACGATGAACTTGTCGTCACCGCCCGGCTCGAAGAAACGGGCCGCGCCAGCCTGGCGCTGACGCAGCAGGCGTATCTGCAGACGGCGCCGGGCCAGCGCGGCGCGCTGCTCAGCCAGGCGCGCATCCGCATCGGCTGGGTCGATGCCCAGCGCCTTTCGCCCGCCCGCATTCCTTCATCGCTCATCGAACGACTGACTTCATGAACCAGGATCTTTCCATCGTCCAGCTGGTCATCAACGCCAGCTTCGTCGTGCAGCTGGTGATGCTGCTGCTGCTGGCCGTCTCGGTCACCAGCTGGGCGGCCATCTTCCGCAAGCTGCGCGCGCTCAAGGACATCCGCGTGCTCAACGACGGCTTCGAGCGCAGCTTCTGGTCGGGCACCAGCCTGAACGAGCTGTTTGCCGCCGCCGCGCAAAACGCCAAGAGCGCCGGGCCGATGGAGCGCATCTTCGCCAGCGGCATGCGCGAGTACCAGAAGCTGCGCGAGCGCCGCATCCACGACGCCGGCACCCTGCTGGACGGCGCCCGCCGCGCCATGCGCGCGAGCTTCCAGCGCGAGATGGACACCGCCGAGGTCAACCTGTCCTTCCTGGCCTCGGTCGGCTCGGTCAGCCCCTACGTGGGCCTGTTCGGCACCATCTGGGGCATCATGCACGCCTTCACCGGCCTGGCCGGGCTGCAGCAGGTCACGCTGGCCACGGTGGCACCCGGCATCGCCGAGGCGCTGGTGGCCACCGCGCTGGGCCTGTTCGCCGCCATCCCGGCCGTCATCGCCTACAACCGCTTCGCGCGCGAGATCGACCGCCTGGCCATCAAGATGGAGACCTTCATCGAGGAGTTCTCCAACATCCTGCAGCGCAACCTGGGCGTGCACCCGGCGCCCGCCGCCGCCCCCATCGAATCGGCCACGGGGTACTGAGATGCCGGCGATCGCCTCGCGCGGCCGCGGCCGCCGCACCATCAACGAGATCAACATGGTGCCCTTCATCGACGTGATGCTGGTGCTCTTGATCATCTTCATGGTCACCGCCACCGTCATCACGCCCGGCGCCATCAACGTGCCCAGCGCCGGCAAGTCGCAGAAGGCGCCCGACAAGCGCATCGACCTGATGATGAACGAGGACGGCCAGCTGTCGCTGGGCGGCGAGCTGAGCGCGCGCGAGGTCACCGAGACCGAGGCCATCGTCCGCATCAAGGAGGCCCTGGCCAGCAACCCCGAACTGCCCGTGATGTTGGCCGCCGACCGCGAGCTGCGCTACCAGCAGGTCGTCACCATGATGCGCAAGCTGCGCGAAGCCGGCGTGCAGCGCGTGGGCCTGTCCGTGAAATGACCGAGACCCTGGCCCAGCGCACCGAGTTCGAGCCGCCGCCGCCGGGCGGCATGCGGCGCGCGCTGGTGCTGGCCGTCCTGGCCCACGTGCTGCTGATCCTGGCGCTGACCTGGGGCCTGCGCTGGAAGACCGCCAACGACGAGGCGGTGGACGCCGAGCTGTGGGCCGCCGCCGTGCAGCAGGCCGCGCCCGCGCCGCGCCCCGCCGCCGTCACGCCGCCGCCCAGGCCCGAGCCGCCCCCCCCCCCGCGCCGCCACCGCCGCCTCCCCCGCCGCCCGTGGCCGCGCCCAAGCCGCCACCGCCCGTGGTCGACCAGGCCGCGCGCGACGCCGAGATCGCGCTGGAGCAGAAGAAGAAGCAGGAAGAGGCCCAGCGCCAGCAGGCCCGCGCCGAGCAGCAGCGCCAGGCCAGGCTGGAGCAGGAGCGCGAGCGCCAGGAAGCCGCGCAGAAAAAGGCCGCCGAAGCCAGGAAGCTGGCCGAGCAAAAACGCCAGGAGGCCGAAAAGCAGGCCGCTGCCCAGCAGGCGGCCGAGAAGAAGGCCGCCGAGGAAGCGCAGCGCAAGCAGGCCGCCGCCGCCCAGGCCGCCGCCGAGAAGAAGGCGCAGGAAAAGGCCCAGGCCGCACGCGAGGCGGCCGAGAAAAAAGCCGAGGCCGCGCGCGAAGCCAAGGCCGCCGACGCGCGCCGCAAGGCCGAGCTGGACCGCCTGGCGCGCCTGGCCGGCACGGGCGACAGCGCCAGCAGCGGCGCGGGGCGCACGCCGGGCGGCACGGCGGCGCACGACGCGGGACCCTCGGCCGGCTACGACGCCAAGATCCGCGCGGCGGTGCGGCCCAACATCGTGTTCTCGGACGACGTCTCAGGCAACCCTGTGGCCGTCGTCGAGGTGCAGACCGGCCCCACGGGCCTGATCATCAGCCGCAAGATCAAGAAGTCCAGCGGCGTGAAGTCCTGGGACGATGCCGTGCTGCGCGCACTGGACCGCACCGAAAAGCTTCCCTCGGACAACGGCCGCTACTGGAACCCGATGGAAATCGTGTTCAAGCTGCACGGCTGAAATTCATTTTTTGATAGCGCCTTGCGCTTGTTCGACGCGGACTGGAAGGTCAATCGCCTTGCATCGTCAGTCGTACACCACCTGCGCCCGCCCCTCGTCGGCCTGCGCCATCCAGCCGGCCAGGGCGGCGTCGCTGGGGTAGAACTTCGCCTGCTCGCCTAGCTGCAGCTGGGCCATCACGCCCACGCCGTCCTTGCGCCGCTCCAGCAGCAGGCGCACCGGCAGGCCCTGCCACACGTCGCCCGCCTCGGTGCTTTCGCGCCGGGGCGGAAAGTCGGCCAGCAGGCGCGCCACCTCGGGCGGCTGGCTGCCCACCGCCACGCGCAAGAACTTGCCGAAGCGGCAGCGCGCGGCGGGCAGGTCCCAGATCTGCGTGATGTTCAGCTGCAGCCCGCCCGAAAAGCGGTCGGGCATGACCTTGGCCTGCACGATGATCAGCTCGTCGTCCTTGAGCAGGTGGCGGTGCGCGTCGATCAGCGCCTCGTCGGCGCGCGCGTCCAGCCCGGCGCTCTTGTCGTCCAGCTTGAACAGCGCCAGCTTGCCGCGCTGGCCGTTGATGATGCGCAAGTCGCCCACGATGCCGGCCAGCAGTTGCGGCTCGCGGCTGTCCACCAGCTCGGCCAGCGGGCGGCGCGCAAACTGGCGCACCTCGCGCTCGCATTCGTCGAACAGGTGGCCCGACAGGTAAAAGCCGATGGCGGTCTTCTCGAACGACAGGCGCTCCTTCACGCCCCAGGGCATGACCGCAGGCAGCTCGGGCTCCTGCGTACTGGAGCCCGAGCTGTCGTCCAGCAGGTCGAACAGACCGCCCTGGTTCAGGTTGGCCTCGTGGGCGGCGGCAAACTCGAAACCCAGGTCGATGGCGGCCGCCAGCGCGGCGCGGTTCAGCTGCAGGCTGTCGAAGGCGCCGGCGCGCACCAGCGCCTCCACGGTGCGCTTGTTGACGCGCGTGCGGTCGACGCGGCGGCAAAAGTCGAACAGGCTCTTGAAAGGACCGCTCTCCTCGCCCGCCGGCCCCGTGCCGCGCCCTTCGCGCGCGGCCACGATGGCCTCGATGGCCTGCTGGCCGGTGCCCTTGACGGCGCCCAGGCCGTAGCGGATCAGCGCATCGCCCACCGGCTCGAAGCGGTAGGTGCCGCGGTTGACGTCGGGCGGCTCGAAAGCCATGCCCTCGCGCAAGGCGTCCTCGTGCAGCACCTTGAGCTTGTCGGTGTTGTCCATCTCCACCGTCATGTTGGCGCAGTAGAACTCGGCCGTGTAATGCACCTTCAGCCAGCCGGTGTGATAGGCCAGCAGCGAGTAGGCGGCGGCATGCGACTTGTTGAAGCCGTAGCCGGCGAACTTCTCCATCAGGTCGAAGATCTCGTCGGCCTTGGCCTCGCCGATGCCGTTCTTGGCCGCGCCGGCGCGGAAGATGGCGCGGTGCTGGGCCATCTCCTCGGCCTTTTTCTTGCCCATGGCACGGCGCAGCAGGTCGGCGCCGCCCAGGCTGTAGCCGCCCAGGATCTGCGCGGTCTGCATCACCTGCTCCTGGTAGACCATGATGCCGTAGGTTTCCGACAGCATGTCGGCCACCAGCGGGTGCGGGTATTCCACCGGCTCACGCCCGTGCTTGCGCGCCACGAAGCTGGGGATCAGGTCCATCGGGCCCGGGCGATACAGCGCGTTGAGGGCGATCAGGTCTTCCAGCCGCGTGGGCCTGGCGTCGCGCAGCATGCCCTGCATGCCGCGGCTTTCAAACTGGAACACGGCCTCGGTGCGGCCCTGCTGGAACAGCTCGTAGGTGGCCTTGTCGTCGAGCGCGATGTTCTCGTAGGCAAAGTCCTGCTGGCCCGGGTGGCGCGCCACGATGAACTGGCGCGCCAGCTCCAGGATGGTGAGCGTGGCCAGGCCCAGAAAGTCGAACTTGACCAGGCCCACGGCCTCCACGTCGTCCTTGTCGTACTGGCTGACGGCCGCGTCGCTGCCGGGCTGCTGGTACAGCGGGCCGAAGTCGGTCAGCTTGCCCGGCGCGATCAGCACGCCGCCGGCGTGCATGCCGATGTTGCGCGTCATGCCCTCGAGCTTTTGCGCCAGCTCGACCAGGGTGCGCACCTCCTCCTCGCTCTTGATGCGCTGGGCCAGGATCGGCTCGGCGGCAATGGCGTACTTTTCCTTCTCGTCGGCACTCAGGCCCGGCGGCGGGTATTGCAGCGTGACGGGCTTGCCGGGCTTGTTGGGGATGAGCTTGCTGATGCCGTCGCAGAAGGTGTAGCTCATGTCCAGCACGCGGCCCACGTCGCGGATGGCGGCGCGCGCGGCCATGGTGCCGAAGGTGGCGATCTGGCTGACCGCGTCGCGCCCGTACTTGGCCTTGACGTAGTCGATCACGCGGTCGCGGTTGGCCTGGCAGAAGTCGATGTCGAAGTCGGGCATCGACACGCGCTCGGGGTTCAAAAAGCGCTCGAACAGCAGCTTGTACTGCAGCGGGTCCAGGTCGGTAATGCCCAGCGTGTAGGCCACCAGCGAGCCCGCGCCCGAGCCGCGCCCCGGCCCCACCGGGCAGCCGTTTTGCTTGGCCCAGTTGATGAAGTCGCCCACGATCAGGAAGTAGCCCGGAAAGCCCATCTTCAGGATGGTGTCGATCTCGAAGTCGAGGCGCTCCAGGTAGCGCGCGCGTTCGGCCTCGCGCCGCGCCGCGTCGGGGTACAAGTGGGCCAGGCGCTGCTCCAGGCCCTGCAGCGAGGCGTGGCGGAAGTAGCTCTCGATGCTGTGCCCCTCGGGCACCGGAAAGTTGGGCAGCTGCGGCTTGCCCAGCGTGAGTGTGAGGTTGCAGCGGCGCGCGATCTCCAGCGTGTTGGCCAGCGCCGAGGGCACGTCGGCGAACAGCGCAGCCATCTGCGCGCCGGACTTGAAGTACTGCTCGGTGGTGAAACGCCGCACGCGCCGCGGGTTGCCCAGGATCTCGCCCTCGGCGATGCACACGCGCGCCTCGTGCGCCTCGTAGTCGGCCGCGGTCGGAAACTGCACCGGGTGCGTGGCCACCACCGGCAGCTTCAGGCGCGCGGCCAGTTGCACGGTGGCAGCCACATGCTGCTCGTCATCCAGACGGCCGGCGCGTTGCAGCTCCAGATAAAAGCGGTGCGGAAAGGCCTCGGCCAGCTGCAGCGCCAGCGCGCTGGCGGTGGGCGCGTCGCCCTGCAGCAGGCTGGGACCCAGCGGCCCGGCCTGCGCGCCCGACAGCAGCAGCAGGCCTTCGGCGTGCCGGCGCAGCCAGTCCCAGCGCACCAAGGCCTGGCCCTTGCTGACGCCCTCGGTCCAGGCCAGGGTCAGCAGCTGCGACAGGTTCAGGTAGCCAGCCTGGTTTTGCGCCAGCAGCAGCACGCGTGCAGGCGTCTCGGTCAGGCCGTCGAGCCCGATCTCGGCCCCCAGCAGGGGCTTGACCCCCGCCCCGCGCGCGGCCTTGTAGAACTTGACCGCGCCGAACAGGTTGTTCAGGTCGGTGATCGCCAGGGCCGGCTGCGCGTCGGCGGCGGCGGCCTGGACGATGTCGTCGATGCGGGTGGTGCCATCGACGACGGAAAACTCGGTGTGCAGGCGCAGGTGGACAAACATGCGCCGATTGTCGGGCAACTGGCCGGCCGGCAGCGGCGGCCCGTCCCGACATGCCGGCTTCAGGCGGCCACTGGCAACCCGGTTGCCGCGCTGCCGCGGCGCGCATCCAGGCTGAAGGCGCCGGCGCCAAAGGCGACGAAGGCCAGCAGGCCGCCCGCCACGGCGATGTTCTTGGTGAACAGCAGCTGCTGCACCATCTGCTGGGCGGCGGGCAGCGTCCAGTAGTCGTGGAACAGCACGCCTGCCGCCACCGTGAACACGGCCAGCACGGCGGCCGCGCAACGGGTTTTGTAGCCGAGCAGGAAGGCCGCCGCCACCAGCAGCTCGACCGCCACCGCGATGCCCGCCGCCACGGTGGGCATGGGCAGGCCCTTGGAGGCGATGTAGCCCACCGTGCCGGCAAAGCCGGTCAGCTTGCCGATGCCGGCGGGGATGAACAGGTAGGCGACGAGGATGCGGCCGATCAAGGCAGTCCAGTTTTGCATGGGAGGTTCTTTCTTCAAGGTGGTTGCAGGGGGAAATGGAAATCGGTGTCAGGCGGCCAAGTCGAAGACCAGCACCTCGGCATCGTGCCCGGCGCCCAGGCGCACGGCGGCTTCGTCGGCCAGCAGCGCGGCGCCACCCGCGCGCAGGGCGTGGCCGTTGACGTCGAGCGCGCCGCGCGCCACGAACACGTAGGCCTTGCGGGCCGGATCGATGGCCAGCGTGGCGGCCTCGGCGCCGTCAAAGCACCCGGCATACACCGCGGCGTCGGCGTGCAGGCGCACCGCGCCGGCCTCGGGCTGGCCGGCCGCGATCTGGCGCAGGCGGCCGCGCTTGTCGGCGGCGGGCACGCTCTTTTGCTCGTAGCTGGGCGCGATGCCGCGCACGTTCGGCTCGATCCAGATCTGCAGGAAGTGCGTGCTCTGGCCCTCGGCATGGTTGAACTCGCTGTGCATCACGCCGCGGCCGGCGCTCATGCGCTGCACGTCGCCGGGCGGGATCGCCACCACGTTGCCCATGCTGTCCTGGTGCGCCAGCTCGCCCTCCAGCACGTAGCTGATGATTTCCATGTCGCGGTGGCCGTGCGTGCCAAAGCCGGTGCCGGGCGCAACGCGGTCTTCGTTGATGACGCGCAGGTTGCCCCAGCCCATGTGCGCCGGGTCGTGATAGTCGGCAAACGAAAAGCTGTGGCGCGACTTCAGCCAGCCGTGGTCGGCAAGGCCGCGCTCTTCGGATTGGCGGATCTTGATCATGGTCAACTCCTTTCGGGGCTGAATTTTCAGCGCTCTTTGCGTGGACTTGGTCGCACGAATTTAACGTCATCATTCAAAATGATTGAATGAACGATCCCGCCGACATCCTCACCCCCGACGCCTTCCGCCTGCTGCACGCCATCGCGCAGGCCGGCAGCTTTGCCGGCGCGGCGCGCACGCTGGGCCTGGTGCCCAGCGCCCTGACCTACCGGGTGCGCCAGATCGAGGAGGCGCTGGACGTGCTGCTGTTCGACCGCAGCCGCCGCCAGGCGCGCCCCACGCCGGCGGGGATGGAGCTGCTGGCCCAGGGCGAGCGCCTGCGCCAGGAGGTGGACGCCCTGGTGCGGCGCGTGCAGCGCGTGGCCACCGGCTGGGAGTCCGAGTTCACCATGGCCGTCGATGGCGTCGTCGCGCAATCCGTGCTGCTGGACCTGTGCTGCGACTTCTACGCCCTGAACCCGCCCACCCGGCTGCGCCTGCGCACCGAAATCCTCAGCGGCACGCTGGACGCGCTCACCTCCGGGCAGGCCGATCTGGCGCTGGGCGTGACGCTGGAGCCGGCCAGCGCCGCCAACCTGCGCGCCCGGCCGCTGGGCAGCGTGCGCTTCGTCTACGCCATGGCGCCCACGCACCCGCTGGCGCAGCAGCCCGAGCCGCTGAGCGACGCGCAGCTGCTGGCGCACCGCGCCGTGGTGGTGGCCGATTCGACGCCGGGCGCGGCCACGCTGTCCTTCGGCCTGCTGGCGGGGCAGCAGACGCTCACCGTCTCCAGCCTGCAGGCCAAGCTGGAGGCCCACCTGCGCGGCCTGGGCGTGGGCTTTTTGCCCGAGCCGCTGGCGCGCCCCTGGCTGGCCAATGGCCAGTTGGTGGCGCGGCGCGTGGAGCGCAGCACGCGCACCGCCACGCTGCACTACGCCTGGCCGGCCCACGTGCAGCCGGGCAAGGCCCTGTCCTGGTGGCTGGATCGGCTGGAGCGCCCCATCACCCGGCGCGCCCTGCTGCAAGCGCCCGCGAGCGTGTAGAGTGAGCGCATGAGCCGCCCCCGCCCACGCCCCCCAACCCCCGCCCCCCAACGCATCGCCGTCATCGGCGCCGGCATCGCCGGCCTGGCCTGCGCCCGCACGCTGGCGCAGGCCGGCCATGACGTGACGCTGCTGGAGGCCGCCAGCACGCCGGGCGGACGCGTGGCCACCTGCGATTCGCCCTTCGGCGGCTTCGACTGCGGCGCGCAGTACTTCACCGTGCGCGACGCGCGGCTGGCGCAGGCGCTGGAGGCCACCGCCCCGCAGCTGGCGCGCCGCTGGAGCGCCAGTGCCGTGCGCGTGCTGGACGAGCACGGCCGCCAGATCGAGGCCGCGCCCCCGCCCACCGAGGCGCACTGGGTGGCGGCACCCGCCATGGCCGCCCTGCCCCAGCGCTGGGCCGAGCCGCTGGCCCAGGCCGGCCGCCTACGTCTCAACACGCGCGTGCACCGCCTGCAGCGCGACGGCGAGCGCTGGCAGCTGCACACCGACGACGGCGCGGCGCCGCTGCAGGCCGACGTGGCGATCTGCGCCCTGCCCGCGCCCCGGGCGCGCAACCTGCTCTTTCAATCGGAGCAGGCCGGCGCGCTGGCGGCCACGCTCGCCCGCGTCGACATGGCCCCGTGCTGGACCCTGATGCTGGCCTTCCCGCAGGCGGCGCAGCCCGGCCTGTACACCCTGGGCCCGCAGTGGAACGCCGCGCGCAGCACGCACCACCGCATCGCCTGGCTGGCGCGCGAAAGCTCCAAGCCGCAGCGCGGCGGCATCGAGCGCTGGACGGTGCAGGCCAGCAGCGACTGGTCGCGCGAGCACGTGCAGGACGACGCCGAGCGCGCCGGCGCCAAGCTGCTCAAGGCCTTTGCCGAGATCACCGGCATTCGCGCCGCCCCCGGCCACGTCCAGGCGCGGCTGTGGCTGCATGCACGCACCCTGGCACCGCTGGGCCAGCCCTTCGTGTGGGACGCCCCGCTGGGCCTGGGCCTGTGCGGCGACTGGTGCCTGGGCCAGCGCGTGGAAGACGCCTTTGTCTCGGGCCTGGAGCTGGCGCTGGCCATTCGCTGAAAGCGTGACCCACGCCTGCAAGCCGCCGCCGGGCCGCCCCAAGGCGGCGAGCGCCCCCTCGAGGGGCAGCGAATCACGCGCAGCGGGGAGCGTGGGGGCACCGTTGAGCGCCGACGGGCCGCCCCAAGGCGCGAAGGCCCCCTTGGGGGGCAGCGAACCACGCGCAGCGGGGAGCGTGGGGGCACCGTTGAGCGCCGACGGGCCGCCCCAAGGCGCGAAGGCCCCCTTGGGGGGCAGCGAACCACGCGCAGCGGGGAGCGTGGGGGCACCGTTGAGCGCCGACGGGCCGCCCCAAGGCGCGAAGGCCCCCTTGGGGGGCAGCGAACCACGCGCAGCGGGGAGCGTGGGGGCCACATACATCGGCCGCTTCGCCCCCTCGCCCACCGGCCCGCTGCATGCCGGCTCGCTGGTGGCCGCGCTGGCCAGCTGGCTGGACGCGCGCGCCCACGGCGGGCGCTGGCTGCTGCGCATCGAGGACGTGGACACGCCGCGCTGCGTGCCCGGCGCCGACACCCTGATCCTGGAGCAGCTGGCGCGCTGCGGCCTGCAGCCCGACGCGCCGCCGCTGTGGCAGTCCACCCGCGCGGCCGCGTACCAGGCCGCGCTCGATCGCCTGATCGCCGACGGCCTGGCCTACCTCTGCGCCTGCTCGCGCCAGGACATCGCCCAGGCACAAGCCGCCGCCGGCATCGCGCGCCAGCGCGGCCGCGAGCTGCCCTACCCCGGCACCTGCCGCCCCGAGCGCGGGGGCCTGCGCGGGCGCGCCGCCCGCGCCTGGCGCCTGCACACCGGCCGATTTGAACAAAAATGGCTTGCAGCCCGCACCGATCCAGCCCAATCAGCTATCGATTCAGAAGCATTGGCGCTGCCCATCCGCTGGCAGGACCGCCGCCTAGGCCTCCAGCAACAGCACCTGGCCGCCGAGGTGGGCGACTTCATCCTGAAGCGTGCCGACGGGCTGTGGGCCTACCAGCTGGCGGTGGTGGTGGACGACGCCGCGCAGGGCATCACCGACGTGGTGCGGGGCGAGGACCTGGCCGACAACACGCCGCGCCAGATCGCACTGCAGACCGCCCTGGGCCTGCCCACGCCGCGCTATCTGCACACCCCGCTGGTGCGGGGCGCCGATGGCGAGAAACTGAGCAAGCAAAACGGTGCGCAGGCGCTGGATGCGAGCGACCCCGCGCGCGCCCTGCGCGAGGCGGCGCGGCACCTGCAGCTGGATTCGGGCCCCGGCCAGTCCAGCGTCGGCGCCCTGCTGGCGCACTGGGTCGCCGCGTGGCGGGCTCGCCTTACTGCCTGAGCACGTCCGCCCCCGCGGGCGGCTTGAACTGGAACGCACCGGCCGGCAGCTGCGGATTGAGCTGCATCGGGCCGAACCTGAGCACCGAGCGCTGGCCGAAGTTGTCCAGGATTTCCAGCGCCGCCAGCTGCTCGCCGTCGAAGCCCACCTGCACCTGCTGCAGCTGTCCGTCCCTGGTCTTGGGCACGGCCTTGACCCACTGCAGCCCGTCGCGCGCGGGCTGGGCAGCGAGGGTGAAGTCGGCCTGCAGCGCGCGCAAATCGGTCGCCTCGGCGATCAGCGCGGCCGGCGTCTGGCCCAGCACCTGCGCCTGCGCGCGCTCGGTCACCTGGTTCAGGTCGGCGTCGTACAGCCACAGCGTCTGGCCGTCGGCGACGATGGTCTGCACGAAGGGCTTCTGGTAGTCGAAGCGGAATTTGCCCGGACGCTGGAACTCGAACGTGCCGCTGGACGTCTTGGCGCGCCCCGGCTTGCCGTCCCGCGGGGGCGCGGTCACCGTCTGCGTGAAGTCGGCGCGGCCGCTGCGTGCGTGCTGGATGAAGTTCTGCAGGCTGTCCAGGCCGTCGGCCCAGGCGGCGGATGCCGTCAGCGCCAGGACGGCCAGCACGGCGGCGGGGCGCGGAAGGCGCCAGGAAGAAGCGAAGGTCATGGGCGATCGGATCGTGCCGGCGGCGCAAAGGTTCGGTCCCGCAACCGGCTGAAACAGGAACTTGCCGGACGGAAACGAAACCATCACTCGGCCCGCGCCGGCACCAGGATGTCGCGCTTGCCGTCGGCCGTCATGGGGCTGACCAGGCCGGCCTTCTCCATGTCCTCGACCAGGCGCGCGGCGCGGTTGTAGCCGATCTTCAGGTGGCGCTGCACCAGCGAGATGCTGGCCTTGCGGTTTTTCAGCACCACCTCGACGGCCTGGTCGTACATCGGGTCCTTCTCGCCGCCGCTGTCCTCGCCGCCGCCGAAGCCGCCCTCCTCGCCATCGACGGTGCCGCCATCGAGCACGCCCTCGATGTAGTTGGGCTCGCCCTGGCTCTTGAGATAGTCCACCACGCGGTGCACCTCCTCGTCGCTGACGAAGGCGCCGTGCACGCGAATGGGCAGGCCGGTGCCGCTGGGCAGGTACAGCATGTCGCCCATGCCCAGCAGGGCCTCGGCGCCCATCTGGTCGAGGATGGTGCGGCTGTCGATCTTGCTGGAGACCTGAAACGAGATGCGGGTGGGGATGTTGGCCTTGATCAGCCCGGTGATCACGTCCACGCTGGGCCGCTGCGTGGCCAGAATCAGATGGATGCCGGCGGCGCGCGCCTTTTGCGCCAGGCGGGCGATCAGCTCCTCGATCTTCTTGCCCACCACCATCATCAGGTCGGCCAGCTCGTCGATGACGACCACGATGTGCGGCAGCCGCTCCAGCGGCTCGGGGTCTTCGGGCGTGAGGCTGAAGGGGTTGTAGATGAACTCGCCGCGCGCCTTGGCGTCGTCGATCTTCTGGTTGAAGCCGGCCACGTTGCGCACGCCGGCCTTGCTCATGATCTTGTAGCGCCGCTCCATCTCGGCCACGCACCAGTTCAGGCCGTTGGCGGCCTGCTTCATGTCGGTGACCACGGGGCACAGCAGATGCGGAATGCCTTCGTAGATCGACATCTCCAGCATCTTGGGGTCGATCATCAGCAGGCGCACGTCCTTGGGCTCGGCCTTGTACAGCAGGCTCAGGATCATGGCGTTGATGCCCACCGACTTGCCGGAGCCGGTGGTGCCGGCCACCAGCACGTGCGGCATCTTGGCCAGGTCGGCGACGATGGGCTTGCCGACGATGTCCTTGCCCAGGCCCACCGTCAGCAGGCTCTTGGCGTCGTTGTAGACCTGCGAGCCCAGGATCTCGGACAGGCGGATCGACTGGCGCCGCGCGTTGGGCAATTCGAGGGCCATGTAGTTCTTGCCCGGAATGGTCTCGATCACGCGGATCGACACCAGGCTCAGGCTGCGCGCCAGATCCTTCGCCAGGTTGACCACCTGCGAGCCCTTGACGCCGGTGGCCGGTTCGATCTCGTAGCGGGTGATCACCGGGCCCGGCGCCGCGGCCACCACGTGCACCTCCACGCCGAAGTCCTTGAGCTTCTTCTCGATCAGGCGGCTGGTCATCTCCAGCGTCTCGGGCGCCACGGTTTCCTGGCGCGCGGCGGCGCCATCCAGCAGGTCGACCTGCGGCAGCTTGCTGTCGGGCAGCTCGGTGAACAGAGGCTTTTGCCGCTCCTTGACCACGCGCTCGCTCTTGGGCACATCCACCAACGCAGGCTCGATCAGCACCGGCGCGGGCGGCTGCTCCTGCGCCTCCTCGCGCTCCTGCGTCAGCACCTCGTCGCGCTCGCGCATGGCCTGGCGGCCCAGCGCCACGTCCTCGGCAAGGGCCTTGCGCGAGCGGCGGCGTTCGATCAGCGCGTACAGCGCCGCGCCGATGTGCTCGGCCACGCGCCCCCACGAGAAGCGAAACAGCAGCGCCACGCCCACCATCAGGGCCGCGATGCCCAGCAGCGTGGAGCCGGTAAAGCCCAGCCACTTTAGCGCCAGCGGCCCGCCCAGGTAGCCCAGCACGCCGCCGGCCGCGCCGGGCAGCACGTCGTCGTAGCGGTACAGGCGGCTCCACTCCAGCCCCGAGCTGGCGGCCAGCACCAGCGCCAGCCCCAGCCAGGACGTCCAGCGCACCGAGGCCAGCAGGCCCCAGGGCGACAGCGGCTTGCCCGCGCCCTCGCCGGCCTGCCCATGCATCCAGCGCAGCAGCATGGCGGCCCAGGCGCGCGCGGCGGCGGCCACGCACCACCAGGCCGAAAAGCCCAGCAGCACGTACAGCAAATCGGCCAGCCAGGCGCCCAGCATGCCGGCCCAGTTGTGCACCGGCCCGCCCGCGCCGGAGGTGGACCAGGCCGCATCGGAAGGCGAGTAGCTGGCCAGCGCCAGCGTCAAAAACAGGATCAGCGCCAGGCCGACCACCAGCACGATTTCTTGTGCAAAGCGCTGCACGGGCGTGCGCCGGGGCGGCGCGCGGTCGTCGGCGTTGAAGGTATTGAGGGGATAGGCCATGGGTCAAACAACAGCAGTCCGCGAGCTTAACGCGAATGCCGGGGGCAACGGACCGGCCGCCATGGCGGGGCCGGCCTCAGCCCATCGTGTTCAGCCGCTCCTGGATGAGGATCGAGCCGTCTTCCTGCGTGAGGATGTAGCCGCGCTCCTCCAGGTCCTTCATCACCCGGCTGACCATCTCGCGCGAGGCGCCCACCATCTTGGCGATGTCCTGGCGCGAGATCTTCTCGCGGATCACGCGCTCGCCCTGGCCCTCGTCGACCGAAAACTCCAGCAGCGCGCGCGCCACGCGGCCATACACGTCCAGCAGCGCCAGCGACTCGATCTTGCGGTCGGCGTGGCGCAGGCGCTGCACCAGGCCGCGCATGATGGCGTAGGCCATGGACGAGTTCTCGGGCAGGCAGCGCGCGAACTCGGTGCGGCCCAGCATCAGCACGTCGGTCTGCACCTCGGCGCGCACGGTGGCCGAGTGCGGCTCGTTGTCGATCAGGCTCATCTCGCCGATGTGGTCGCCCGGGCGCAGCGTGGCCAGGATGACCTCGCGTCCGCGCCCGTCGGCCGTCATCACGCGGGCGCGGCCATTGAGCAGAATGAACAGGGCGTTGGACTTCTTGCCCTGCTCGACAATGGCCTCCGCGCGCTTGAAGCGCCGCTTGACCACGGCATCGGCCACCGAAATGGCTTGCGCCTCGGTCAGCATCGAAAACAGGGGCACGCGACGGATCAGTTCCAGGCTGGACAGCATCGTCATTCAGACGTCTCCGGCAGTCAAATACTTCATTCGTTGGTTATTCATAAAATGGGAGCATTATCCCCGTGCTTGGTCAGCGCACCAAGCCCTTTCAGCCCCAACCGGCCGGGCAGGCCCTGGCGTCCGCGCCGGCCCATGCCCGGTTTTCGCTCCATGCCCGACGTCGTTTCACGTCCCCCCAGCCGCATTCATCCATGACCACCCGCCACGCCCAAGTCCTGATCCTCGGCTCCGGCCCCGCCGGCTACTCGGCCGCCGTCTACGCCGCCCGCGCCAACCTCAAGCCCCTGCTCATCACCGGCCTGGCCCAGGGCGGCCAGCTGATGACCACCACCGAGGTGGACAACTGGCCCGCCGACGTGGACGGCGTGCAGGGGCCCGAGCTGATGCAGCGCTTTCAGGCGCACGCCGAGCGCTTTGCCACCGAGATCGTGTTCGACCATATCCACACGGCCGACCTGTCCCGGCGCCCCTTCACGCTGACGGGCGACAGCGGCACCTACACCTGCGACAGCCTGATCATCGCCACCGGCGCCTCGGCCAAATACCTGGGCCTGCCGTCCGAGGAGGCGTTCAAGGGCCGCGGCGTCTCGGCCTGCGCCACCTGCGACGGCTTTTTCTACCGCGAGCAGGACGTGTGCGTCATCGGCGGCGGCAACACGGCGGTGGAAGAGGCGTTGTATTTGTCCAACATTGCGCGCAAGGTCACGCTGGTGCACCGGCGCGACAAGTTCCGCGCCGAACCCATCCTGATCGACAAACTGATGGACAAGGTGGCGGCGGGCAAGATCGTGCTCAAGACCTTCTACGTGCTGGACGAGGTGCTGGGCGACGCCAGCGGCGTCACCGGCATCCGCATCCGCCCAGTGGATGGTGGCGCCAGCGAGGACATCGCGCTCAAGGGCTGCTTCATCGCCATCGGCCACGCGCCCAACTCCGAGATCTTCAACGGCCAACTCGACATGGAGCACGGCTACATCCGCACCCAGGGCGGCCTGCAGGGCATGGCCACGCAGACCAGCGTGCCGGGCGTGTTCGCCGCCGGCGACGTCCAGGACCACGTCTACCGCCAGGCCATCACCAGCGCCGGCACCGGCTGCATGGCCGCGCTCGACGCGCAGCGCTTTCTGGAGCAGCAAGCCTCTTGAACGTGGATCGCGCCAGTCCGTCGATCGACCATTACGAAAACTTCCCGGTCGCCTCGTGGCTGTGCCCGCCGCGCCTGCGCGCGCCCATCGCGGCCATCTACCACTTTGCCCGCACGGCCGACGACATCGCCGATGAGGGCGATGCCCCCGCCGCCCATCGCCTGGCCGAGCTGGCCGCCTACCGCGCCGAGCTGCACGCCATCGCCACTGCCAGCAGCCACCAGCCGCCGGCCGCCAGCCGCTGGCCGCAGGTGTTCGGCCCGCTGGCGGCCCAGATGCGGGCGTTCCAGCTGCCCGAGGCGCCGCTGCTCGATCTGCTCTCCGCCTTCGAGCAGGACGTGCGCATGACCCACGCCGGCGCCGCCTACCCCGACCAGGCCGTGCTGCTGGACTACTGCCGGCGCTCGGCCAACCCGGTGGGCCGCCTGCTGCTGCACCTGTACGGCGTGAGCACACCCGCGGCCCTGGCCGAAAGCGACGCCATCTGCACCGCGCTGCAACTCATCAACTTCTGGCAGGACCTGTCGGTGGACATCCCGCGCGGGCGCTTCTATTTGCCGCTGGCCGACTGCGCCGCGCACGGCATCGCCATCCACGACCCGGCCACCCAGTTCCCGGCCCTTCGGGCCAGCGAGGCCACGCGGAGCCTGGTCCGCGCCCTGGCCGATCAGGCCCGCGCCACCATGCTGGCCGGCGCCCCCCTGGTGCAGCGCCTCCCCGGCCGCGCCGGCTGGGAGCTGCGCGCCGTGGTGCAGGGCGGTCTGCGCGTGCTCGACCGCATCACCGCCCTGAACCACGACACCCTCGCCCGCCGCCCCACCCTGCGGCGGCGCGACGGCTGGGTGATCGCGGCCCGCGCGCTGGTGATGTAAGCGCCCGGACTCACCGGCACTTGTGGCACAGTCGGTTACTTTTGCGACACGGTCTTTCACTTCACCATGGCAGCCATCACCATCGACGGCATCGTCAAGCAGTTCGGCGGGCTCACCGTGCTGCAGCAGCTGTCGCTGCACGTGCCCGACGGCGCGTTCTACACCCTGCTGGGCCCCAGCGGCTGCGGCAAGACCACCTTGCTGCGCTGCATCGCCGGGTTCTACGAGCCCGACGGCGGGCGCCTGCTGTTCGACCGTGACGACGTCACCCGCACGCCCCCGCACCGGCGCGACATCGGCATGGTGTTCCAGGACTACGCCCTGTTCCCGGACAAGACCGCGTTCGACAACGTCGCCTACGGCCTGCGCGCGCGCCAGGTGGCCCGGGCCGAGATCGCGCGGCGCGTGGCCGAGGCCCTGGACAAGGTGGGCCTGGCCGAGCTGGCGGCGCGCTACCCGGCGCAGATGAGCGGCGGCCAGCGCCAGCGCGTGGCGCTGGCGCGCGCGCTGGTGATCCGCCCGCGCGTGCTGCTGATGGACGAGCCGCTGTCCAACCTGGACGCCAAGATGCGCCTGCAGATGCGCGACGTGATCCTCGACCTGGTGCGCGAGGCCGGCATCACCACCGTGTTCGTCACGCACGACCAGGAAGAAGCCCTGGCCATGTCCGACCGCATCGCCATCATGGACCGCGGCCGCATCGCCCAGCTGGGCACACCCGAAGAGCTGTACGGCACGCCGGCCAACGCCTACGTGGCCGACTTCATCGGCTCGGCCAACCTGCTGCCGGTGCCCACCACCGGCGCGGCCGAACCCGGCCGCGTGCGCTACCAGCTGGCCGGGCACGCGCTGGAGGGCCGCCGCGACGGGCCGGCGCCGGGCAAGGGCCAGGGCCTGCTGATCGCGCGGCCCGAAGAGCTGGCGCTGGGCGCCGCGGCGCCCCCGCAGCCCAATGCCCTGCCGGGGCGCGTCCTGCGCCGGCAATACCTGGGCTTCAAGACCGCCTACCGCGTGCAACTGCACGATGGCCCCGAGCTGCGCGTGGAGCAGCACGGCGGCAGCCACGCCAGCGCGTTTCAGGTCGGTGACGCGGTGCAGGTGCTGATACCGGCGCACAGCCGCGTGATCGCGGCCGACAACGCATGAAGCCGGAGGCCCTGCGATGAATATCCGCTGGTGGCCCTGGGGCCTGCTGGCGGCGGCCTGCCTGGCGGTGCTGCTGTTTTTCGTGCTCTACCCGCTGGTGGTGCTGTTCGGCAACAGCGTGCTGGACGAGTCGGGCGCGTATTCGCTGGCCGCCTTCATCGCCCTGGCGCGCGATAGCCAGTTCGTGCAGGCCTTCCAGAATTCGCTGCTGCTGGGCGTCGTGGTCACCGCCTGCACGGTGATGGTGGGCGTGCCCTTCGCCTACATGGTGGCGCGCTACGAATTTCCATTCAAGAACCTGGTGGCCGTGCTGCCCATCCTGACCATCGTCATCCCCGAGATCATCGTCGGCCAGTCCTGGCTGCTGGTGCTGGGCAACAACGGGCTGGTGACCAACTGGCTGGCCGGCTGGGGCATCGAGCTGCCCTCGTTCTACGGCTGGACGGGCCTGGTGCTGTCGATGACGCTGGTGTATTACACCTACATCTACCTGGGCGTGCTGGCCGCGCTGCGCGGCTTTGACGGGCAGCTGGAAGAAGCGGGCCTGAGCCTGGGCACCTCCCCCTTCGTCACCCGGCTGCGCGTGCTGGTGCCGGTGGTGGCGCCGGCGGTGCTGGTCAATGCGCTGGTGGTGTTCACGCTGGTGGTGGGCAACTTCGCGCTGTCCATGCTGCTGGCCAGCCGCGTGCCCCTGCTGTCGGTGATGACCTACAACACCTTCGTCAGTGAAATGGGCGGCAACCCCGCGCTGCAAAGCGCCATGTCGGTGGTGTCCATCGCCATCGTGGCGGGGGTGCTGTTCGTGCAAAAGCGCGTGGTCGAGCGCAAGGTCTACACCATGACGCAGGGGCGCGCGCCGGCGCCGCGGCGCGTGCGCTCGGGCGCCTCGCTGCTGTTCACCGCCACCGTGGGCCTGGTGCTGCTGGCCTCGCTGCTGCCGCTGATCGTGGTGTTCGTCGGCGCCTTCACGGCCACCAGCGGCCCCGTCATGCACTGGGGCAGCTGGTCGCTGGACAGCCTGCAACGCGCGCTGCAGGCCGCGCCCGAGCCCATCGTCAACTCGCTGCGCTTTGCCTCCATGGCCACGGTGGTGGGCGTGGCCTTCGCGGTGCTGGCCAGCTACCTGATCATCAAGAAGCGCACGCTGGCGACCCAGGCGCTGGACTACGTGGTGGTGCTGCCGCTGACGATCTCGGGCACGGTGCTGGGCATCGCTCTGGTGCAGACCTTCAACACCGGCTGGCTGGTGCTGGCCGGCACCTCCACCATCATGGTGCTGGCCTACGCCGTGCGCCGCCTGCCCTTTGCCATGCGCAATGCCTCCTCCACGCTGTTCAACATCCCGGAGTCGATCGAGGAGGCCTCCATCAGCCTGGGCGTGTCGCCCCTGATGACCTTCTTCAAGGTGGTGCTGCCGGCCATGAAGGCCTCGCTGATCTCCTCGGCCATCCTGATGTGGGTGACCACCATTTCCGAACTCTCGGCCTCGATGGTGGTGTACACCGGCGGGCTGGAGACCATGCCGATCACCATCTTCCGCCAGGTCGACGGCGGGCGCCTGGGCCTGGCCTCGGCCTATGGCGCGGCCCTGGTCAGCGTCATCGTGCTGCCCATCGTCATCGCTATCAAGGTGTTTCGCATCAACCTTTTCTCCACCAAGTAAATCCACGAAAGGACTCGCATGAAGATCAAGACCTTGCTGCAATGCACGCTGGCCGCCGCCAGCCTGGTGGCCGCGTCGGCGCAGGCGCAAACCGTGGTGCTGTACTCGTCCAACAACACCGAGACCATCGAGACCGCGCTCAACGTGGTCAAGAAAAAGGCGCCGTCGCTGACCGTGCAGCAGGTCACGGGCGGCACCGGCTCGCTGATGAAGCGCATCCAGGCCGAGGCCAAGAACCCGCGCGGCGACGTGCTGTGGAGCGGCGGCTTCGGCACCCTGGGCGCGTACAAGGACTTGCTGGAGCCGTACAAGGCGCCCGGCATCGAGGCCATCCCGCCCGAGTTCCGCGGCCCCGGCAACCTGTGGGTGGGCACCAACCTGCACGTGATGGTGATGATGGTCAACGAGCGCCAGCTCAAGGGCCTGCCCGCGCCCAAGACCTGGTCGGACCTGATGAAGCCCGAGTGGAAGGGCAAGTTCGCCATCACCGACCCCAGCAAGAGCGCCACCGCCTACATGCTGGTGTACGGCCTGCTCAAGCAGTTCGGCAAGGACGGGCTGGAGAAGATCGCCGCCAACGCCGTGGTCACGTCCTCGTCGGGCAGCACCTACAAGGGCACGGCCGCGGGCGAATACCCGGTGGGCCTGACCATCGAATACGCCGCGCAGGAATACGTGGCCGGCGGCCAGAAGGAGATCAAGCTGGTGTACCCCACCGAGGGCAGCTACCTGGCGCCCGAGGGCATGTTCATCGTCAAGGGCGCCAAGAACATGGCAGCGGCCAAGACCTTGTACGACGCGCTGATGAGCAAGGACGTGCAGGAGGCCGAGCTGGTCAAGAACTTCCGCCGCCCCACGCGCAGCGACATCGCCGTCTCCAAGCTCACCACCTTGCCCGACCTGAAGTCCATCAAGATCTTCCCGCTGGACCAAGCGCAGGCCTCGGCCGAATACGAGCAGCTGGTGGCCCTGTGGAACCTAGCCGTCAGCAAAGCGCGATGAGCTGAAGCCGAGCCTACCCCGCCCCAATCTTTACTCCCTCTGGGAGAGGGCAGGGGTGAGGGCGCGGGGCGCAGCCAAAGGCATGGCGCCGGCAATTCAAATGGCAACCCCCACCCCGGCCCTGCTGTGGCGCATGACGCGCCCGGCCTTTTTGCTGCTCACCGTGGTCGCCTGCCTGCTGGGCACGGCCACGGCGGCGGCCGGCGGCCATGGGCTGGATTGGCCGCTGGCGGCCGCCGCCACGCTGCTGGCCGTGCTGGCGCACGCCGCGGGCAATGTGCTGAATGACCTGCACGACGCCCGCAACGGCGCCGACGCCGCCAACACCCAGGGCATCTTCCCCTTCACCGGCGGTTCGCGCCTGATCCAGACCGGCGCCGTCACCGAAGGCCAGACCGCCGCCCTGGCCTACGGCTTGCTGCTGGTGCTGGTGCCGGCCGGCCTGCTGCTGGCCACCCGGACCGCCGCCGGCGTGCTGCTGCTGGGCATGGCCGGGCTGCTGCTGGCCTGGGCCTACTCGGCGCCGCCGCTGCGGCTGATGGCGCGCGGGCTGGGCGAACTGGCGGTGGCCGGCGCCTGGTTTCTGGTCGTGCTGGGCAGTGACTACGTGCAGCGGCGCCAGTTCTTCGCCACCCCGGCCAGCGCGGCGCTGAGCCTGGCGCTGCTGGTGGCGGCGCTGCTGCTCATCAACGGCTGCCCGGACGCCGCGGCCGACGCCCAGGTCGGCAAGCGCACCCTGGCCGTGCGCCTGGGCCCCGTGGGCGCGGCCTGGGCCTACCTGGCCCTGGTGCTGGCCGCGCACGGCTGGCTGGCCGCCAGCGTGGGGCTGCGGCTGGCGCCGGCGGCGGCGCTGTGGGGGCTGGTGTCGCTGCCCCTGTCGCTGGCCGCCGCCGCGCTGCTGCGGCGCCACGCGCGCCAGCCCCGGCGCCTGAAGCCCGCGCTGGCACTGACCGTGGCGGCCACGCTGCTGCACGGCCTGGGCATGGCCGCGGGCTATGCATGGATCGCGTCGCAACACTGAGCCCATGGGACAATCGCGCCCCATGACGCCACAGCAGTACGTGCAGCAAAAAGCGGCTGCTTCGGGCAGCAGTTTCTATTACGCCTTTCTGTTTTTGCCGCCGCCGCGGCGCGCGGCCATCACGGCGTTCTATGCGTTCTGCCGCGAGGTCGACGACGTGGCCGACACCGTGAGCGACCCCGGCGTGGCCGCCGCCAAGCTGGCTTGGTGGCAGGGCGAGGTGCGCGGCGCCTTCGAGGGCCGGCCCACGCACCCGGTGATGCAGGCGCTGATGCCGCATGCGGCGGCCTTCAGCATCGAGCCCGGCCCGCTGCTGGACGTCATTGAGGGCTGCCAGATGGACCTGCAGCCCACGCGCTACTTCGACTTTGCCGAGCTGCAGCGCTACTGCCACCGGGTGGCCGGCGTGGTGGGCGAGGTGTCGGCGCGCATCTTCGGCCAGACCGATCCGGCCACCACTGCCTATGCGCACACGCTGGGCCTGGCGTTTCAGCTCACCAACATCATCCGCGACGTGGGCGAGGACGCGCGGCGCGAGCGCGTGTACCTGCCGGTGAGCGAGCTGCAGCGCTTCGAGGTGCGTGCGGACGAGATCCTGAAGGGCGAGTACTCCGAGCGCTTCGCGGCGCTGATGCGCTTTCAGGCCCAGCGCGCGCACGGCCTGTACGACGAGGCGCTCAGCCTGCTGCCCGCCGTGGACCGGCGCAGCCAGAAGCCCGGCCTGATGATGGCCAGTATCTACCGCACCCTGCTGCGCGAGATCGAGGCGGCCGACTTCCAGGTGCTGCACCAGCGCATCGCGCTGACGCCGCTGCGCAAGTTCTGGCTGGCCTGGAAGATGCAGGCGCTGGGGCGTTTTTGATTTCGCCCCGGCTTCGATGATTCCCGATTTGATAGCTTCTCGCGCTTGATGCACGCGGGCTACAGCCCATTTCGACCCATGAACACCCAACCGGCCCCGCCGCTGCGCATCGCCATCGTCGGCGCGGGCTGGGCCGGCCTGGCGGCCGCCGTGCACGCGGTGCAGGCGGGCCACGCGGTGACCGTGTTCGAGGCCGCGCCGCAGCCCGGCGGACGCGCGCGCGGCGTGCCCCTGACGCTGCCCGACGGGCGCGAGCTGATGGTCGACAACGGCCAGCACATCCTGATCGGCGCCTACACCGAATCGCTGCGGCTGATGCGCACCGTCGGCGTCGATCCCGAAAGCGCCCTGCTGCGCCTGCCGCTCACCCTGCGCTTTGCCGATGGCATGGGCCTGCGCTGGCCCAACGCGCCCGAGCCGCTGGACGCGGTGGCCGGCATCCTGCGCGCCCGCGGCTGGCGCTGGTCCGAGCGCCTGGCCCTGCTGCGCGCGGCCCTCGGCTGGCGGCGCGCCGGCTTTGCCTGCGCGAGCGACGTCACCGTGGCCACGCTGTGCCGCGCCCTGCCCCCGCGCCTGATGGCCGAGTTCGTCGAGCCGCTGTGCGTGGCGGCGCTCAACACGCCCGTCGACCAGGCCAGCGGCCCCGTGTTCTTGCGCGTGCTGCACGACGCGCTGCTGGGTGGGCGCGGCCACTCCCGGCTGCTGCTGCCGCGCATCGACCTGGGCGCGCTGCTGCCCCAGGCCGCCGCGCGCTGGCTGCAGCAGCGCGGCGCCGTGCTGCGCCGTAGCGAGCGCATCGACACGCTGCACGCGCAAGGGCTGCACTGGCACGTGGGCGGACAGGCGTTCGACCGGGTGATCTGGGCCACTTCAGCGCCCCATGCGGTTAAAGCCCTCACCCAATCTGCCTCAGAAGCTCCAAATAACATAGCAATCGGCCTGCGCGACTGGTGCGCCACCACGGCGCGGCTGGCGCATCGCGCCATCACCACGGTCTACGCCCAGGCGCCCGCATCCGCCGCCCTGCTGCCGCAGCCCATGCTGGCCCTGCGCAGCGGCCCCGATGCACCGGCCCAGTTCGTGTTCGACCGCGACGCCATCACCGGCACGCGCGAGCCGACCGGGTTGCTGGCCTTCGTCGCCAGCGACAGCGCCGGCGAGCGCCCGACGCTGCAGGCCGCCATCGTCGCCCAGGCCAGCCGCGAGCTGGGCCTGGCCGTGCAGCCGCTGCTGACCGTGACCGAACGGCGCGCCACCTTCGCCTGCACCGCCGCGCTGCAGCGCCCGCCGGCCTTCATCGCGCCGGGCCTGCTGGCCTGCGGCGACTACGTGGCCGGCCCCTACCCCGCCACGCTGGAAGGCGCGGTGCGCAGCGGCATCGCCGCCGCCGCTGCCATCGCCCCGGCAGCGCTCGGCTAGAATCGGCCCTGCTTTGCGGGTGTAGTTCAATGGTAGAACGGCAGCTTCCCAAGCTTCATACGAGGGTTCGATTCCCTTCACCCGCTCCAATCACCCTCGGAATTCTTCCCACGCCCCGAACGCCCCGGCCGTCAGTGCAACGTCCGCGCTGGCAATATGCGCGCTGCGAGCCGTTTCCTTCCAGCCATCGACCGCCGCGACGACCTCGTCCACAAGCCGCCGGGCTTGTCCGTCACCGAGCCCGTAGAAGGCTGCCGTAGCCAGCACGGTCTGTAGGCTGGGCCGGTTGTCGACATCGTCGATGTTCAGGACATGCTCCGCCTTGTCGATGTTCGGGTTGACATCAAACGCCGGTGCAAGGCGCCACCCCGTCTTGCCAAGCACGAAGCCGTGGTTGCGCAGGTGATCGTCGCGGTTGCCAACCGCGACGTTGAACGCCACGCGGCGAAACAGCTGCGCCAGATCCGCGCCTGCATGCTCCGCATCGCCCTGGGCCCGGATGAACTGGGCCAGTTCCAGGTAGCTCGTGCCTTCGCTCTGCGTCTTGCGCAGCAGCGTCATCGCCGAGGCATGGAAGCGCCTGGCACCCTGCGCGCGATCGAACCTTTGCACGCAGAAGGTGTGGAAGCCGTTGCCCAGCTTGATCAGCCTTGCGGGCGGCACATCCAGGCCGGCTTTTTGAGCCAGTTGGTGAACGACATACTCCCAGGCGCCGGCGTCCCGGTCATCGTCGCGGGCGGGAAACTTGGCGATCCACAGCGAGCCGTCGGCTTCGGTGAAGTTGGCCTTCGGCCTTGCCCCGCCCAGCGAGGCACCCGGCGCGACGAGCACCGCCAGCCACCTACGCAGGGCATCGAGGTCGTCGATGCGCCGGTTGCTGAGCTGGTAGGCCACCGCTTCCAGTTCGCGCAAGGTCGTCACCGGCGGAGCCGCCATCTTGTCGTCGCCGAGGAAGGTTTCCGTGCCCGGCCGGCGAAAGCGCAACGCGCCCTGGCGGGTCTGGTCCTGCACCCCGATGAGGAAGTCCCAGGCGTAGAGCGTGCGGGGCGGCCGCTTCTCGTCCCTGGCTTGCAGCGCCTCGCGGCGCTTCATGAGCGTCTGGCCCCAGCGGTCAGGCGATGAGTCCAGGAAGATGCCGAAGTTGCCCAGCTCCGGCTTCGGAAAGAAGGGGTGCTCGTCCAGGGAGAGGTCAGGGTCCAGCGCGAAGGCGCGAGGGTCCTTGAGCCAGTCCCGTTCGTAGTGAAAGCGGATCTGGCCGCGGTCATGGGCCAGCGTGCAAACCTGGCGTGCAGGGCCAAGGTCGTCATCCAGCCAGACTTCCAGGGCGTTGTTCTGCCTGGTCATGAGGACCCCTCGCGATTCCGAGCCAATGAAGGGGTGACCCTGCGGCGCCTGGCGCTGGGTGACGGCTCCAGCGCCAAGTCCTGCAGCTTGCGCCCGATCCGGTCGTCGGCCGCCAGCAGATCGAGATCGCCTTCGAGGCCCAGCACGGCCAGCACCCGGACATAGGCGCCCAACGTGGCACCAGGATCGCCCGCCTCGACCTTGTACACGGTGGTTCTGGAAACCCCCGCACGTTGCGCCACCACCCTATTGCTCAGCTGGCGCCTCTTCCGAGCCAGACGCAGCCGTTCGCCCAGCCCGGAGAGCAGGCGCTGCTCCTGTGGAAAAACAAGGGGCGGCTTGCGTGGCATGTTCGCTATTAAAGTCAAAAAATCAATTTTTTGTCCATTATAGATAAATATTTAGCGTCTGAATGGTCATTGTTCAGCCGACACGGAAGGGGTCCAAAATAGGGACCATTCCCGTTCTCCGAACAGGAAAAATTTTTACAAATCAATGGGTTGATCGGCATGACACGACACCACCTCGTTGCGTGCTCGCAGCATCGGCACGCGCCGGCCATTCTGGACATCTTCAACGAGGCGATCCTGAATTCGACCGCGCTGTACGACTACCGGCCTCGTACCCCCGAGAGCATGGGATCGTGGTTCGCGGCCAAGGTCGAGGGTGGCTTTCCGGTCATCGGCCTGGAGGACGAGGGCGGCGCGTTGCTGGCGTTCGGCAGCTACGGCACGTTTCGGGCCTGGCCGGCGTACAAGTACACGGTCGAGCACTCGGTGTACGTGCACCAGGACCATCGCGGCCGCGGACTGGGCCGCGAAATCATGCAGGCCCTGATCGCGGCGGCGCGCCAGCGCGACGTGCACGCCATGGTCGGGGGCATCGACGCAAGCAACGCCGGCAGCATCGCGCTGCACGAGCGCCTGGGCTTCCGGCATGTGGGCACCTTGCCGCAGGTGGGCTTCAAGTTCGGGCGCTGGCTCGATTTGGCGTTCTACCAGCTGCTGCTGGATGGGCCGCCGCACCCGGTGGACGGTTGAGCCCACGTGTCAACCGGTCCGCCCCCCGAGCGGACGACACGCCGAACCTTTTGCCTGGATGTACCATGCATTCGACGCAGCCCCGCGGGCCGCGCCGGGCGGCGCCCAGTGGCGGCGCACCGGCAGGCACCGCGGAGGTCCACCTTTCGCTCGATTGACCAAGAAGGATGAAACCATGAGCACCGATGCGAACCCATCCCCCCTGCTGCGCGACGCGCTGGAATTTGCCAAGGCCAACTGGTGGACGTTTTTGCTGGGTGGCGTGCTCTACGTCCTGTTCGGCGTGCTGGCGCTCGCGCGGCCGGCCAACGCGCTGCTCGCCCTGGCGATGGTGTTCGCCGCGTTCCTGCTGGTGGACGGGGTCTTCAGTGTCGTGCGCGCACTCGGCGCCAAGGGGGCCGACGGCCGGTGGTGGGTGTTCTTCGGCGGCCTGCTCAGCATCGTGGTCGGGCTGTACGCGCTGCTCGGGCCGGTGACCTCGGTGCTGCTGTTCGTCTACGTGATCGCCTTCCAGGCCATCGTGTTCGGCGTGACGGTCTTCATGTTCGGCGTCAACATCCGCAAGGCCGTCCGCGGCGAATGGGTGTTGTACGTGACCGGCGTGGTCTCGGTCCTGTTCGGCCTGCTGCTGGCATGGGCGCCGGGCATCGGCGGACTGAGCCTGTCCCTGATGGCGGGCGCCTGGTCGCTGGCGATCGGCATTCTGCGCGTCATCTTTGCCTTCCGGGTGCGCCGCCTGGTGCGCAGCGCGACCCCCTGAGAAGCTGTGAACGAACCCCTCATGCCCGCCACCCCCGCTCTTCCCGACGCCGCCTACACCGCCCTCGCGGACGGCAGCTTTGCCTCCAGCGAACTCACCCGCGGCCCCTGGAACCACGGGCACCAGCATGCCGGCCCGCCGGTGGCGCTGGTGTGCCGCGCGGTCGAGCAGGTGGCGCGCGGGCATGGCCTGACGCACATTGCGCGGCTGACGGCCAACCTGCTGCGGCCGGTGCCGCTCGACACCCTGAGCGTCGAGGTGGCGCAGGACTACGTGGGGCGCAACGCCGGCCATTTTTCGGCGCGCCTGCTGGCGCAGGGCAAGGAGGTCGGGCGCTTCACGCTGCTGGCCCAGCGCGAGCTGGACGTGGCGCTGCCCGCCGGCATGGCGGGGCATCCGCTGCCGCAGGCGCCCCGCCCGCCCGAGGCTTCGCCGGCGGCGCGGTTTCCGTTCGCCGGCAGGGTGACGGGCTACGCCGACCTGGTCGAGACGCGGCTGGCCGGCGGCGACTTCTGGCACGGGCCGTGCGCGGTGTGGTTCCGCATGCGCCATGCGCTGGTCGCGGGCGAAGCGCCCAGCCCCTGGCAGCGCGTGGCGGTGGCGGCCGATTCGGGCAACGGCATCAGCGCGGTGCTCGATTACGAGCGCTACACCTTCGTCAACTCCGACCTCACGATCAACCTGCTGCGCCCGCCGGAAGGCGAGTGGATCTGCCTGGATGCGCGCACCGCCTGGGGCCCGCACGGCGGCGGCCTGGCCCAGTCGGCGCTGTACGACGCGCAAGGCCTGGTCGGGCACGCGACGCAAAGCCTGGCGGTGCGCCTGCGCGAGCAATAAGGCACGTCAGGACGCGCCCGATCCAAACCCGCCGCCACCGGGGGTGTGGATCTCGAAGATGTCGCCCGGCTGCATCTCGGCACTGCCGATGTGGCGCAGCTCCTGTACCCGGCCGTCGGCGCGCAGCACGCGGTTGATGCCCACGGCCCCGGCGCCGCCGCCGGCCATGCCGAAGGCGCCGTGCACGCGGCCGTTGCTGAGGATGCTGGCCGTCATGGGCTGCAGAAAGCGCAGGCGGCGCACGCCGCCGTCGCCGCCGCGCCAGCGCCCCGCGCCGCCCGAGCCGCTGCGGATTTCGTAGCTCTCCAGCCGCACCGGAAAGCGCCACTCCAGCACCTCGGGGTCGGTCAGGCGCGAGTTGCTCATGTGCGTCTGCACCACGCTGGTGCCATCGAAGCCGCCGACCAGCCGGCCCTGGTCGTCGAACTCGCCGCCGGCGCCCGAGCCGCCGGAGACGGTCTCGTAGTACTGGTGCTCGGCGTTGCCGAAGGTGAAGTTGTTGAGCGTGCACTGGCTGGAGCCCATCAGGCCCAGCGCGCCGATCAGCGCGTTGGTGATGCAGGTGGACGTCTCGACGTTGCCCGCCACCACGCTGGCCGGCGGCTCGGGGCGCAGCATGCTGCCTTCGGGGATGACGACCTCGATGGGTTTCAGGCAGCCGGCGTTGAGCGGAATGTCGTCATCGACCAGGATGCGGAACACGTACAGCACCGCCGCCATGCCCACCGCCGTGGGCGCGTTGAAGTTGTTGGCCTGCTGCGGCGAGGTGCCGGAAAAGTCGATGCGCGCCGTGCGCCGCGCGCCGTCGATGGCCACGGCCACCTGGATCTGCGCGCCGTTGTCCAGCGGCAGCGTGAAGCGCCCATTTTTGATCCGCGCCGCCAGCTTGGCGATGGCGCGGCGCACGCATTCCTCGGCGTTGTCCTGCACGTGCCGCATGTAGGCCCGCACGACGGGCAGGCCGAACTGCGCCACCATCTTGCGCAGTTCCTGCGCGCCCTTTTCGTTGGCGGCGATCTGGGCCTTCAGGTCGGCCAGGTTCTGCTGCGGGTTGCGGCTGGGGTACTTGGCCCCCACGCTCCCCGCTGCGCGTGGTTCGCTGCCCCCCGAGGGGGCTGCGCCGTCTTGGGGCGGCCCGGCGACGGCGCGGCCACCGAGCAAATCCAGGATTTCCGACTCGCGCAACCGCCCGCGGTCGACCAGCTTGACGTTGTCGAGCTGCACGCCCTCCTCCTCGATGCGGGTGGAAAACGGCGGCATGGAGCCGGGCGTGAGGCCGCCGATGTCGGCATGGTGGCCGCGCGAGCCGACGTAGAAATCGGGCTCGGCATGGCCGTCCAGGTACACCGGCGTGATCACCGTGATGTCGGGCAGGTGCGTGCCGCCGTGGTAGGGGTCGTTCAGCACGTACACGTCGCCCAGGTGCATGGCGCCGCGGTTGCGGTCGATGACGGTCCGGATGCTCTCGCCCATCGAGCCCAGGTGCACCGGCATGTGCGGCGCGTTGGCGATCAGGTTGCCGGCGGCGTCGAACAGCGCGCACGAGAAGTCCAGCCGCTCCTTGATGTTGACCGAGTAGGCCGTGTTCTGCAGCTGCAGGCCCATCTGCTCGGCGATGTTCATGAACAGGTTGTTGAACACCTCCAGCAGCACCGGATCGACCTGCGTGCCGGCGGCAAAGCGCTGCGCGCGCGGGGCCGTGCGCTCCAGCAGCAGGTGGTCCAGCGCGGTCAGCCGGGCGCGCCAGCCGGGCTCGAGCACCGTGGTGGCGTTGCGCTCAGCGATGATGGCGGGACCCATGATGGCGTCGCCCGGCCGCAGGTCTTCGCGCACGATCAGCGCCGCCTCGTGCCAGGCAGCCTGGCCGTCGGCGCCGCTGGTGTACATGGGCACCGTGCCCCGCCGCGGCGCGGCGCGTGGCGGGTGCAGCGGGTGCTCGGGCTCGGCGGGGGCGGCGCCGGGCACCACGGCCTCGACCGACACGGCCTCGACGACGAGCGCCTTGCCCTCCATCAAAAAGGCAAAGCGCTGGCGATAGGCCGCCTCGAAGGCCTGGGCGATGGCCTGCAGCGCGGCATCGTCCCCCAGCTCGCCGCCGGCATCGAAGGGCACGACCAGGGCTGAGTCGGTGCCGGCGTAGCGCACGTGCAGGCGGTGGTGCACCTGCACGGCGTCGCCGCCGCCGGGCTGGCGGGCCTGCAGCTCGGCGCGGGCCTGCCGCGCCAGCGCGTCGAGCGCGGCGCGCAGCTGGGCCACGTGGGGCGCCGCCAGCGGCAGCTCCAGCGCGTGCTCGCGCATCAGGTTCTGGTCGGCCAGGCCCATGCCGTAGGCCGACAGCACGCCCGCCAGCGGGTGCACCAGCACGCGGGTCATGCCCAGCGCGTCGGCCACGGCGCAGGCGTGCTGGCCGCCCGCGCCGCCGAAGCACTGCAGCGTGTAGCGCGTGACGTCGTAGCCGCGCGCCACGCTGATCTTCTTGATGGCGCTGGCCATCTGCTGCACGGCGATCTGGATGAAGCCGTGCGCCACGTCCTCCGGCGTGCGGCCGGCGGCGGCGGCGATGTCGCCAAAGCGGGCGCGCACCACGTCGGCGTCCAGCGGCTGGTCGGCGCCGGGGCCGAACACGCGCGGGAAATGCGCCGGCTGCAGCTTGCCCACCATCACGTTGGCGTCGGTCACGGCCAGCGGCCCGCCGCGCCGGTAGCTGGCCGGCCCGGGGTTGGCGCCGGCGCTGTCGGGCCCGACGCGAAAGCGCACGCCGTCGAAGCGCAGGATGGAGCCGCCGCCCGCCGCCACGGTGTGGATGCTCATCATGGGCGCGCGCATGCGCACGCCGGCCACCTGGGTCTCGAACTCGCGCTCGAAGGCGCCGGCGTAGTGGCTCACGTCGGTGCTGGTGCCGCCCATGTCGAAGCCGATCACGCGGCATGGCCCGGCGGCCGGCGCCGCGTCATGGCGATGGGCCAGCTCCGCCGTCCGCGCCATGCCGACGATGCCGCCGGCCGGCCCCGAGAGGATCGCGTCCTTGCCCTGGAAGGCGTGCGCGTCGGCCAGCCCGCCCGAGGACTGCATGAAGAACAGCGGCACGCCCGGCATCTGGGCCGCCACCTGGTCCACGTAGCGGCGCAGGATGGGCGAGAGGTAGGCGTCGACCACGGTGGTGTCGCCGCGGCTGACGAACTTCATCAGCGGGCTGGTCTGGTGGCTGGCACTGACCTGCGTGAAGCCGATCTGCCGCGCGATGCGCGCCGCCGCCTGCTCGTGCGCAATGTGGCGCCAGCCGTGCATGAACACGATCGCAACGCTGCGCAGCCCGCGCCCATAATGCCCGAGCAGCTCCTGTTTCAGGAGCGATTCGTCCAACGAGGTCACCACCGCGCCGTCGGCGCCCACGCGCTCGTCGGCTTCCACCACCGCGCTGTACAGCAGCTCGGGCAGCACGATGTGGCGGTCGAAGATGCGCGGGCGCGCCTGGTAGGCAATGCGCAGCGCGTCGCGAAAGCCGCGCGTGGTGACCAGCAGCGTGGGCTCGCCCTTGCGCTCCAGCAGCGCGTTGGTGGCCACGGTGGTGCCCATCTTCACGCACTCGACCTGCGCCGGCGTGATCGGCTCGCCGGGCCGCAGCCCCAGCAGGTGGCGCATGCCGGCCACCGCCGCGTCGGCGTACTGCTCGGGGTTGTCCGACAGCAGCTTGTGCGTGGCGATGCCGCCGTCGGGCCGCCGCGCCACGATGTCGGTGAAGGTGCCGCCGCGGTCGATCCAGAACTGCCAGCGGGCGGGTTGGGTGGGCGTGTCGGACATCGGTTCTGGCATCAAAATTTGAATAAAACAGGGCTCTGGCCCGCATCGGCCGTGCGCGGTCAGCTATCGTTTCAATAGTTGTCCGCAGCCGGGGGCGCCGGTGGGCCCGATTATTGGCCGCGCGGCGTCCTGTCGCCGGCGCGTCCCGACTGGTGTTTTCACCGTTTTCGCCGGCAGCGGCGGGCACTATGCTCGCGGCACTTTTCAACCCGAATCCGAGGAGACCCCATGAGCCTGACCCGCCGCACCGCCGCCACCGTGGCCGCGCTTTGCCTGGGCGCCCTGGCCCTGCCCGCCGGCGCCCAGACCAAGTGGGACCTGCCCAGCGCCTACCCGGCCAGCAACTTCCACACCGAGAACCTGGCGCAGTTCGCCAAGGACGTGGAGCAGGACACCGGCGGCAAGCTGAAAATCCAGGTGCACGACAACGCGGCGCTGTTCAAGGCGCCCGAGATCAAGCGCGCGGTGCAGGGCGGGCAGGCGCAGGCGGGCGAGATCCTGCTGGTCAACTTCCAGAACGAATGGCCGATGTGGGGCCTGGACGGCATCCCCTTCCTGGCCACCAGCTACGCCCAGGCCTACAAGCTGTACCAGGCCAGCAAGCCGGTGATCGAGAAGAAGCTGGGCGAGCAGGGCATGATGCTGCTGTACGCCGTGGCCTGGCCGCCGCAGGGCATCTACACCAAGAAGAAGATCGAGAGCGCGGCCGACCTCAAGGGCATCAAGTGGCGCGCCTACAGCCCGGCCACCGCTCGCATCGCCGAGCTGGTGGGCGCGCAGCCCGTCACCGTGCAGCAGGCCGAGCTGTCGCAGGCCATGGCCACCGGCGTGGTCGAGAGCTACATGAGCTCGGGCTCCACCGGCTACGACACCAAGACCTACGAGCACCTGAAGTTCTTTGCCGACACCCAGGCCTGGCTGCCCAAGAACGCGGTCATCGCCAACAAGAAGGCGTTCGACGCGCTGGACAAGGCCACGCAGGCCGGCCTGCTGAAGGCCGCCGCCGAGGCCGAGAAGCGCGGCTGGGCCACCAGCGAGAAGAAAACCAACGAGTACCTGGACCTGCTGCGCAAGAACGGCATGACCGTGTACGCACCCTCGGCCCAGCTGCAGTCCGACATGCACAAGGTGGGCGAGACCATGCTCAAGGAATGGCTGGACAAGGCCGGCCCCGAGGGCAAGGCCGTGGTCGACGCCTATCGGGCGGGCAAGTAATACCGTTTCGCATTCAAAGATGACGGAATGAAAAATGACTTCGCTGCGCGTCAATGACCAGCGCCATCGGTCATTTCGTCATGCCCGGCAATAGCCGGGCGGTCATTCCTGTCATTTCAGGCTCTCTCCAGGCCCGCCTCGAGGGAGCTTTTTGTTGAACCCCCACCCGGGAGCGCGCGATGCGCCGAAGTCTTGATTTCCTGTACGACGCCGCGGCCTGGCTGGCCGCGCTGGCCATGATCGGGGTGCTGGCGATGGTGCTGGCCTCGGTGCTGGGCCGGCTGCTGCACTTCAACCTGCCGGGCACCGACGCCTACGCCGGCTACTGCATGGCGGCGGCGGGCTTTCTGGCGCTGGCGCACACGCTCAAGAAGAACGAGCACATCCGGGTGTCGCTGGTCATCGGGCGGCTGACGGGCGGCGCGCGGCGCGGCCTGGAGATCTGGGCGCTGACGGCGGCGGTGTTCCTGGCCGGGCTGTTCGCCTGGTTCTCGATCCGGCTGGCCTGGCTCTCGCACGCCTACAACGACATGTCCACCGCCAACGACGCCACGCCGCTGTGGATTCCGCAGCTCACCATGGCCGTGGGCACCGTGGTGCTGTTCATCGCCTTCGTCGACGAATGGGTGCTGGAGCTGCGCGGCCTGCGCGCGCACGAGGCCGACAGCGAGGAGGCGCTGCACAATGAGTGACTTCGCCATCACCACCCTGCTGATCGTCTCGCTGTTCGCCCTGCTGGGCAGCGGCGTGTGGATCGGCCTGACGCTGACCGGCGTGGCCTGGATCGGCATGCAGCTGTTTTCGGCCCGCCCGGCGGGCGATGCCATGGCCGTGACCATCTGGGGTTCGTCCTCCAGCTGGACGCTCACCGCCCTGCCGCTGTTCATCTGGATGGGCGAGATCCTGTTTCGCACCAAGCTGTCGGAGAGCATGTTCCGCGGCCTGGCGCCCTGGGTCAACTGGCTGCCCGGGCGGCTGCTGCACACCAACGTCATCGGCTGCGCCATCTTCGCCGCGGTGTCGGGCTCGTCGGCGGCCACCTGCGCCACCATCGGCAAGATGACCCTGCCCGAGCTGGGCAGCCGCGGCTACCCGCGCGACATCACCATCGGCTCGCTGGCCGGCGCCGGCACGCTGGGCCTGCTCATCCCGCCGTCGATCATCATGATCGTCTACGGCGTCACGGCCGACGTGTCGATCGCCAAGCTGTTCATCGCCGGCGTGCTGCCGGGCGTCCTGCTGGCGGCGCTGTTCTCGGGCTACCTGATGGTGTGGGCCCTCATGCACCCGGGCCAGATCCCCGAGCCCGACCACCGCATGAGCCTGGGCGAGAAGCTGCACGAGTCGCGCCACCTGATCCCGGTGGTGCTGCTGATCGCGGCCGTGCTGGGCTCCATCTACACCGGCTTTGCCACCGCCACCGAGGCGGCGGCCGTCGGCGTGGTGGGCTCGCTGCTGCTGTCGCTGGTGCAGGGCAGCCTGTCGTGGGACACCTTCAAGACCGCGCTGCTGGGCGCCACGCGCCTGTACTGCATGATCGCGCTGATCCTGGCCGGGGCGGCCTTCCTCACGCTGGCCATGGGCTACATCGGCCTGCCGCGCCACCTGGCCGAATACATCGGCGGCCTGGGCCTGTCGCCCTTCATGCTGATCGTCGCGCTGGCCATCTTCTACATCATCCTGGGCTGCTTTCTGGACGGCATCTCGATGGTGGTGCTGACCATGGGCGTGATCCTGCCCACGGTGCAGGCCGCCGGGCTGGACCTGATCTGGTTCGGCATCTTCGTCGTCATCGTGGTCGAGATGGCGCAGATCACGCCGCCGGTGGGCTTCAACCTGTTCGTGCTGCAGGGCATGACCAAGCGCGACATCGCCTACATCGCCCGCGTCACGCTGCCCTTCTTCTTCCTGATGTGCGCCATGGTGCTGCTGCTGTGGTTCTTCCCGCAGATCGCCACCTGGATGCCGGGGCACATGTGAGCCCACTATGATGACGACCCGGCCCGCCACCGCGCGGGCCGTGTTTTTTGGAAGTCTTCATCGTGTTCAAGAATCTGATGCTCTACCGCCTGGCGGGCGCCTGGCCCGCCTCGGCGGCCCAGCTCGAGGAAGCGCTGGCGCGCGAGCCCTTTGCCGAATGCGGCGCCACGCAGCAAAAGTCCTGCGGCTGGGTGCCGCCGCGCGGCCAAGAGCACGGCGCGCTGGTCGAGGCCGTGGACGGCCAATGGATCGCCCGCCTGGCCATCGAGACCAAGGCCGTGCCCGGCGAGGCGGTGCGCCGCAAGGTGCAGCAGGCCGTGGACCACATCGAGCAGACCAGCGGCCGCAAGCCGGGCAAGAAGGAGCTGCGCGACCTGCGCGACGACGCCCTGCTGGCGCTGCTGCCGCAGGCCTTCGCGCGGCGCACGCAGGTCACCGCCTGGATCAACCCGCAAACGCGCCTGCTGGCGCTGGACGCCGGCAGCCAGGGCAAGGCCGACGAGGTGATTGCCAGCCTGGTGCGCGTGGCCGGGCGCGACTTCACCATCGCGCTGCTGCAGACGCAGCAGTCGCCCCAGGCGGCCATGACAGCGTGGCTGGCCGCGCCCAGCCCCGACGAGTGGCCCGCCGGCCTGCACGTGGAGCGCGAGTGCGAGCTCAAGGGCAGCGGCGAGGAGCCGGCGGTGGTCAAGTTCAGCCGCCACGAGCTGGTGACCGACGAGGTGCGCCAGCACATCGCCGAGGGCAAGCTGCCGACGCGGCTGGCGCTCAGCTGGCAGGGCCGCGTGGGCTTTGCGCTGACGCAGGCGCTGCAGCTCAAGAAGATCGCTTTCCTCGAAGGCGTGTTCGAGGAAAAAACCAGCGCCTCGGCCGACGAGCGCTTCGACGCCGACGTGGCGCTGGCCACGGGCGAGCTGACGGGCCTGATCACCGACCTGGTGGCCGCCCTGGGCGGCGAGGCCGAGCCCGGCCAGCCCTCCGGCTTCACCGACGCGCCGGCGCCCGGCGACCGCGCGCACGACGAGGCTGCGGCCAGCGCCGACGATCCGCCGTTTTGAATAAATGCACCCCGTCATCGCCATCAGCCTGGGCGCCTGCATCGGCGCGCTGGCCCGCTGGCGCCTGGGCCTGGCGCTCAACCACGACGGCGCCTGGCTGCCCTGGGGCACGCTGGCGGCCAACCTGATCGGCGGCTACGTGGTCGGCCTGGTCATCGGCCTGCTGGAGCAGCACCCCCAGCTGCACCCGGCCTGGCGCCTGTTCTGGGTCACCGGCCTGCTGGGGGGCTTGACCACCTTCTCCAGCTTCAGCGCCGAGCTGGTGCAGATGCTGATGCAAGCGCGCTGGCCGCAGGCCCTGGCCACGCTGGCGGCGCACCTGGGCGGCTCGCTGCTGCTGACCTTCCTGGGGTTGCGCAGCGCTCTGTTTTTTGAAGCATCTCGCGCTTGATCGATGCGGGCCAGAGGCCGATTCGATCCAAAAATCTCAAACCCCCAGATAGGCCTGCTGCACCGCCGGGTCGTCGATCAGCTCGCGCGCCGCGCCGGCCAGCGTGACGCGGCCGTTCTCGATCACGTAGGCGCGGTCGGCCGCGCCCAGCGCCACCTGCACGTCCTGCTCCACCAGCAGCACCGTCACGCCGTTCCTGCGGATCTCGGCCAGCACCCCGGTCAGCTGGTCGACGATCACCGGCGCCAGCCCCAGGCTCATCTCGTCGATCATCATCAGCACCGGCGCAGCCATCAGCGCGCGCGCCATGGCACACATCTGCTGCTCGCCGCCCGACATGCTGCCCGCCAGCTGCCGCCGGCGCTCGCCCAGGCGCGGAAACAGGGCGTACATGCGATCCAGATCGCGCGCCACCGCCGCCTTGTCGCGGCGGCGAAAGGCACCCATCAGCAGGTTGTCCTGCACCGTCATGCGGTCGAACAGCTGGCGCCCTTCGGGCACCTGCACCAGGCCGTGGCCAAAGGCCTCGTCCGGCGTCATGGCCGCCAGGTCCCGGCCGCCCAGGCGCAGCGCGCCGGTGCACGGCAGCAGGCGCGAGAGCACGCGCAGCAGCGTGGTCTTGCCCGCGCCGTTGCTGCCCACCAGGGCCACGATCTCGGCCGCGCGCACCTCGATCGACAGGCCGTGCAGCACCGGCATCAGCCCATAGCCGGCCGACACCTGCTCCACCCGCAGCAGGGCTTCGGCCGATGGCGCTGGCGTCGGGCTCATCGCGTGCGCCTCGCGCCCAGGTAGGCCTGCACCACCGTGGCGTCGGCCAGCACCTGCTCGGGCGTGCCGTCGGCGATCAGCTCGCCGTGGTGCAGCACCAGCAGCCGATCCGACAGGCTGCGGATGGCCTTGATGACGTGCTCGATCACCAGCACGCTGATGCCCTGCTCGCGCACCTTGCGGATCACCGCGATCACCTCCTCGATCTCCACGTGGTTCAGCCCCGCCATCACCTCGTCGCACAGCAGCAGGCGCGGCTTCATGGCCAGCGCCTTGGCCAGCTCCAGGCGCTTGCGGCCCGGCCCGCCCAGTTCGTCGGCGCGCTTGCCGATGAAGGCGCCCAGGCCGACGAAATCCAGGCACTCGCGCGCCTGCTCGCGCGCCCGCACCAGCTGCGCCTGGCCGCCCCGGTGGCCGAACAGCGCGCCGATGGCCACGTTGTCCAGCACCGACAGGCCGGGAAACGGCCGCATGATCTGGAAGGTGCGGCCGATGCCCAGCCGCGCACGCCGGAACGCCGGCAGGCGCGTGATGGCCTGGCCGTCGAACAGCACCTCGCCCTCGCTCGGCTCCAGCGTGCCGCTGATCAGGCTGATCAGCGTGGTCTTGCCCGCGCCGTTGGGGCCGATCAGGCCCAGGATCTCGCCTTGGCCCAGCGCAAAGTCGACGTCGTGCACGGCCACTAGGCCGGCAAAGCGCCGGGTGACGTGGCGAACTTCTAACAAGGAGAGAGACTTGGCCCCCACGCTCCCCGCTGCGCGCGGTTCGCTGCCCCCCGAGGGGGCGCTCGCACCTTGGGGCGGCCCGGCGGTGCTCATAGATTGGCCCCCACGCTCCCCGCTGCGCGTGGTTCGCTGCCCCCCGAGGGGGCGCTCGCACCTTGGGGCGGCCCGGCGGTGCTCATAGATTGGCCCCCACGCTCCCCGCTGCGCGTGGTTCGCTGCCCCCCGAGGGGGCGCTCGCACCTTGGGGCGGCCCGGCGGTGCTCATAGATTGGCCCCCACGCTCCCCGCTGCGCGTGGTTCGCTGCCCCCCGAGGGGGCGCTCGCACCTTGGGGCGGCCCGGCGGTGCTCATAGATTGGCCCCCACGCTCCCCGCTGCGCGTGGTTCGCTGCCCCCCGAGGGGGCGCTCGCACCTTGGGGCGGCCCGGCGGTGCTCATAGATTGTTCGCCCGCACGTTCTCGCCCAGGTAGCGCCACGTCAGCGTGCGCAGGCGCGCGCGCCGCGCCAGGTCCATCAGCCCGTGGGGCATCAGCACCACCGCCGCGATGATGACCACGCCGAAGAACAGCGTGGCGATGCTGGTCACCTCGCTGGACAGCCACTCGGAGATGGCCGACAGCGTGAAGGCCCCGATCACCGGCCCCAGCACGGTGCCCGCGCCGCCGAACACGGCCATGATGATCATCTTGACGTTCAGGCCGATGTCGAACGCGCTCTCGGGGTCCAGGAAGGTGATCCAGTACGCATGGATGCCGCCGGCCAGGCTGCTCAGCACGCCCGACAGCGCGAAGGCCAGCACCTTGTAGAGCGTGGTGTTCACGCCCATCACCGCCGCGCCGTCCTCGTTCTCGCGGATGGCGATCAGCCCGAAGCCGAAGCGGCTGCGCGTGAGCCACCACACCACGGCGGTGGCGATCACCAGCAGGCCCAGCGCCAGGCCGTAGAACAGGCGGTCGTCGTTGAGCGGCGGCAGCACCAGGCCGATGTTCTGGCCGGCCAGCGGCACGTTGGAGACAATGGCGGCCATCACCCCGGCCAGCGCCAGCGTGGCGATGGCAAAGTAGTGCCCGCGCAGGCGCAGCACCGGCACGCCCAGCAGCAGGGCAAAGGCGACCGCCAGCAGCACGCCGAAGGCCAGGCCCACGCCGAACGGCAGGTGCCACTGCACCATGGCAATGGCCACGCCGTAGCTGCCCAGGCCGTAGAACACCGAGTTGCCGAACGAGGCGTAGCCGGTGTAGCCGCCGATGATGTTCCAGCCCTGCGCCAGCACCGCCAGCAGCAGCGCGTTGATGCCGAACTGCACCATCACGTCCGAGCCCCACCAGGGCAGGCTCGCCAGCACCGCCAGGGCGATCGCCAGGCCGATCCACCGCCAGGCCTTCATGCCGTTCTCCCCAGCAGGCCGGTGGGCCGCACGATCAGCACCAGCGCCAGGATGCCGAAGCTGGCCACGTCGACGAAGGTGGGGCCGACGTACAGCGTGGTCAGCGCCTCGACCACGCCCAGGAACAGCCCGCCCACCAGCACGCCCAGCGGGTTGTCCAGCCCGCCGATGATGGCGATGGCAAAGGACTTGAGCGTGAGCGAGGCGCCGATGTAGGGGTTGATCTGCGACACCGTGCCGTACAGCCCGCCGGCGGTGCCCGCCAGCGCGATGCCGATGGCGAAGGTCAGCGCGTACAGGTGGCGCGGCTCCACCCCGTGCAGGCGCGCCGCCACCAGGTTCTGCGCCGTGGCGCGAATGGCCCGCCCCAGGCGCGTGTGCAGCAGGAACAGCCACATGCCCACCGTGAGCGCCAGCGCCACCGCGAACGCGCCCAGCCGCACCACCGGCAGCACCATCGGCCCCCAGTGCACCTGGTTGCCGGCGTAGGCCGGGTTGATGGCGCGAAAGTCGGCCGAGAACGCCAGCTGCGCCAGGTAGGTCAGCACCACGTCCAGCCCGAAGGTCAGCAGCAGGGTGTTGAACATGGGCGCGCGCACGATCAGGTTGAGCAGGCCGCGCTGCACGCCATAGCCCACGGCGAACATCACCACCGCCGTGATCGGCAAGCCCAGGAAGGGGTCGATGTGCAGGTAGCGAAACAGGTGCCAGGAGCAGTACGCCCCCAGCATGATGAAGGAGCCGTGCGCCAGGTTGACGATGTTGAGCACGCCCCACACCAGCGCCAGGCCGAGCGCCATCACGGCATACAGACCGCCCAGCAGGACGCCGTTGGCAAGGACTTGCGCCAGCAATTCCAAGGCGTCCGCTCCCGACGGGCGTCGCTTAAGCGATGGGGCAGGATCAGCGCGCGTTCCAGGCCGGCATGGGGTACTTGGGCGGTGTCACGAAGCCCTTGGCGTTGTAAACCTCGGCCACCTGGCCGCCCTGCACCTGGATGACCAGCTGCGGCAGGTCGATCTGCCCGTTGGCGGCAAAGGCGATCGGGCCATACAGGCTGTCGAACCGGGTGCTGGCCAGCGCGTCGCGCACCTTTTGCGGGTTCAGGCTGCTCGCCTTCTCGATCGCCATCGCCAGCGCCTCCACGTCGGCCGCGCCCGAGGCGGCGTGGTAGTCCGGGTCATAGCCGTACTTGGCCTTGTAGGCCTTGGCGAACTGCTCCGCGTCGCCGAACCAGCGGTCCTTCAGCGCAGCCTCGGGCAGCCAGGCCGTCATGCCGAAGGCGTAGTCCGCATCCTTGCCCAGCGCCTTGCGAAAGTCCTCGCTGGGCACGCCCACGGTGAACGAATACAGCTTGGGCGCGATCGCCAGGCTCTTGGCGTTGCGCACGAAGTTCAGGATCTCGGTCTCGTGCCCGGCCACCAGCACGGCGTCGACGTTCTTGGCCTTGACCTGCGACAGCAGCGTGCTGAAGTCGCTGGTGTTGCTGCTGTAGCGCTCGTCCATCGCCAGGTTGAAGCCGGCCTGCTTGAGCAAGGGCCGCGTGCCGTCGGCGGTGGAGACGTCGAACGAATCGTCGGCATACAGCAGCGCGACCGACTTGGGCGGGTCCTTCAGCGCCTTCATCATCTGGATGGTGCTGCCGAAGTAGTTGCTGGCCGGCGCCAGCGTGCCGAAGATGTACTTGAAGCCGCGCGAGAAAATCTCGTTGGACGCGCCGCCGCCCTGCACCATCGGAATCTTGTACTTCTCGGACACCACCGAGTCGGCCAGCTGGAAGTTGCTGGCAAAGCCGCCCAGCAGCAGGTTCACCTTGTCCTGCGTCACCAGCTGCGTGTACTGGCGCACCGACAGGTTCACGTCCGACTGGTTGTCGTACAGCTTGAGCGCCAGCTTGTGCGCCTTGCCATCGACCTTGACGCCGCCCTCGGCATTGATCTTGTCGATGGCCATCTGGTAGGCGTCGCGGTAGTAGCGCCCGGTGTTGGCCACCGGCCCGGTCAACTGCACCGAGGCGCCGAGCACGATGTCCTGCGCCCAGGCCGACGCGGCCGGCGCGGCGGCCAGCACGGCCGCGAACAAGGAAGAAAGCAAAAACGAGTGCTTGAACTGCATGGCGGTCGTCCCCTTTGTCTTTGTTTGTCGAGCTCGCCGTCAGCCCTGATGGCGCAACGCTCAGGCGCGACCAGCCTACTCCTGTGCCCATAGTGCTGCCGCCATCAGTGTCTTTCGGGGCCTGGGCCCGCTGCACAGGCTCTCAGCGCAGGGCCAGCACCACGGCGCTGGGCTCCACCTGCGCCTGCGCGCGGCTGCCGGCGCGCAGGCGATTGGGGTGCGCGGCAAAGCCCACCAGCTGCAGGCCGCCGGCCAGCGTCAGTGTCAGCTCGTCGTGCCGGGTGCCGCGCGCCGCGCGCAGCACGCGCCCCGGCAACCGGTTGGCATCGGCCGGCGACGCGTCGTCGCCCCAAGGCCCGATGCGCACCGCCGTCGCCTTGCACAGCGCCAGCAGGTCGAGGCCGGGCGCCAGGCCCAGCAGCTGGGCGCTCTCGCGCGTGATGAGCGAGGTCATCTCGCCGCCCTCGGGCAGCGCCAGCACCACGCGCACCAGCGGATCGCCCGGGCCGACGCTGTCCAGCCGCGCCACCGTGCACGGCAGGTGGTTGCGCATGCTGGTGCGCGGCGCGGCCAGGGCCTGGGCGGCCGGGTCGTTGATGCGCGCCAGCACGTCGTGCCGCGCGGCGTCCATCTGCTCGGCCGCCCGCAGCAGGCGCGCGCCGGCCGCCGTGAGCCGCGCGCCGCCCCCGCCCGCGCCACCCACGCTGCTGTCGACCAGCGGCTCGCCGGCCAGGTTGGTGAGGGTGTGAATCGCCTGCCAGGCCGCCTTGTAGCTGACGCCGGCACTGCGCGCGGCCTGCGAGATGGAGCCGCACTCGCCCACCCGGCGCAGCAGCTCGATGCGCTTGTCGGCCGGCGCGTAGCCCAGCGACCGGGGCGACATGGGCTTGATCCTCATGCCCGCGATTGTGCCGCCGCGGCTACGTCCGAACGGCCAGCGGACCAAGGCGCTACACTCGCTATTCCATTTGTGAATAGCGTTTCAACCGCCCACCCCCTCCAAGGAGCCCCGCCATGCCGCCCCTGCCGCGCCGCCTGCTTGCCCTGATTGCCGCCCTCGCCCTGGCCGGTGCCGCCCGCGCCGACGTGGTGCAGGTGGCCGTGGCCGCCAACTTCACCGCGCCGGCCAAGGCGCTGGCCGAGGTGCTGGCGCGCACCACCGGCCACGAGGCCAGGCTGTCCTTCGGCGCCACCGGCGCGTTCTACACCCAGATCAGGAACGGCGCGCCCTTCGACGTGTTCCTGGCCGCCGACGACGAGCGTCCGCTGAAGCTGGAACGGGAAGGCGACACCGTGCCCGGCTCGCGCTTCACCTACGCCACCGGCCAGTTGGTGCTGTGGTCGGCCCGGCCCGGCTTCGTCGACGGGCAGGGCGCCGTGCTCAAGGGCGGCGCCTTCAACAAGCTGGCCATCGCCAACCCCAAGCTGGCGCCCTACGGCGCCGCCGCCATGCAGACCCTGGACAAGCTGGGCCTGGCGGCCGCGCTGCAGCCCAAGCTGGTGACGGGCGAGAGCATCGGCCAGACCTACACCTTCATCGCCACGGGCAACGCCGAGCTGGGCTTTGTCGCGCTGTCGCAGGTGCTCGAGGGCGGCAAGCTCAAGGCCGGCTCGGCCTGGGTCGTGCCGGCGCAGTACCACGCGCCCATCGTGCAGGACGCCGTGATGCTCAAGCGCGCCGCCGGCAACCCGGCCGCCCAGGCGTGGATCAAGCTGCTGCACTCGGCCGGCGCCAAGGACCTGATCCGCAGCTACGGCTATGCGGTGAAATAAGACAAAAATTTAGGCAAAATCGAGCTCAAGCGCCTGTCCTGCAAGCCCGACAAGCTATTGTTTTTGAATCGCTCCGATTCGACACCCGACATCCCCTCGCCCATGCTCGACGCCAACAGCCTGGCCGCCATCCGCCTGACGATCGAGCTGTCGCTCGTCACCACGCTGGTGCTGCTGGTGCTGGGCACGCCCCTGGCCTGGTGGATCGCGCGCGGGCGCTCGCGCTGGCGCCCGCCGGTGCGCGCGCTGGTGTCGCTGCCGCTGGTGCTGCCGCCCTCGGTGCTGGGCTTTTACCTGCTGGTGGCGCTGGGCGCCAACGGGCCGCTGGGCCGGCTCACGCAGGCGCTGGGCTGGGGCACGCTGGCCTTCACCTTCTGGGGCCTGCTGCTGGGCTCGCTGATCTACTCGCTGCCCTTCGTGGTGCAGCCGCTCGTCAACGCCTTCGAGAGCCTGGGCGAGCGCCCGCTGGAGGCCGCCGCCACGCTGCGCGCCAGCCCGCTGGACGCCTTCTGCAGCGTGGCGCTGCCGCTGGCGCGGCCCGGCTACGTCACCGGCGCGGTGATGGGCTTTGCGCACACGCTGGGCGAGTTCGGCGTGGTGCTGATGATCGGCGGCAACATCCCGGGACAGACGCGCACGGTGTCGGTGCTGATCTACGACCAGGTCGAGGCGCTGGACTACGCGCAGGCCCACTGGCTGGCCGGCGGCATGCTGGCCTTCAGCTTCGCGGTGCTTCTGGCGCTGCACCTGACGCAGACGCGCCACCAACCTGCATGAGCCCTTCCGATACTCTCATTTCAGGAGCATCTGGCGCATATTCGATGCTGGCTGAAGGCTCATTCGATTCGGATTCCGGCGCCGGCGTGGCGCTGCGCGCGGCCCTGCGCCGTGCCACCGGCTTCAGCCTGGAGGTGGACGTGCGCCTGCCCGGCCAGGGCGTGAGCGCGATCTTCGGCCCCTCGGGCTGCGGCAAGACCACGCTGCTGCGCTGCGTCGCCGGCCTGACACGGCCGGCCAGCGGCTACGTCGCGGTGGGCGGCCAGGTGTGGCAGGACGACGCGGCCGGCGTCTGGCGGCCCACGCACCGCCGCCCGCTGGGCATGGTGTTCCAGGAGGCCAGCCTGTTCCCGCACCTGACGGTGCAGCGCAACCTGGACTTCGGCCGGCGCCGCGTGCCGGCCGCCGAGCGGCGCGTGTCGCTGGAGCAGGCCATCGAGCTGCTGGGCATCGGCCACCTGCTGGCGCGCCGGCCCGCCGGCCTGTCGGGCGGCGAGCGCCAGCGCGTGGCCATCGCCCGCGCGCTGGCCACCAGCCCGCGCCTGTTGCTGATGGACGAGCCGCTGGCCTCGCTGGACGCCGCGCGCAAGGCCGAGCTGCTGCCCTGGTTCGAGCGGCTGGCGCGCGAGCTGCGCATCCCGGTGCTGTACGTCACCCACGCGCTGGACGAGGTGGCGCGCCTGGCCGACCACCTGCTGCTGCTGGAGGGCGGGCGCGTGCGCGCGCAGGGCCCGGCCCAAGCCCTGCTGGGGCAGCTGGACATCGCCCGCGCCCACGGCGACGCCGCCGGCGCCATCATCGACGGCCGCATCGGCGCCATCGACGGCACGCACCACCTGCTGCAACTGGACTTTGCCGGCGGCGCCATCCATTGCGTGCCGCCGCCGGGGTCGGCGCCGCGCGCCGTCGGCCAGCCGCTGCGCGTGCGGGTGCTGGCGCGCGACGTCAGCCTGGCCCTCACCCAGGCGCGCGACAGCAGCATCCTGAACGTGCTGCCCGCCACCGTGCAGGCCCTGGCCGACGACGGGCCGGCCCAGCTGCTGGTGGCGCTGGATCTGTCCGGCACGCGCCTGCTCGCGCGCATCACGCGCAAGTCGGCCGCGCAGCTGGGCCTGGGCCCCGGCCAGCGCGTGTTTGCGCAGATCAAGGGGGTGGCGGTGCTGGACTGAGCCGGTCTAGTCCAGTGAAACGGTGAAATCGGCTGTGTGCTGCAGTTGCAGCGGTGCAGGACAAGGCGCGCGCCGCAGCCAAGGCTGGCTGCCTTGGCAAGGTGCGCAACGCCGGCATGCGCCTGCTGCAACTGCAGCCCTTCGGGTGAATGCCTGGCAGGGCCGCACTCGTCGTTACCGGGCTCGCCGGGTGTCCAACCCGGCTGCGCCCGACGCCTCGATTGCGGCCCTGCCAGGTATTCACGCACAGCCGATTTCACCGTTTCACTGGACTAGGCATCGCTCCCACCGCCTCACACCGGGTATACCTGCGTCCGGAGCGCGGGGGCAGCTATTTACAATCGGCAACCGCCGGCCTTTGGCCTGCACACGGTGGCGCCCGACCGGCCCACCCACGTGCCCAGCGCATGCCAACCGCTCGCGCGCCCCGTCCACGGAGATCCCGATGCAAGCCCTGCTCAAACTGTCCCGAGCCATCGACCGGCTCAATGCCTTCGTCGGCCGATACGCCATCTGGCTGATCTTCGGCGCCACCGCCATCAGCGCGATCAACGCCGTCGTCCGCAAGCTCTTCGACTACAGCTCCAACGCCTACCTGGAGGTGCAGTGGTATTTGTTCGCCTGGTCGTTCCTGATCGCGGCCGGCTACACGCTGCTCAAGCGCGAGCACGTGCGCATCGACGTGCTCAACAGCCATTTCCCGAAGAAGCTGCAGGTCGCGGTCGAGATCCTCGGCCTGGTGTTCTTCCTCACGCCGCTGTGCCTGATGGTGCTGTACTTCACCATCCCGCTGACCCTGCAGATGTTCCAGACGGGCGAGATGTCGAGCAACCCCGGCGGCCTGATCCGCTGGCCGGTATGGCTGGCGCTGCCGCTGGGCTTCGCCCTGCTGCTGCTGCAGGGCTGGTCGGAGCTGATCAAGTGCATCGCGTTCCTCAAGGGTCTCGGGCCGGACCCGTCTGAAAAGGGCGGCGAAAAGACCGACGAGGAGGCGCTGATCGAAGCGCTGCGCCAGGAAACCGCCCGAGCCGCCGCCGCCCGCGCGCAGGCCCACTGAACGCTGCGCGAGAGCACCCACACCATGGCATTCATCGCATCCAACTTCGCCCCCATCATGTTCGTGGGGCTGATCCTCTTTCTGCTCCTGGGCTTTCCCGTCGCCTTCTCGCTCGGCGCGGCCGGCATGTTCTTCGGCCTGCTCGGGGTGTACCTGGACATCTTCCCGTCGGCCATCCTCAGCGTGCTGCCGCTGCGCCTGATCGGCATCATGGCCAACGAGACGCTGCTGGCCGTGCCCTTCTTCACCCTGATGGGCCTGATCCTGGAGCGCAGCGGCATGGCCGAGGACCTGCTCGAATCGATCGGCCAGGTGTTCGGCCCGCTGCGCGGCGGCCTGGCGCTGGCGGTGGTGCTGGTCGGCGCCATGCTGGCGGCCACCACCGGCGTAGTCGCGGCCTCGGTGATCTCGATGGGCCTGATCTCCATGCCCATCATGCTGCGCTACGGCTACAGCCGCAGCCTGGCCAGCGGCGTGATCGCGGCCTCGGGCACGCTGGCGCAGATCATCCCGCCGTCCCTCGTGCTGATCGTGCTGGCCGACCAGATGGGCAAGAGCGTGGGCGACATGTACAAGGGCGCGTTCATCCCGGGTTTCACGCTCATGGGGCTGTACATCCTGTTCGTCTTCGCCCTGGCCATCTTCCGGCCCAAGATGGTGCCAGCGCTGCCGCCCGAGGCGCGCACCTTCCGCGAGCCCAGCGGCCGCTCCGGCTACCTCTCGCTCACGCTGCTGGCGCTGCTGTCCACCGCGGTCGCCGTGCTCCTGGGCAAGAACATGGCGGCCATCCACACCTGGTGGCAGGGCGAGCTGGTGGAGTTCGTGCCGACCGACGAGAAGATCGTCGTCGCCATGTGCGGCGGCAGCTTCTTCGCCTGGCTGATCGCCGTCGCCAACCGCGTCACGCACCTGGGGCTGCTGTCCAAGCTGGCCGAGCGCGTGACCTTCGTGCTGATCCCGCCGCTGCTGCTGATCTTCCTGGTGCTGGGCACCATCTTCCTGGGCGTGGCCACGCCGACCGAGGGCGGTGCCATGGGCGCCATGGGCGCGCTCATCATGGCGGTGATGCGCAAGCGCCTGAGCTGGGCGCTGCTGCGCCAGGCGCTGGACACGACGACCAAGCTCGCCTCGTTCGTCATGTTCATCCTGATCGGCGCCACCGTGTTCAGCATGGTGTTCCAGGCCGCCGATGGGCCGGTCTGGGTCGAGCACCTGCTGGCCAAGCTGCCGGGCGGGCAACTGGGCTTCCTGATCTTCGTGAACGTGCTGGTGTTCTTCCTGGCGTTCTTCCTCGACTTCTTCGAGCTTTCGTTCATCGTGGTGCCGGTGCTGGCGCCGATCGCCGACAAGATGGGGATCGACCTGATCTGGTTCGGCGTGCTGCTGGCGGTGAACATGCAGACCTCGTTCCTGCACCCGCCGTTCGGCTTCGCCCTGTTCTACCTGCGCTCGGTCGCGCCCGAGAAGCCCTACGTGGACAGCCACACCGGCAAGACCATGGAGCCGGTCACCACCATGCAGATCTACAAGGGCGCCATTCCCTTCCTGCTGCTGCAGCTGTCGATGGTGGCCATCCTGATCGCCTTCCCCGCGCTGGTGACGGGCGGCCTGGACAAGCAGGCCAAGGTGGACATGAAGGCGGTGGGCGAGCAGATGCTGCACGACCTGGACCAGAACACCGGCTCGGACTTCAACAGCGCGCCGGCGCTGCCCGGCAGCGGCAGCGACGCGGGCCAGGGCAGCCAGGCTCCGGCCAATGGCAGCGGCCTGCCGGGCGCCGGCGACGAGCACTCGGGCCCGGCCGGCGGCGAGGCCCCGGACCCGATGAAGGCCATCCAGGACGCGATCGGCAAGTAGCGCCGCCGGCGCGGACGCAAAAAAACCGCGGCCATGGCCGCGGTTTTTCGTGGGCAACACCTTCTCAGTTTTTCACGACGCATCGCGTAACCCGCGACGCCTCAATCTGGCACAGCCCAAACCAAGGTCACCGCGCAAGGGCCGCCCCGCAGCGCTGGTGGCGTCCCCCTTCCCACGCGCAGCGTGAGAGAAGGGGGAAGACGCGAAGCGGCTCAGGGGGTTGTACTCAAATCTTGAGAGAGGCCATGTCCTGCGTGAACACCAGCTCGGAGATGCGGTTCCAGAGGATCTGGTCGCGCTGGAAGGCGCGCAGGTCGTCGAAGATCTTCTTGAACTGCGGGTCCTTGGCGCTGTGCTCGGCGTAGACCTCCTGCGCGGCGTTGAAGCCAGCCTGCACGATCTCCTTGTTGAAGCGCTTGAGCTGGGTGCCGCTGGCCACCAGGCGCTTGAGCGAGATCGGGTTCAGGTACAGGTACTTGGACGTGCCGTCGTTGTACGCCGTGTCCATGGCGGCTTTCACGATCGCCTTGTACTCAGGCGAGAGCTTGGCGTAGGCCTTGTTGTTGATGAAGAACTCCAGGTCGGCGCCGCCTTCCCACCAGCCGCCGTAGTAGTAGTACTTGGCGACCTTGTTCCAGCCCATCTTCTCGTCGTCGTAGGGGCCGACGAACTCGGCCGCGTCCAGCGTGCCCTTCTCCAGCGCCTGGTACACGTCGCCGCCCGGCATGTTCTGCGCCACCACGCCGAGCTTGGCCATGGACTCGCCGAACACGCCGCCGCCCAGGCGCATCTTCAAGCCCTTGAAGTCCTCGGGCTTGTTCATCTCCTTGCGGTACCAGCCGCCCATCTGGGTGCCGGTGTTGAGCGCGCTGCGGGCGTGGAAGTTGTACTTGGCAAACAGCTCGTCGAGCAGCTTGTGGCCGTTGCCGTGCAGCTTCCAGGCCTGGTTCTGCTGGGCGGTGAAGCCGAACGGAATGGCGCAGCTGAAGGCGAACGACGGGTCCTTGCCGGTGAAGTAGTAGGCGGCGGTCTCGCCCATTTCGATGGAGTCGTCGGCCAGCGCATCGACGATGCCGAAGGCCGGGATCAGCTCGCCGGCGGCGTGCACCGAGACCTCGAACTTGCCACCCGACAGCGCCTTGACGGTCTCGGAAAACTTGACCGCGCAGCCGTGCAGCGTCTCCAGCGCCTTGGGAAAGCTCGTGGCCAGGCGCCAGCGCACGGTTTGCTGTGCGTGTACCGCGGGGGCAACCCCTGCGGCCAGCACGCCAGCGATGCCGGCGTTTTTGATCAGGGAACGACGATCCATAGGTTTCTCTCCTGGTTGATGGGTGCGGAAATCCGCGGGGGAAGCTTGAGTGTATTCATATGTGACCCTGGCGCACCGGGGACTATCCCCAGCGGCGGCATGGGATCAATAACTCAGTTCTGCCCGGCCACCGCGCGCAACTCGCCCGCGGCGCCCACCAGCGCGCCGAAGCGGCGGCGGATGGCATTCTCGATGCCGGTGGCGTCCAGCCCCTCCAGCGCCAGCAGGCGCGCCGGGTCGCCGTGCTCGATGAAGCGGTCGGGCAGGCCCAGCTGCAGCAGCGGCTTGACCACGCCGGCGGCGGCCAGCGCCTCGGCCACGGCGCTGCCGGCGCCGCCCATGATGGCACCGTCTTCCACCGTCACCAGGGCCTCGTGGCCGGCGGCCGCCTGCCGCAGCAGTTCAAGGTCGAGCGGCTTGGCCCAACGCATGTTGACGACGGTGGCGTTCAGCCGCTCGGCCGCTTCCAGGGCCGGATACAGCAGGGTGCCGAAGGCCAGGATGGCGACGCGCTGCCCGGCGCGGCGCAGCTCGCCCTTGCCCAAGGGCAGGCTGCTCAAGTCGGCCAGGGGCGCCACCCCCACGCCGGCGCCGCGCGGGTAGCGCACGGCGACCGGGTGGTCCTGCTCGAAGGCGGTGCTCAGCAGCTGGCGGCATTCGCGCTCGTCGGCCGGGCAGGCCACGCTGACGTTGGGAATGCAGCGCAGAAAGGCGATGTCGTAGTTGCCCGCGTGCGTGGCGCCGTCGGCGCCAACCAGGCCGGCGCGGTCGAGCGCGAAGACGACCGGCAGGTTCTGGATCGCCACGTCGTGGATGAGCTGGTCGTAGCCGCGCTGCAAAAAGGTGGAGTAGATGGCCACCACGGGCTTGAGCCCCTCGCAGGCCAGGCCGGCGGCAAAGGTGACGGCGTGCTGCTCGGCGATGCCGACGTCGTAGTAGCGCTCGGGAAAGCGCTTGTGAAACTCCACCAGGCCCGAACCCTCGCGCATGGCCGGCGTGATGCCCACCAGGCGCGCGTCGTGCGCGGCCATGTCGCACAGCCACTGGCCGAACACCTGGGTGAAGCTCTGCTTGGCGGGCTTGGCCGGAGGCACCAGGCCCACGGCCGGGTCGAACTTGCCGGGGCCGTGGTAGGCCACCGGGTCGGCCTCGGCCAGCTTGTAGCCCTGGCCCTTCCGGGTGACCACGTGCAGGAACTGCGGGCCGGCCTTGGCGGCCATCAGGCCGCGGATGTTCTCCAGCGTGGGGATCAGCGCGTCCAGGTCGTGCCCGTCGATGGGGCCGATGTAGTTGAAGCCGAACTTCTCGAACAAGGTGGCCGGCACCACCATGCCCTTGGCCTGCTGCTCCAGCCGCTTGGCCAGCTCGAACAGCGGCGGCACCGGCCCCAGCACGGTCTTGCCGACGTTCTTGGCCGCGGCGTAGAAGTTGCCGCTCATCAGCTGCGCCAGGTAGCGGTTGAGCGCGCCCACCGGCGGGCTGATGGACATATCGTTGTCGTTGAGCACCACCAGCAGGCGCGCGTCGCGCTCGACGCCGGCGTTGTTGAGCGCCTCGAAGGCCATGCCCGCCGTCATGGCGCCGTCGCCGATGATGGCCACGGCCTTGCGGTCCTCGCCCTTTTGCCGCGCCGCCAGCGCCATGCCCAGCGCGGCCGAGATGCTGGTGGACGAGTGCGCGGTGCCGAAGGTGTCGTACGCACTCTCGTCGCGGCGCGGAAAGCCCGACATGCCGCCCAGCTGGCGCAGCGTGGGCATGCGCTCACGCCGGCCGGTGAGGATCTTGTGCGGATAGGTCTGGTGGCCCACGTCCCACACCAGCCGGTCGTGCGGGGTGTTGAAGACGGTGTGCAGCGCGATCGTCAGCTCGACGGTGCCCAGGTTGGAGCTGAGGTGCCCGCCGGTGCGTGCCACGTTGGTGAGCACGCACTCGCGCAACTCGTCGGCCAGCCGCTTGAGCTGGGCGCGCGGCAGGCGCCGCAGCGCGGCCGGGTCGTCGATGGTGTCGAGCAGGGGAAAGTCGCTGGCCATGGTCAATGCGTGCGTTGCACCACCTGGTCGGCCAGCGCGCGCAGGGCGGCGACGTCGGGCAGGCCACAGGCGCCGAGCGCGTCGTGGGCCTGCGCGCGCAGGCGCTCGGCCAGCGCCCGCGCCGGCGCCAGGCCCAGCAGGGATACGTAGGTGGGTTTGTCGGCCTGGGCGTCCTTGCCGGCGGTCTTGCCCAGGGCGGCGGAATCGGCGGTCACGTCCAGGATGTCGTCGACCACCTGGAACGCCAGGCCCAGCGCCGCGCCATAGTCGCCCAGCGCGGCCTGGGCACGGCCGCCCAGGGCTTGCGGCGCGCAGGCGGCGCCCATGGCCACGCTGGCCTGCAGCAGCGCGCCGGTCTTGAGCTGGTGCATGTGGCGCAGCTCGGATTCGGTCAACGGCTTGCCGACGCTGGCCAGGTCGATCGCCTGCCCGCCGGCCATGCCCTGCGCGCCCGAGGCCCGCGCCAGCAGGCGCGCCAGGCTGGCCTGCATGGCGGCCGGCACGGCCGGCCCCTCGGGCAGCAGGCATTCGAAGGCCAGCGCCTGCAGCGCGTCGCCGGCCAGCAGCGCCTGGGCTTCGCCGAACTTGACGTGCACCGTGGGCTTGCCCCGGCGCAGCACGTCGTCGTCCATGCAGGGCAGGTCGTCGTGCACCAGCGAATAGGCGTGGATCAGCTCCACCGCGCAGGCGGCGCGCAGGGCCGCGTCCGGGTTGCCATGCACCGCCTCGCTGGCGGCCAGCACCAGCAGCGCGCGCAGGCGCTTGCCACCACCCAGCACGGCGTAGCGCATGGCCGCGCCCAGGCCGGCCGGCGCGTCGGGCGGCACCCAGTCGGCCAGCGCGGCCTCGACGCGTTGCCGCCGGGCCTGCGCCCAGGCTGAAAAATCCAGCACCGCCATGTCAGGCATCGAGCCCATGCACGGCGCCCTGCTCGTCCAGCACCTTGACCTGCTCCTCCAGCGCCTGCAGGCGCTCGCGGCAGTAGCGCAGCAGCTCGGCGCCGCGCTGGTACTGGCCCAGCAGGTCCTCCAGCGGCAGCTGGCCGGATTCCAGTTGCGCCAGCAGCTGCTCGAGCTGCTGCACGGCGTCGCCGTAGCTGGCGGGGGCGGCGGAAATCGGTGGGGGTTTCTTGGTCATGGCAGGCGAAGGGCATTATTTTAGGCGGTGGCCCTCGATCCCGCCCGGCGCGGCCGCATGGACGGAACTATGGACGGGGCACCCGGTCTTAGCACTCAACTCAAGCGAGTGCTAAAATTCCCAACTGGGATGAAAGGACATTCAAGGATGACCTCACTGGACAAGAGCGCACCGGCAACCGCCGTCGCCCTGGCGAATCCGTGGGCGATGGTGCCCCCGCTGGGCAATCTGGACGCCTACATCACCGCCGTCAACCGCCTGCCGCTGCTCACCCCCGAGGAGGAGCAGCGCTACGCGCGCCAGCTGCGCGAGGACGGCAACCTGGAGGCCGCCGGCCGGCTGGTGCTGTCGCACCTGCGGCTGGTGGTGTCGGTGTCGCGCCAGTACCTGGGCTACGGCCTGCCGCACGGCGACCTGATCCAGGAGGGCAACGTGGGCCTGATGAAGGCCGTCAAGCGCTTCGACCCCGACCAGGGCGTGCGCCTGGTCAGCTACGCGCTGCACTGGATCAAGGCCGAGATCCACGAATACATCCTGAAGAACTGGCGCCTGGTCAAGGTGGCCACCACCAAGGCGCAGCGCAAGCTGTTCTTCAACCTGCGCTCGATGAAGCAGGGCTTCAAGACCGAGGACGCGGCCGACGAGATCACCCACCGCGACGCGCTGACCGCGGCGCAGGTGGACGTGGTGGCGCGCGAGCTGAACGTCAAACCCAATGAGGTGCGCGAGATGGAAACGCGCCTGTCCGGCGGCGACGTGCTGCTGGACCCGACGCCGGCCGACGGCGACGGCGAACACGCCTTCGGCCCGATCGCCTACCTGTCCGACGACCGGCACGAGCCCACCGCCATGCTCGAATCGGCCGAGCGCGACCGCCTGGCCACCGACGGCATCGCCAGCGCGCTCAAGGGCCTGGACGAGCGCAGCCGCCGCATCGTCACCGAGCGCTGGCTGAACGTCAACGACGACGGCTCGGGCGGCATGACGCTGCACGAGCTGGCGGCCGAGTACGGCGTCAGCGCCGAGCGCATCCGCCAGATCGAGGTGGCGGCCATGAAGAAGATGAAGACCGCGCTGGCCGAGTACGCCTGAATCTCGCCCGGTCGCCCAGACCCGCAGCCCTGCCGCTATCATGGTGGCAGGGCTTTTTTGCATCAAATCGGCCCTTGGCCCGCGTGAAGCAAGCGCGAGCAGCTACATATTTCATAGTCATCGCCCGATCGACACCATGACCCATTCCATCCTCCGCCGCCGCGCCGCCCTGGCCGGCGCCGCCCTGCTGGCCGGCCTGGCCGTGCTGCCGCAGGCACGCGCCCAGTCGGCCGCCGCCTGGCCCGACCGGCCCCTGCACATGATCGTGGGCTTTCCGGCCGGCTCCTCGCCCGACCTGACGGCGCGCGCGCTGGCCGATCCGCTGGCCAAGGCGCTCGGCCAGCCCGTGATCGTCGAGAACAAGGTGGGCGCCGGCGGCAACATCGGCGCCGACGCGGTGGCCAAGGCGCGCGATGGCGACACCATCGGCCTGATGATCAACGGCAACCTGACCATCGCCAGGCTGCTCAACCCCGCGCTGCGCTACGACCCGGCGACCGACTTCGCGCCCATCAGCCTGATCGGCGTGGCGCCGCTGGTGCTGGTGGCGCCCGTGAGCGCACCGGGCGCCGACGCGCGCGCCTTCCTGGACGCCGCGCGCCAGGCCGGCAACAGCTGGAGCTACGGCTCGCCCGGCGTCGGCACCGTGGGCCACCTGGGCATGGAGCTGCTGAAGGCGCGCACCGGCATCGCCCCGGTGCACGTGCCCTACCCCGGCTACGCCCAGGTCTTCAGCGGCCTGGTGCGCGGCGAGCTGCAGCTGTCGATGCTGCCGCCGGCGCTGGCCCAGACCCAGATCGCCGCCGGCAAGCTGCGCGGCATCGGCGTCACCAGCAGCGGGCGCAGCCCCCTGATGCCCGGGCTGCCCAGCCTGGCCGATGCGGGCGTGAAGAACTTCAACCTCGAGATCTGGAACGCCGTGGTGGCCCCCGCCAGCATGCCGGCGGCCCACGTGGCCAAGCTGGCCGAGGTGCTGGGCGCCATCGTGCGCACGCCCGAGATGCGCGCGCAACTGTTCCAGCAGGGCTGGCAGGCCGTGGGCTCTTCGCCCGAGGGGCTGGCCCGCCGCATCAAGGCCGACACCACCAGCCTGGGCACCATCATCCGCGCGCAGAACATCCGCGTGCAGTGAACCTCCCAGCCGGCCTGGGCGCCATCGGCCGCTGCCCGTGGCGGGGAAGGAGATAGCGGATCAGGTCACGGCATGGCGCTGATTGAACTCGGGCTTCAGGTATTCCTGCTTCTGCAGCACCTCGGCCAGATGGCGCGCGGCGTGCCACACGTCCTCGTGGCGCAGGTACAGCGGCGTAAAGCCCAGGCGCACGATGTCCGGCTGCTGCGCGTCGCCCGCGCGAAAGTCCCCGATCACGCCGCGCGCGATCAGCGCCTGCACGATGGCATACGCACTGCCCGCCGGCAGCCTGGCCGTCGGCGACAGGCACACCTGCGAGCCGCGCCGGGCATGCTCGCGCGGGGTGACCAGCTCGAACTGGCCCGGGCACTGGGCCTCGACCCGCTCGATGAACAGATCGGTCAGCTGCAGCGACTTGGCACGCAGCGCGGCCATGCCGCCCAGGCCGGCGGCGGCGTCGAACACGTCCAGCGCCGCATCCAGTGCGGCCAGGCTGATGATCGGCTGCGTGCCGCACTGGTAGCGCGTGATGTCCATGGCCGGCTGGTACTCGGGCGTGAAGTCGAACGGCGCCGCATGCCCCCACCAGCCGGCCAGCGGCTGCCAGCAGCGGGCCACGTGGCGCGGATGCACCCACACGAAGGCCGGCGAGCCCGGGCCGCCGTTGAAATACTTGTAGGTGCAGCCGACGGCAAAGTCGGCATCGGCACCAGTCAAGTCCACCGGCACCGCGCCGGCGCTGTGGCACAGGTCCCACACCGTCAGCACCCCGGCGGCATGCGCGGCGGCGGTGATGTGCGCCATGTCGTGCAGCGCGCCGGTGCGGTAGTTGACCTGGGTGAGCATCAGCACCGCCACGTCGGGCTGCAGGCTCTGCAGCACCTCGTGCGGCTCGATCAGCTTGAGCGTGCAGCCGCGCTCGCGGCACAGGGCCTCGGCGATGTACAGGTCGGTGGGGAAGTTGCTGCGTTCGCTGACCACCACGCGGCGCGTGCCGTCCTGCTGCCGGGCGATGGACAGCGCGGCCGACAGCGCCTTGTAGAGGTTGATCGAGGTGGTGTCGGCGGCCACCACCTGGCCGGCCTGGGCGCCGATCCAGGGGGCGATGCGGTCGCCCACGCGGCGCGGCAGGGCAAACCAGCCGGCCTTGTTCCAGCTGGTGATCAAGTCGCGCCCCCACTGCTGGGCCACCACGGCGGCCACGCGCGCGGGCACGGCGCGGGGCTGCGCGCCCAACGAGTTGCCGTCCAGGTAGATCACGCCGGCAGGTAGGTCGAACAGCTCGCGCAGCGGGGCCAGCACATCGGCGCGGTCATGCGCCTGGCAGTCGGACAGGGAAGTCATTGGCTCTCCAAAAGATAGCTGCTTGCGCCCATCTGGCGGGCGCGAGCGGGGGGTTTGATTCAAATTCAGGATGGCAGGGGGCGCACCGGCCAGGCGTGGGCCAGGTGCTCCCCGATCCATGCCTGGGGCATGGGGGGATGATGCCTGCGGGCCAAGCCCTGGGGCCTGAAGGCTTTCAGGCGTTGGCGGCTTGCAGGGCGTCGATGTCGCGGCCGGTGTAGTCCTTGAGCAGCTTGAGGCCGACCAGCGATGCGAGCGTCATGCCCATCAGGTACCAGGCGGGCGCGAACTTGCTGCCGGTGGCGTTCACGAGCCAGGTGGAGATGAAGGGCGAGAAGCCGCCAAAGATCGTCACGCCCACGCTGTAGACCAGGGACATGCCGCTGGCGCGCAGGTGCCGCGGGAACATCTCCGGCAGCATGGTCAGCGTGGGGGTTCCCTGGATCGTCAGCAACACGCTGAGCCCACCCATGACGGTGTAGAGCACCGCGGGCGTCGGCGATGCGTTCAGCCACAAGAAGCCTGGGTAGACCGACAAGACCAGCACGATCCGGCTCCAGAAAATGAGGGGCTTGCGGCCGATGCGGTCGCTCCACCGGCCCACCAGCGGAGAGCCGGAGAAGGTCACCAGGCCGGTCAGCGCGGCGCCGAACAGGGCGACCACGGGCGACATCCCGAGTTCGCGGATGGCGTAGTTGGGCATGTAGAAGGTCGTGACGAACGCCGCGACCGTCGGCCCAATGGAGCTGAGCGTGGCGGTCAGCAAGGTCCCCGGATACTTAACAGGCCGTTGAAAAATCCCCTGCGAGCGTCCGCGTCGGCCGCTACGATCTGAAGCCATCCCGGAACAACTGCGACAAGAAAGATGAGAGGCAACCAAGACTTCCAGGGGGCGATGTTTAGCTACATCAGCCTTGAAGAAAGAGTGCCAGCGGCACACCCGCTGCGCAAGTTGCGCGCCGTGGTGGATGCGCTGCTGTCGAGCATGAACAGCGAGTTCGAAGCGGTGTACGCCCGCCGTGGCCGCCCCTCGGTGCCGCCGGAGATGCTGCTCAAGGCCTTGCTGCTGCAAATCCTGTTCTCCATCCGCAGCGAACGCCAGCTGGTCGAGGCGGTCAACTACAACCTGCTGTACCGCTGGTTCGTGGGCCTGAACATTGAAGACAAGGTCTGGGACCACTCCACCTTCAGCGCCAACCGCGAACGCCTCTTCAACGAAGACCTGGCGCGCGCCTTCTTCGAGCGCGTCAAGCTCAGCGCCCAGTGGGGCCGGCTTGCCAGCGACGAACACTTCAGCGTGGACGGCACGCTGATTGAGGCCTGGGCCTCGCACAAGAGTTTCAAACGCAAAGACGACGACAGCGGCACGCCACCCGGACGCAACCCCGAGGTGAACTTCAAAGGGCAGGAGCGCTGCAACGACACCCACGCCAGCACCACCGATGCCGATGCCCGGCTGTTCAAGAAGAGCGCGGGCGACAAATCTCGCCTGTGCCACATGGGGCACATCCTCATGGAGAACCGCAACGGGCTGATCGTGGATGTGGAGATCACACATGCCAGTGGCACCGCCGAGCGCGAGGCGGCGCTGGCGATGCTCAAACGCCGGGGAAACAAGAACAAGCGGGCCACGGTCGGGGCCGACAAAGGTTACGACAGCCAGGCCTTCATCAAGGGCTGCCGAAAGCTCAAAGTCACGCCACACGTGGCGGCCAAGGACAAGCACTCGGCGGTCGATGGCCGCATCCGGCGCCACGAGGGCTACAAGACCAGCCTCAAAGTGCGCAAGCGCATCGAGGAGGCCTTTGGCTGGATCAAGACAGTGGGTGGTCTGGCCAAGACCAAATTGATCGGTCAGGCCAAGCTCGCGGGCCAGGCGCTGCTGTGCTTTGCCACCTACAACCTGGTGCGCATGGGCAGTCTGGGCGGCTGGTGGGACGCGCATCATGCGTGAACCATGGGATACGTGCGCCCGGAACGGGCAAAACGGCCTGCAAACAGGCCGAAATGGCCGCTCCAATCGCTGCGCAGGCCAGTTTGGGCGATCCGTTTCTTCGAAATCCACGACCCTGGCGCGTTCGATGAGCATTTTTTCAACGGCCTGTTAAGGCAGAGCTCGGCCACGCTGTTGCGCTGCCGGGGAGCGGCCATGGCCGGCGTTTCTGTCTGGTGCAGCGATTCGTGCAGGCGGCGGCGGATGTACATGCCGACCGGCGCGATCAGCAGGCCCAGCGCGAAGGGCACGCGCCAGCCCCAGGCCTCCATGGCCTGGGGACCGAGTCCGAACGAAAGCGCGCTGACGACCAGGGCGCCGACCAGGATGCCCAGCCCCTGGCTGGCCGTCTGCCAGCTGGCCATGTAGCCGCGGTTGGTGAGCGTCGCATGCTCGACGAGCAGCGTGGTCGATGCGCCGACCTCGCCACCGGCCGAGAAGCCCTGCAGCAGGCGCGCCACCACGATCAGGACCGGCGCCGCGACGCCGATCTGCGCATAGGTGGGGGCCACGGCGATCAGGCCGCACCCCAGCGCCATCAGGAAGAGGGTCACCAGCATGGCCTTCTTGCGGCCGGCACGGTCGGCATAGGCGCCGATGACGATGCCGCCCAACGGCCGCATCACGAAGCCGACGCCGAATGTCGCAACCGCCAGCAACAGCTGCCCGTAGGAGCTGAAGGTGGGGAAGAACAATTTCCCGATCAGCATCGCCATGAAGCCGAAAACCGTGAAGTCGAAGAACTCGAGCGCGTTGCCGATGGTGGTTGCCACGATCGTCGTGCGCCGGCTGGGCGGATGGCCGATGGAAGTTGCTTGGGGCATGACAGAGTCCTTGGGGTGAAAGGATGGCGGGGCTATGCCCTCGAGGCGCGGAGGCGATGGGGGCCCGGGATGCTTGTTGTCAGCGGCCCAGTCCCAGGCAGGCCTGGATGACCGCGGTGCGGAACTGGCCGGTGATCATCCCGTGCCATTCGTCGTCGTTCACGTAGGAGGCTTCGAACTGCGTCTGCCGGATCTGTGCCTGCTGCTCGGGCGTGCTCCGGCCCGGATAGCGGCGCAGCCAGTGGCTGGCGCGCAGCACGTTGAAATCGGCGTCGTGGCGGGTGCCGTATTCCATCGCGATGCCCACGCCATGGGCCTGCGGGCATTCGTCGAACAGGGCGCCGATGGCGTGGCCGACCACCTGGCGGGAGGCGGACTCGCCCTCCCACGCCGCCACCACGTCGGCGCCCCAGATGGCCCGGGTGTCGCGCAGGTTTTCCGTGGCCCCCGGCAGGCCACCGTGGATTTTCTCGCCATGGCCGAACCGGCCCAGTCCGGTGTGCACGTCGATCCAGGCGATGCGGCTGCGCCCCGCGCCGTGCTGGCGCAGGATGCCGCGCAGCGTGCGGTTGCTCCAGGAAGGCGCGGTGCCCGAAAAGAACAAGCCGTCCGGAAAGGCCGACTGGCCGGTGCTGATGGCCTGGTGGAAGGCGGTCCGGCCGTGCGCCGCGATGTACTGGGCGATGGCTTTCTCGTTGTCGGGCGTGGGGGGCCAGGTCTCGGGCAGCAGCAGGTCGTGCAGCTCGGCGTAGCCGGGGTTGTCGGTGAGGCGGCCGAAATCGATGAAGTTGCGGTTCAGGTCGATGTTGTCTTCGTTGACCCGGCACAGGTGCGAGAAGCCGTAGGGGTTGACGGCGTGGATCAGCAGCACCGCCACGCCCTGGCGCCGGGCCAGGGACATGGCGGGTTCGTCCTCCAGCCATGCGACCTGGCAGCCCGAGCCGCAGAAGCCCTCGGCCCCGTGCACGCCGGAGGTGACGATCAGCAGGGAGCGGGCATCGGGGTCGCCCCACAAGGCCACGTCGGTGGCCAGGGGCTCGCCCTGGGCGCCGAGGGGGCCGTTGTCGAGCACGTGGTGCTCAAGCCGGGCGCCGGCCTTGCCAGCAGCCGCGATGAACTTCTGGCGCGCCTGCGCGTAGTTGTCGGAAAAGCAATGACGGACCCATGCGGGATGGGCGGGCGTGTTCGTGGACATCGTGTGCGTGGAGGGTGGGCTTCACTGGGGCTGATAGCCCGACTGGCGGATGACGGCGCCCCAGCTGTCGGAGATGCGCTGCACGGATTGCGCCAGCGCATCGGGTCCGCCGTAGTTGATGGGAACCCCCTGGCCTTCCAGCCGGGCCCTGGTCTTGTCGCTGGCCAGCGTGGCGCGGACCGCCTCGCTGTAGCGGCCGATCAGGCTCGGGGCGGTGCCGGCCGGCGCGTAGATGCCGACCAGATTGCTCGACTCCAGGCCCGCGATGCCCGCTTCACCGAAGGTGGGAACGTCGGGAAATTCGGCCAGGCGGCTGGTGCCGGAAACCGCCAGCAGGCGCACCTTCTTGCTCTTGGCGTAGGGGGCGAGCTCCACCGAGGAGGTGATGCCGAAGGGGATCTGGCCCCCGACCAGGTCGGCCAGCAGCGGCGCGCCGCCCCGGTACGGCACCGGGGTGGTTTCGACGTGCAGCGACTTGGCCAGCAGGCCGACGGCGAATTCCGGGATGCTGCCCGGCGCGGGCACGCCCATGTTGACCTGCCCGGGATGCTTGCGCGCCCATTCGGCAACGTCCTTCACCTGGGTGATCTGCGTGCTGGCGTGGGTGGCCAGCGCGATGAATCCCTTGTCGGTGACCAGGGCGACCGCCGTGAAGTCGCGCGGCGGCGAGAAGCCGGGGTTCTTGAGCGTGTGCGGCAGGATCGCCACGGTGTGGTCGTTGGTCAGCAGCAGCGTCTTGCCGTCCGGCGCGGCGGCCTTGAGGGCCTGCGCCGCGATCAGGCCGCCGGCACCGGGCCGGTTCTCGACGATGACGGGCTGGTCGAGCGCGGTCGACAGGCCTTCGGCAAGGATGCGGGCCGATGCATCCAGCCCCCCGCCCGGGGGAAAGCCGACGAGGATGCGGATGGGCTGCTGCGCCGACTGGGCCAGCGCCACCGGCGCGGTGAGCGCCGCCATCCAGCCCATGGCCACCAGGGCGATGCCCCTGAGGCATTGCAAGCGGCGGGGCGATGCGGTCGAAGGTGTGCGGGGTGCGCGGTTCGTTGGCATGTCGTGCTCCAGGGGAGTTGCGGATCAGGCCTGAAATGTAGAAACTTGTGGGTATAAAAAAAAGATCAATTATTTTTTCAACATCACATCAAAATTTATATGGCAAACACAACCCGAGTGATGCTCGACGACGGATGGCGCTTGAGCCTGCGGCAGATGGCCATCTTCCGCGCGGTGGCGCAGTCGGGGAGCCTGCGCTCGGCGGCGCGGCAGGTGCACCTGACGCAGCCGGCGGTCACGCATGCCGTGCGCGACATGGAGCAGAGCCTGGGCACCGCCTTGTTCGTGCGCAGCGCCAAAGGCGTCGCGCTGACGGACGTCGGGGCGGTGCTGATGCGGCGCACCGAGCTGGTCTTCAACGAGCTGCGCCGGACGCAGGATGAGATCCGGGAGCTGCGCGACGGCACCGGCGGCCGGCTGTCCATCGCCTTCAGCTCGGCCGCCGGCCCCCTGCTGCCGCCGGCGCTGCTCGATTTCCGCGCCCGCCGGCCCGGCGTGTCCCTGGAGCTGCACGAAATGATCTCCGCCGGCAGCGACCCGCGCTGGCAGTCCGGCAGCTTCGATTTCGCCGTGGTCAGCGAGAGCGCCGTCACGCCGATGGATGGCGCGCAGAGCGAGGCCTTGCTCGAGGTGCCGCTGCGGGTGGGACTGCGCCAGGGGCACGCGCTGGCGCGGGCGCGCTCCCTCAAGCGCCTGCATGGCGCGCTGTGGGTGGCGCCCAGCTACGGGCTGGCCCTGCTGGAGCGGCTGTTCGCCGCCCATGGCCTGCCGCCTCCGCCCGACGTGATCGCCTGCCAGTCGACCCAGCTGGGGACCCAGCTGATGCACCGTGCGGATGCGCTGGCGCTGATGTCCTCGGACATGGCCAGCGACAGCCGCTATTCGCGCGGCCTGAGCTGGCTGTCCCTGACCGAAACCCCCTTGCCGCATCTGCGCATCTACCTGCTGGTGCGCGACGAGGCCGCGCTGACCCCCGCGGCCCGTCTGTTCATCGACTGCCTGCGGCGGGCCGTGACGGCCCGCTGGCGCAGCGGCGCGGCACGCAGGCCCGTGCAGAACGGCCCGCAGGGTGCTCAGGCGCCGGACAGCGGCTCCAGCGGACCCCTGGCGCCATGACAACACGCCATGCCAGGGATGGCGCACCGCGCCTTGCCGCCACCGCCTTGGCGGGGCGCGGCAGATACCATGGGTCGATCGTGAACACGTTTCCAGAAGGGGGTGTGCGATGAAGCTACATCAACTGCGCGCGCTGGTCGCCTGCGCCGACCATCGGAGCCTGCGGGCGGCCGCCGACGCCCTGGCCTTGTCCCACCCCGCGGTGACGAAGACGGTGCGGGAGCTGGAGGTATCGCTGGGGGTTCCGCTGGTGGTGCGCAGCGCGCAGGGGGTCACCCTGACGGCGCACGGAGAGACGCTGTGCGTGCGGGCGAGGCAGGTGCTGGCCGACCTGCGCCGGGCCGAGGAAGAGATCCACCAGCTCAAGGGCGGGCAGGGCGGCCGCGTGGCCATCGGCCTGACCTCGGCGCTGGCGCTGTTCGCCATGCCCGCGGTGCTGGAAAGAATGCGCCAGTCCCTGCCCTACGCCAGCATCGAGGTCTCGGAGTGGACCCTGGGGACCTACCTGGACCGCCTGCGGGACGGCACGCTCGATTTCTTCGTCTCGCCCTTTCCGGCCGTCATACCGCCGGACTGCGACGCCACGGAGCTTGCCAGGGGCCGCCTGGTGGCCGCCGCGCGCAGCGGCCACCCCGCCGTGCAGGCGACATCGCTGCAGGCACTGACGGCGTACGAATGGCTCTACCCCGCGCCGGTCGTGGACCGGGCGCAGTTCGACGACGTGTTCCTGGCGCTGGGGCACAGGGCGCCGGAGCGCGTGACCGCGTGCGATTCGGCCCTGCTGGCCCTGGGACTGATGCTGCAGGGAGACACCTTGGGCCTGTTCTCCCGGCCCTACGCCGAGCATCCGCTGGTGCGCCACGGCATCCGGATCGTGCCGGTCGCCGACACCTTGCCCGAAATCCGCCTCGGCATCATCCACAGGAAAGACATACGCCTGACGCCCACGGCGCGCCAGTGCCTGAACCACATCAGACAGGTGATGGCGCAGCTGCCCTGGTAGAGAGGTCCGCCGGGCTGCAGGCCCGCCCGTGCCGGCCCCTTGCCGGACAAGCTCTCGCCGCTCCAACTTTTGGTTCCCGAGTGGAAGGAAAAAGTCGCTGTTCGTATTGTTTTGGCTCTTCTAGACTCGGTTTCCATCATCGGAAAACACAAGAAGAGAGACACATGAAAGCAGCGATTGCGAGAGGATTGGGAAAGCGCCAAGGGGTGTGGTGCGTCGCGCTGGCAGGTGCGCTGCACCTGTCCGCCAGTGCGCAGAGCACGCTGGCGCTCGAGATGGGGCCGCCCCCCAGCCAGGGGCCCGGGGTCGAGTTGTATGGCCTGGTCGACGTGGCCGCTTCCTACATCGACAACCAGGGCGGCAGCAGCAGGCTGTCCCAGCTCGGCGTGGGCGGCGACCGCGGCAACCGCTGGGGCGTTCGTGGCCGGGAGGACCTGGGCGGCGGCAAGCAGGCGTTCTTCGTGCTCGAGGGCGGCATCAACATGAGCACCGGCGCGGCGCTCCAGGGCGGGCTCACCTTCGGTCGCCTCACCATCGTGGGCCTGCGCGACCAGCAATGGGGCGAGGTGACGCTGGGCAACCAGTACGACTTCATGTACGACCTGGTGGGCTATTCCGCCGCGGCGACGGGCAACGGCGGCCTGTACGCCTTCCACCTGGGCAACCTGGACCGGACCGCCGGCGATCGCATGAACAACAGCGTGCGGTACAAGTCGCCGTCATGGGGTGGGTTCAGGGTCGGCGCCATGTACTCGTGGGATGCGGTGGCGGCCAACCCCGCCTCCAACGTCGGCCGCAGCTTCACGGCGAGCTATGCGGCCGGCCCGTGGAGCGTGGGCGCTGCCTACACCTCGGTCGCCAACCACGCGCAGGTGCTGGGCATCGGCACCCAGGTGCTGGGCTATTCGCTGATCAATTTCGCCAGCGGCGCCGTGTTCGACAAGCTGACCACCGGCGGCATCGGCGTGAGCTATGCCAAGGACCGCCTGTATGCGGGCGCCATGCTCACGACCGCCCAACTGGTCCGCGGCGGGAGTTCGGCCCGGATGAACATGCAGGACATCGGGGCCAGCTACCAGTTCTCGCCCGGCTGGGTGGTCGGCGGCGCCCTGTCCTTCTACCAGATGGACGACAAGCGCTGGACCACCTTGACGGGTGGCGTGCAGTACTTCTTCTCACGCCGCACCAACGTCTATGCCAACTTCGCGTCGCTGCGCGCGTCGGGTCCCAACAACAACCAAGCCCAGCTGTTTACTGCGCTGGCTTCCTCATCACGATCGCAGTTCTCCACGATGGTGGGTATCCGCCACGTGTTCTAAAGGCCAGGACAACACCGAGCAAGTTCCGCGTGCGTCGCGCACGCGACGTTGCAAACCCCGTGATGGCAATCGCCATGGCGGGGTTTTTTTTGTGCGCCCGGCCAGTAGGCTAAGTCCCGGTGCCGACCCACACCTGCGCCAGCTGTGGCGCTCCGCAACCTGGTCTCAGGCGCCGCCCAGCAGCTGCTTGATGTCGTCCGTCCAGTCCTGCAGCGGCGTGCCGTAGCGCACGAACAGGCGCAGCCGCCCCTGCGGGTCGTAGACGTAGCTGGCCGCGGTGTGATCGACGCTGTAGTCGGCCGAATCCTTGCGCGGCACCTTCTGGTAGAACACCTTGAAGTCCCTGGCCAGCGCGGCCAGCTTCTCGGGCGTGGGGGCGTACAGCGCCAGAAAGCTCGGATCGAAGGGCTGCATGTAGGCCTTGAGCACGGCCGGCGTGTCGCGCTCCGGGTCGACGCTGACGAACAGCACCTGCAGCCTGTCGCCCTCGGCACCCAGCGCCTGCTTGACCTGCGCCAACTCGCTCATGGTGGTGGGGCATACGTCCGGGCAGTGGGTGTAGCCGAAGAACACCACCACCACCTTGCCCTTGAAGTCGGCCAGCGTGCGCGGCTTGCCGTCGAAGTCGACGAGCGCAAAGTCCTTGGCGTAGTCGGCCCCCGTGATGTCGGTGGCATGAAACGACGCCTTGCCCGGCGAACAGGCAGAAAAACCAAGCACGGCGCCCGTCAACAGGGCGCCAGCAGCTATTTTTTTAAGAGCTAATCGGCGTTGCATGCGGTCCCGGGGCCTCAAACGTAGTGATCGACCAGAAGCGCGGCGAACAGCAGCGACAGGTGGATCAGGGAAAAGCGGAAGGTCTTGCGCGCCTGCGCGTCGGAATAGGCGCGCCACAACTTGAAGGCCTGCCAGATGAAGCCGGCGTTCAGCACCAGCGCGGCGGCCAGGTACAACCAGCCGCTCATGCCGTAGATGAAGGGCAGCAGGCAGGCGGCCAGCAGGATCAGCGTGTACAGCAGCACCTGCAGGCGGGTGAACGCGTTGCCATGGGTCACCGGCAGCATGGGCAGGCCGCTCTTGCGGTAGTCCTCCACCCGGTACAGCGCCAGCGCCCAGAAGTGCGGCGGCGTCCAGATGAAGATGATCAGGAACATCATCAGCGCCTCGGGCCCGACCTGGTTGGTCATGGCGGCCCAGCCCAGCACCGGTGGCATGGCGCCCGAGGCGCCGCCGATGACGATGTTCTGCGGCGTCAGCGGTTTGAGGATGACGGTGTAGACGATGGCGTAGCCGACGAAGGTGGCGAACGTCAGCCACATGGTCAGCGGGTTGATCCACACCAGCAGGATGGCCGAGCCCAGGATGCACAGCCCGGCCGAGAACCACAGCGCCTGCATGTCCGACAGCTGCCCGCGCGCCGTGGGGCGCCAGGCGGTGCGCTTCATGTGCACGTCGATGCTTTTCTCGATCAGGCAGTTGAACGCCGCCGCCGCCGCCGCCACCAGCCAGATGCCCAGCGACGCCACGACGATCTTGCCCGCCTGCGCCCAGCTGGGCACGCCGGGCACGGCCAGCACGGCGCCGATCAGGGCGCAGAACACGATCAGCTGCACCACGCGCGGCTTGGTCAGCTCGTAGTACTGGCGCCAGACCGGCAAGGCGGGCGTGCCGGCAACCTGCGCCGCCGCGGCGGGAATGGGACCATGGCTCATGGGATAACCTTCGTGCTTCGCACTGCGGTGCGAGCCCCCGCGCTGCCGAAGGCTGCGCTTCGCTTGCCGGGGGCGGCCGGGCGGGGGCTCATGCATGCACTCCTGCGGGCCGGCCCGCGCCCGTCGGCTCGCGTTGCGCGGCGCGGCTGGCGCACAGCGCCCAGACCAGCACCGTCATCAGGGCCGCGCCGCCGCCGGTGTGCACCACCGCGGCCAGCAGCGGCCAGCCCAGCACCACGTTGGACAGGCCCGTGGCCAGCTGCAGCAGCGCCAGCAGCAGCAGTGCCCGCCGCTGCCGCGGCAGCGCCGCCGCACGGTGCAGGCCCCACACCAGCGCCAGCAGCAGCGCCAGCACGAGGTAGGCGAACAGGCGGTGGGTGTAGTGGATGGCCGTCAGCGCGGCAAAGCTCAGCAGCCCGCCGCCGCCCTGCTCGCCCAGCGGGCGCCACAACTCGAAGCCCTGGGCGAAGTCCATGGGCGGCCACCAGCTGCCCTGACAGGTCGGAAAGTCGCTGCAGGCCAGCACCGCGTAGTTGGTGCTGACCCAGCCGCCCAGCACCAGCTGCAGGCCCACGGCCGCGGTCGCCAGCCACAGCAGCGCGCGCAGGCCGCGTGCCAGGGTCTCGGCCGCGCCGGCATCGCCCGCCTGGCGGTAGCGCTCGGCCTGCATCGTCAGCAGCACCAGCAGGCCCACGCCGCCCAGCAGGTGCAGGGTGACGATGGCGGGAAAGAGCTTCATGGTCACCGTCAGCGCGCCGAACGCCCCCTGGGCAAGCACCCACAGCAGGGTGAGCAGCGGCCACCCCGGGCTGACCGCCGCCGGCGCGGCGCCCGCCACGCGCCGCGCGCGCCGCCACTGCAGCCAGGTGGCCACGCACAGCACGATGATCAGCACGCCCACGCCGGTGGCCAGGTAGCGGTGCACCATCTCCACCCAGGCCTTGCCTTGGGTGACGGGGCCGGTCGGCATGGCCGTCTGCGCGGCCTGGATTTGGTCGCGCGCGCCCACCGGGCTCATGTGGCCGTAGCAGCCCGGCCAGTCGGGGCAGCCCAGGCCCGAGTCGGTCAGGCGCGTGAAGGCGCCGAACAGCACCAGGTCGAAGGTCAGGAACAGGGTGAGCAGGGTCAGCGCGCGCAACTGCGTCGCCGGCGCCGCGCCGCGGTGGCGCAGCCCCAGCCAGGCCAGCGGCCCCAGCGCGACGGCCAGTCCCATGCCCATCAGGTGCAGGGCCGGGCTCAGGTTGTACAGGGCGACCGAATCCATGACCGTTTACTGGGTGGCCGGCGACTCACGCCCGGCATTGTCCCAGCCGGCCGAGGCCCGCATCAGCCGATCCAGGTCTTGCCGGGCCTTGCCGGCGCCGTCCTTGTCCAGGCGCGCCGGAAACCGCATCATCCAGTGGCCCAGCGGATCGACCACGTACAGGTGCTCCTCCAGGCGCTGGCCCTCGGCCGGTTGCAGCCACTGGGTCAGCGCGGCGCGCGGCACCCGCAGCACCACGGCCTCGCGCAGCGCCGGCTTGAGCGCCTCGCGCACCGGCTGCTCGTCGTCCACCAGCCACACCCAGTCCATGCGGTCGCGGTTCTTGCCCATGCTCTCGTGCAGCTGGCGCTCGAGATACAGGTTGCTTTCGCACCCGGCGTCGCAGGCGCCGCTGGCCACGCTGATCAGCAGCCACTGGCCCTTGAGCCGCTCCAGATCGACGGTCTTGCCGTCCAGGTCGGTGGCTTGCAGCGCGGGCATGGGGCGTTGCGGGTCGATCAGCTGGCCGTAGTTGGTGCGGCCCTGGGGCCGGATCACGTAGTAGCTGAGGTACGAGGCGACGACGGGCGCGGCGCACACCAGCGCCAGCAGCAGCATCTGCCAACGTCCGACACGCGTGCGGCGGGCGTTGGGCGCCAGGGTGGCGTCGGGCGTGGGCAGGGCGTGCACCGTCAGGCCCAGCGGCTGCTCGGCGTCAGGAGCCGCGGGAGCCGCGCCGGATGAAACGTAGAGGTCGGACAACTTGGAACCAGATAAAAAGCCCGCCGATCAAGGCGCACAGGCTGAACCACTGAAATGCATAGCTGTAATTGGTGCCGGCGCCGCTCACCAGCAGCGGCCAGTCCCGCTCCAGGCCTTCGCCAGGGCCGCCGGTTTGCTGCACCACGGCGGCCAGCAGGGGCAGGCCGGTTTCGCGGGCGTAGGCCGGCAGGTCGATATTTTGCCGGATCGGGCCCGGCGACTCCGGACCAAGGGCAAACAGGGACGGCACGTGCGTCAGCACGCGCCCGCTCACGCGCACCTCGCCGGCAGGCGTGTCGACCTGCGGCAGCGCCAGGCGGTTGTCGAAATTGCGCGGCACCCAGCCGCGCAGCACCAGCACGTCGGCGCCGCCGCCGTCCAGGCGCAAGGGCGTGGCCACGTAAAAGCCGCTGCGCTGGCCCATGGTCCGGTTGTCCAGAAAGACCGTGCGCTCGCTGACCCAGCGGCCCGTCAGCGCCACCCGGCGCTGGGCCAGCGCGCCCAGCTCCGCTTGCGTGCGGGCCGCCACAAGGGCCTGCGCGTCGACGGGCGGCAGGGTCTCGGCCGCCTGCTCGGCGGCCAGCACCGCCTCTTTCTCGGCCGCGCGGGCGAGCTGCCAGCGCCCCAGGCCCGCCGTGACCGCCATGCCGACCAGGGTAATCGCCAGCAGCAAAATCCGGCGTCCCGTCATGCCGCGCACCACCGCCGGATAATCGCGCCCATGAAGTCATTGCTGCTTGGCATCGCGTTCGTGGCCATCGTCGCCAGCCTCGGTTCGGCCCTGTTTTTCATGCTGCGCAGGCCCGATGGCGAGCGTAGCTCGGAGGAGCAGCGCCTGCAGGACGACCGCCACCGCGCGCGCGGCATGTTCTGGTCGCTGGCGCTGCGCGTGGGTTTGTCGGTGTTGGTGTTCGTGTGCATCCTGCTGGCCTGGGAGCTGGGCTATCTCCACCCCTCGGGGCTGCCGATCCAGCCGTGACCAAGCAAAAGAGCGCCAGGCGGCGCTCTTTTGTGTTGGATTCAAAACCGCGGCGGAGGTTCAGATCCAGTACACCAGGATGTACAGGAACAGCCACACCACGTCCACGAAGTGCCAGTACCAAGCGGCACCCTCGAAGCCGAAGTGGTGCTGCGGCGTGAAGTGCCCCTTCATCAGGCGCAGCGTGATGAAGAACAGCATCAGCATGCCCACCAGCACGTGAAAGCCGTGAAAACCGGTGAGCATGAAGAAGGTCGAGCCGTACATGCCCGAGGCCAGCGTCATGTTCAGTTCGGTGTAGGCATGGTGGTATTCGTAACCCTGGACGCACAGGAAGGTCAGGCCCAGCAGCACCGTCACCCACATGAAGGCGATGCAGCGCGCGCGGTGGCCGGCCTGCAGCGCGTGGTGCGCGATGGTCAGCGTCACGCCCGAGGACAGCAGCAGCGCGGTGTTGATGGTGGGCAGCCAGAACGGCCCCATGGTCTGGAAGGGCTCGACGATGCCGGCCGGCGAGGCGGTGGTGCCGGGCGCGGCGCTGGGCCACACGGCCTTGAAGTCGGGCCACAGCAAGGCGTTGTTCAGGTTGCCCAGCTCGGGCAGCGAGTGCTTGTGCGCCCACCACAGGGTGGTGAAGAAGGCGCCGAAGAACATCACCTCGGAGAAGATGAACCAGCTCATGCTCCAGCGAAACGAGGTGTCGACCCGGCGGCCGTACAGCCCGCCTTCGCTTTCGTGCGCGGCCTCGCGGAACCACTGGAACAGGGTGAACAGCCACCACAGGATGCCGGCCAGGAAAATCCAGTGACCGGCGTCCATGCGGTTGATCCACAGCGTGCCGCCGATGATCATGGCGAACAGGCCGATGGCCGCCATGATGGGGTGCCGCGAGGGGTGCGGTACGAAGTAATACGGCGCGGTGCCGCTCGCGGTGCTGCTCATGTCAACGTCACTCCTGTTCTCTCTCGATTCTGTTGCTGGTCTTGGTTCTCGTCTGTCGTCCGTTCGGTCCGCGCCCTTCAGGCGCCGGCCGCCACCCATCGCACCACCGCGACCAGCAGGCCCACGAACACCAGCAGGGTCAGCAGGGCCGCCACCACGATGGTCGTGGGGCTGACCCGCGCCACGTCGGCGCGGTGCGCGCTGGACTTGCGGATGCCCAGCAGGCCCCAGGCCACGATCTTCAGCGAGTGCCCCAGGGAGGGCGCGCCAGCGCCGGCACCCGGGGCTGCCGCCGGTCGCGCGGACTTCGCGTCAAGCCGGTTCATGCGCCCTTCCCGTCCGTGCGCGCCACGGCGGCGCTGCGGGTGTCGGGCGCGGCCGGCGTCTTGCCGCCCACCTCGAAGAAGGTGTAGGACAAGGTGATGGTCGCCACGTCCTTGGGCAGGCGCGAGTCGATCACGAACACCACCGGCCACTCGCGTTTCTCGCCCGGCTCCAGCGTGTACTGGTTGAAGCAGAAGCACTCCACCTTGTTGAAGTGCGGCGCGGCCTGCCGCGGCGCATAGCTGGGAATGGCCTGTGCCGTGACGCGGTGGTCCTGCACGTTCTGGAACTCGTACATCACCGTGGACAGCTCGCCCGGATGGACCTTCAGGCTGCGCAGCGCGGGCTTGAACCTGAAGGCGCCACGCGCGTTGGCGTCGAACTCGACGGTGATGGTGCGGCTGCGGTCGACCTGGGTGTTGGCCGCCACGCGCCGTGCCTCCTCGCCGGTGGCGGCTGCGTCGCCAGGCAGCGCGCCGCCCGAGAGCGTCAGGATGTTGATGCCCGTCACCTCGCAGATGGTGCGGTACAGGGGGATCAGCGCATAGCCGAAGGCGAACATGCCGGCGGCCACCACCGCCAGCTTGCCCACCATCCTGAGGTTTTCAAGCCGCAAGCTCATCGCGCCACGCCCTCAATGCCCCAGCAGCATGTAGCGCCGCACCACGAAGCCGATCAGCAGCACCGCCACCACGCTGGCCAGGATCAAGCCCAGCCGCACGTTGCGCCGGCGCAGTTCGCGCTGTTCGGGCGTGTCCTTCGTCATGGCCGCGGTCCGCTCGCCTGGGGTTCGTGTCAGGCGACGATGCGGGTGGCCGACGCATCCAGCTTGGGCGGCGTCTCGAAGGTGTGGAAGGGCGCCGGCGAGGGCACTTCCCACTCCAGGCCTTCGGCGCCTTCCCAGGGCTTCTGGGGCGCGGGCTCGCCCTTGCCGCGCAGCATGGGCAGCGCGACGGCGAAGAAGAAGTACAGCTGCGCGGCGCCGAAGAAGAAGGCGCCGATGGACGCGATCATGTTGAAGTCGGCGAACTGCATGGGGTAGTCGGCGTAGCGGCGCGGCATGCCGGCCAGGCCCAGGAAGTGCATCGGGAAGAAGGCGACGTTGAACGACACCATGGACCACCAGAAGTGGATCTTGCCGCGCGTCTCGTTGTACATCACGCCGGTCCACTTGGGCGACCAGTAGTAGTAGGCGCCGAAGATGGCGAACAGCGAGCCGGCCACCAGCACGTAGTGGAAGTGGGCGATGATGTAGTAGGTGTCCTGGATCTGGGTGTCGATCGGCACCACGGCCGGGATCACGCCGGTGAAGCCGCCGATGGTGAACACGAAGATGAAGCCCACGGCCCACAGCATGGGGGTCTCGAACGTCATGGAGCCGCGCCACATGGTGGCCGTCCAGTTGAACACCTTCACGCCGGTGGGAATGGCGATCAGCATGGTGCCGTACATGAAGAACAGCTGGCCCGTGACCGGCATGCCGACGGTGAACATGTGGTGCGCCCAGACGATCAGCGACAGCGTGGCGATGGAGGCCAGCGCGTAGACCATCGAGGTGTAGCCGAACAGCTTCTTGCGCGCGAAGGTGGGCACGATCTGGCTGATCATGCCGAAGGCCGGCAGGATCATGATGTAGACCTCGGGGTGGCCGAAGAACCAGAAGATGTGCTGGTACATCACCGGGTCGCCCCCGCCGGCGGCGTTGAAGAAGCTGGTGCCGAAGTGGCGGTCGGTCAGCGTCATGGTGATGGCGCCGGCGAACACCGGCATCACGGCGATCAGCAGGTAGGCGGTGATCAGCCAGCTCCAGCAGAACATGGGCATCTTCATCAGCGTCATGCCGGGCGCGCGCATGTTCAGGATGGTGACGATGATGTTGATGGCGCCCATGATGGAGGACGCGCCCATGATGTGCAGCGAGAAGATGGCCGCGTCCAGCGACATCGGCATCTGCGCCGACAGCGGGGCGTACAGCGTCCAGCCGCCGGCGGGCGCGCCGCCGGGCATGAAGAAGGTGGACGCCAGCGTGATGCCGGCCGGGATCAGCAGCCAGAAGCTGAGGTTGTTCATGCGCGCGAAGGCCATGTCCGAGGCGCCGATCTGCAGCGGCACCATCCAGTTGGCGAAGCCCACGAAGGCCGGCATGATGGCGCCGAACACCATGATCAGCCCGTGCATGGTGGTGAACGAGTTGAACATCTCCGGGTTGACGATCTGCAGGCCGGGCTCGAACAGCTCGGCGCGGATCAGCATGGCCAGCAACCCGCCCACCATCAGCATGGTGAACGAGAACAGCAGGTACATCGTGCCGATGTCCTTGTGGTTGGTGGCGAACACCCAGCGGCGCCAGCCCGTCGGCGCGTGGCCGTGATCGTCATGCGCGTGATCGAGGTGACCGGCGTGGGGGTTGGGAAGTACGGCGCTCATGGAGATTTCTCCGGATATCAGGCTTGTTCGATGGAAGGGGCGTCAGGAGGCGGCGGCCCGGCTCAACCGGGGAACTTGCCGGTCCGGGCGGCCGCGAACTGGGACGGCTGGACGAGCTGCCCGGTCGCATTGCTCCAGTGGTTCTTGGTGTAGGTGACCACCGCGGCCAGTTCCACGTCGGACAGTTGCTTCCAGGAAGGCATGGCGCCGTTCAGGCGGCCTTCCAGCACCACGTGCATCTGCTCGGCCGCCGGGCCGTTGACGATGGCGCTGCCGTCCAGCGGCTTGATGGCCCCGCCGCCCTTGCCGTTTTCCTGGTGGCAGGCGGCGCAGTTGGCGGCGTACACCTTGGCGCCGCGGGCCTCCAGCTCGGCCAGGGTCCAGACCTTGCCGGGGTCGTCGGCGGCCGCGGCCATCTTCTTGTTCTGCGCCTCGACCCACGCGGTGTACTCTTCCTGCGGCAGCACCTTCACGTGGATGGGCATGTAGGCGTGCTCCTTGCCGCACAGCTCGGCGCACTGGCCGTAGTAGTCGCCCGCCTTCTCGGCGCGGAACCAGGTGTCGCGCACGAAGCCGGGAATGGCGTCCTGCTTGACGCCGAAGGCCGGCACGAACCAGGCGTGGATCACGTCGTTGGCCGTGACGATGACGCGCACCTTCTTGTTCACCGGCACCACCAGCGGGTGGTCGACCTTCAGCAGGTAGTCGTCGCCGGCCGGGGTGCCGGCGTCCGACAGCGCGCGCTGCGACGAGTCGAGCGTGGACAGGAAGGAAATGCCCTCGCCCTCGCCCGTCAGGTAGTCGTAGCCCCACTTCCACTGGTAGCCGGTGGCCTTGATGGTGAGGTCGGGGTTGCTGGTGTCCTTCTGCGCGATGATGACCTTGGTGGCCGGCGCCGCCATGCCGATGACGATGAGGAACGGCACCACGGTCCAGGCGATCTCGACCACCAGCGACTCGTGGAAGTGCGCCGACTTGGCGCCGCGCGACTTGCGGTGGTGCCAGATGGAGTACGACATGACGCCGAACACGCCGATGAAGATCACCGTGCAGATGATCAGCAGCATCCAGTGCAGCTCGTGCTGGGCCTGCGAGATCTGGGTGACGCCGGTCGTCAGGTTGAGCTGATTCACGCCCGGGCCACCGGGCAGATCGTTCACCTTGGCCGCGTGCGCGGCGGTGGCGGCCCAAGCCATCAGTGCGACGGCGCTGTGGCCGGCCATGCCCGCCACGGTTTTCATCATGCTCTTCATCGTGTCACGTCTTCCACAAACACAAACCTTATGCGCCCGTTGGCCGGCGGCCACGAGACACCCGGACCGCAGCAGGCACTGCCATCGCGCCAGGCCCTGCCCGTGCGTCGCATCACGCATCGTCGGTCATTGCAGCGCGGCAACCCGCGGCGCCGCGCCTTCCATGCGTGGTTGGACATAAGTTTAACCGACTCGCAACTCCAATCTCGACGTTCCGTGACAAATCTCAAGGCTTGCGCACCGGCGCGGAACTCTCGCGCAACGATGCGCGCGTGCGGTGCACCGTCAGTCCCTCGCGCGGCGCGCCGCGCTGCGCCGAGGGCCGCAGCGCGTGGCCGTAGATGATTTCGAACGTCAATTCGAGCGGCGCACCGGCGTCCCCCCGCAGCCGTTGGTCCAGCCCCGCCTCCAGGCGCCGCCGCCACGCGGGGGCGCGCAGGCCGCCGAAGCGCTGCGGATGCAGGTTGCGCCCCAGCCCGCGCAGCTCGGCCAGCAGGCGCGCCGGCGTGTCGAAGGACAGCGTGATGTGCTCCATGTCCATCACCGGATCGGCAAAGCCGGCCATGGCCAGCTGGTCGCCCCAGTCGTGCATGTCGGTGAAGTCCTGCACCGGCGGCGGCCAGCCCTGCTCGGCGTACAGCGCACGCAGCTCGCGCAGGGTGTCGGGCCCGAAGCACGAGAACATCAGAAAGCCGTCGGGCGCCAGCGCGCGCCGCCATTCGGCCATCAGCGCCTGCGGGTCGGCGTGGTGGTGGGCCAGCATGTTGGCCCAAAGCAACTGCGCGGCACCCTCCGGCGCGGCGCGCACCACCTGCACGCCGGGTGCCCCCCGGCGCCCGGGCAGCAGGCGTTGCCACCAGTGCTTTGCTCCTGATTCGGAAGCATCTGGCGCGCTCTGTGCCTGGGCTACGACCTCGAAACACTCCGCATCCGGGTAGTGCGCCGCCACCCGCGCGCGCGCCTGCTGGCCGCCGCCCACGGGCTCCCAGTGCACCCACTGGGTGACGGGCAGGCGAATCCAGGGCAGGCGCTCGGCCATGCGGCGGGCCACCTCCTGGTGCAGCCAGGGCGAATCGGGGTGGGGCAACGCGGCCCAGCGCCGGGCGGCGACGGGGTCGATGGTGGGGGGGCGATCGGAAGGCATGGGCTTGCCGCCGCAGTATATTGACCCGCACCCCGACCCACCCCACCCACCCCGTCGCCGCGCACGCCGCCCCCGATGCTCGCCCGCCTGCTCTCCCCCGGCGCCTGGCCCAGCCGCTGCGCCGTCTGCCACCGCTGGCCCGCGCAGACCATCTGCCCGAGCTGCGCTGGGCGTTTTGCCCCGGCGCAGGCGCGCTGCCCAACCTGCGCGCTGCCGGTGGCGCCGGGCGTGACGCGCTGCGGCGCCTGCCTGGCGGCGCCCCCGCCGCTGGAGCGCTGCCTGGTCGCCGCCGCCTACCAGTGGCCATGGTCGGGGCTGATCGCGCGGCTGAAGTTCCAGCAGGACGTGGGCCTGGCCGGGCCGCTGGCCGCCCTGCTGCGGCAGGCACCGGGCGTGGCCGAGGCGCTGGCGCAGGCCGACTGGGTGCTGCCCATGCCGCTGGCGCGCGAGCGCCTGGCCGAGCGCGGCCACAACCCGGCGCTGCTGCTGGCACGCGCCCTGGCGCCCGAGCGTTGCCGAAGCGCCTGGCTGCTGCGCGTGCGCGACACCCCGCCGCAGCGCGGCCTGAGCCGCGCCGAGCGCCTGCGCAACGTGCGCGGCGCCTTCGCGCTGGCGCCGCGCCACGCGGGCGCGCTGCAGGGGCGGTGCGTGGTGCTGGTCGACGACGTGATGACCACCGGCGCCAGCCTGAACGAGGCGGCCCGCACCCTGCGCCAAGCCGCCGCGCCGGCGCACGTCACCGCGCTGGCGCTGGCACGCACCGAAATGCCGGACTGAGACAATCGCCGGCCATGTTCCACATCGTCCTGGTCGAACCCGAGATCCCGCCCAACACCGGCAACGTCATCCGCCTGGCGGCCAACACCGGGTGCGACCTGCACCTGATCGAGCCGCTGGGCTTTTCGATGGACGACAAGCTGCTGCGCCGCGCGGGGCTGGACTACCACGAGTACACCGCCGTGCGCCGCCACGCCGGCTGGGACGCCTTCGTCGCCGCCGAGCGGCCCGACGCGGCGCGGCTGTTCGCGCTCACCACCCAGGGCACGCGCCGGCTGCACGAGGTGGCGTTCGCCCCCGGCGACTGGCTGGTGTTCGGCTCCGAGACGCGGGGCTTGCCGCCGGCCCTGCGCGCGCGCCTGGCGCCCCGGCAGCAGCTGCGCCTGCCCATGCGGCCCGATCAGCGCAGCCTGAACCTGTCCAACGCCGTGGCCGTCAGCGTGTTCGAGGCCTGGCGCCAGAACGGCTTTGCCGGCGCCGCCCAGGCGTGAAGGCATTCAGGTGTAGTAGCGCGCCACCGTCTCGGCCACGCACACGGGCTTGTCGCTGCCCTCGCGCTCGAGGGTGTTTTGCCAGACCAGTTGCTGGCCGCCCTCGATGGGCGTGGCCTGCAGCAGCTGCATGCGCGAGCGCAGGCGGCTGCCCACCGGCACGGGCGCGGTGAAGCGCACCTTGTTCAGCCCGTAGTTGACGCCCATGCGCACGTCGCCCACCTTCAGGGTGCGCTGCGAGAAGCCGGCCACCAGCGACAGCGTCAGAAAGCCGTGCGCGATGGGCGCGCCGAACGGCCCGGCGGCGGCGCGCTCGACATCGACGTGGATCCACTGGTGGTCGCCCGTGGCGTCGGCGAACTGGTTGATGTGCTGTTGGGTCACCGTGTGCCAGTCGCTCACGGCCACTTCCTGGCCGACGCAGGCGACCAGCTGGGCAAGGGTGTCGAAGGTTTTCATGCGGGCAATTTACCGAAAGCGGGGGGCAAGATGAGTCATGGATGAGACTGGTCGAGCCAGCGGCACAGGTCCTGCCACTGCTCCAGGTCGCGCTGCACGCGGCCGGGCGCGACGTCGAACAGCGTCAGGCCGCGCGCCGCCAGGTGCACGTAGTTTTGCGTCGGCCGCAGCTGCGCCAGCACCGGCAGGCCCAGGTCGTGGGTGAACTGGCGCAACTGCTCGGCCGCCAGCGTGCGCTCGTCCACGCGCATGCCGACCAGGCCCAGCGCCGGCCCGCCGTGCCCGCGCAGGGCTTGCAGCTCGTCGATGAATTCGCGCGTGGCGTAGATGTCGAAGATGCTGGGCTGCAGCGGCACCAGCACGCGGTCGGCCAGGCGCAGGGCGTCCTTGAGCTGCAGGCCGCGCAGGCCGGCGGGCGTGTCCAGCACCACGTGGGTGGTGCCCCTGGGCGGGCGCACGATGAAGTCGCGCTGCACGTCCCAGGTGCCGATGGGACGGGCCGCCTCGGGGCGCAGGCCCAGCCACAGGCGCGCCGACTGCTGGCGATCCACGTCGCCCAGCATCACGGCGTGGCCGCGGCTGGCCCAGTAGCCCGCGACGTTGGTGGCCAGCGTGGACTTGCCCACGCCGCCCTTGGGATTGGCAATGACGACCACCGGCATGACCCGCACCTCCTCGACCGAACAGGGTTGTGACGCGATGTTAGCCGCTTGCCGGCGCGCCGGGCGCCGGCGCCGCCCGCTCGATAAGATGCGCAGGCCTGCAAGCCCTTGCCCAGCGCCGCCATGGACCCGCGCCACCTTACGCCGCCCGCCTCGACCGACGTCCCGCGCGACTGAGCGCCCTCGCCTTCACCCCGCCGATCGCATGGAACACGCCCCGCCCTGGCTCGTCAACAGCTTCGTCTACCTGGCCGCCTCGGTGCTGGCGGTCACGCTGTCGCGCGCCATCGGCCTGGGCGCCATCATCGGCTACCTGGTGGCGGGCATCGTGATCGGGCCCTGGGGCCTGGGGCTGATCGCCAACGTGCAGGACATCCTGCACTTTGCCGAGTTCGGCGTGGTGCTGATGATGTTCCTGGTCGGGCTGGAGCTGCAGCCGCGCCGCCTGTGGAGCCTGCGCCGCCCCATCTTCGGCTGGGGCAGCGCGCAGGTGCTGGCCTGCGCGCTGGCGATCGGCGCCGCCGCGCTGGCCCTGGGCGTGGCCTGGCGCACCGCCGTGGTGGCCGGGCTGGGCCTGGCGCTGTCCAGCACGGCGATTGCGCTGCAGGTGCTGGGCGAGCGCAACCTGATGCGCACCTCGTCCGGCCAGGCAGGCTTTTCCATCCTGCTGTTCCAGGACGTGGCCGCCATTCCCATCCTGGCGCTGCTGCCGCTGCTGGCGGCCCGCAGCGGCCTGCACGAGGCCGCCGCCGCCGGCCCGCGCTGGCTGGAGGCGCTGAACACCGTGGCCGCCATCGCCGCCATCGTGTTCGGCGGGCGCCTGTTGCTGCGCCCGGCGCTGCGCTGGATCGCCCGCAGCGGCTCGACCGAGCTGTTCACCGCCGCGGCCCTGCTGCTGCTGGTGGGCATTGCCGGTCTGATGCAGTGGGTGGGCCTGTCGATGGCGCTGGGCGCCTTCCTGGCCGGCGTGCTGCTGGCCGAGAGCGAGTACCGGCGCGAGCTGGAGACCGACATCGAGCCCTTCAAGGGCCTCCTGATGGGCCTGTTCTTCGTCGCCGTCGGCATGAGCATCGACTTCGGCGTGCTGCTGGCCTCGCCGGGGTTGATGCTGGCGGCGCTGCTGGGCTTTCTGGCGTTGAAGATGCTAACGATCGCCGCGCTGGCGCGGCTGCTTGGCCTGCCGCCGCAGGAGCGCCCGGTGTTCACGCTGCTGCTGGCGCAGGGCGGCGAGTTCGCCTTCGTCGTGTTTCGCGCCGCCGCCGACGTGAACGCGCTGCCGGCCGACGTGGCGTCGCTCCTGGTCGGCGCCGTGGCGCTGTCGATGCTGCTGACGCCGCTGGCCTTGGTCGCGGTCGACCGCTGGCTGCTGCCGCGCTACGCCAACTGCGGGCGCCCGCCCGCGCCGCCCGAGCTGTCGGAGCCGCAAAGCGCGCCGGTCATCATCGCCGGCTTCGGCCGCTACGGCCAGATCGTCAGCCGCCTGCTCGGCGCCGAGGGCGTGGCCGTCACCGTGCTCGACCACGACGCCGAGATGATCGAAGCGGCGCGCGTGCTCGGCTCGCGCGTGTTCTACGGCGACGCCACGCGGCTGGACCTGCTGCGCACCGCCGGCGCGGCCGAGGCGAGGATCCTGGTGGTGGCGGTGGACGACGTCGAGCAGTCGCTGGCCATCGTCGACCTGGCGCGCCAGCACTTTCCCCAGCTCGAGCTGGTGGCCCGCGCGCGCGACGTCACGCACTGGCACCAGCTGCGGGACCGCGGCGTGATGCGCGTGCAGCGCGAGCTGTTCGAGTCCAGCCTGGTCAGCGGCCGCGGCGTGCTGGAGCTGCTGGGCGCCAGCGCCGAGGCGGCGCGCTTCAGCGCCGACCGCTTTCGCCACCACAACCTGGCGCTGTTCGAGCAGATGCACCCCTACCACAAGGACCGCGCCAAGCTGATCTCGGTGATGATGCGCGGGCGCCTGCAGTTCGAGGAGCAGCTGGCCCAGGAGCGCGAGCAGGCCGCCCACGCCGCCGCGGCAAACGCACTGCCGCCGGCCGCGCCAAGCGATGGAGCCGAGCGCGCCTGAGCACCCAATCAGCCCGCGGCCCTTGGCTGGCCGGCGCAGGCCGCTATCGACGTTGCAGTGCCGGGGGAAGGCCGCTCAAACCCGCTCCAGCACCACCGCAATGCCCTGCCCCACGCCGATGCACATGGTGCACAGCGCGTATCGGCCACCCAGCGTGTGCAGCTGGCTCACGGCCGTGGTGGCCAGGCGCGCGCCGGATGCGCCCAGCGGGTGGCCCAGGGCAATGGCACCGCCCCAACGGTTGACGCGCGGGTCGTCGTCCCGGACACCCAGGTCGCGCAGCACCGCCAGGCCCTGGGCGGCAAAGGCTTCGTTGAGCTCGATCACGTCCATCTGCTCGAGCGTCAGGCCGGTCAGCTGCAGCACCTTGCGCACCGCCGGCGCGGGGCCGAAGCCCATGATGCGCGGGGCCACGCCGGCCGTGGCCATGCCGAGCACGCGGGCCTTGGGGGTGAGGCCGTACTGCCTGGCCGCTTCTTCGTTGGCCAGCAGCAGCGCGCAGGCGCCGTCGTTGATGCCGCTGGCGTTGCCGGCGGTGACGGAGCCGTCGGGGCGCACCACGCCTTTCAGCTTGGCCAGCGCCTCCAGCGTGGTCTTGCGCGGGTGCTCGTCGGTGCCGACGACGATGGGGTCGCCCTTTTTCTGCGCGATGGTGACGGCGCAGATTTCCTGGGCCAGGTGACCGGCGGCGATGGCGGCGGCGGCCTTGTCCTGGCTGGCCAGGGCCATGCGGTCCTGGGCCTCGCGTTCGATCCTGAAGTCCACCGCCACGTTCTCGGCGGTCTCAGGCATGGAGTCGATGCCGTACTGGGCCTTCATCAGCTTGTTGACGAAGCGCCAGCCGATGGTGGTGTCGTACACCGCGTTGCTGCGGCTGAAGGCGCTCTCGGCCTTGGGCATGACGAAAGGCGCGCGGCTCATGGATTCGACACCGCCGGCGATCATCAGGCGCGCCTCGCCAGCCTTGATGGCGCGCGCGGCGCTGCCCACGGCGTCCAGGCCCGAGCCGCACAGGCGGTTGATGGTGGCGCCGGGCACGTCGATGGGCAGGCCGGCCAGCAGAGCCGACATGCGCGCGACGTTGCGGTTGTCTTCGCCGGCCTGGTTGGCGCAGCCGTAGAGCAGGTCGGTGAGGGCGGCCCAGTCGACGTTCGGGTTGCGCTGCATCAGGGCCTTGATGGGCACGGCGCCCAGGTCGTCGGTGCGCACGCTGCTGAGCGCGCCGCCGTAGCGGCCGAAGGGGGTGCGGATGGCGTCGCAGATGAAAGCTTGGGTCATGGAGGGCTCCGGGTCGATGCGTGGGTTTTTCAAACGACGCCGATGTTATGCGAAGGCGCCCGCGTGCTACCCTCGCGCACCATGTTCGCCCCCACGCAAGAGCAAGTGCGCCGATTTTTCTGCGAGGCCTGGGCCAAGTCGCAGGCCGGCCAGCCGCTGCAGGCCATCGAGCAGCTGGCCGCCGGCTGGGTGGCCGAGCACCCCGAGTGGCACGCCGAGCTGGCCGACGCGGACGCCGCGGTGGCGCGCGACTACGGCGAGGGCGCGGTGGGCGGCAACCCTTTTTTGCACCTGTCGATGCACCTGTCGATCAGCGAGCAGTGCAGCATCGACCAGCCGGCCGGCATCCGCCAGGCGGTGGAGCTGCTGGCCGCCCGCCGGGGCGACCTGCACACCGCCCACCACGAGGTGATGGACTGCCTGGGCCAGATGCTGGCCGACGCGCAGGCGCGGCGCGGCGCCCCCGATGGCGCGGCCTACCTGGACTGCGTGCGCCGGCGCGCCACGGGACCTTGAGTCAGCTATTTTATTGATAGCTTGTGGGGCATGTTCGACGCCGGCTACAGCCCTATTTGATTCATTTTTCGAGCACACCAACAAAAAAACCCGCCGGCGGCGGGTTTTTTGTTGGCCTGGGGACGCCGCAATCAGCGGAAACGCCCCTGCGGCACCGTGCGCACGTCGCCCGGCAGCGAGCCGATGTAGTAGGCGATGGCCTTCAGCTCGGCGTTGGAGAACTGCTTGGCCATGCCGGCCATGATGGGGTTGCCGCGGCCCCAGGTGCTGTGGGTGTCGTCCTTGTAGGCCGTGAGCGCGGCGTACAGGTAGTCGGGGTACTGGCCGGCGATCTTGGGGTAGGCCGGGTCGATCGGCTTGTTGAAGTTCTCGCCGTGGCAAGACACGCAAGCACCCTTTTGCAGCAGGGCCGCCACGTCGGCGCGGGCCGCCGGCGGCGTGGCCGGCACCTCGGGCGCGCCCTTGACCTCGCCCAGCGCCGTGTAGTAGGCGGCCACGTCGGCGATGTCCTGCTCGGTCAGCGAGCCGGCGATGCCGCGCATGCTGGGGTGCTTGCGCGTGCCCTTCTTGTATTCGCCCAGCACGGTCTCGATGTACTTGGTGTTCTGGCCGGCGATCTTGGGGACGTGGTAGACCTCGGGGAAGTTGGTCTTGTAGTCCATGATGCCGTGGCAGCCGATGCACATGGCCACCTTGCCCTCGCCCGCCTCGATATTGCCCTTGACCTGGGCCTGGGCAGTCGTCGCCAGGCCGGCGGCGGCGATGAGTGCAGCGAACATCGGGGACAGGTTCGGTTTCATTTTGCGCGCACAATCCATGTTGTTTGATCCAGATCAGCGGCCGATTGTAATCAAGCTTATCCGCCCGCTGAGCGCCATTCCCTCTTGACCGCCACAGGCCATCATCCAGCATGAAATTCCAGGGCACCGATTCCTACGTCGCCACGCAAGACCTGATGCTTGCCGTGAACGCCTCCATCACCCTCAAGCGCCCGCTGCTGGTCAAGGGCGAGCCGGGCACCGGCAAGACCATGCTGGCCGAGGAAGTGGCCAGCGCCCTGAAGCTGCCACTGCTGCAATGGCACATCAAGTCGACCACCAAGGCGCAGCAGGGCCTGTACGAGTACGACGCCGTCAGCCGCCTGCGCGACAGCCAGCTGGGCGACGACCGGGTCAAGGACATCCACAACTACATCGTCAAGGGCGTGCTGTGGCAGGCCTTCACGGCCGACGAGCCAGTGGCGCTGCTGATCGACGAGATCGACAAGGCCGACATCGAGTTTCCCAACGACCTGCTGCGCGAGCTGGACCGCATGGAGTTCCACTGCTACGAGACGCGCGAGACCGTCCGCGCCCGGCACCGCCCGGTGGTGTTCATCACCTCCAACAACGAGAAGGAGCTGCCCGACGCCTTCCTGCGCCGCTGCTTCTTCCACTACATCAGGTTTCCCGACCCGGAGACGATGAAGCAGATCGTCGACGTGCACTTCCCCGACCTCAAGAAAGACCTGCTGGCCGCCGCCATGAAGGTGTTCTTCGACGTGCGCGGCCTGCCGGGCCTGAAGAAAAAGCCCTCCACCAGCGAGCTGCTGGACTGGCTGAAACTGCTGGTGGCCGAGGACATCCCCGCCGAGGCCCTGCACAGCAAGGACGACAAGGTGGCCGTGCCGCCGCTGGTGGGCGCGCTGCTGAAGAACGAGCAGGACACCACGCTGTTCGAGAAGCTGGTGTTCATGAACCAGCGCAACCGCTGAAGCCATGCCCGCCCTGCTGGTCAAGGTCCTGTCGGACGCCGTCGGCTTCGTCGGCGGCGCGCTGGCCGGCTACTGGCTGGCGCGCGTGGCCGGCATCGACGTGCTGCGCGATCTGCACACCAACGCCAGCGTCATCGCCATCGCGGCCATCGGCCTGTGCGGCGGCGTCGGACTGGGCGCCGCCCGGCGCTGGCGCCAGGCGCGCGACGCGGGTTGAAACAAACCGAGGAGCCGCCGATGGCCTTTGTCGAACCCGTCACGCTGCGCGAGCGCGGCATCCGCCTGGAGCCGCTGGCGCTGGCGCACGAGGCCGGCCTGCGCGCCGCCGCCGCCGACGGCCAGCTGTGGCGCATTCGCGTCACCAGCGTGCCCGAGCCCGAGCAGACGCGCGCCTACATCGAGACCGCCCTGCAGATGCGCGAGCAGGGCGACCGCTTCGCCTTCGCCGTCGTCGACGAGGCCAGCGCCCGCGTGCTGGGCTCCACCAGCTTCCACGACATCCTGCCAGCCGTGCGGCGCGTCGAGATCGGCTACACGTGGTACGCCCAGAGCGTGCAGCGCACGCACGTCAACACCACCGCCAAGCTGCTGATGATGGGCCACGCCTTCGACACCCTGGGCTGCCAGGCGGTGGGCTGGCGCACCGACAACTACAACTTCGCCAGCCAGCGCGCCATCGAGCGCCTGGGCGCCCGCAAGGACGGCGTGATCCGCCACCACGCGCTGCGCCGCGACGGCACCGTGCGCGACACCGTGATGTACAGCATGACGGCCGGCGAGTGGCCCGAGGCGCGGGCGCAGCTGCTCTATTTGTTGGATCGACGCACGCCGGCTGCATAAGCGCTGGAGGCCCCATCCATGCTGATCGACTTCTTCTACACCCTGCGCGCGGCCAAGCTGCCCGTGTCGGTCAAGGAATTCCTGACCCTGCTCGAAGCCCTGCAGGCCGACGTGGTCGGCCCCCGCCAGCCCGAGGCCTGCACGATCGACGACTTTTATTACCTGGCCCGCACCACGCTGGTCAAGGACGAGAAGCACTTCGACAAGTTCGACCGCGCCTTCGCCGCCTACTTCAAGGGCGTGGAGATGCTGACCGACTTCACCAAGGAAATCCCGGCCGACTGGCTGCGCCAGGTGCTCGAGAAAGAGCTGACGCCCGAGCAGAAGGCCGCCATCGAGAAGATGGGCTGGGACGAGCTGATGGAGACGCTCAAGAAGCGCCTGGAGGAGCAGAAGGAGCGCCACGAGGGCGGCAGCAAGTGGATCGGCACCGGCGGCACCAGCCCCTTCGGCCACGGCGGCTACAACCCGCAGGGCGTGCGCATCGGCGGGCAGGGCAAGAACAAAAGCGCCGTCAAGGTGTGGGAAAAGCGCGCCTACCGCGACTACGACGACAGCCAGGAGCTGGGCACGCGCAACATCAAGGTGGCGCTGCGCCGGCTGCGCAAGTTCGCGCGCGAGGGCAACGAGCTGGAGCTGGATTTGCCGGACACCATCCGTAGCACGGCAGCCAACGCCGGCTGGCTGGACATCCGCATGGTGCCCGAGCGCCACAACAACGTGAAGGTGCTGCTGCTGATGGACGTGGGCGGCACCATGGACGAGCACATCCAGCGCGTGGAGGAGCTGTTCTCGGCCACCAAGGCCGAGCTCAAGCACCTGGAGTTCTACTACTTCCACAACTGCGTGTACGACTTCATGTGGAAGAACAACCGCCGCCGCTTCGCCGAGAAGTTCCCGACCTGGGACATCATCCGCAAGTACAACAAGGACTACAAGCTGATCTTCGTGGGCGACGCCACCATGAGCCCCTACGAGATCCTGCAGCCCGGCGGCAGCGTGGAATACAACAACGAGGAGCCGGGCGCCGAGTGGCTGCAGCGCCTGACGCACGCCTTTCCCAAGTTCGTCTGGATCAACCCCGAGCCGCCCGGCGTGTGGCAGTACCGCCAGAGCATCGCCATCGTGCAGCAGCTGATGGGCCAGCGCATGTTCCCGCTCACGCTCAAGGGGCTGGAGGATGCGATGCGGACGCTGTCCAAGTAGGGCCGTCAGTCCACGCGCGGGCCGTCGGCCGGCGCCGCCGCGGCATCCTCCGCCTCCACCCGCGCCCCCAGCGAGCGCAGCAGCGCCTGGAAGTCGGGCGAGGCCCGCAGCACCTGGCCGCCGGCGGCGATCAGCTCGCTCACCTCCTGGTCGGCAATCGAGAACGCCGTCTGCACCTGCAGCAGCTGACGGCGCTGCTGCACGGGCGCGTCGCGCAGGTTGACGGTGACGACGTGGATCTGGGCATCGCGCGCAAACACGTCGCTCGCGGCCGCCGGGCCCTGCCCCTGCACCTCCCGGTGCCAGGCGCGCGCCACGTCGTGCAGGAACTCCTGCGTCTCGTTGGTGGCGCGCGCGCCGGTGCCGAACAGCAGGGCGTCGGCGACGTCGAAGATGCCGGGCACTTCGTCGCTTAGGTCGAGGTTGCGCGTGGGGTCGCGCTCGGCGTTGACCACCACCAGCACCACCTTGCGCACGCTGCCCGGCGGGATGGCCACCTCGCGGAAGGTCTGGCGCAGGCCCCCGCTCATCAGCGCGCGGTCCAGCAGGCGCTGCACGCCCAGGTTGTCGGCCAGGCCGCCGTCCACCAGGTGGATATAGGGGCGCGCGCTGGCGTCCAGGTACTCGTTGATCTGCGCGCGATACAGGCGCTGGCGGTAGTCGGCCGGGCCCTGGGCGCCGATGCCGGCCGCGTGGGCCAGCGCGCCCGCCACGGGGGCCGGGCACTGGCCGGCGTGGTTCTTCACCGTCAGCGGGCTGAGCGCGATCGGCACCGCCGACGAGGCCGCCACCGCAAAGGAAAGCGGCACGGCGCCCAGGTCCGAGCAGATCAGCGCGAACTGGTCCCAGGTGAACTCGAAGCCGTGGCCGCGCGTGAGGTCGGTGGCGGTCACGATCAGCTGCGGGTGGCGCGAGCGTGCCTCCAGGTCGGCAAAGCTCATGCCGCGGTACAGCTCGTCCAGCTGGCGCTGCAGCAGGTTGGAGCGGCCGAACCAGGGCGAGCTCAGCTCGTGCAGGCTGCCCGGGCGCAGCAGCAGCGAGATCAGGCCCTGCTGGAAGTCACGGCGCAGGAACTCCGACTCGAAGCGCGGCAGCCCCTCGCGCCCGAAGGCCGCGTAGTAGGCCGCCACGATGGAGCCGCCCGACACGCCGCTGATCAGGTCGGTCGCGTCCAGCAGCGTCAGCGGCTTGCCGTTCCAGTCGAAGTGCACCGCGTCCAGCGCGCGCAGCACGCCGTAGCCGAACGCCGCCGCGCGCGCGCCGCCGCCCGAGAGGGTGACGGCCATCACCAGGCTGGGGTCGCGCTGCTCGTTGACGTGCGCCGCCTGCAGCTGCTCGGGCCGCATGGGCGCGTTGATCCAGGGGCGCACCGACGAGCAGGCCGACAGCAGCGCCAGCGCCAGCGCGCCACTCAGCGCACGCAGCCAGGCGCGGCACGGCGCGGGCGCCACACGGGTGCGGGTCGATCCGGCATTCATCGCCAGGATTGTAGGAACGCCCTGGGCAAGCCCGGCAGCTTGGCACACGCCTCACAAAACGATACGTCCGCGCCCCTAATAAACTCAAGCCGTGCCTGTGCCTTGTTGTATCTCCTCCATTGGCCCGCGCGCCGCCCTGTGGCTGGCGCTGGCCCTGCTGCTGCCCGGCTGCGCCCTGCTGCCGAACGGCGATGCCGCCGCCACCGAGGCCTCGGCCACGCCGGCCGGCCCTGCCGACACCGGGCCGGCCGCACCCGGCGCGCCCGCCTTCGACATCCGCGTCGAATGCGCCGACCCGGCGCTGCGCCAGCTGGTCGAGCGCTTCAGCGACCTGCAGCGCTACCGCGGGGTGAGCGACCTGGACGCGTTCGAGCTGGAGCGCCTGATGGCGCTGGCCGGGCGCAACGCGCGCGAGCTGCTGGGCACCGAGGGCTACTTCGCGCCCGGCGTGCAGGTGCGCCGCGAGGGCGCCGCCGGCGGCCGGCCCACGGTGGTGGTCGCCATCGAGCCCGGCCCGGCCACCACCGTGCGGCAGGTGGACGTGGACTTCGCCGGCGACATCGCCCACGATGCGGACGCCGGCGCGCAGGCGCAGCGCGCCGCCATCACCGCCGGCTGGAGCCTGCCCGCCGGCCGGCGCTTCACGCAGCAGCGCTGGTCCGACGCCAAGACCGGCGCCCTGCGCCAACTCCTGGCCCAGCGCTACCCGCGCGGGCGCATCGCCGCCAGCCAGGCCGACGTCGACGCGCCCGCGGCGCAGGCGCGGCTGCGCGTGCAGCTCGACTCCGGCCCGCTGTTTCGCCTGGGCACGGCCCGGGTGCTGGGCGCCAGCCGCTATCCGCCCGAGCTGGCCGAGCGCCTGTCCTGGCTGCGGGCCGGCGACGCCTACGACCAGAAGGCGCTGGTCGACGCCCAGCAGCGCCTGGTGGAAAGCGGCTACTACGACGGCGCCTCGATCACCATCGACCCCGAGGGCGACGCAGCCGCCGCGCCCGTCACCTACACCGTGACCGAGGCCAAGCGCCACAAGCTGCAGCTGGGCGTGGGCTACAGCACCGACAGCGGCCCGCGCCTGTCGCTGGAGCACCGCGACAACACCACTTTCGGCACCAGCTGGCGCAGCGACACCACGCTGCAGCTCGACCGCAAGGCGCCGCTGCTGCAGCTGGAGCTGCATTCGCTGCCCGACGCCGACCACTGGCGCACCGCCCTGTTCGCACGCCACATGCGCCAGGACGACGGCGCGCTGGTCACCACCTCGCAGACCCTGCGCGCCGGCCGCCTGCAGAGCGGGCCGCGCTTCGACCGCAACGTCTACCTGCAGTACGAGCAGGCCAACGTCACCGGCGCGGCCAGCGTGGTCGCGCCCGACGCGCTGGTGGGCGACGGCGCCGCGCTCAGCCTCAACGCGGCCTGGACGGGGCGCTTCTTCGACTCGCCGACCCTGCCCACGCGCGGCCATGGCCTCAGCGGCGAGATCGGCGTCGGCGTCACCACCATGGGCGTGCGCAAGCCCTTCACGCGCCTGACCGGGCGCTGGCTGGACATCGTGCCGGTGGGCGCGGGCGGCAGCCGGCTGGCCCTGCGCGCCGAGGGCGGCGCCGTCATCGGCGCGCGCCAGGCGCGCCTGCCCGCCACGCAGCTGTTTCGCACCGGCGGCGACGCCACCGTGCGCGGCTACGCGTACCGCAGCATCGGCATTCCGCTGGGCGGCAACTGGGTCGGCCCCGGCCGCGTCATGGCGCTGGGCAGCGTGGAATGGCAGCGCCCCATCGCCCAGCAGCGCTGGCCCGGCCTGCTGGAGCACGTGCTGTTCGTCGACGTGGGCAGCGTGGCCAACCACGCCAGCGACCTGCGCGCCCACTGGGGCGTGGGCACCGGCCTGCGCCTGATCACGCCCGTCGGCCCGATGGAGCTGGATGTGGCCTATGGCCTGCAGTCGCACGCGTTTCGCCTGCACATGCGCGTGGGGTTCAACTTCTGATGGCTGCCGCCCCACCTCCATCCACCCCGACGGATACTCCTGATTCGATAGCTGGCCGCGCCCATTCAACGCCGGCCAACGGCCCATTCGACCCCAAAACCGCCACCCCCGTCCGCCACCGCCCCTGGCGCCGCGCCGCGCGCGCGGCGGCGCTGGGCACCGTGCTGGTGCTGGCCCTGCTGGCCGGCGCCGCCGGCTGGCTGTGGCACTGGGCCGGCAGCGAAGGCTCGCTGGCCAGCACGCTGCGCTGGGTGGGCGCGCGCTGGCCGCTGGCCAGCCAGCAGGTCAGCGGCTCGCTGCTGCACGGCGGCCACGCGGGGCAGCTGGTGTGGCAGCAGGACGGCCTGCGCGTGCAGATCGACGGCGCCACGCTGCGCTGGACGCCGGCCGCGCTGCTGCGGCGCACGCTGCACATCCAGCAGCTGGCCGCCACGCGCGTGCAGGTCGACGACCAGCGCCCGCCCAGCCCATCGGCCGGCGCGCCGCCGGCCACGCTCGGCCTGCCGCTGCGGCTGCGCATCGACGCCCTGCGGGTCGATGAACTGGCCTGGGCCGGCCCGCCCGCACTGACGGTGCGCGACCTGGCGGGCGCCTACGCCTTCGACGGCGCGCGGCACACGCTCGAGCTGAGCCGCGCGCGCTTTCAGGACGGCCGCTACCGGGCGCGCGCCACGCTGGCCGCCCAGGCCCCCATGGCGCTCGAGCTGGCGCTGGCCGGCGCGCTCGGCACCGAGGTTCCGGGCGGCGGCGCGCCTGCGGCGCTCAGCCTGCAGGCGCGCCTGCACGGCCCGCTGGCCGACCTGCAAGCCCAGGCCGTGGCGCTGGCCGCGGCCGACGCCGCCGCGCCGGCGCTGCCCGCCCTGCCCACCCCGGCACCGCGCTGGCCCTGCCCGCCGACGCCGACGGCGCGCAGGCGCAGCTGAGCGCCCGCATCACCCCTGGGCCGCCCAGCCCCTGCCCGAGGCCCGCGCGCGCCTGCAGGCCATCGACGCGCGCGCCTTCTGGCCCGGCGCGCCGCGCACGCAGCTGAGCGGCCAGGCCGAGCTGGCGCCGGTGGCGGGCGCGCCCGGCTGGCGCATCGACGCCGAGCTGCGCAACGCCGACGCCGGCCCCTGGGACCGCCAGCGCCTACCCGTCGAATCCCTGCAAGCCCAAGGCCAGTGGCAGGACGGCGCCGCCACCCTGGATCGCCTGCAGGCCCGCCTGGCCGGCGGCACGCTGCAGGCCAGCGGGCACTGGGCCAGCGCCGCCGATGCACGCTGGCAGATCGACGCGCGCGCCGCCGACATCGACCCCGCCCGCCTGCACGGCCAGCTGGCGGCCGCGCCCCTCGGCGGCACGGCGCAGGTGCAGGGCCAGGGCGCGGCGCTGGACTTCACGCTGGCCCTGCAGGCCCGCCCGGCCCCCGCCGCCGCCACCACGTCCGGCAGCGGCCTGCGCGCCCTGGACCTGCGCGCTGCCCACGCGCGCGGCCGCTGGGCCGAAGGCTGGCTCACGCTGCAGCAGCTGGACGTGCGCGCAGGCAGCGCGCAACTGGCCGGCCAGGCGCGCCTGCATCTGGCCGATCCTCACGCCCCCGGCGGCAGCGCCGACCTCACCCTGGACGCCCCCGGCCTGCAGGCCCGCGTGCAGGGCGAGCTGGACGCCACGCGCGGCCAGGGCCAGGCACGGCTGGACGTCAGCGACGCCGCGCGCACCCTGGCCTGGGCACAAACCCTGCCCGGCGCCGCCCCGCCGCTGGCCGGCCTGCAGGCCCAGGGCAGCGCCACGCTGCAGGCGCGCTGGCGCGGCGGCTGGCAAGACCCCGAGCTGCACGCCCGCCTGAGCGCCCCCAGCCTGCAGGCCCAGCGCGCGCAGGACGCGGCGCCCTGGCAGCTGCAGGGCGCCGAACTCACGCTCGACGGCCGGCTGGCCCAGGCCCAGGCGGCCCTGCGCGGCGCGCTGCACCAGGGCCCGCGCCAGCTCGAGCTGCAGGCCGCGGCCGAGCTGGCCCGCACCACGCCCAAGGCCACGCTGGCCGCGTCCGGCTGGCGCGTGCAGGTGCGGCAGCTGCAGGCCCAGGTGCGCGACCCGGCGCTGGGCGCCGGCGCGTGGCGGCTGGCCAGCCCCAGGCCTTCACGCTGCAGGGCGTGGCGGCGGCGCGCGGGCCGCTGCAGCTGTCGGCCGGCGCGCTCACGCTGACGTCGCCCGCCCCCGCCCGGCAGGCCCGGCTGGACTGGGGCCCGCTGCGCTGGCAGGGCGGCGCGCTCGCCAGCACCGGGCGCCTGACCGGCCTGCCGCTGCAGTGGGCCGAGCGCCTGGCCGGCGTGAACCTGGCCGACAGCGGCATCGAGGGCGACCTGCTGTTCGACGGCCAGTGGGACCTGAGCTGGAACGACCGGTTGCGCCTGCGCGCCGAGCTGGCCCGCGCCAGCGGCGACCTGACCCTGGTGGCGCGCGACAGCGACACGGGCCTGGCCGCCCGCGTGCCCGCCAGCCTGCGCCAGGCGCGCCTGCAACTGACCAGCGACGGCCCGGCCGTCACGGCACGCCTGGACTGGGACAGCGCCGAGGCCGGCCAGGCGCAGGGCGAGCTGCGCACCCAGCTGTCGGCCACGCCCGACGGCCAGGGCGGCACGCGCTGGAGCTGGCCTGCCGGCGCGCCGCTCAGCGGCCAGCTGCAGGCGCGGCTGCCGCGCATCGCCGCCTGGTCGGCGCTGGCCCTGCCTGGCTGGCGCCTGCGCGGCGCGCTGGCGGCCGACGTGCGCGTGGCCGGCACGCGCGGGCAGCCGCAGGTCGCCGGCACGCTCAGCGCCGACGACCTGGCGCTGCGCTCGGTGGTCGACGGCTTCGCCCTGGGGCGCGGGCGCCTGCGCGCGCGGCTGGACGGCACGCAGCTGGTGATCGACGAGCTGCTGCTGCACGGCCCCGGCACCGGCGACAAGGACGACGCCGGCGGCACGCTGCGCGCCACCGGCCAAGCCGGCTGGCAGGACGGGCGCGCCCAGGCCCGGCTGGACGCGACGCTGACGCGCCTGCACGCCAGCGTGCGGGCCGACCGCGACATCACCGTGTCGGGCCAGGTGCAGGCCGCGCTGGCGGGCCGCCAGGTCACGGTGGGCGGCGGCCTGCGCGTGGACCGCGGCCGCATCGAGCTGCCCGACGACAGCGCCCCCAGCCTGGGCAGCGACGTGGTGGTGCACCGCGCCAGGCCGGCGGCCAGCACCCCGGCCACGCCCGCGCCGCCCAGCTCGCCGTTGGTCGTCGACGCCAAGGTGCAGCTCGACCTGGGCGAGGACCTGCGCGTGCGCGGCCGGGGCCTGGACACGCGCCTGGCCGGCACGCTGCAGCTCAGCGCGCAAGGCCCCATCGGCACGCCGCCGCAGCTGGCCGGCACCCTCCGCACCGAGGGCGGGCGCTTTCACGCCTACAGCCAGAACCTGGACATCGCGCGCGGCGCCATCACCTTCACCGGCGCGGTGGACAACCCCGGCCTGGACATCGTCGCCCTGCGCCCCATCTTCACCGCCGACCAGCGCGTGGGCGTGCAGGTGGCCGGCAGCGCGCTGCTGCCGCGCGTGCGCCTGTACTCCGACCCGGCCCTGCCCGACAACCAGGCGCTGGCCTGGCTGCTGCTGGGCCACGCCGCGCCCGCCACCGGCGCCGAGTCGGCCATGCTGCAGTCGGCCGCGCTGGCGCTGCTGGGCGGACGCGAGGGGCGCGGGCTGGCCGCCAGCTTCGGCCTGGACGAGCTGAGCTTTTCGCGCGGCAGCGACAGCGGTGACAACGGCGCCGTCGGCGGCGCCAGCGTGACGCTGGGCAAGCGCCTGTCCGACCGCCTGTACGCCGCCTACCAGCACAGCCTGGCCGGCACCAGCGGCGCGCTGCTGATCTTCTACGAGCTGTCGCGCCGCTGGAGCCTGCGCGCGCAGGCCGGCGAAAACGCCGCGCTGGATTTGATCTACCGGCTGTCCTTCGATTGACCCGGTTTTTCATCTTTCAAACCCAATCACACTCCAGCCGGCACCAACAATGCCCAAGCAGCTACAAAAACAGAAGTAACCGGCCCCGGCCCCCGCGCACCGCCGCCGATACAATCACCCCCACCCCGCCGCCGTAGTTCAATGGATAGAACGGGCGCCTCCTAAGCGCCAGATGCAGGTTCGATTCCTGCCGGGGGCGCCACCCACGCTGCCCACCCCACGCACGTGCCCGCCTACTCCTTCGAAGCCCTGCAAGCCGACGGCCAGACCCGCAAGGGCGTGATCGAGGCCGACACGGCGCGGCTGGCGCGCGCGCTGCTGCGCGGGCAGGCGCTGGTGCCGCTGGCGGTGGAGCCGGTGACGGGCCGCGCCGACAGCCTGCTGAGCCGGCCGATCGCCGGCGGGCGGGCCTTCGGCGGCACGCAGCTGGCCATCTTCACGCGCCAGCTCGCGGGCCTGGTCGGCTCGGGCCTGCCGCTGGAGCGCGCGCTGTCGGCGCTGGCCGACGAGGCCGAGGACGACAAGCAGCGCAACCTGATCGCCGGCCTGCGCGCCGAAGTCAACGCCGGCGCCCCGCTGGCGCGCGCCATGGCGCAGCAGCCGCGCGAGTTCTCGCCGGTCTACACGGCCGTCATCGCCGCCGGCGAGCAGGGCGGCCACCTGGGCGCCGTGCTGGAGCGCCTGGCCGACGACCTGGAAGAGCGCCAGGCGCTCAAGGCCAAGCTGATCGGCGCCGCGCTGTACCCGGCCATCGTCACGCTGGTGGCCATCGTCATCGTGGTGTTCCTGGTCAGCTACGTGGTGCCGCAGGTGGCCACCGTGTTTGCCGGCACCCAGCACGCGCTGCCGACGCTGACGGTGGCCATGCTGGCCATCAGCGCCTTCGTGCGCCACTGGGGCTGGTGGCTGCTGGGTGCCATCGTTTTGATAGCTGCCGGCGCAAGATGGGCGCTGACGATCGACTCTTTTCGCCAGAAATTCGACGCCGCCTGGCTGCGCCTGCCGCTGGTCGGGCGCCTGGCGCGCGGCTACAACGCGGCGCGCTTCGGCAGCACCCTGGCCATGCTGGCGGGCGCCGGCGTGCCCATCCTGCGCGCGCTGCAGGCCGCCAGCCAGACGCTGAACAACACCGCAATGCGCGCCGACGCGGAAGACGCGCTGGTGATGGTGCGCGAAGGCGCGCCGCTGGCCGCGGCGCTGGCGCAGAAAAAGCGCTTTCCGGGCCTCTTGTCCATGTTCGCGCGCCTGGGCGAGCAGACCGGCCAGCTGCCGCTGATGCTGCAGCGCGCCGCCGTGCAGCTGTCCGCCGAGGTGCAGCGCCGTGCCATGCAGCTGGCCACCATCCTGGAGCCGCTGCTGATCGTCGTCATGGGCGTGGTCGTGATGCTGATCGTGCTGGCGGTGATGCTGCCCATCATCCAGCTCAACCAGTGGGTCAAGTAGCCTTGCGGGCTTGAATGTAGTAACATTGCTACATTCGGTTTGATCAAGGAGCCTGCCATGCAAACTCTCACCTCGCGCGAATTCAACCAGGACACGGCCCGCGCCAAGCGCGCGGCCAACGACGGGCCGGTGTTCATCACCGACCGCGGCCGGCGCGCCTACGTGCTGATCAGCAACGCCGAGTACGAGCGCCTGACACGCAAGCCGCGCTCGATCGCGGAGGCGCTGGCGATGCCGGGGGTGGAAGACATCGAGTTCGAGCCGCCGCGCATGGGCGATTTCGCGCGTCCCGCCGAGTTCGATTGAGCCCATGTTTCTGCTCGACACCAACGCCGTCTCGGACTTGCGCCGGCCCGACCGGGCGCCTGCCGGCTTGCTGCAATGGTCGCGCGCTACGCCGCCTCACCAGCAGTTCATCTCATGCATCACCGTGTTCGAGCTGGAGTTGGGCATCCGCCAGAAAGAGCGACGCGACCACGAGCAAGGCCGCTTGCTGCGCCAATGGCTGCAGGCCCAGGTGCTGCCCACGTTCGACGGGCGCATTCTCGACATCGACACCGCCGTGGCGCACCGCTGCGCCGCAATGCACGTTCCCAATCCGGCGCCCGAGCGCGACGCCTGGATTGCCGCCACCGCCCTGGTCCACGGCCTGACCGTGGTCAGCCGCAACACGCGCGACTTCGGCGCCTGCGGCGTCCAGGTGCTCAATCCATGGGAAGCGCCGGCGTGACCTACCCCGACAGCGATTGTTTTTGACATGCCCGCCACCCTCGACGACAAGCTCGTGGTCGCGATCTCCTCGCGCGCCCTGTTCGACCTGGAGGAAGAAAACCAGGTCTTCGACAGCGGCGACGCGCAGGCCTACATGCGCCTGCAGCTGGAGCGCCTGGACGTGCCGGCGCGCCCCGGCGTCGCGCACTCCATGGTGCGCAAGCTGCTGCGCTTCAACGAGGACGGCGTCGAGCGCGTGGAGGTCGTCATCCTCTCGCGCAACGACCCGGTCTCGGGCATGCGCATCTTCAATTCGGGCGCGGCGCAGGCGCTGCGGCTCGAGCGCGGCGTGTTCACCCAGGGCCGAGCGCCCTTCGGCTACCTGCGCCCGCTGCACGCCGACATCTTTCTGTCGGCCAACGCGCACGACGTGCACGAGGCCCTGGCCGCCGGCTTTCCGGCCGCGCACGTGATGGTGGACGCGCGCCCGGCCGGCAACAGCTACCCCGACGAGCTGCGCATCGCCTTCGACGGCGACGCCGTGCTGTTCTCCGACGAAGCCGAGCAGGTGTTTCAAAAGAAGGGCCTGGCCGCCTTCCAGCAACACGAAAAGCGCAAGGCCGACGAGCCCTTGCCCGCCGGCCCCTTCAAGCCCTTCCTCGAAGCCCTGCACCGCCTGCAGCAGGACGGCCCGCCGGGCCTGCGCATCCGCACCGCGTTGGTCACCGCGCGCGGCGCGCCGGCGCACCGCCGCGCCATCCAGACGCTGATGCGCTGGAACATCCGCGTGGACGAGGCGATGTTCCTGGGCGGCCTGCCCAAGGGCGAGTTCCTGCGTGAGTTCGAGCCCGACTTCTTCTTCGACGACCAGAGCGGCCACATCCAGCAGGCCGCCAGCTTCGTGCCCGCCGGCCACGTGGCGGCGGGCGTTACAAATGCGCCCGCGCCCAAGGCAACCCGCCGGCCGCGCCTGCGTTCCAATCGCGCATGACCTGGATGTTTCGCCTTCGCGCCGCCGCGGCGCTGCTCACCGGCGCGCTCGCGGGCGCCGCCGCGCTGGCCCAATCCGCACCCAACGCGCCCAGCGCACCCGCCGCGCCGCCGGCCACGGCCGCCAGGACGCCCAGCAGGGGCGAGGCGCAGGCGCTGCAGCTGTTCAACATGCTCGACGCCGACGGCGATGGCCGCATCTCGCGCGCCGAGGCCCAGGTGGCCATCCGCATCAAGCCCTCGCTGGCCGAGCTGTTCGAGCGCACCGACACCAACCACGACGGCTACCTGACGCAGGACGAGATCCGCGCCGAGGCCGCCCGCCAGCGCGCCGAGCGCCAGGCCCGCCGCCAGCGCGAGGCCACCGCGGCCGGCACCATGTCGCGCCCGTAAAGTTTGTAAAGCCGGTCGGCGCGGCAGCGGCCGCACCCGTTGGCAAGATCACACTGGAGCGCCATCGTCCGGCGCGCCCAGCGAAGTCAAGGCCATGCCAAACACCCCCCGTCTGCTGTCACGCCGCCACGCGCTGCGCCTGGCCGCCTGGGGCGCCGCCGCCGTGGCGGCGCCCTGGGCGCGCGCCAGCAACCCGCCCGCCGACACCACCGCCAATACCTGGCGCGCGCTCTCGCGCCTGGGCTACGGCCCCACGCCCGCGCTGATCGCGCAGGTGCGGCAGGCCGGCGGCGCGCAGGCCTGGGCGCTGGCCGCCATCGACGCCGCCCTGGCCGCCAGCCAGGCGCCCATCCAGCTCGGCGGCCTGCCGGGCGACTTCGACGCCCCGCTGCCCGAAATCTTCGAGCGCACGGCCGAGGGGCGCAAGGCCCGGCGCGAACAGCGCGAGGCCAGGGACAGCGCCATGGCGCAGCCGGGCACGCCCGCGCCCACGATGGCCGCCCCCGCCGCACCGCCCGCGCCCTCCGCCCTGCGGGCCAGCGAGCCCGCCCGCTACATCGCCGCCGTGGCGCGCCAGTCCGCCGCCTGGAAGCTGCTGGCCGCCAGCCGCCCCGACCTGGAGCACCCCCTGCTGGCGCGCATGAGCGAGTTCTGGTTCAACCACCTCAACGTCTCCGTCGACAAGGGCACGGTGCGCACCTTTGCCGGCCACTACCAGGCGCAGGCCATCCGCGGCCACGCGCTGGGCCGCTTCGAGCACCTGCTGCTGGCCAGCGCGCGCCACCCCGCCATGCTGTACTACCTGGACCAGGTGCAAAGCGTGGCCGAGGGCACCGTGCAGGGCCAGCAGCGCCGCGGCCTGAACGAGAACTACGCCCGCGAGCTGATGGAGCTGCACACCCTGGGCGTGAACGGCGGCTACACCCAGGGCGACGTGCGCGAGCTGGCCCGCGTGCTCACCGGCTGGACGGTGGGCCCGCGCCAGCCCGATGGCTTTCGCTTTGCCGCGCGCGGGCACGACACGGGCGTCAAGACCGTGCTGGGCCGCCGCTTCGGCGGCAGCCCGGACGCCCGCGCCGGCGAGGCCGAGGGCGTGGCCGCCCTGCGCATGCTGGCCACCCACCCCGCCACCGCGCGCCGCATCGCGCTGCGCCTGGCGCAGTGGTTCGTGGCCGACGAGCCGCCGCCCGCGCTGGTCGACGCGCTGGCGCGCAGCTTCGCCGCCAGCGGCGGCGACACCCGCGCCGTGCTGCGCACCCTGGTGCGGCACGACGCCTTCTGGGACCCGGCCCACACCCTGTTCAAAACCCCTTACGACTACGCCAGCTCGGCCCTGGCCGCCACCGGCGGCCCGCAGGACGAGCGCGAGATCAACCAGGCCCTGGGCCTGCTGCAGAACGCCGGCCAGGGCGTGCTGCGCTGGCCCACGCCCGACGGCTACAAGACCGACCGCGCCACCTGGCTGGCGCCCGAGGCGCTGACCCTGCGCACCGACTACGCGCTGGCGCTGGCGCGGCGCCAGCCGGCGCTGGATTTTCTGGACGCCTTCATGCAGCCGGCCACGCTGCGCCAGATCGACGCCCAGCCGCCCGCCTTGCGCGCCGGCCTGCTGCTGGCCAGCCGCGAATTCATGTCGAAATAGCCTGTCGCCAGCGCCAATTATGCGCAGCAAGCTATTCATTCAGGAGCAATCCATGAGCACCGCCTTCTCCCGCCGCCGGTGGCTGGCCAGCGCTGCCACGCTGGCGCTCAGCCCGCGCGCCTTCGCCCAGGCCGCGCCCGCCGCGCGCGGCGAAGGCCGCCTCGTCGTCGTGTTCCTGCGCGGCGCGGTCGACGGCCTGTCGCTGTTCGTGCCCTGGTCCGACCCCGACTACCCCCGCCTGCGCCCCGGCATCGCCCTGCCCGCGCCCGACGGCAGCGCGCAGGCCGCGCTCAGGCTGGACGACACGTTCGCGCTGCACCCCGCGCTGGCCGAGCTGCTGCCGCTGTGGCGGCAGGGCCGGCTGGCCGTCATCCCCGCCGCCGGCTCGCCCGACCCGACGCGCTCGCACTTCGACGCCCAGTACTACTGGGAAACCGCGCGCCTGGGCCGCAGCGGCGACGCGCCCGGCTGGCTCAACCGCCTGGCCAGCCTGGGCGGCAGCGCCGGCGTGGTGCAGGCGCTGGGCGTGGGCGAGTCCAACCCGCGCATCCTGGACGGCCGCGCACCCGTCAAGCTGGTGGCCCACGGCAAGGCCGCCCGGCGCCCCGGCGCCTTGCAGAACACCCAGGCGCGCGAGGCGCTGATGGCCCTGTACGGCGGGCAGGACAGCCTCTCCAAGGCCTTTCGCCAGGGCGCCGACAGCCGCCTGCGCACCGCGCAGGACCTCACGCGCGAGATGCAGGCCGCCGACAACGGCGCCGCCCCGCCCGCCCTGCTGGTGCAGGACGCGCGCAACCTGGGCACCCTGATGCGGCAGGAGCGCCGCCTGCGCATCGGCTTTCTGTCGGCCGGCGGCTGGGACACCCACGCCAACCAGGGCGCCGCCACCGGCCAGCTGGCCGGCAGGCTGGGCAACCTGGGCGCGGCGCTGGCGCAGCTGTCGCGCGACTTCGACCAGCCCGGCGACGTGGTCGTGGTGGCCAGCGAATTCGGCCGCACCGCGCAGGAGAACGGCACCCGCGGCACCGACCACGGCCACGGCAACGCCATGTGGCTGATCGGCCCGGGCGTGGCCGGCGGCCGCTGGTGGGGCGAGTGGAGCGGCCTGGCCGCGGCCAACCTGCACGAGCAGCGCGACGTGCCGGTGCACCACGACTTCCGCGCCGTGCTGGCGCAGCTGCTGCGCCCCACCTTCGGCCTGACCGATGCGCAGATGGCCGACGTGCTGCCCGACACGCGCTGGGACGCGCGGCTGGACGGCCTGCTGCAGCTGGCTTAAGGCGACGCTGAATAGGTCCCTGCGATGGCGCGCGCCCTGATTGGGGATGGGATGCAAGGCGCAAACCGCAGCGATAGCTGAGGCTATCGCGAGGATTTGCAACGCCGCAGACCGCCCCAATCAGGGATGCGCGACGCGCATGGGACTTGTTCAGCGTTGCCTTAACTACCCTCCCCGGCGCACCAGCTCGATCACGCGTTCCACCCAGGGCTCGGCCCAGTGGCTGGCCAGCAGGCCCACCAGGCCGGCCGCGCCCACCGCCACCATCGACACCGCCAGCGTGCGGATCAGCGGCCGGCTGCGCGTGCGCAGCACGAAGCTGAGGCTGAACACCAGGCTGGTGAACGAGGCCAGCACCGCGCCCACGCCGGCCGTGATGGGCTCGATGTTGCCCTGCTCGGCCAGCGTGGCGGCGGCCGCCACCGCGCTGGCGCTGGACAGCAGGCCGCCCACCACGCTGACGACGTAGAAGCCCGCGTCGCCAAAGTGCCGCTGCGTCAGCGCGCCCACCACGTGCAGCACCAGGAAGATGGCGCCGTACTTGAGCGCCTGCGACAGCGAGAACGGCAGCTCCAGGTTGATCTCGGGCGCGGCCTCGGCCGGCGCGCCGCGGCGCTGGCGCATGCTGCTGAGCACCAGCGCCACGTTGACCAGCGCCATCAGGCCAAAGGCCGACAGCGCTCCCACCAGCGCCTGCGGCGCCAGGATGAGCAGCAGCGTGGCGTTGCGCGCCACCATGGCGGTGGTGGCCAGCAGGATGCCGCGGTAGGCCGTGGGCACGAAGGCCGCGCCCACCTCGCGCACGCGCTCGGACAGCTCGATGACGGTGAAGTTGCTGTTGATCAGCCCGCCGAAGAAGCCCGACAGCTCGGTGCCGCGCGTGCCGTACATCTTCCACAGCACGTAGTTGAAAAAGCCGATGCCCGCGATCAGGATCACCGTCACCCAGGCGTAGCGCGGCTCGATCAGGTTGCCCGGCCCCACGGTGCCGGTGGGCAGCGCCGGGTAGATGACGATGGCCAGGATGGCCAGCAGCAGCGCCGAGCGAATCTCGCCCTCCGACAGCCCCATCGAGAAGTCGGCCAGGCGCTCCTTCCAGGCCAGCAGCGCGGCGGCGATCACCATCACCGCCGCCGGCGGCAGCGTGTGCCCCTGTCCGCACAGGATGCCCGACATGCAGGTCACCATCATGGCGGCCGAGGTCGTCAGCTCGGTGCCCTGGTTGGCACGCAGCGACGACAGGTTCAGCAGCACCGCCAGCAGCCCCGTCAGCGCCAGCGCCGCCAGCCCGTAGGCCATGCCCAGCGCGCCGCCGATGGCGCCCAGCATGCCGATGAAGCCGAAGGTGCGCACCCCCGCCTCCTTGCCGCGCCGCTCGCGCTCCAGCCCGATCAGCAGGCCCAGCGCCAACCCCAGCGCCAGCCGCATCAGGCTTTGCGAGTAGGGCCAGTCGGCCTGCGGCAGGGTGAGGATCGAGGCGTTCATCCAGGGCGTCGGTGCAAGGGTCTTGGGGCTGGGGTCTGTTTTCAGTATAGGTCGCACCCGGCGCGCGGCGGCGGGCCGCTACCATGCGCGCTGCCTTCCACTCGTGAAAGTTTTCCCATGTCCCGGTTCGACAAGCTGGCTCGCCTGCGGCTGTTCCTGCGCCAGGTGCTGCACCTGTCGGCGCCGTACTTCGGCTCCGAAGAGAAATGGCGCGCGCGCGGCCTGCTGGTGGCCATCGTCGCGCTCAACCTGGCTGCCGTGTACATGCTGGTGCTGCTCAACGAGTGGAACCGCACCTTCTACGACGCGCTGCAGAACAAGAACGCCGCCGTGTTCTGGACCCAGCTGGGGCGCTTCACCTACCTGGCGCTGATCTTCATCGTGATCGCGGTCTACCGCTTTTATCTCACCCAGCTGCTGCAGCTGCGCTGGCGCGCCTGGATGACGCGCGACCTGATGCGCCGCTGGCTGACCGACCACGCTTTTTATCGCATGGAGCTGGGCCGCTACGCCGTGGCCGCGCCCAGCGAGCCGGCCGACGCCACCCGCCTGCCCGAGCCCGGCCAGCGCGTGCCCGACAACCCCGACCAGCGCCTGCAGGAGGACGTGAACCTGTTCACCGCGCAGACGGTGGGCCTGTCGATGGGCTTTCTCAACGCCGTGGTCACCCTGGCCAGCTTCGTCGGCATCCTGTGGGGGCTGTCGGGCAACTTCGCGTTCGAGCTGGGCGGCCACGCGTTCGACATCCCCGGCTACATGGTGTGGATGGCGGTGGCGTACTGCACCGTGGGCAGCGTGCTCACGCACTACATCGGCCGCCCGCTGATCGGCCTGAACTTCGAGCAGCAGCGGCGCGAGGCCAACTACCGCCACCACCTGGTGCGGGTGCGCGAGTACAGCGAGTCGATCGCGCTGGACCAGGGCGAGGCGGTGGAAAACCGCAACCTGGACACGCGCTTCTCGGCCGTGCTGGCCAACTACCTGCGCCTGATCAACAAGCAGAAGCAGCTGGTGGGCTTCACCAACCTGTTCGGGCAGGCGGCGGTGGTGTTTCCCTTCATCGTCGCGGCGCCGCGCTTTTTCTCGGGCGCCATCCAGCTGGGCGAGCTGATGCAGATCAGCAGCGCGTTCGATCGCGTGCAGGGCGCGCTGTCCTGGTTCGTCGACAACTACGACGGCCTGGCCGCCTGGCGCGCCACCACCGAGCGCCTGACCAGCTTCGAGGCCGCGCTGTCGCGCCAGCAGGGCTCGCCGAGCCCGCTCGAGACCGTGCGCGGCGCCGGCGCCAACACCCTCGCGGCCGACGACCTGAGCGTGGCCCTGCCCACCGGCGCCGTGCTGGTGCAGGGCGCCACGCTGGCCATGGCGCCGGGCCAGCACACCGTGCTGCAAGGCCCCTCGGGCAGCGGCAAGAGCACGCTGTTTCGCGCGCTGGCGGGCATCTGGCCCTGGGCCCGGGGGCGCGTGGCGCTGCCGGCGGGCAGCATGTTCATTCCGCAGCGGCCGTACTTTCCCGACGGCAGCCTGCGCGACGCGCTGGCCTACCCCGACCCGGCCAGCGGCTACAGCGACGACGCGCTGCGGCAGGCGCTCACCGACGCCCTGCTGCCGCGCCTGGCCGAGCGCCTGGACGAGCGCGACAACTGGACGCAAAAGCTCAGCGGCGGCGAGCAGCAGCGCCTGGCCATCGCCCGCGTGCTGCTGAAGAAACCCGCCTGGGTGCTGGCCGACGAGGCCACCAGCGCGCTCGACCCCGAGGCCGAGCGCACGCTCTACACGCGCCTGCGCGAGCTGACCGAGCACGCCGGCGGCGCCCTGCTGTCCATCGCCCACCGCGCCAGCGTCGCGCAGTTCCATCAGCGGCGCTGGCAACTGGTGGCGCAAGGCGACGCAGCCCCGGCGCGCTATCGCATCGAGAGCAGCGCGGTCAGTTGATCAGAAGCTGTGGCGGTACACCAGCTGCCAGAAGTTCATGCCCGGGTTGGGCCGCTTGATGTCGGCGTTGGAGATGTGCTGCAGGCGCAGCCCCAGCGTGTGGCGCCTCTGCGCGCCCCACTGCCAGCCCAGGCCCAGTTGGTCGGAGAACTGGAAAGCCGTGCTCAGGCTGTGCTCGCCCACATGCGTGCCGGACAGCAGGCGCACGCCGATCGAGCCTTCGACGAAGAACCGCGTGCTTGAATCAGCCAGCGGGCGCTCCAGCCGCAGCACGGGCGAATAGCCCAGCTCCTGCACATCGGGCGCGCCCGGCACGCGCCAGGTGGCCAGCTCCGCCTCGTGGCGCAGCCGCAGGCGCCACGTCGTGCCCTGCCACAGCGGCTCGGGCCGCGTCCAGCCCAGCACCAGCGCCAGCTTGTCCACCCGGTGCGAGCCCGTGCCGGCCGCCAGCGCCAGGTCCAGCCCCTGGGCCGCCTCCGCCCGAGCCGCGGGCAGTGCCCAACCCAGCGCGGCAACCAGCGCCAGCGCGCCGCCGACGGCCCGACAGCGGCTTCGACGGTATGAAGTCGTGAACCTGCGAAAAACCATGCGCCACAGTATCCGACCGTGGCGCCAGGGCTGCAGCCGGCCGGCCCGAATCCGGGCCCGGCGCCGGGACTTTGCTCAACCGCCGCCGCGCATCTCCGGCCCGTCCGGGTCGGGGCCGATCTCGGTGCGCTGCACGCGCATGTCGGGGCCGAAGAACACGTTGAAGGCCTTGGTGGTGCTGGGTGGCTCCAGGAACTTCCAGGTCCAGACGGTCTGGCTCTTGAGCGGCAGGGGCAGCTGCCGCGCGGGCTTGCCCAGCATGCGGCGCACGTCCTCCACGCCCTGGCCGGGCTGCACGCGGGCGAAGTTCTCGGGCGTCAGCACCTGGCGCAGCGCGCTCATCTTGCCGTCGGCGCCGATGGTGATCATGTAGTTGCGCAGGCCCTCGGGCTGGCGGTTGTATTCGTAGGTCTTGGCGCCGCCGGCCTCGGGCCACACGCGCTCGGGCTGGCCGAAGCGCTGCACCACGTCGGCCTCGGTGGACACGCCCTCCTCCAGCTCCTTGATGGCCTGCGGGTCGCAGGCGCCCAGGGTCAGCACGGCGCCCAGCACGGCGGCCAGGCCCCAGCGGCGGGGGCGGCGGGTGGAAGGATTCATGGTGGGTCGGTCCCGGTAAAATCGACAGAACGCGTTTGTAACGCACGGCGCCCATGCCGCGCGCACGCCGGCCCCCGATTCAACTGCAAAAATCCATGTCGCTCGCCAAATTGTTTGCCCGCCCGCACTACACCTCCGCGGCCACCGACTTCATCCAGTCGCTCAAGCAGCAGCGCCCCGAGCTGGAGCAAAGCCAGCGCCAAGGTCGCGCGCTGCTGTGGGACAAGCGCATCGACCTGCAGCAGCAGGCCGACCTGCGCGCCGGGCGCGTGCCGCAGACCGCCTACGTCTACTACGCGTATTCGCCCAAGCCCGGCGCGCGCCCAAGCGCGCCCGATGCGGAATAAGCGCCTGAGCCCCACCCGGGCATGAGCCCCCGCCCGGCCGCTCCGAAGGGGGCTTGCACCGCAGTGCGAAGCACGAAGCTTAGCCAATGAACACCCCCGACACCGCCGAGCTGCCGGCCGACGCCGGCAGCGCCGCGCTGCTGCCCGAAACGGTGGACCACGTGGCGGTGGCGCGCCTGTACGGCGAGCCGCTGTTCGCGCTGCCGCAGGATTTGTACATTCCGCCGGACGCGCTGGAGGTGTTCCTGGAGGCCTTCGAGGGCCCGCTGGACCTGCTGCTGTACCTGATCCGCAAGCAGAACTTCAACATCCTCGACATCCCGATGGCGGCGGTCACGCGCCAGTACCTCAGCTACGTCGACGAGATCCGCAGCCGCAACCTGGAGCTGGCGGCCGAATACCTGCTGATGGCGGCCATGCTGATCGAGATCAAGTCGCGCATGCTGCTGCCGCCGCGCAAGAGCGCCGAGGGCCAGGAGCCGGAGGACCCGCGCGCCGAGCTGGTGCGCCGCCTGCTGGAATACGAACGCATCAAGCTGGCCGCCGCGCGCCTGGCCGAGCTGCCGCAGTTCGGCCGCGACTTCCTGAAGGCGCAGGTGTACGTGGAGCAGGCGCTCACGCCGCGCTTTCCCGACGTCGCGCTGGCCGACCTGCAAAGCGCCTGGGCCGACATCCTGGGGCGCGCCCGGCTGGTGCAGCACCACAAGATCTCGCGCGAGGAGCTGAGCGTGCGCGAGCACATGTCGATCGTGCTGAAAAAGCTGCAGGGCCGACGCTTCGCCCCGTTCGAGGACTTGTTCGACCCCGCGCGCGGCGTGCCGGTGCTGGTGGTCACGCTGATCGCCCTGCTGGAGCTGGCCAAGGAAAGCCTGGTCGAGGTGACGCAGGCCGAGGCCTACGCCCCCATCTACGTGCGGCTGGCCTTCACGCCGGCCGCCTGATGCTCATCTTTCGATAGCTTCTCACGCTTGCTCCACGCGGGCCAGCGGCCGATTGAGCTACAAAAGCTCACCCTTGGGGTCGCGCCCCATCAGCGCCGCCACCGCCTCCACCGGCTTGAGCTGCCCGTCCAGCAGCGCCACCACGCACTCGGTGATGGGCATGTCCACCCCCAGGTGGCGCGCGCGCTGCAGCACGGTGTGGGCGCTGTACACGCCCTCGGCCACGTGGCCCAGCGACTGCACGGCGTCCTGCGTGCTCTTGCCGGCGGCCAGCAGCAGGCCGACGCGGCGGTTGCGGCTCAAGTCGCCGGTGGCCGTCAGCACCAGGTCGCCCAGGCCCGACAGGCCCATGAAGGTCTCGGCCGCGGCGCCCAGCGCCACGCCCAGGCGGGCCATCTCGGCCAGCCCGCGGGTGATGAGCGCGGCGCGCGCGTTCAGCCCCAGGTTCAGTCCGTCGGCCAGGCCGGTGGCAATCGCCATCACGTTCTTGACCGCGCCGCCCACCTCGACGCCCACCAGGTCGTCGCTGCCATACACCCGCAGCGTGGGGCCGTGGAAGGCCGCCACCAGGGCCTGGCGCACCGCGGGCCAGCGGCTGGCGGCCACCAGCGCGGCGGGCTGGCCGCGCGCCACCTCCTGCGCGAAGCTGGGGCCCGACAGCACGCCGGCCGGCAGCTCGGGCGCCACCTGGCGTGCGATCTCGTGCGGCAGCAGGCCGAAGGGGTGCGGCGCGCCGGCGTCCTGCGCCGGCTCGAAGCCCTTGCACAGCCAGGCCAGCGGCACGCGCACGCCCTGCAGCAGCGCCAGCGTGGCGCGCAGGCCGGCCACCGGGGTGGCGACGATGACCAGGTCGGCCTGGGCGGCGGCGTCCAGCAGCGTGGGCACGTCGCCGCCGCGCAGGGCCAGCTCGCGCGGCAGGGGAATGCCGGGCAGGTAGCGCGCGTTCTCGCGCGTGCGCGCCATGGCCTCGGCCTGCGCGCCGTCGCGCGCCCACAGCACCACCTGGTGGGCGGCGGGGTTGCGCGCCGCGTTGACGGCCAGGGCGGTGCCCCACGCGCCGGCACCGATGACTATGATTCTCATAGCTGTTCGGGCTTGTTCGGTGGGGGCCAGAGGCCGATCGGGCTTGAAATTACTGCGTGGTGGCGGACGCCGCCGCCTGCTGCTGCTCGTACATGGCCTGGAAGTTGATCTCGGCCAGGTGCACCGGCGGAAAGCCCCCGCGCTGGATCAGGTCGGCCACGTTGCTGCGCAGGTAGGGGTAGACGATCTGCGGGCAGGCCACGCCGACGACGCCGGCCATCTGCTCCTCGGGCACGTTGCGGATCTCGAAGATGCCGGCCTGCTTGCACTCGGCCAGGAACACCGTCCTGTCGCCGATCTTGGACTGCACGGTGGCGGTGACGGAGATCTCGAAGATGCCCTCGGCCACGTTCTCGGCGTTCACGCCCAGGTTGATTTCCAGCGCGGGCTGTTCGGCGTCGAGCAGGATGGCGGGCGAATTGGGCTGCTCCAGCGACGCTTCCTTCAGATAGACGCGCTGGATGTTGAACACGGGGTCCTGATCGGCCATGGAAAGTCTCGGTTAAGGGGAAAAAGGAAGGCGAATGGCGGCAGCCTCGGGCCCGGCCGCCGTGGGTCGCCGGATTATCTCAGGCGCTCAGCAGCGGCAGCAGGCCGCCCGCGGCGTCCAGCGCCATCAGGTCGTCGCAGCCGCCCACGTGGGTGGCGCCGATGAAGATCTGCGGCACCGTGCGCCGCCCGGTGCGCTCCATCATGGCCAGGCGCTGCTCGGGCTGCAGGTCGACGCGGATTTCTTCGTAGTCGGTCACGCCGCGCGCGGCCAGCAGCTGCTTGGCGCGGATGCAGTAGGGGCAGGTGCCGGTGGTGTAGACGGTGATGTGGGGCATGGCGGGATGCTCGCTTCAGGACCGTTCCACCGGAAGGTTGGCCTCGCGCCAGCTCTTCATGCCGCCGGCCAGCACCTCGGCCTGCTCGTAGCCCAGCTTGCGCGCGATGGCCACCGCGCGGCGCGCCCGCACGCCCGAGGCGCACACCATGACCAGCGGCGTGGCCTTGTTCTTGACCGCGCCGGGCAGCTTGGCCTCCAGCTCGCCCATGGGGATGCTGCGCGCGCCGCCCACGTGGCCGGCCGCGAATTCGTCGGGCTGGCAGACGTCGATCACCACCGCCTTCTCGCGGTTGATGCGCTGCACCGCCGCCGCCGGCGACAGGCCCGCGCCGGCGCCGCCCTGCAGCATCGGCCAGGCGAGCATGCCGCCCGAAACCAGGGCCAGCAAGATCAGGGCCCAGTTGGCAATCACGAAATCCACGTTGAAAATCCTTTGAACAAGGGCGCCGGCTGGCGGCGCGGGGACAATCCGGCATTTTAGAATGGCGCATGGCCATCGTCCGCAGGCTCGGCGATGGCCTTTTCCATTCCCTGATTTCATCCCCCCGCCCCATGCACAAGCTCGTCCTGATCCGCCACGGCGAATCCACCTGGAACCTGGAAAACCGCTTCACCGGCTGGACCGACGTCGACCTGACGCCCACCGGCGTGGAGCAGGCGCGCCAGGCCGGCCGCCTGCTGAAGGCCGAGGGCTACGCGTTCGACCTGGCCTGCACCAGCGTGCTCAAGCGCGCCATCCGCACCCTGCACCTGACGCTGGACGAGATGGACCGCCTGTGGCTGCCCTCGCAAAAGCACTGGCGCCTGAACGAGCGCCACTACGGCGCGCTGCAGGGCCTGAACAAGGCCGAGACGGCCAAGAAGTTCGGCGAGGCGCAGGTGCTGACCTGGCGGCGCAGCTACGACACGCCGCCGCCCGCGCTGACGCCCGAGGACCCGCGCTGCGAGCGCGGCGACCCGCGCTACGCCCACCTGCAGCCCAGCGACGTGCCGCTGACCGAATGCCTGAAGGACACCGTGGCACGCGTGCTGCCGTACTGGAACGCGGTGCTGGCGCCCGAGATCCGCGCCGGCCGCCGCCTGGTGGTGGTGGCGCACGGCAACTCGATCCGCGCGCTGGTCAAGTACCTGGACGGCATCTCCGACGCCGACATCGTGGGGCTGAACATCCCCAACGGCATCCCGCTGGTGTACGAGCTCGACGCCGACCTGCGACCGCTGCGCCACCACTACCTGGGCGACGCCCAGGCCGCCGAGCAGGCCGCCGCCGCGGTGGCGCAGCAGGGCCGCGGCTGAGCACGGCGCCACGGAACTTCCGCGCCCGGCGGCCACACCAAATCGAGCGGCCTCCCGAACCTTGTATATTGAGCGCTTGCGCCACGAAAGCCCCGTCATCATGAGTCAGAAATCCAAGATCGCCGGCTGGATCGCCGTGGGTGCGCTGGCCGGCGCGTTGACCACCGTTTCGCTGCAGACGGTGGCGCGCGGCACGCTGGCGCCCCTGCCGCTGGAGCAGCTGCAGCAGCTGGCCGCGGTGTTCAGCCTGATCAAGACCGACTACGTCGAGCCGGTGGACGAGAAAAAGCTCATCACCGACGCCATCTCGGGCATGGTGTCGGGGCTGGACCCGCACTCGCAGTATTTCGACAAGAAGTCGTTCAAGGAATTTCGCGAAGGCACCACCGGCCGCTTCGTCGGCGTGGGCATCGAGATCACGCAGGAAGACGGCCTGGTCAAGGTGGTCTCGCCCATCGAGGGCTCGCCCGCCGACAAGGCCGGCCTGAAGTCGGGCGACCTGATCACCAAGGTGGACGACACCGCCGTCAAGGGCCTGTCGCTGAACGACGCCGTCAAGCGCATTCGCGGCGAACCGGGCACGCCGGTGCGCTTCACCGTCTGGCGCCGCGACGAGGACCGCACCTTCCCGGTCACCATCACGCGCGAGGAAATCCGCACCCAGTCGGTCAAGGGCAAGGTGATGGAGCCGGGCTACGCCTGGATCCGGGTGTCGCAGTTCCAGGACCGCACGGTGGAGGACTTCGTCGCCAAGCTCGACGACATCTACAAGAAAGCCCCCAACCTGAAGGGCCTGGTGCTCGACCTGCGCAACGACCCGGGCGGCCTGCTGGACGCCGCCGTGGCCGTGTCCGCCGCCTTCCTGCCCGAGGGCGCGACGGTGGTCACCACCAACGGCCAGATCGAGGAAAGCAAGGCCGCGTACAAGGCCGTGCCCGAGGACTACATGCGCCGGCGCGGCGCCGACCCGCTGGCCAGCCTGCCCGCGGCCGTCAAGAAAGTGCCGCTGGTGGTGCTGGTCAACGGCGGCTCGGCCTCGGCCAGCGAGATCGTGGCCGGCGCGCTGCAGGACAACAAGCGCGCCGTCATCATGGGCAGCCAGACCTTCGGCAAGGGCTCGGTGCAGACCGTGCGCCCGCTGGGCCCCGACACCGCGCTCAAGCTGACCACCGCGCGCTACTACACGCCCAGCGGCCGCACCATCCAGGCCAAGGGCATCGTGCCCGACATCATGGTCGACGACACCGCCGAGGGCAGCCCCTTTGCCGTGCTGCGCATGCGCGAGGCCGACCTGGAGCACCACCTGTCCGGCAGCGGCCCCGAGGTCAAGGACCCGGCCCTGACCAAGGAACGCGAGCAGGCCCTCAAGAAGCTCGAGACCGAGTCGCGCAAGACCGCCGCCGCAAGCCGCCCGCCCGAGTACGGCAGCGACAAGGACTTCCCGCTGGTGCAGGCCCTGGCCAAGCTCAAGGGCGAGCCGGTGAAGGTCAGCACCACGCTGGTCGAGCGCAAGGACGAGCAGCCCAAACCCGAATAAGCCCCGGGGCCGCCGCGCGGCCCGCCGGCGCCGCCATGGACGACTCGCAACTGCTGCGCTACTCGCGCCATGTGCTGCTCGACGACATCGGCATCGAAGGCCAGCAGAAGCTGCTGGCCGCCCACGCGCTGATCCTGGGCGCCGGCGGCCTGGGCTCGCCGGTGGCGCTGTACCTGGCCAGTGCCGGCGTGGGCCAGCTGACCCTGATCGACGACGACACGGTCGATCTGACCAACCTGCAGCGTCAGATCATGCACACCACCGCCCGCGTCGGCCAGCCCAAGGTCGACTCGGCGCGCCAGGCCATCGAGGCCATCAACCCCGGCGTGCAGGTGCACACCGTGGCCCGGCGCGCCGACGCCGCGCTGCTGGACGCGCTGGTGCCCGCCGCCGACGTGGTGCTGGACTGCGGCGACAACTACGCCACGCGCCACGCGCTCAACGCCGCCTGCGTGCGCCACCGCAAGCCGCTGGTGTCGGGCGCGGCCATCGGCTTCGACGGCCAGGTGTCGGTGTACGACCCGCGCCGCGCCGACTCGCCCTGCTACGCCTGCGTGTTTCCGCCCACGCAGACGGTGCCCGAGGTGGCCTGCGCCACTTCGGGCGTATTGGCGCCGCTGGTGGGGCTGGTGGGCAGCCTGCAGGCCGCCGAGGCCATCAAGCTGCTGTGCGGCATCGGCCAGCCGCTGGTGGGGCGCCTGCTGATGATCGACAGCCGGCAGGCCGAGTTCACCACCGTGCGGCTGCGCCGCCAAAGCGACTGCCCGGTCTGCCAGCCGCCGCCCGCCGCCGGTTGAAAAACCCGGCGCCGCCGCCAGCTGATGCAGGACGGCACCCATTGCCGCAGGTCAGGACGCCCAGCGGGCGCCCGTCTTTCAGGAGCCACCGCATGAACCCCGATCCATCCACCCCATCCGACGCCGACGCGTCCCGCCCGCGCATCCACGACGCGCTGGACAAGGCCAACACCCGGCTGCGCCAGATGCTCGACGAGCTGCAGCCCACGGTCGACTCGCTGTCGGCCCAGGCGCGCGAGCTGGCCGGCCGCGGCCGGGCGGCGGCCGCCGACGCCCGCACGCAGGCGCGTGACAAGCTCTCCGGCGTGGCCAGCCAGACCAGCGCCTACGTGGCCGAAAAGCCGCTCCAGTCCATGGCCATCGCTGCCGCCGCGGGCGCCGCGCTGGCGCTGCTGCTGGGCCGCCGCAAACGCTGAAGTACAGTCAAGACGTTCGTCCCAAAAATCCAGCACCCAAGGAGCTCACCATGCACGCTGTCCGCACCCTGATCATCGCCGCCGCCATGGGCGTGACCCTGGCCACTGCCACCACCGGCTGCTCCGTCGTGCGCGGCCAGGAATCGGCCGGCGCCTACGTCGACGATTCGGCCATCACCACCGAAGTCAAGGCCAAGTTCGTGGCCGACAAGCAGGTCGACGCCGGCGCCATCAACGTGCAGACCCTGCACGGCGAAGTGGCCCTGAGCGGATTTGCCAAGAGCGCGGCCGAGCGCGCCCGCGCCGAGGAAATCGCCCGCGCCGTCAAGGGCGTGCGCACCGTGCGCAACAACCTGGTGGTGCGTTAAGAAGCCGCCGCGCTCACGGCCGCGACCGGCGCGGCGCGCCACAAGGCCAGCATCTCGCGCAGCAGCAGCGGCGCTCTCTCGCGGTGGTATACGGCGCCCAATGGCGCCAGGGACCGCTGCGCCGGATCCACCCGAACATCCAGCATCTGGATGCCGCCCGCATCCTGAGCCTGGACCAGCCCATGCGCGATGCTGCGCGGCACCAGCCCCAAGGCCTGGGGCTGGCCCAGCAACCCCCGCAGCACCGGCAGCGACACGGTGGCCACCGGAAACCACTGTGCCTGCGGCAACTGAGCCAGCACCACGCGCTCGAAGATGTCGCGCACGGCGATGTTGGAAATGGGCAAGACCCAGCGCGTGTCGCCCAGCGCGGCCAGTGGCACCCGGCGGCTCGTTGCCAGCGGGTGGCGGGCGGCGACGACGAACACGGCCTCGTCGGCCAGAAGGGACTCGAACACGAAGGGCTCGGGCAGCTGCGATGGCTGGCGGCAGAACACGGCATCCAGTCCATCGCTGATGAGCAGCGGCAGCAGGCGAGGGCCTTCCGCCTCCTTCAGGTCAACGTGCACCTGCGGATGCCGGGTGCAGAAGCGGGTCAGCAACGGCGCCACAATGGCGTGCGCGGCCGCCGGAATGGCTCCCAGCCGCAGCGCCCCGGATGCTCCCAGGCGAATGGCGGCCAGGGTCTGCGCGGCGTCCTCCAGCTCGCTCAGCATGCCACGCGCCGCATCGATCAGGGCCTGACCCGCCGGCGTGGGCCGAATGCCGCGTGCGTGGCGCTCGAACAGGCGCAGGCCCAGCACCCGCTCCAACTCGGCCAGCGCCTGCGTGGCCGCCGACTGGCTCATGTCCAGCTGCACCGAGGCCCGCACGACCGAGCCGCACTCATGCAAGGCCAGCAGCAACTGCAGCTGGCGCAACCGCGCGTGCCGCGCCAGGCGTGCAAACAGCACACGGCCTTCGGGAAACCCATCGGAATGGTCCATGGAGGGCATGGCAAGCGTATCGAATGGCTCAGGCCTCCAGTATGCAGCCATCGGCCAGCCTTATAGCTCACCGCCAAAACCGCACCCTCGGCCGGGCCCGGCCTTCTACAGTTGCCGCATCATTCCAAGGAGACCGCCATGTTCACCACACCATCTCGCCGATACGTCCTCAAAGCCACGGCCATCGCCGCCTTCGGCGTCGCCGCCGCACTGACCCTGCCGCACGCCGCGCACGCCGCCGACGCCTGGCCCAGCAAGCCCATCAAGCTGGTCGTGCCTTTTGCCGCCGGCGGCTCCACCGACGTCGTGGCGCGCGTGTTTGCCGAAGGGCTGCGCCAAACGCTCAAGCAACCCGTGGTGGTGGACAACAGGGCCGGCGCCGGCGGTCTCATGGGCACCGAGGCCGTGGCCCAGGCGGCGCCCGATGGCTACACCGTGGGCATGGCCACCGTCAGCACCATGACCATCAACCCGCTGCTGTTCAAGCGCGCCGAGAGCCTGGGCGCCAAGCTGACGCCGGTGGCTCAGCTGGTGACCATGCCCTCCGTGTACATGGTGCACCCCAAGCTGGGCGTGAAGACGTTCGAGGAATTCCTGGCCAAGGTCAAGGCCGAGCCAGGCAAGATCAGCGGCGCCGTGCCGGGCCTGGGCACGCTGGGCCACCTCATGCTGGCCTCGTTCAACGAGACGCTCAAGACCGACATCCTGATCGTGCCCTACCGTGGCAGCGGCCCGGCGCTGAACGACGCGCTGGCCGGCATGGTGCAGCTGATGCCCGACCAGTTGCCTTCGGCCATGCCGCACATCAAGGACGGCCAGCTGATCCCGATCGCGCAGGCCGCCAATGGCCGTTCGCCCGACCTGCCCAACGTGCCCACCTTCAAGGAACTTGGCTACGACGGGTTGAACCAGCTGGGCATCAGCTGGTTCGGCATCGTCGTACCCAAGGACACGCCGGCACCCATCGTCCAGCGCCTGCGGCAGGCTTCGCTGGAGGCGGTGCAGTTGCCCGACGTGAAGGAGCACCTGCGCAAGCTGGGCGCCACGCCCACCAGGATGGACCAGGGCCAGTTTGCCGCCGAGATCACGGCGGAGATCCAGCGCAACAAGGCCCTGTTGGACAAGGCCGGCGTCAAGCCGGAATGAGCGCGGCACAAGCATGACCGAACTGCAAGACTTCTTCACGCGCGAGACGCCGCGCATGACCGCGCTGGCCGACCGGATCTGGAAACTGGCCGAGCTGCGTTACGCCGAGACCGCCTCGGCCCAGCTGCACATGGACGCGTTGGCCAGCTCGGGCTTTCGCATCACCCGCAACGTGGCGGACATCCCCACGGCCTTCATGGCCGAATGGGGCGACACCGGGCCGGTGCTCGCCTTCCTGGGCGAATACGACGCGCTGTCGGGCCTGAACCAGCAAAGCGGCGCCCTGGTGTGCACGCCCTCGGTCGACAGCCCCGGCCTGGCCGGCCACGGCTGTGGCCACCACCTGCTGGGCACCTCGGCCCATTTCGCGGCCATCGCGCTGCAGGCGCACCTGCAGGCCAGCGGCCAGAAGGCGCGCGTGCGCTACTACGGCTGCCCGGCCGAGGAAGGCGGCTCCGGCAAGACCTTCATGGCACGCGCCGGCGTGTTCGACGACGTGGACGTGGCGCTGACCTGGCACCCGGCCAGCTTTTCCGGCGTGTTCAGCCAGAGCACGCTGGCCAACATCCAGGCCCGGTTCATCTTCCACGGCAAGGCCTCGCACGCCGCGCAGTCGCCGCATCTGGGACGCAGCGCGCTGGACGCGGTGGAGCTCATGAACGTGGGCGTGAACTACCTGCGCGAGCACATGCCGCCCGACGCCCGCGTGCACTACGCGGTGACGGATGCCGGCGGCACCTCGCCCAACGTGGTGCAGGCGCGCGCCGAGGTGCTCTACCTCATCCGTGCCGTGCGCAACGACGAGGCCACTGCGCTGTACGAGCGGGTGCAGAACGTGGCGCGCGGCGCCGCGTTGATGACCGACTGCCAAGTCGACATTGTGTTCGACAAGGCCTGCTCCAACCTGCTGCAAAACGCCACGCTGAACCAGGTGATGTACGCCAAGTTGCAGGCCGAAGGCGCGCTGAAGGTGAGCACGGCCGAGCAAACCAGGGCCGTCGACTTCCAGGCCACGCTGACCGCCAGCGACATCGACGCCGTCAGCCGCCCGCTGGCCAGCGTGCTGCGCGGCAAGGCGCCGGCCGTGTTCGAGGGCGTGGCGCCTTACGACGCCAGCGTGAACGACGTGCTGTACGGCTCCACCGACGTGGCCGACGTGAGCTGGATCACCCCCACGGCGCAGGCCTGGGTGGCCTGCTTCGCCTTCGGCACGCCCATGCACTCGTGGCAACTGGTGTCACAGGGCCAGTCCGGCCTGGCGCATGCCGGCATGGTGCGCGCGGCGCGCGTGCTCGCGGCCACCGCCATCGAGCTGGTGGCCCGGCCCGAACTGATTGCCCAGGCCAAGGCGGAACTGCTGGAGCGCCGGCAGGGCAAGCCTTACCAGTGCCCGATACCGGCGGACGTGCCGCTGCCGTTCCTGCGCGCCTGATGCTTGCCGTCGTGCCAGCCCTGCCGGCGCGGCGGCCGCGCCGGCACCTGGCATGAACCGACAGGTACCGGGAGCAGGTCCGTTCAGACGTTGAACAGGAAGTTTAGCCGAAAAGCGTGTGTGGTAGCGGCATTGTCTCTGTTATCACTCATCTTGTAGTCACTTCCATATACACTTTGGCCGCTGCTACCCGGAGCGAGGCCCGTGCATCGCTTGCCTGTCCTGCATCGCAGCCGTCGGATTTTTTGCTGCAAAAATTCCCTTCTGGGAATCCGTGACCGCTGCCGGGTCGCCATCTGAAACTTCCTGCATCGACTTTCAATGTGCAGGAGGTGAGGACGATGAAAATTCTACGCCGCAAGGCCGTCTGCGAAAAGCTTGGCGGTATCAACGACGTAACGCTCTGGCGGATCACACGCGATGATCCGACATTCCCGGTATGCATCCAGATCAACAAGCGGGTTGTCGGATGGCTGGAGCACGAGATTGATACATGGCTTGGACAGAAGGCCGCTGCCGCCCGCACTGCCAGCAACAACGCTGTCCATCCCTGATCGCCGCGATCTCGCAGGTCAAGGTCAGGACTTGGCGATGCGCAGCGTGGGCAATTTGCTGGACGCTGGTGTGGCAGAAGTCACGCTCAAGCGCGATCCGCTGGAGCGGATCAGGCAGAATGCCACCGAGGTGGCGAAGCAGGCAGAGCAGCACGACGCCGCCCATGCATTGACTCCACGGGTACGCCACTTGATCGACGAAGCTGTGGAGCTGGAGATCGAGCAGGCCCGCAACGCAGGCGCTACAGGCTACATCGCACACTTTCTGGCGCAGGCCACGCTTCCTCATACAGACCCCAAGACCAACCATTTCAAACGCGGCACGGGCAAGCTGAGCCTTTCCATCGTAGCCAACCCTGACTATGGCGTACCGTATGGCGGGCTGCCGCGCCTGCTGCTGGCGTGGATGTGTACTGAAGCCGTTCGCACAGGTAGTCCCGATCTATCGCTTGGGCGTTCCCAGGCGGCATTCTTGCAAAGTCTTGATCTGCACAATGATGGCCGGTACATCGCGCGAGTGCGTGACCAGAGCTTGCGGCTGGTGCATTCGATGATTACCGTCGGTGGTGCAGATGGCGATGCGCTGCACGTCAGAAACATCCTCATCGCGGAGGAGGCGTTCGTCTTCTGGAGCTCTCGCGATACGGTGCGACGAGGGGCATGGGAAAGCTCGATCACCTTGAGCACAGACTTTTTTAAACGTCTGATCAGCGCCCCCGTGCCACTCAAGATGGAGGCACTACGTGCGCTCATAAAGTCGCCTCTGGCGATGGACATCTACACATGGCTGGTCTACCGCATGTTCACCTTGAACGTTGGGGCAAGCAAAGGAGGCAATCCTTCGCTCCCTCCGGTCGCTGCGTGGCTACTCGTTATTAAAAATAGCAGGGCTACTTGGCGTCGGCTGTTTTCAATATTCCTTCGACGGCCCTGCCCGGAGCACTCACCCTTTTCAGACGACATCGTAACGCTACGATAACGTAACGCTACGATGTTACGGTGCAGGCTCCTGTCCGGTAGCCGGTGCCTCCAGCAGTACTGAAGGCTCCACCCCCAGCGCCTCGGCCAGCTTGAAAATGTTGAGCAATGCGATGTTGCGCTGCCCACGCTCAACACCCCCCAGATAGCTGCGTGCCAAGCCACTTTCCAGTGCCAGGCGTTCTTGCGACCACCCTCTGGTCTTTCTGATTTCTATCAGCTTCAGGCCGAAGCGTAGTCGGGGATCAAGGGCCATATTTCTCTCTTCTTAAAGAGAAATGACTCTATGAGTACCCCCTCTATAGGGCTACGCCTTATAAGTACCCGCACTATGAGTGACAATTTAATTCAAGCGCCATAGAATGACCT